>JBFMDU010000017.1:0-39932 GCA_040753815.1 Chloroflexota bacterium
AGCCTGGCGGATGGACTATAATGGGGTCAGGCCTCACAGCTCTCTTGGCGGACTGACCCCGAAGGAATTCGTAGCGGTGGGCGCTGGACTCTAATTGGCGGTGATACTAAAAAGGGGGGAAGGTCACGCCCTCTTAAACACCCGACAGGGGGGATTTTTCGAAGGGCAGGCCCTTCGAGCTTTCCAAAAGGGTTATTTATGGAGGCCCATCCCCACCACCAGATTCCTCGGCCTGCCTTATCACGGCCTCAGAATGACATGGCGGGAGATGTAAAGAAATTAGTCAGGTCTTGTCTGTCTTATTTACTGACAGACCGTATTCCTTGAGCTTGTTATAGAGGGTCATGCGGGTGATGCCCAGTATCCGGGCGGCCTCGGAGACATTGCCGCCGGTCTGGCGCAGGGTAGAGGTAATGCACTCCTTCTCCACCTCCCGGAGGTTTTTGCCCGCGAGGGAGGAGGCGGAAGCGGCAGTGACGCCGATGCCTGGAAATTCGGCCGGAGTAATAAACTCGCCCCGGGACAGGATAACCGCCCGTTCGATAGCGTTCTCAAGCTCGCGGATGTTGCCGGGCCATTCATATTTAAGAAGCAGTTCCCGTGCCTCCGGAGTAAAGTCCTTAATGTCTTTGTGGTTCTCCATGGCGAACTTGCGGAGAAAGTACTCCGATAGCGGCGGAATGTCTTCCTTGCGCTCCCGGAGCGGCGGCAGGTGAATGCCGACTACGTTCAGGCGGTAGAACAGATCCTCCCGGAACTTTCCCTCCTCCATAGCCTTCTTAAGGTCTTTATTAGTGGCGGAGATAAGGCGTACGTCCACCTTGATTGGCTCGTTGCCGCCGACCCGGGTAAACTCTTTTTCCTCGATGACCCGCAAAAGGTGCACCTGTACGTTGGGGCTGATATCCCCAATCTCATCAAGAAACAGCGTCCCGCCGTGGGCGAATTCAAACTTACCTTTCTTCTGACTGGTAGCGCCGGTGAAAGCTCCTCGTTCGTGCCCGAAAAGCGCGCTCTCAAGCAGGCTTTCCGGCAGAGCGGCACAGCTTACCGCCACGAACGGTTTGCCCCGCCGCAGACTGAGATTATGAACAGCCCGGGCGATCAATTCCTTGCCGGTGCCGCTATCGCCGGTGATGAGGACAGTAGCGTTGCTCTTGGCCACCACCCTGACCACCTCAAAGACCTGCTGCATGCGGTGGCTCTTGGCAATGATGTTCTCGAAACGGTACTGGCTATCGAGCTTCTGCCGGAGGGAAAGGTTCTCCTTTACCACCTGCTGGTGCTCGATGACCTTCTTGATGACCAGCTCCAGCCGCTCCGGGCAGAACGGCTTCTCCACGTAGTCGTAAGCGCCCTGCTTGATGGCCTCAATGGCGGTGGCAACGCTGGCGAAGGCAGTGACGACAATGACATCGGCATCGGGGCAGGAGTCTTTAAGCCGCCGGGTCAACTCAATGCCGTCTATGCCGGGCATGACCAGGTCGGCGATGACGACGTCCGGCTCGTCCCGCGCGGCCAGTTCCAGCGCCCTGGCGCCATCCTCGGCAATAGCGACATCATAGCCAATACCCTTTAGCCACTCCTGCAGAGATTCACGGATGCTGGCCTCATCGTCAACGACCAGTACCTTAACGGGCCGGTTCACGCCTTGCCTCCAGATAGACGCTGAAGGTAGTACCCTTGCCTACCTCGCTATCGACCTTAATCTGTCCCCTGTGCCGCTCGATAATGCCGTGTACTACGGCCAATCCCAGCCCAACCCCCTTGCCCCGCTCTTTAGTGGTGAAGAACGGAGTAAACAGCTTGCGCATGTTCTCTTTCGGGATGCCAACACCGGTGTCCGAGATATCTACCTTCACCCAGTCCTTTTTCTTGCCACCGATATCATCCTCGGTGACGACTGAAGTACGCAGGGTCATTCTCCCACCATTAGGCATGGCCTGGATACCGTTCAGTATCAGATTAGTGAAGACCTGACGGAGTTGGTCGAAGTCGGCCAGGACAATCAGGCTGACCGGGCTGAACTCCTTAACAACCTCGACCTTCTGCATCTGCGCCTGATGGCCGACCAGCGCCAGCGACTGCTCCAAGACATCGTTGATATCGAGGAGCCGTGACATTGGCTCGGACTGGCGGGCGAAGTCGAGCAGGTTGCGGATGATGCGGGAACTGCGGTTTACCTCGGCCTCAATCTTGGCAAGCTGGCTCACCGCCTCTTCTTTTGAGAAGGTATCACCGGACACTTTCTTGGAAATGAGCTTGGTATACACCAGGACGCCGGCCAGCGGGTTATTCAACTCGTGGGCAATAGCCCCGGCCATCTGGCCCAGCGAGGTCAGCTTTTCCGCCTGGATGAGCTGTTCCTGGGTCGCTTTAAGGCGCTTGACCAGGAATGGCCAGCACATATCGCTCTCGGCCAGGCCCCGGTAGACCGCCACCGCCTTTTCGCGGCAGGTGCTGTAGCCGCAGGCGCCGCAGTTAAGCTCGTCGTCCGGGCGCTTTTTGTCGGTCAGGCTCAAGATGCCCCGTATTTCTTCCTCGG
Organism: Chloroflexota bacterium; assembly: GCA_040753815.1. GTDB lineage: Bacteria > Chloroflexota > Dehalococcoidia > GIF9 > JBFMDU01 > JBFMDU01. The sequence continues at coordinate 2,546 of JBFMDU010000017.1, forward strand.
AGGGATAAGGCAGGTTGACGTACTGGTTGACGTACTTACGCTCCAGGTTGACGTGACCGTATCTGGCAATATCGGCTTCGGTCTGTTTCGGGTCAGCCTCACTCCGCATATACTCGAGGATGGACTCCTTCTTTTTCAAAAGGCTGACGTCCCTCTGCATCACCGGTCCCTCGGCACAGCTTTCGCACATATAAAGTTCCACGAAGGAAGGTTTGATTTCTTTTCTGGCCAGGTCGGCAATCACCTCACGCACCCGCTGGAAACCCTCGGCTATGACGATATCGTTTCTGGTCGGGTCGCCAGCAATACCCGCCGTCATGACATAGCTGCCGGGGAACGAGCCCATCCGGGCGCGGTCCGGTCTGGGGCCGGTCGTCGGCATAGCCTCCTGCACCTCAATCACGATATCTTTCTGGGCGAACAGCTCTTCCAGTTCTCCGAAAGTGATGACGGCATCGACCGCCCCGGCCACCCTGGGGTCCTCGCGTTCGGCGCGGGCGGCGACGCAGGGGCCGATGAAGACCACCTTAGAGCCAGGCTTATAGCTCTCTTTGATGACACGCCCCATGGCAATGATGGACGATACCACCGGTGTCAGGTTGTCGAGAAGTTCCGGGTAGTACTTTTCAATATATGTAACCACCGCCGGACAGTTGCTCGATACCAGCGGTCTAACACCACCTCCATCAAGCAGCCGCCGGTATTCCCGTGCTACAAGCTCGCCCCCAAAGGCAACCTCGACCACCTCACCGAAGCCAAGCCGCTTCAAGGCGGCGACAAGCTGGCCCGGACGGACGCCGGGGAAGGCGGCCGGGAATGAGGCACCCAGAATGGCGATCGGCGCCGGCTGCTGTCCGAGCAGTATCCAGACATTGCCGGTATCGCTTTCGAGCTGCTTGGCACCCTGACTGCAGACCTTAATGCAGTTGCCGCAGGAGATACAGTTCTCCTTGATAACCTCAGCCAGCCCCTCCTGCACCCTGATGGCGTGAGCCGGACAGGTACGTATGCAGGCGTAGCAACTGCGGCATTTGTCCCGGTTAGTAAAAATTACCGCCATGCTAGACACCTCCTACGACCCGCCGACGGCGCTCCCGGGAGCTTGGTATCTTAAGCTCCTTCCGCAGGCTGGCCACTGCGCGGCGCGAAATGGCCACACCGAACTTTTCCTGGAGCCGCCGCCGGACCAGCTCGTCAGAGAGGGGCTTATCCTCTCCAGCGACTACTTGAGCCACAAGCTCACGGCGGAACCGCCTGGGACGCGGGAAGAAGTCCTCGAGCGCTTTCTCGCCCCAAGGGGTGTCAACGCTCCGCCCGGCAAGGCAGCGGCTGATAGAACTGGCTGCCATGCTGGTCTTCTTAGCTACCTCTACCTGAGTAAAGGGCAGGAGCGCCTTCGGGTCGCCCGATTCGAGATACAGTTTCTGCCGGGCGACGACCATCTCCAAAATACGTAAAAGCGTGTCCCGCCGCTGGTTAATCATCTCGAGCCTGCGTATCAGGTCTCTCAGTCCCCTCACCTCCGCCGTGGAGAAGACGCCAGCTTCTTTGAGCCGCGCCAGCTTCTCATGGTCGATGACATAGCGGCCGCGGGCATGGCCCGGCGAGTAATAACCGATTACAAAGCCTTCAGGCCCGTGCTCAACAGCCGCGACTTTAGTGTAGCGGACAACCCGGTCGCCAAGCGCTGACGGGTGATAGAACTCAGCGGCCACCGAGAAATCATCAATCAATCCGTTGATACGCCCAACCTCAACTTCGCTCAGGCCGCAAGCACGGGCGACCTCTCCCGGTCTCAAGTCTGCCTCGGGATAAAGGAAATAGCGTTTGAAGTTCTCCAGTCCCACCTTTTGTACCAGTCCGGCCAGATCCTGTCTGACAGATAGCAACGACTCGGCATCGAAGGAACCGGTATCAACCGCGGCAAGAGCATCGGCCTCAAATACCCGGCGTGAGACATCGGTGCCTGGCAAGCGCTCACGCCGTACAACCCGCTCGCGCTGGTACAGACGGCGGAACAGCGGCGACTGCTCCACCTCTTTAATAAGGCGGAGGAATTCATCTTCCGGCATCTCCAGGACCTGTGCCTGCTCCATGAGAACAGCCAGGCGCTGTTCTTGCCTGAGAGCCGGTTCCTGCCTGAGAGTCATCTTATCCCCCCGCCCCCCCTCCCTTGGCAAGGGAAGGGGGTTAACATCTTTGAAGCAAACACAAAGGGGCTGGCGCAAGAACCTCTTCTCACGACAGCCCCCTGCCTGACACCGTAATACTCCTTGTTCTACTAGCGTAAGTGCTGGCTGAGGCGGTCAACCACCTTGCCCTGGTGGTCACGGATAACGACTTCCATGGGCGCCTGACCGGGCAGGGAATGGGTAGCGCAGGCAAGGCACGGGTCATAGGGCCGCCAGGCCATTTCAATCTTGTTGAGAAGCCCCTCGGTTATCGGCTGGCCTGCTTTGATAAGGCCCCTGGCCGCCTTGTTGACAGACATGTTAATAGCGGCGGAGTTGTTGACCGTAGCTACGATGAGGTTCGCCTTCTTGATAATGCCTTTTTCATCAGTGACGTAATGGTGAAACAGGGTGCCGCGCGGGGCTTCAACGACACCAACTCCATCGCTGGGCACCGCGGTGGGTATTGTCCGGAAGTTGGGGTTGGCGATTTCCGGGTCGCGGGCTAGCTCGAGCATGCGTTCAGCCGAATATAATAACTCTATCAAGCGCGCCCAGTGAGTGGCCAGTGTCTGGTGAACTGGCTTGCCGCCCAGAGTCGAGTAAAACTTCTCGTAGGCTTCCTGGGCTAGAGGTGTCGCCATGCCGTCGGCGGCGTTAAGCCGGGAAAGCGGGGTACAGCGATAGACACCGCTGTCCTTTCCATCCAGAAAGCCTTTCCAGCCGATCTTCTTAAGAAACGGGAACTTCATGTACGACCACGGTTCGACGTGCTCGGCGATATGGTCTAGGTACTCCTGCGGCTTGAATTTGACGAATTCCTTACCGTCAGGATCAACCACCCTCACCTTGCCGTCATAAAAGTTGACCCGGTTCTTCTCATCAACCAGGCCCATATAGTAGGTCTTGTGTGTATAGGCATCGCTAAGAATGAGGTCAACGTATGCCTTATTCTTAAGTACGATGTCATCGAAAACTTTTAGAGACTGCTTGCCAAACTCCACCGACTCCTTGGCGATTTCCTCGACCTCCTTGCGCTCTTCTTCGTTAATACCCTTGCTCACTCCGCCGGGCAGACCGAATACTGGATGCACTGCCCGGCCGCCGAGAAGCTGGATAACGTGATGATTACGCATGCGGGTCTTGATGACCGCACCGGCCAGTTCCAATCCAACCTTGCCAATAACACCAATAATGTTGCGCTCGGCTACCGGCGACTCCGGGCCCATAACGAAGTCAGGCCCGCCGAGGATATAGAAGTGGGTGGTATGGTCGGTAACATAGAAGGCGGAGTATAAAAGTTCGCGAAGCTTTTTGGCTACGCTGGGCGGGTCGACATGAAATACGGCGTCAAGTGTTTTCGTCGAAGCCATATGATGGGCCTCCGGGCAGACGCCGCAGATGCGCTGGGTTATCTGGGGCATATCCTCAGCCAAGCGGCCCTGGCAGAAGCGCTCGAAGCCTCTTAGCTCGGGAACCTGGAAATAGCTGTTGGCCACCTCGCCCTTGTCATCAAGGAAGATTTCTATCTTGCCATGGCCTTCCAGCCGTGTTATCGGGTCAATTGTTATCCGGTTCATTTTATCCTGGCCCTCCTCAACAGCGAATCCGGCAGGCTGTAGCGATAGAAAGTACCAACCGGGTCCGGGATGGTGTCAACAATTTTCTTAACCTCATCCGGGTCCTTGGAATCGATAATCGAAGCGACGGCGCCAAGAAAATGAGCGCCCTGGTCGGCAACTCCCTCAACTGGCCCGTAGCACCCGGTACATGGCATATTGGCCTGAGGACACAGAGCACCACAGCCGCCGCGGGTGGCGACACCGGCGCAGAGAAAGCCCTGCTCGAGAAGGCAGGTCTCCGGCTCGGGCACCTTCTGCCAGGTGCGGTAGAAGGCCTTGACCTTCTTTTCTCCCTTCCTCCGCAGGCATTCATCACAGACCGCTTTGGCAGTGTGGGTAATCACGGTGCCTTTTGGCGGCAGTTTGCCGGTAATGAGGGCTTCCAGTGCCAGCCAGGTGGTCCTCTCCTCCGGCGGACAGCCGGGTATGGTGTAATCAACATCAACGGTGTGGTGCAGTGTTTTAACAGAATCGTAAAAGACGGGAATATTCAATTCCCCTTCCGGGACCTGGAACTTGGGTTGGGGCACTACCTTGTCCTTGTTGTCAGTAGAGGGCGTATCGAAGTACACCGTCTGGAAAATGCGCTCTTTATTGTGGAGATTGCCCAGGCCAGGTATGCCGCCTTCGTGTGCGCAGGCGCCATAGCTGATCATTATCTTTGACTTTTCCCGGAGCATTTTCGCAACATGTTCCTGTTCCGAGTTGCGGATGCCGCCATTAAAGAGGCAGGCATCAATACTCTTGGACGGCATCACCTCCACATCCTTGTACTTGACGTCAATGGCCACCGGCCAGAAGACGATGTCCGCCGCCTCGACCAGCTTGAGAATCTTTTCGCCAATCATAAGCTGGGCAATTTCACAGCCGCCGCAGCTTGCCGCCCAGTAAAGCGCCACTTTCAACTTGCCCATAGTTCCTCCTTACGAGTTGCGGGCAAAAGGCCCGAGCGCCCGGACCTTTTCAGTCATATCATTCACGATAGCCACGAAGCGGTCCCCTTCAGAAGCGGAGACCCAGTCGAGCCGAACACGGTCGTCTTCTACTCCCATTTGCGCCAGCATCTTCTTGAGGAGAGGGAAACGCCGCATCGCCTTGTAATTACCCTCGGCGTAATGGCAGTCGCCCGGGTGACAGCCCAGAACCAGCACGCCATCGGCGCCTAGCTCCAAAGCCTTGAGGACAAACGCCGGCTCCACCCGGCCACTGCACATAACGCGGACAATCCTCACGTTAGGAGCGCTCTTCATCCGGGCGGTGCCGGCAAGGTCAGCGCCACGGTAGGAGCACCAGTTACATAGGAAGCCGACAATTTTAGGTTCCCAACTCATCTGTCATGCCTCCTTTACGCCCGCACCTTAAGATAGGGCGAGAGAACTTTCTCCCAAGGGACAATGTTCTTGTCCAGGCCAACTTCCCCGGGCTTCAGCCCGAAAGCAAGTCCCATCAACTGGGTGCTGGCCAGAACCGGCATCTCAAACTTGGTCTTGAACCGCTTATTGACCCTCATCTGAGTAGAATCGACATTGCTGTGGCACAGCGGACATAGTGTGGTGGCCATTACCACTGCGCCATTGTCGGCGGCGTTGTCCAGCAGTTTCCACACCAGCTTAAGGGCCACATCCGGCTGGCTGATGAGTTGGGCGCCGCCACAGCATTGTGCCTTGAGGGGGAAGTTAACCGGCGTCGCCCCGAGCGTTTCCACAATCTGGTCGAGCCACATCGGGAACTCGGGGTCATCCGGCCCATAGGGGCGGGTCTCGTGACAGCCATACCAGCAGGCGGCGGCCAGGCCTGTAAGCGGAACTTTCACTTTAGCGGCAATGGCCTCTAGCCCAATGTCGTTGACGAAAACATCAATAAGGTTCCGTACACGGACACTACCACCGTAGTGAAGCCCGACGGCAGAAAGCGCCTCATTGACCTTAGGGCCGATTCTATGATCCTCGGTAACGGTCAAATGTGCATTCTTTAGGTTACGGTAACAGCAGGAGCACGGGGCCACTAGGTCGAGTCCGGTCTTTTCCGCCAGGGCCAGATTCCGTGCGGCAATGCTGACCGCCTCAAGTTCATGAATCGGCGCACCGGGGCATCCACAGCAGGTCCAGTCCTCAAGTTCCTTAAGCTGAATATCCAGTATTTTGGCCACGGCCATCAGGGAGCGCTCGATAGGGACGCCTTCCGACTCCATGGCACAGCCGGGGTAGTAAGCATAGTACCTCACCTGACACCTCCGGTTTCCGTCTTCATTGACTGGAGTTTCTGAATAATCTTCACCACATCATCCGCACCCCTGGTTTTCTTAGGCGGCGTGAGCTTCAGGCGGCCATGGGAGAATAGCGCCCAGGCTGTCGGCAGGGCGCCAATAGCGGTTAAGGGATTCACCCTAAGATAGTACCCGATGAAAGTGCCCAGCTCCCAGATGCGCCCGCTCTTGATGCTATTACGCAGGCTCCGGTAGAGCGGCATCGTCCTGGTCCGGGGCCGGTAGCCCTCGCGTTCAGCGATCGCCTCCACCGCATGGATAAGGCTGGCCGGCTTTATCCCGCGGGGACAGCGCACCGTGCACTTATAGCACGACACACAGTAGAAGGTGGAGGCACTGGTCATCACCTCCTCCTTCATGCCGGCGCGGATCATGGCAATAACCCGGCGCGGCTGGTACTGCCACCACTCGGAAGTGGTGCAGGAACCACTGCAGACCCCGCACTGGATGCATTCCCTGACTTTCTCGCCCCCGGGCTCGGCGGCCACCTGGTTAACGAACAGGTTGGGGTCGTTCACCCTGATGTAAGGCCCCAGGACATCCTTCTTACTCATAACTGAGTCCTCCTCGAATCAAAAGCGTTGTGTTAGACCAGTACGCCCTCGATCTCGGCTTCAATCTGCTGGGTGGTGAAGTGCTTCTGGGTAATGGCACAGCTCGGACAAGCAGCCACGCAGGTGCCGCAACCCTTGCACAGCACCTCATTGACGCGGGACACCTTCTTGTCCTCAATGTAACTGATGGCGCTGTAAGGGCACATCAGGTTGCAAACACGGCAGCCGGAGCACTTGTCCTCATCGATAACGGCGATGGCCGTTTCTACGGCAACTTTCCCTTTGCTGATAAGCGCCAGGACACGGGCGGCTGCCGCTGAGGCCTGGGCCACCGTGTCCGGGATGTCCTTCGGCCCCTGGCAGCAGCCGATGACGAAGACGCCGTCGGTCATAGTAGCCACCGGGTCGAGCTTGGGATGTTTCTCCAGGAACCAGTTGGCCGGGCCACAGGAGATGCCGAACATACGGGCTACGGCATCGGCGTCCTTCTGCGGTTCAAGGGCACAGCTCAGGACGACCATATCCACCGGCAGGCGGCGCTGACGGCCGACCAGGGTATCCTCAAACTGGACGATAAGCTTACCCTCTTCCTCCGGCCGCTCGGCCACGTTGGTGATTTCACCGGGCCGGCCGCGGAAGAAAATGGTGCCCTCCTTTAGCACCCGGTTGTAGAACTCTTCAAAGCCCTTGCCGGCGCTTCTCATGTCAATGTAGAACTCGAAGCACTCCACGCCGGGGATACGCTCTTCAATAAGGTGGGCGAACTTGAGCGAGTGCATACAGCAGAGGCGGGAGCAGTACTCGTGATAGTTCGAATCGCGGCTGCCGACGCAGTGGATGAGGCCCACCCGCTTCGGCTCCCTGCCTTCCTTGAGTAATATCTTGCCGCCGGTAGGACCGGTGGCATTGACCATGCGCTCGAACTCGAGGCTGGTCAGAACATTATCGAGCCGGCCGTAGCCGTACTGGACCATCGGCGTCGGGTCGAAAAGCTGGTAGCCGGTGGCGAGGATAATATTGCCCACATCCAGCTCGATGATTTCCTCCTTCATTTCATGGTCAATCGCCTTGCGCTCACAGACCTTGACACACTCAAGACACTCGGAGCACACGGCGCAGTTAAGACAGCGGCTGGCCTCTTCAATGGCTGTCTTCTCATCAAATCCGAGCTCGACCTGGGCGAATGAGCCCGCCCGCTCCTTTACCGGTAGAAGCGGCATCCTGGCCCGCGCCTTAAGCTCCACGCCCTTCTTGGGCACATCCTTTACCATCTCCCTATAATTGGCGCGGTCCTTCCTCAAGTCGGCGCGGCGGAGGTATCGGTCAATCGAGACCGCCGCCTCCTTGCCTGCGGCCACGCCGTTGATGACATCCGATGGGCCGGATACGACATCGCCGCCAGCGAAGACACCATCGATGTTTGTCTCAAGCGTCACCTGGTCGACCACGACCGTCCCCCAACCAGTGAAGGCAAGCTCTTTGGGTAAAGCCGCCTTATTGACCGACTGACCGACAGCAACAATGACATTGTTGCAGTCGATATCGAACTCCGAGCCCTTAACCGGAGCCGGGTGCCGCCGGCCGCTGGCGTCTGCTTCACCGAGTTCCATGCGGATGCACTTGATGCCGGCAAGCGTACCATCTTTGACGTTTATCCTGACCGGTGCCGCCAGGAACTGAATCTTGACACCCTCGTTCTCCATCTCGGCGACTTCTTCAGGATAAGCCGGCATCTCTGCCCTAGAGCGGCGGTAAACGACCGTGACTTCTTTGACGCCCATTCTTCTGGCTGTGCGCGCCGCATCGACTGCGGCGTTTCCGCCGCCGATGACCACAACTTTGTCTCCCAATCCCACCTTACTCCCGGAAGCCGACTGCTTGAGGAAGTCCAGCGCCTGGACCACGCCCGGGATATCCTCGCCCGGCACACCGAGTTTGACACTCTCGGCGGCACCGGTCCCGAGAAAGATTGCCTTATAGCCCTGGTTAAAGAGTTCGGAAAGGTTCTTGACCGGGGTATTGAGCTTGATTTCGACGCCAAGCTCCTGCATATATGCAATTTCGTTGTCCAGAATCTCTTTAGGCAGGCGGTATTCGGGGATTGCCCAGCGCATCAGGCCGCCAGCCTTTGACGAGGTCTCGAAGACAGTCACCTTATAACCCTCGCGCACCAGGTCGTAAGCGCAGGCCAGACCGGCCGGACCGGAACCAACTACGGCAACCCTGGCTTCCTTGGTTGCCTCGACTGGTCTGGCTTTCTGCCGGCCAGCCTTCAGCTCGTAGTCGGCCATGAAGCGCTTGAGCGACCGGATGGCAATTGGTTCGTCAACCTTGCCGCGCTCGCATTCCGACTCGCACGGGTGAGTGCAGACACGGCCGCAGACACCGGCGAACGGCATCGTCCGGCGCAGGACCTCCATCGCCTCTTTGAACTTACCCTTCGAAATCAGGGCGACATAGCCGTGGGCATTGACTCCAGCCGGGCAGGCCACGGAGCAGGGTGACTTCCCGCCCTTATCGATTACAAACGCCCCGGGCACTGCCTGAGCAAACGGGCGGTAGGTGGCCTTGCGCTTGCTCATGCCCAACTCGAACTCGGCAGGCACCTCGACCGGACAGACCTTGGCGCACTCGCCACATCCGGTGCAGTCCTTGGTGATAACATACCTGGGCTTCTTCCTCACCTTGACCTTGAAGTTGCCCACGTATCCGGAAACGTCAACCACCTCGCTGTAGCTGAAGAGCTCAATATACGGGCTGGAACCGGCCTGGGTCATCTTGGGGGTCAGAATGCAGGCGGAGCAGTCCAGAGTGGGGAAGGTCTTGTCCATCTGAATCATGTGGCCGCCGATGCTCGGCTCCCGCTCCACCAGATAGACCTTATGCTCGGACTCGGCGATTTCCAGGGCCGCCTGGATGCCGGCGATGCCGCCGCCGACAATCAGGGTATTCGGATTGACCGGGACTTCTCTGGTCATCAACGGCTCATGGAAGAAGACACGCCTGACGGCGGCGCTGACCAGTGCCTTGGCCTTCTCACTGGCTCTAGCGCGGTCCTCGGTCACCCAGGAGCAGTGTTCCCGGATGTTAGCCATCTCGAAAAAGTAGGGGTTAAGCCCGGCTGTCTGAACAGCCCGGCGAAAGGTCGGCTCGTGCATCTGAGGGGAACACGAGGCCACAACGACCCGGTTGACACCAAGCTCCTTGATGTCATTCTTGATCATCTCCTGGCCGGGGTCGGAGCACATGAACTTGTATTCCCGGGCCACAACTACATTGGGCAGTTTCTTGGCAAACTCGGCCACGCTTTCAACGTCAACCGTCTGGGATATATTGACGCCGCAGTGGCATACGTAGACGCCGATTTTCTTTTCCATGCCATGCCCTCCTGGCAAACTCAATCACTGCAAGGAAATAATCAATACGAGCGAGACAGCTTCAAAAGAAAGGCGGAACCGGGGCGGGCAACACCAAGTTCAAGAGGCGGAGATTAGAAGGCGAGGATCGAGGCTGGCGCTGCCAAACAGCCCTGCTGTCACACTCGCCGCCCGCTTTACAATAGCGGGAACTGTCCAATTATTTAGCACGTCCCCGGTGAGTGCGCAATACCTGATCGCCCCATTTATGGAAAATCAGGTGTTAATGCCTATGAGAGTTTTAGGAGAAAACACTTAGAAAGAATGTGCTGAGGGGCCGACTGCGAGCGGGATGGGGGGTTATGCCCCGGTCGCCGGAGGCTTGCTGGAACTGGAGGCGTCACCATGTTCCGGCCCGGGTGTCGCGGCTTCCCGCGACCTGAGTTTTTCCATCAGGATGAAGTCATGACCGCCGTTGAGCCGCCTTCCGAAAGAGACAAAGCCGCACTTGAGGAAGCACTTCTGCGCCCGCACGTTCCATTCCAGCGTCTTGAGGTGGAGCCGCTTCAGGTCGGTGTTGCTGAAAACATACTGCACCAGAGTTCCAACGGCATCGGCGCCGTAGCCCTGGCCCCAGTAGGCCCGGTCGCCAATCATGACGCCAAGCTCAGCTTCTTTACGGGAGTTGTCAAAATTGTAAACGGCACAATTGCCGATATGCCGGCCATCCAGGGTCTCGATACCAAAGCGGTAATGGTCATCCTTAGCACCGTAGAGCTCCTCACCGTAGAAGAGCAGATACTCGCCGTAGGAGATAGAAAGAGGTATGGCGGCATCAAGGCGGCTCAGTTCCTCGTCTTTCCGCCACAGGTAATCATTGGACGCGTCCTTGACAGTCTTGGGACGCAGACGGACCTTTTCGCCTGTTATAACCATTTGCACTGACTCTACTCCAGACCTAAAGCGAAGCGAACCGCGGCTTCAACCTCTTTAAGCTTTCTGGGGTTCAGTACCGCCAGCCGACTTTGGAGACAGTCTTTAGGGATAGTAGTAATCGTGTCTAGATTGGCAACGCATCGCTGGGGCATTCCGTCCTGGTTGTCCAGCAGGACCTCCGATGGAATATTGCGAATGCGGGTGGTGACGGGCGCTACAATGACTAGCGAACGAACGCTGTACGCCTCGTCACGGGACAGGAGTACTACCGGCCGCCGTCCGGCAGGTGGGTCTAATTCCGCCCACCATATCTCGCCCCTTCTCATTGCCAAGGTTCCTCGCTCAGAATGCTCCCGGCCGCACGGCGTGCCGCTTCAACTTCCTGCCTTGTCTCCGGCACCTGCTCATAAGCACGCGTATAACGCGCACTCATTTCCAGAGACCTCCGGCGCTCTAATAACGCTTCCACAGCGCGGCGGAAGAATTGACTCCGGCTCTCACCGCTTTCTCCCCGCTCACGCTCCACTTCGTTCAAGACTTCCTCCGGAAGACTGATGGCAACTTTAGCTGTTTTTGGCATAGACCTTCTCCCTCATACCGTCGTCATACTATAGTATGAAATAGGCCGGGCCGTTTGTCAAACAATATTAAAGGAATGCCGTCGTAGACATAGGACGTTGCGGTGCTAGCATCGTTGTATGAGGTGTACTACTCCCCATTAAGTCAAGCCGGAACTAACTGAACATCCTGGCTGGTTTGATACTCCCTATCGAGGGTTATAGTGAGGTGGCCCTTCCCCTCATCGCCATCGGCGATTCCCAGAAGGACAGCTCGGCGAGAGCAGCCCTGGCCGCGGAGCTGACACGCCTGACCGGGCTTCTGGTCAGGTTCTCCAGAACTTTTTTAGCCACCTCCCCACCGATTTCGCCGAGAGCGGCAATGGCCGCCTCCTTCACCTCAATAACTTCATCACGGGTGAGTCTTATCAAATGAGGCACGGCCTCCTCACTCTCCAGCTCGCCGCTGGCAGCCGCCGCGGCGCGGCGGAGTTCGACTCGTTCGCTGGCAAGCTCCTTAATAACCGATGGAAGCCAGGCGGCATCGCAGGTGCGGCCCATGGCGGCAACCGCACCTGCTTTCAACGCGACGCTCTCTTCAGCGTAAGCTCTTTCAATCAACCCCTGCACTTGAGGAACAGTAAAGACAGCTACTGCCTGGAGTGCTTGCGCCCGGACTTCCGGCTCTTCCTCAGCATTCCTCACTACTTTAACCAGTGCGTTGAAAACTTCCTCTCCATGCCGGCGTGCTATCTTCCCGGTTTCGGCCAGCAGGGCGAACCTGCCCAACGCTACTGCCGCGGAGCGTCGGACTGCGCTTGCCGGGTCATCAAGCAACCTTATGAGCTTCGGGATAAGGCGATAGTCCTCTGACTCTTCCAGGCCAATCAGCGCCGCCAGCTTGACTTCGGCATCATCACTGGCCAGCGACAATTGGAAGACATGGTCGAAATTGACTCCGATATTGTCACGGGACAGTTGGGCCAGGGCAGCCACCAGTTCGCGGCGGCGGCCGTTGTCGGCCAACTTCCAGCACTCCCCGAATACCGCAAGCTCTTCGCGGTTCAGGTTAGACAGCCGCACCAGCCGTGCCGCGGATGGATTACGGGCCGGATTGAATATCTCATCCAGCAGTTCCCTGAACGACCCGCGCCCCTCAGCCATTCTTTATCCTTCCTCCTGGTCCTCCGGCTGCCCTTCCTCCCAGATGGGTGTGGTGAAGTTTTCGATGAAGTGTCCCATGGCCTCGGCGGTGATTTTGGACATCTCAACTTCCGCCTTCTCCGCCTCCACCTTGAGTTCGGCCAGGTCGATAGAGGCACCGAACAATCCGGCGAATACCTTAGCAATAGCCAGTGCCGCCTTGGGGTTCGGTATCCGGGTAGCGTACATCGGCGATTCGCCAAGAAGACAGATGCCGGGCATGCCGCGCTCCTTAGCCACACCGAGGAAAAGCCCGTTAAGGCCGGCTATCTGAACAGTACCTCGCAGGACGACATCATGCTTTGTAGCCTCCTTAAGGAGTTTCTCATCTGTGGCTGCCGCCCAGACCCGTGGCTGTTCCGAGTGGTGTATTTTTACCAGCGCCGCGGCAAAGGTGTAAACACGCCTTACCTTCAGCTCTTTGGCTACGCCGAGAACAAGGTTGGCCAGCTCGTAGCTTTTCGATGCCGGCTGTTCATCTCCGATAAATATAATCAGGTCCTTTCCCCGGCCCGGATTCTTCCAGTAGTAGAACTTGCTCTGGGGAAATTGCGGCTCCTCAATGACGTTATCCCTCACCAGGACACCGGTAGCGTTGAAGAAGGCGGTTGGGTCGATATCGGCGACCTCGATAGCGCCGAGCTTACCCCGGACGTAGTCAGCCAGTATAAGCGCTACGTCGCCAACGCCCGGCCAGGCGGCAATCATCTCACACCGGCGCGGCCGGATATTCTCATACCAGTGGACAAGTATCTTCTTACCGGGCATCCTATACCCCCTTCGAGACAACCGAGAGGCCAGGACAAAGTATATACGGTGTCTTGAGGAAGCCGCTAACCCAACGGGCCTCACGGCTGAGCGCCCCGATGCTGCCAAGTATCTGATAAACATTCCCCGAGACCACGGTGTCCTTTACCCGCCCCACAATCTCGCCATTCCGGACAGCGAAGCCCAGGAGGACATTGCCGGCGAAGTCTCCGCTAAGAAGATTGCCCTGCTCGGCGCCCATGGTGAACTCGACCAACAGTCCCTCATCTATTTGCTTGAGAATATCCTGGTAGGACTCGACTCCTTCTCCAATTATAAGCGAACTTGAGCCGGGACCGGGCAATCCACCGCCGCGGCGTCCGCTTCCGGTACTCTTCGTCCCCGCCTGCCTGGCCGTCTGCAGGTCAAACAGGAACTCCTTGACCACGCCACCCTCGACCAGCGGCGTCCGCTGGCTGGGTACGCCCTCATCATCACAGGGACAGCTCCCCGGTTGGAACGGCAGGGTGGCGTCATCCCACAGGTTAAACTTGACGTCAAAGACTTTCTCCCCCTGACGGCCCTTCAACGGGGAAGAGCCATCGACCACGCGCTTGCCATTAAAGGCCACACCCAGCGGCGCCACCAGGGTGCTGGCGATGCCTATGGGCGTGAAGACTACCGGCATGGTCTTGGAATCGAGCCGTGTCAGCACCCGCGCATACTCAAGCTGGCGGATGGTGCTCTCGGCTATCCGTGAGCAGTCCATGATGGGCCGGCAGGAGCTTTCACCATCACCGACAAAAAGGAGGTCGCCTTCCCGCACCAGAACACCTTCAATATTGACGCTGAAAACGCTCCGCTGGTAGCTGGTCTCCATCCCCCGGGAGTTGGACAGACGAATTTCCGAGACTTGTTTGCTGACGTTACCCTCACACAGGACGTCCGGAGTGTGCTCGCGCAGTTTTTCAATCAGTCCAAGGCCAAGTTCCGCCATCCTCTCGATTGAAACATCATCAACCCCGGCATCGAAGACATTCACCGGCAGGTAGTTATCAGCCGCTGGAAATTCAAACTCGGCTTCCGGGCCGAAAGGTACTGTCTCCACTGCCATGGCAACCAGCGTCTCGGGCGGTATTGCGCCGTTGCCGACGGCAAAGCCGATGCGCCCGTTCTTAATGATGCGCAGGGCCACCGTGGTGCTCTCCTTGGTCTGCACCTGCTTGAGCTGGTTGGCTTCGAAGCGTACCGGCGTGCGCCGCGCATGGACGATGAACACCTCGGCGTGTTCCGCGACCTTCTTTGCTGGTGAGAGATAGTCGTACATCTTATCGGCCTCCCACCAGACAGCGCCGGATGCGGATGTGCGGACTGCCGTTGGACACCGGTAATGGCGCCTGGTCAGCCTTGCCACAGCCACCGCCCTGGTTCATTTCCAGGTCATTGCCAACAGCATCAATATTCGCCAGCGTGGTGAAAACGTTCCCGGAAAGCGTTACCGGTCGTACCAGCTCCGCCACCTTGCCGTCGCGTATCATGTAGGCTTCGCCGGCCGAGAAGGTGAACATCTCCAGGCTGGTGGTGCCGCCGTACCAGTCTTTTGCGTAAATGCCCAGCCGGATGTCCTTTATCATGTCGTCAAAGACGACATCGCCCGGCTCAATGTAGGTGTTGGTCATTCTGACGATTGGCGGGAAGAGATAACCAACGGCGCGGGCGTTGCCTGTGGGCTTTTCATCCATCACACCAGCGGTCTCGCGTGAATGCAGGCGTCCCACCAGATAGCCCTCCCGGATGAGATAGGTCTTCTGGGCTGGTACACCTTCATCATCATACTTA
Organism: Chloroflexota bacterium; assembly: GCA_040753815.1. Taxonomy (GTDB): domain Bacteria; phylum Chloroflexota; class Dehalococcoidia; order GIF9; family JBFMDU01; genus JBFMDU01. The sequence goes on from JBFMDU010000017.1 coordinate 17,797, forward strand.
AAACTACCGCGCAGTCCGGGTACAGCCGCTCCATCAACAATATTAAGCAGGTTGCCGCCGAACTTCCGTCCCAGCACCATCATCTGCCGAAGCTTTTCGTTCTCGTAGATATGGTCGGACTCGGAAAGGTGGCCGAAGGCCTCATGGGTAAAGACGCCGGCCAGAACCGGGTCGAGAATGACGGTGTACTCGCCGTTCTTGACTTTCGGGGCGGACAGCATCTCCACGGCGCGTTTGGCCAGCTCGCCGATACGCCCGTGCAGGCCTTCGACAACACCGAAATCGCCTTTACTGCCAAGACTGAGGCTGGTCTGCTGGACCTCACCGCCATCGCGGGCTACCGCCGCAACACGCAGGGTGACATCAACCCGGCTCTGCTCGATATAACTCCCTTCCGAGCTGGCGAAGGTCACCTTCTTGAAGGCATCGGCATAAGCAATGCTTGAAGTCTGAATTCCGGGCGTGCCAAGAATGATTTCATTATACTCGTCAAGGAGTTTCTTCTTGTCAGCGAAGGGCATCGAGCGCGGGTCCTTACTGACCTCCGGTGGGACGATGTCCACCACCGGTTCGGCCGGCGCAAAATAGCCTTCCTGCCGGTTGACCAGCCTCGCCTGCCGCACCGCCAGCGCCACTTTGTCCTTCAGTCCATCGAGCTCGTTGAAGCTGACGAACCCCCAGCCACCTCCCACCCGGGCGCGGACGTTGCCGCCGGAACTGGCCGCCCGGGTAATCTCATCCACCCGCCGGCCCCGGTAGGTAATGTGGCTGACTTCGTTAGTCTCCAGCCGGACTTCGGCGTAGTCCGCCTGGTGCCCTTTCAAAACTTGGCTAAGCCGGTCGCGCAAAGAATGACTCCATTACAATTAGTCGTGTCTTATTGTAGTCTCTCCACTCCTATCGGGCAACACACATAAACTCGCTCTCTGGTGAACTCCCAACCCCTTCGTGTCAGGCCATCTGTTGTATAATGCCAAATGAAGTATTCTTACATTAACTAACGCCGCGTTCTGGCTATTAGATACATTAGGCTTCGGAGGGATACCCTGGTCATGCAATTACCTACCGTCATCCGCGAAGGAACTACACTTTATCAGTCTAAGCTTCAAATTGGCTTTATTAAAACCTGTGCTTGCCCAGTCACACACATCAATTGCATGGAGCCAAAGGATTGGCTCAAAAGCCAACTTGGTGTCTGGCAATTCACCTACGAGTCCCGCGACATTCGAGATAAAAACGTACACCCTGCTACTTTCCCAATAACGCTATCGAAAAGAATAATAGAATTATTTACTCACGAGGGAGAACTCGTACTAGACCCATTTGTCGGTAGCGGCACAACTCTGATAGCTGCACGCGATCTCAATAGAAACGCTGTAGGCTTTGATCTCCAGCAGAAATACATTGATCTATGCGCAAGGCGTCTTGCGCAACGTCAACTCATCGGTCATTCAGTTCAAATAGCTATTCAAGACGATGCTCTGCATATATCAAGATACCTTGAGCCGGAAACTGTGAGTCTAATCTGGACCTCACCGCCCTATGCGAATCTGCTCAACAGACCCCGAATGAATAAGTCTCGAAGATTCCGTAACAATGAACAATTGGGGCGTATTGAGCAGTACTCGCAAGACCCACGGGACTTAGGCACGATGTGTCTAGAGGATTACACCCGAGCTATTGGCGATATCTTCGCATTGTTGCTACCGATCCTTCGCCCCAAAGCCCACTGCGTGATCAACGTACCTGACATGTGGTGGGATAACCAGCGAATCACAATACACGTCTCTCTGATTCAAGAAATGCGGCAGCGAGGGTATGAACTGCGGAACGTAATAATTTGGGACCGCACAAATCTGGTTAACAAGATTGGCATTTTCGGATGGCCGAGCAACTACATTACTATGGGAGTGACATTTGAGTACCTACTCGATTTTTGGAGGCCTCCACATGAGAACGTTTACCAAAGAACAACTGATAGAAGCGATCAGGCGAATCCGAGACCAAGGTTGGCGGCGGAGCGTAAAGCGGACTATCAACACACGCAACGACGGTGCCGTGGGCAACACTCTGGAGAGCCTTCTTCACCTGAAGGAAAACAACTTGCCAATCCCAAACGCACGCGAGTGGGAACTCAAAGGCCAAAGAAGCCAGTCAACATCCTTGGTAACATTAAAGCACATTGAACCATCGCCGCAAGCCGCACGTATAGTGCCAAACCTGCTTCTTCCTTCATACGGATGGAGGCACAAGGAAGCCGGCAAGAAGTACCCCGAAACCGAAATGAGCTTTCGGTCAACGACAAGCGCAATTAGCTATACCAGCAGGGGATTCCGAATCGAAATCGACACTCGCATGGAAAAGCTACGCTTTATATTTGACCCATCTAAGGCTAACACCCATGATCCTGCGATCGCCGACTGGCTACAATCAGTTAGCCGGCGAATTGGACTTGGACCTCTCAACCCCGAGCCTTATTGGGGCTTTGACGACCTCCGATACGCAGTCGGAGCCAAGATCAAGAACTGTTTCTATGTCGTTGCCGATGTCAAGATTGACGGAAGCAGGGAGTACTTCCTATACTCAGAGCTTTACATTCTGTCGGGTTTCTCTTTCGACAGATTTCTGGACTGTGTCCGGTCAGGTACCATTTTAATCGACTTCGATGCGCGTACTGGACATAACCACGGAACTAAAATAAGAATTAAACAAGGGCACTGGCGAGACCTGTATTCTGATATTGTCCGTGCTTTCTAGCAATCCACAGCCTCTCATCTAGCAACCAGCTAGGCTAAACGGGGATACAACGATAAATAAATACACCAAAAAGTGGTATACTTTGTCCATCAAACCGAGGAGGCAAAGAGTTGCAGTCAAGCCTGATCGGTAAGATTGAAAAGGCCCGCCGCTATTCCCAGGAACCCGACCGTGTCACTTTCAACGAGCTGGCAGTCAAGTTCAAAGGCGAACATGACGAGTACCGCGTGAGCTACCGTAACGACAGGTGGGAGTGCACCTGCAATTTCTTCAGCCAGTGGGGGCTGTGCAGTCACACTATGGCGCTTCAAAGACTGCTTGGCGAAATGCTCCCGCCCGAGGCCAAAACGTCTCCGGGCATCCCCCAGCCAGCCGCCCCACGGCTACTTTAACGCTTCCGGGTGCTTTTCAGCCCAGGCAAGGGCTTCGCCCACCACGAACAGCGAGCCGGTAACGGCCACAAGGCCATCGGGTGCGGCTGCGGCCAGCGCCTGCGAAATGGCCGCATCGACTTTATCCACAACCTGAACCCTGTCCTTCCAGTAGCGTTTTATGAATTCTTCCCTGACCATGACCGGGTCGGCGGCGCGGGGATGGTCAGCCCGGGTTAGAATAAAATGGAAGAAGTCAGCAGGGGCGGCAGTACAAAAAAAGCAGTCAATCAGCCCATCAATTATGCCCGGTATATCTTTATCCACCGACATGCCGCAAATGATATAAACTTTCTTCGTGTTGACACGAGGATTAAATTCATATCCGGGCATGCAAATACATGGCACAATCAGCCCGAATAGACCGCCTAATGCACTCATGAATTTCTCTATCGAATCGCGGTTGTGGGCGCCGTCAAGCACCAGGAACGGGTTGCGGCGCAGTATCTGGAACCGGCCGGGCCACCTGACATCGGCCAGGCCGTGAACGATGTGCTCGCTTGTTATCCGGGCGCCCTGCTCAATAAGCGCTTCGACCGCCGCCACGGCAACCACGGCGTTTTCCTGCTGATAAGAGCCGATAAGCGGGACATGGACGCGGTACTGGCCGAGGCGTCCTTTTACAAGCAATTCCTGACCATCGAGACCTGAGGACAGTTCTTCCCAAGAATGATGCTCTCTAACCACGTTTCTAGGTGAGCCCTTTTCTCTGGCAATATCGCTGACAACCTGCCAGGCGCCATCCGGCAGCCATGCGGTCACTGTCACCACTCCGGGCTTGATGATGCCCGCCTTCTCCCGCGCGATTTTAGCCACAGTATCACCCAGCGCCGCCATGTGGTCCAGGCTGATGGAAGTGATGACACAGACCTCCGGGGCGGGCACCACGTTGGTGGCGTCGAGCCGGCCGCCGAGCCCGACTTCAAGCACCTGGTAGTCCGCCTTCTGCCTCTGGAAATAAAGGAAGGCGGCCACCGTCAGGATTTCAAAGGTCGTCAGCGGGCCGTAAGCCGAGCGCCGGGTCACCTCGTCAACCAGCGGCCTGATTTCGGTGACCAGAGCGGCGAAATCGCTTTCCGAAATCAAATCATCGTTTATCTTGAACCGCTCGCGCAGGCTTATAAGGTGCGGCGATGTATAAAGGGCGGCCCGGTAGCCAGCGGTCTTGAGTATCGAGTGGATCATGGCCGCGGTGCTCCCCTTGCCCTTGGTGCCGGCGATGTGAACAGTCTTCGCCGCCAGGTGCGGGTTACCCAGCGGTACCAGAAGCTCGTCCATGCGCCGCAAGTCATAGTTGGCCAGGGTATAGGGTACGCCCGGCGTCTTCTCGTAGTTAGTGAAGCTTAAAACGTATTCTTCGGCTTCGCGGTAATTCACAGCGGAATTATAGCATTCTGGATGGTCCGACCCATCGTGCTATCCCGTCCCGTCATGTCATCCGTCCCATTATGTCATCCTGAGCGAAGCGAAGGATCTGGCGGGGGGAGAGAGAAACCTCCCCATCTTTCCCTTAAGTCGCCAGCCTGCTATCATCAAGGGTATGAACTTTCTTGATAAACTCGCCAGCGCCCGTAAAAAGAACGACAGCCTCCTCTGCATCGGACTCGACCCCGACCCGGCGCTCATGCCCCAGGGCATATCAATCGCCGACTTCAACCGGGCCATAATTGAAGCCACCGGCGACCTGGTCTGCGCTTTTAAGCCCAATCTGGCGTTTTATGAAGCGATGGGCAGTGCCGGCATGGCGGCATTGGAGAAAACTCTCAAGCACATCCCTGCGGACGTCCTGTCTATCGGCGACGGCAAGCGGGGCGATATCGGCAATACCTCCAGAGCCTATGCCAAAGCCCTGTTCGATGGCTTCGGATTCGACTCGGTCACCGTCAATCCCTATCTGGGTTACGATTCTATCGAGCCTTTCATGAAATACACCGATAAAGGCGTCTTCCTGCTATGCCGCACTTCGAACCCCGGCGGTGCGGATTTCCAGAACCTCAAACTGGAAAACGGCCAGCCCCTTTATGAAGCTGTCGCCCGCAAGGCGCTTGAATGGAATAAAGACGGTAATATCGGCCTCGTTGCCGGCGCTACCAACCCGGCTGAGTTGCGCCATATCCGCGAGATTTGCCCGGAGATGCCCATACTTATCCCCGGCATCGGCGCTCAGAGCGGCGACCTCGGACTTACGGTAAAGAACGGCGTGGACCGGGCAACGATTCGGACCATCATCACCGTATCGCGCCAGGTGCTTTATGCCTCAGCGAAATCCGACTTCGCCGAAGCGGCACGGAAGGTGGCGCTGGAGTTAAGAAGTCAAATTAACTCACATCTGGTAGCACACTAATTTTACCCCATCCCCAGCTCCTTCGCTCCGCTTCAGGATAACATTTCAGAAATGTGCTATTCTGAGGTAGTGTAATAACCGAAGAATCTGGCGGGGGATAGGGTAAGCACCTCCCCCGATTTGCCTTTGACTCGTAGTCGCCTATATAATTTCGTTTTACAGACCGATTATTGAAAGGGACACTGCCATGCCTCCGTATGCTTTCTTTCAAAAGAAGTACATGCCCCTGTCACAGGCCAAGGTCGGCGTCCTGACGGCCGCACTGCATTACGGCACGGCCTGTTTCGAAGGCATCCGGGGCAACTGGAACGAGCAGAAGAAGCAGATGTACCTTTACCGCGTCCCCGAGCACTGCAAGCGCCTGCTCGACGGCTGCAAGCTCCTCATGATTAAGCTCCCGTATTCAATCAAAGAGATGAGCGAAATCATCCGGGAGACGGTTGAAAGGAGCGGCCTTAAGCAGGATGTCTACGTCCGGCCGCTGGCCTACAAGAGCGAGCATAGAATCGGCGTCCGCATCCATGACGTTTCCGACGATTTCCTGGTGGTCGCCACCACCCTGCCCCCGTACCTGGATTCCGACAGCGGCTGTAAGGTCTGCACCTCGTCGTGGCGGCGCGTCGACGATACCATGATACCCGCCCGCGGCAAGATTACCGGCATCTACGTCAACAGCGCCCTGGCCAAAAGCGAGGCCATCCTGAACGGCTATGACGAGGCCGTCATGCTCGGCAGCGATGGCCACGTCTGTGAAGGAAGCGGCGAGAATATCTTCCTGGTGATGAACGGCAAGCTCTATACGCCGCCATCATCGGACAACATCCTTATGGGTATCACCCGGGACTCAGTGATGACGATTGCCAGGAATGAACTGGGCATTGAGACGGTCGAGCGTCAGATTGACCGGAGTGAGCTTTACCTGGCTGATGAGTGCTTCTTCACCGGCACCGCCGCCCACGTTACACCTATCATATCGGTGGATCACCGGCCGGTAGGCAATGGTAAAATCGGACAAATCACGAGCAAGCTCCAGAAGCTTTACTTTGATATCATCCAGGGCAAGAACCCGAAGTACATCAAATGGTGCTTGCCGGTGTACCCAGGGAAGTCCTGACAAGGCTTGCCCGCCTTATCTCATCTGTTTTCCTGACCGCGAAAGAGGCGTTCGCTTTTTTAAGGGCTGACGCCCCCTTGTAGACTTCCCCTTACTTGGTGAGCTGGATTGGCGGAGGCACTACCGGGGATCCAAGGGCCCGGAGCAGATAGAGGAGGCGGCTGGACTCTTCGAGCGTGGTAGTATAGTGATAGGCCTCTTCCAGAAGCTGGCCGACAGCGAAAGTGCCGTGACCCCGGACGACCACGATTAACGCGTCCTTTAGCGTATCAGCAATCTGTTCCGCAAGACCACCCGGCTTCAAGTTCGCCATGTCAGGAACCAGCACCGGTACCCGTGGCAGTAGCAGCCTGCCCTCTATGTCTGAAGGAACTATCTCAACCTGGTTGAAAGACAGAGCAACCGCATAAGGCGGATGCGCATGCACAACTGCCTGCGCCGGTGTCTTCTGATAGATAAGGCGGTGGACGAAAAGCTCGGTTGAGGCCCATGGAGTACATCGGTCGTTTTTACTGACACCGGTCTCCACCAGGTCCTGTTGCTGGAGATTGCCCAGCATGCTCTGGCGGTGCGTTATGCACAATCTTTCCCCAAGGCGGATGCTGAGATTGCCTGAATGAGAGGACACTAAGCCCCGGGTGAAGAGGTCACGACCAACCGTCTGGAACTGAGAGAGAATCATCTATACTCCCGGGCACCTTGCCTATACTCTAAATGACCCGCGTCCAGAAATCAAATCAAGAATGATTCCAGCACGAGCATGCCTTAATTATTGAGTGCACTGGGCCCAGTTATGTCTTTTTTTTGGCCCTGCCGGCCGGAGCCTTAGCCGCTTTGGCCAGCTTCTTAAGCAGGCGGGACTTGCTTCTAGCCGCCGCATTCTTGTGGATGACGCCCTTCCCTGCCGCCTTGTCCAGGGCGCTTACTGCAGCCTTTATCTTTTTCTGCGCCGCTTCGGCCTGACTCTGACCGGCCGTCTTCTCCGCTGCTTTGATCTTTGACTTCAGCGCCTCACGTATGCTCCGGTTCCGGCGGCTCCGCCGCTCAATGCCGAACCTGGACTTTTCCCTGGTCTTCCTGGCGGGTGCGGCCGCTTTTTGGGTTGGTGTAGTAGTTTCCGGCAAACCTGGTCTCCTTTCGCTATGACGCCTGACTTATATTAACTCTGGCGTCGCCGCTCCGGGCGACGCTTATCACACCCCGGACCGCCTGTGTTTTCGACATCAAGCGGACTAGCTGTGCCATATTCCTGACCTCAATTACCAGATTCAGCGTCGAGGTCTCGTCATTATGTTCCACAACATTTACCCCGATAATATTCACCTTGTCCTCGGCTATTACATTGGTAATATCGCGCAGTAATCCCACGCGCTCCCAGCCCTGGACCTGAATACCAACCGGGTATACTTCCTCACCCTTCGCCCATTCTACCCCTATCAGTCTCTCCGGCTCGCGAACGTGTATTATATTACGACAGTCCTTGCGATGCACGGAAACCCCGGAACTCCTCGTAACATACCCTATGATTTCATCACCCGGCACCGGGTTGCAGCACCGGGCAAGGTTAGTCAGCAGGTCACCCACGCCAAGCACCCGGATGCCCGACGGCGGCCTCTTGGGTGCCGCCGCTTCCGCAGTAACCTTAGGCTCTTCCGGGGACGCTGTCAGCTTGATATCTATCTGGCGGGTACTGATATCACCATCGCCCAGCGCCTCATAGAAGTCGTCAACCACAGCATAGCCGAACTGGGACGCCACCTCCTCTGTCTTCATCTGTCCCAGGCCGAGGCGTTTTAACTCTTTCTCCAATAGCTGCCGGCCGCGTTCGATATTCTGTGATTTCTCCTGTTTCTTAAACCATTGCCTCACCTTTGTCCGGGCATGAGAAGTGTTGAGATAGCCGAGGTCGGCATTGAGCCAGTCAAAGCTCGGGGCTTTAGGACCTTTAGTGGTCATAATTTCAACAATATCGCCGTTGCTTAATATATGGTTCAACGGCACCAGCTTGCCATTGACCTTGGCGCCGATGCACCGATGACCAAGCTCGGTATGGATCAGATAAGCGAAATCAAGCGGCGTGGCGTCGCGCGGCAGAGCTTTGATTTCTCCCTTCGGGGTAAAAACGAAGACCTGGTCGGTAAAGATGTCAGTCTTGACAGACTCCATAAACTGGTCGATATTCAGTTCCTTCTGCCAGTCGATTAGCTGGCGGAGCCATGTCATTTTTTCCTCGAACTTAAGGTCCCTGACCTCCCCGTCTTTATAACGCCAGTGAGCGGCAACGCCATATTCAGCGATACGGTGCATTTCGTAGGTACGAATCTGCATCTCCAGCGGAGTCGAACCGTGGACCAGCACCGTGGTATGCAGAGACTGGTAGCCATTGTCTTTAGGGTTAGCGATATAGTCGTTGAACTCTTCAAGAATAGGGTGCCACAAGCCATGGATGACACCCAGGGCTTTATAACAATCGGAAACATTGTCCACCAGAATGCGGACTGCTTGAAGGTCGTGGATGTCGTTGAAGTCTTTCCCTAGGGCCGCGTACTTCTTAGTCTTTTCGTAAATGCTGTAAATATGCTTCGGCCGGCCGGTAACCTCCGCCTTTACCCCGACTTTCTCCAGTTCTTCAGCAACTGTCTTGATCACGTCATTGACAAGCTGTTCACGTTCGGCACGCCGGATGGCTATTCGCCGTGCAATACGGTGATACTCTCTTGGCTCAAGGTAACGGAAGGAGAGGTCTTCCAACTGCCATTTAACTTCCCACATTCCGACGCGGTGAGCCAGGGGTGCGAAAATCTCCAGCGTTTCCTTAGCGATGACGCGGCGGCGGTCCTCCGGCAGGACATTAAGCGTGCGCATGTTGTGGAGGCGGTCGGCCAGTTTAATGAACACTACCCTTATATCCTCGGCCATGGCGATGAGCATCTTACGCAGGTTTTCCGCCTGCGGGGCCTGGCCGGGCGTGGTCTGGGAACCCGCGGGCAGAGTCCAGTTTACCTTGCTCAGCTTAGTAGCGGCATCCACCAGCCCGGCAACTTCCTGCCCGAACTTCGACTGGACCTCCTCTATCGGAATGCCCGAATCCTCGACGACGTCGTGGAGCATGGCCGCCGCCAGGGTAGCGGCATCAAGCTGAAGCTCGGCCAGAGTAGTGGCCACCGACAGGGGATGCTCTACGAACGGCTTGCCGCTTTTACGCACCTGTCCCTCATGGGCTCTGATGGCGAAATCGCAAGCGGCCTGAACAAGAGTCACCTTATCCGGCGGCAGGTACTCACGAGCTTTATCAAGAAGAGCGCTGGAATTCATACTTCACGACCCGGCCAAATAATAGCTTATCAAGCGAAAGCGTGGCAAACAAAGGGTGTGATACAATCACGATGACAGGAGAGCCCTATCAGCACATTCTGGTCATACCTTGGGGGGAGTATAGTCAGGCCGCGAGCAACTTTCGCCCGGCTTCTAAATGACCCCTGCCGGCTGTCCCATGGTCTAGCAGCCCTTCTCTTAATCGGCGTTCTCTACACTCTAACGGTGGCCGGATTGGCGATTGCCGGCGCCAGGCCGACTTTCCCACCTTTCATTACCATACCGCCACCTGTTTATTACTTCTGGGAAACCTTTTTCTGCATCCCCGTCTTTCTTACCGGCTGGCTGGTTGCTTCCGCTATCGTCTACCTGACTGCCAGGGCGCTTCGCGCTTCCGGCGGCTTCAATGAAACAGCGGCTCTCCTGGGCTTTGCCGCTTTACTTTAGATACGGTAGTGTTAACAGTGGATAGAGCTTCAATGAAACAGCGGCTCTCCTGGGCTTTGCCGCCGCAGTACCGAACTTCATTATGTGGGTCCCGGAATCCATCCTTACCGTGACCATACTGGCTGGCTTCCTGACCCAGGCAGAGTTCATAGAGATACTCACCCGGCCGGGTTTCCTTCAGGTCCTCTTTAACGTCTACCAGTTCATCGCCATGGCCTGGTTCATCGTTCTGTTTACCATTGCCGCACGGATTTCACAAGGACTCAGCTGGAGAAAGGCGATTCCGGTTGCCGTGCTGGCCGTGGCGGTGGTTGGCGTTCTGATTGTGGTTTTCATCAGGTAAACCGCGCCTTCCGACAAGGAGACCGGCTGACTTCTATGATAAAATGCCGGCCTGGAGGAATTCCAAGATGTTCAAAGCTCCCCGCGGCACCGCTGATACTCTCCCCGCCAACCAGCCGTACTGGCGGTTCGTCGAAGATAAAGCCACTGCAATTTGTAACCTATACGGCTACAAGCGGCTCGATACGCCAGCCTTCGAGGACTATAACCTCTTCGCCCGCACCGTTGGCGAGGGTACCGACATCGTCACCAAAGAGATGTATACCTTCGAGGACCGGAGCGGCAATGTGATGGCCCTTCGTCCCGAAGGCACGGCGTCGGTGTGCCGCGCCTACCTCGAACACGGCATGCACAACCTCCCCCAGCCGGTAAAGCTCTACTACCTTGCCGCCATCTTCCGCTACGAGCGTCCTCAGGCCGGACGTTACCGCCAGCACCACCAGTTCGGCTGTGAGGCCATCGGTGATGCTGACCCGGCCGTTGATGCCGAAGTCATTGACCTCGTCTGGCAGTTCTACCGGTCGCTCGGGCTGAAAGAACTAACCCTGCATCTCAACAGCATCGGCTGCCGGGTCTGCCGCCCCGCTTACCTCGAGGCGCTCAAGCATTATTACTCCAGTGCTCTCAACAGCCTTTGCCCGGACTGCCGGAACCGGTTTGAAAAGAATCCCCTGCGCCTGCTCGACTGCAAAGAGCCGGCCTGCCAGGCTGCGGCTGATGCCGCCCCTGCTACCACCCGGTCACTGTGTCAGGAATGCGGCAGACATCACGACCGCCTGCAGAAGTACCTGCTCCGGCTCGATATAAATTTCAAGTTCAATCACCGGCTCGTCCGCGGGCTGGACTACTACACCAGGACCGTCTTTGAAATCCAGACCCGGGAGGCTGGCGCCCAGACAGCTCTCGGGGGCGGCGGCCGCTACGATAACCTTATCGAAGACCTCGGCGGCAAGCCAACTCCGGCCGTCGGCTTCGGCACCGGCATCGAGCGCATTATCCAGAACCTGATCACGCAGAAGTCTCCGGTGCCGCCTGTAGCCCGGCCGGTGGTCTTTATCGCCTTTGCCGGCGATCCGGCCAGAGACGCCGCCTTCTCGCTGGCCTCTGACCTTCGCCGCTCAGGCATCTCGGCCGTTGCTACTCTCTCCAGCCGGAGTCTTAAAGCACAATTGAAACAGGCCGATGCCTCCGGCGCCCGCCACACCGTGATTGTCGGGGAGGAAGAGCTTGCCAGAGGCATCGTCACCCTGCGCGACATGGGTACCAGCCAGCAGACCACCATCCCAACGTCAGATTTGGCCGCCCGCTTGAGCAAGACCTGACCCAAAACCTAGGGGTCAGCCGGGGACTTTTCCACAATATATAGTTGTCCGCGGCCTTCCCTTTTACCCCGGATTCTGGTATAATAACCTTCGTGATCCAGATATGTTGACCCGCCATTACTGGCAGAGGTGCTGGCGGCGGCGGAGAAACGGCGGCTGGTGCCGCCTTTTTGCTAGTCGCCCTTGCCTGTGCTCCGCAATAACCACCAAGGAAACGATAATCAGACCATGACACAACCGCCAAACCACAACAACCATAACCACTACACCGCCGAGGATATCCGCGTCATTGAGAGCCTCGAGGCCGTCCGCATGCGCCCCGGCATGTACATCGGCAGTACCGATATTCATGGCGCGCACCACCTCGTCTACGAGATTGTCTATAACGCCATTGATGAGGCGATGGCCGGATGCTGTACCCACATCCAGGTGACTATGCATGCCGATGGTGCGTTAAGCGTTGCCGACGATGGCCGCGGCATTCCGGTCGATATACACCCGGACACCAAAATTTCCGCGCTGGAAACAGTGATGACCCGGCTCCATGCCGGCGCGAAATTCGGCGGTGATAGCTATAAAGTCTCCAGCGGTCTGCACGGAGTCGGCGCCACTGTCGTCAACGCCCTTTCCTCCTGGTTCAAAGCCGAGGTGCGCCGTGACGGCAAGCGCTACTTCCAGGAGTATAAGCGCGGCAAGCCGGTCAAGCCGGTCGAGGCGGTCGGCGTGGCCGACGGCACGGGCACCACTGTTACCTTCATGGCCGACCGTGAAATCTTCAGCGACACCGACTACAGCTTTGATACCGTCGCCGAACGTCTCCGCGAGCTGGCTTACCTTAACAAAGGCATCGAGATCACCCTGCTCAGCCAGAAAGACGGACGCGATATTACCTTTTACTTCGAAGGCGGAATTGCCAGCCTGGTGCGCCGTCTCAACCGCGATAGGGGTGTCCTTCACCCCATGCCAATATACCTCTCGATCACGCAAAACAGCACCGCCATTGAGGCGGCCCTCCAGTACAACGACAGCTACACCGAAAACGCCCTGAGCTTCGCTAACTGCGTTAATACCCGGGACGGCGGCACTCATCTGACCGGATTCAAGACTGCCCTCACCCGTGCCATCAACGCTTATGCCGTTAAGAACAAGCTGGTCAAAGACAACGACCTGAGCCTCGTCGGCGAGGATACCCGCGCCGGTCTCACTTCCGTCATCAGTGTCCGGGTGCGGCAGGCCCAGTTCGAAGGCCAGACCAAAGGACGGCTCGGCAACGCCGAGGTTAAGACCGATGTTGAAACGGCCGTCTTTGAGGGCTTGACTATCTATTTCGAACAGCACCCCGACGAAGCCCGGGCCATTATTGATAAGTGCATTACCGCCGCCAAAGCCAGAGAGGCCGCCCGCCGCGCCCGCGAGTCAATCATCAAGAAGGGCGGGCTGGACAGCTCGGCCCTGCCGGGCAAGCTGGCCGAGTGCTCGGAGCGGGACCCCGAAGTCTGCGAGCTCTATCTGGTCGAGGGCGACTCCGCCGGCGGCTCGGCCAAACAGGGCCGCGACCGGCGTTTTCAGGCTATCCTCCCGTTACGCGGTAAAATTCTCAACGTTGAAAAGGCGCCACAGGACAAGATGCTCCAGCACGAGGAAATCGCTGCCATTGTCACCGCTCTCGGCGCCGGGCTTGACCAGGAATTGAATCTGCCCAAGCTACGCTACAACCGCGTCATAATCATGACTGATGCCGATGTTGACGGCGCTCACATCCGTACCCTTCTCCTCACCTTCTTTTTCCGCCACATGGCCGAGCTCATCAACCAGGGCCATCTCTTCATCGCCCAGCCGCCGCTCTACCGTATCCAGGCAGGCAAGAATACTCACTGGGTATACTCGGAACAGGAGAAGGACAGCAAGGTCAAGGAGATGAAGGGCAGCAGGGTCGAGTTACAGCGCTATAAAGGTCTCGGCGAAATGAGCCCGGAACAGCTCTGGAACACCACCATGAATCCGGAGTCTCGGACGATGCTCCAGGTCTCAGTGGCCGACGCCGCCGAGGCTGACCGGACCTTCTCCATGCTCATGGGCGATGAGGTCCCGCCACGTAAGGCTTTTATCCAGACCTACGCCAAGCGCGTCAAGAACCTGGATATCTAGATAATCCCTCTAAAATGACGGTGATACTAAATACCAAAAAGGGGTAAGGTCAGGCGCCAGCCCTCTTTCTATCTGCGCTTGGAAAGCTTGAAGGGCATAGCCCTTCGAAAACCTTCTCCCCTTCCCTCGCGAGGGAAGGGGCAGGGGGATAGGTCCTCATAATTGGCATAATAATTGCACTATATCCAGTGGGTGCTAAAACCGACTTCTTAAGGAGGTTAAAATAAAATGCCAAAAACAGTATTACTGGTAGAAGACGAGACCATTGTCCGTGAGTCCTTGAAGGACTGGCTCACCGATGTCGGCTATGCCGTGGCCGCCGCCGAAGACGGCGAGCAGGCGCTGGAAATGGCCAAGAGGGAGAAGTTCGGCGCTATGGTCGTTGACCTGAAGCTTCCGGGTAAGGACGGCATCCAGGTCATTAAGGAAGCCCGGGGTGAAAATCCCGAGCTCCAGGCCATCATGATTACCGCCTATCCCTCGCCGGAGACGGCTGGCGAGGCCATGAAGGCCGGCGCCGTTGACTACGTTATCAAGCCTTTCTCGCCCGAGAAAATAGAGAAACTGCTCGAGGAGATCCTGATTGGCAAGCCGATGGCACCGGCCCCGGTGCCGGTGAAGACCCAGGAAGTAGTCCGCCGTGAGGAGGTTATCCGGAGCGCCCTGGAGCAGGGCCAGGCGATGTTCCACAGAGGCGCTTATACCGATGCCGTTAAGGAGTTCGAGAAAGTACTTACCCTCTCTCCGGGCCATCTTGATGCCAGGCTGTGGCTGGCTAAGAGCAAGCGGGCGGCCGCCGGGATAGGTGGGATGGCCGGTGTGGAGGAGGCGGAGACACCGGGCAAGGCTAAGCCTTGCGTCTGGATGAAGATGGGTGTGGTCCGCTATCGCCTGTGCACCAACGATTTCAACTGCCTGACCTGCGAGTTTGACCAGCAGATGCAGTCGGCCGGCGAATCGCCGGAAATTGCCGCCGCGCTGGAGCGGCTCAAGTCCCTGCCGGGCACGATGCGCACCTGCCGCTACGCCCTCAAGGGCGAGGTCTCGGCGCGTCTTTGCTCACGGGTCTTCAACTGCGTGCGCTGTGAGTTCGCCCAGTTGATGGAGGATCAGACCGAGGCGAAGCTGGCCAAGCTGGCCGTCCGCCGCGAAGCCCTCAAGAAGAAGCCGACCAGGAGCTAATGGTAATTACGAGAGGGGGCCGTTCGGCCCCCTCTTTTAATGTCTCCTCTCCCCTTGTGGGAGAGGACTAAGGTGAGGGGTAACTCTTCACCTTGCCAACCATGCCCAGTTAACGTATCCTAACTTGGTATGAAAACCCTCATTCTCGGCCTTGGCAACCCCATCCTTGGCGATGACAGCGTCGGCCTGCGCATCGTCCGTGAGGTCGGCCAACGCGTTAAGGACGAAAACGTCACCGTCCTTGAGACAACTGCCTCCGGCCTGGCGCTTCTGGATATCCTCATTGGCTATGACCGGCTTATCATCGTTGACGCCATCCAGACGAAGAACGGCAGGGTCGGCGACGTTTACCGGCTCACTGTCAAAGATATTGACATCACCCGCCACTCTGCCTCGCCCCACGATACTACCCTGACCGCCGCCCTTGCCCTGGGGCACCGTCTAGGCTTAGCTGTTCCTAAGGACGAAAATATCGCTATCATCGCCGTCGAAATCTCCCCGGACTACGTCTTCAGCGAGGAATGCTCCCCAGCGGTGGAAAGGGCGATACCGGTGGCGGTGGGGGTGGTGATGAAAGAGCTAAAGGGTTAGCAGTATAGCTGTGTCATGCTGAGGCCATCGTTGGGAGGCCGAAGCATCTGGTGACGGGGGTAGTGTTTCCGCCCCGCCAGATCTCTCACTGACGTTCGAGATGACAGAGGGACAGACGGGTGACCAGAATGTTATCCCTGCGCTCTTTTCAGCCGCTGGGTCAGCAAAGGCACAATCTTGAACAGGTCCCCGACTATGCCGTAGGTGGCCACTTCGAAGATGGGGGCGTTGGGGTCTTCGTTGATGGCCACGATGGTCTCGGCGGTCTGCATGCCGGCAAGGTGCTGGACGGCGCCGGAGATGCCGATGGCGAAATAGACCTTCGGGCAGACAGTCTTGCCGGTCTGGCCGACCTGGTGGGAATAGGGTATCCAGCCGTCGTCAACCGGCGGGCGGGATGAGCCAACAGCGGCGCCGAGGGCATCAGCTAGCTCGCGGATAATCTGGAAGTTATCCGGCTTACCCAGGCCGCGGCCGCCGGACACGATGACCGAGCATTCATCCAGCTTTACCTTTTCGGTCACGTCCTCAATAAAGCTGACCAGCTTAGTCCGTGAGGTCACCGCTTCTTTCTTCAGGTCAACCTTAGTGATTTCACCGCGCCGGCTTCCGTCAGGATTTCCCCTCTTGAAAACGTGGGGCCGTACTGTGGCCATCTGGGGCCGGCGTGACTCGCAGGTGATGGTGGCCATGATATTGCCGCCAAAAGTGGGCCGGGTCTGGAGAAGCAGATGCGACTGGGAGTCGATGTCCAACCCGGTGCAGTCGGCGGTGAGGCCGGTCTCCAGCATGGCGGCGACTTTCGGAATAAACGAGCGGCCGAATGAGCTGGCGGGGGCGAGCAGTATTTCCGGTTTGTGCTCCCGGACAAGTCCGGTCAACATCACCGCATAAGGCTCGTCCTGGCATTGCGCCAGAGCCGGGTCATCGGCAAGATAAATGCGGTCGGCCCCGTGGGCGGCCAGCAAGTCGATATCCTCGATATTGTGCCCGAGGCAAACGGTGGAAAGCCCTGCTCCGAGACTATTGGCCAATTCTCGGCCCTTGGCTAAAAGCTCGAAGGCCGAGCTTTTCAGCTTGCCCTTGTCCTGCTCGGCGAAGACCCAGACGCCACGGTAGCCTTCGGGAGCCAGCGCTTTGGCGACTTTCTCAATGGTTATAGCGCTGACCGGGCAGGCTTTTTCACAGGCGCCGCAGAGGGTGCATTTGTCGTTGAAGACGGCGACGTCTTTTTGAACGTCAACCGCTCCGAACGGGCAGGCAGTGACGCAGGCGCCGCAGGCGGTACAGAGGCTGGGAGCAACTTTAATGCCAGCTACGTTTGCCATTCGTGCTCGCCTGAAATTCCAAATACCAAGTAGCAAGTTCCAAACAATACCAAAACATCAAAACTCAAAATGAACTACTCCGTCTTGACGATGATTGCCGAGAAGATTTTGACCAGTTCGTTTGATTCTGCCAGCAGAGAAGCCCGCTGGCGTTTCATGTCTGCCGAAGGTGTCGAGACCAGCTTAAGCCAGTAGGCGTTCTCTTTGGCTTCCTTACGGCATGTTTTGATTCTTAGCATGAAGTCCTTCTTGCTCAGAGCTTCATTTGCCTCAATGTAGTTGGCGCCCACCGAAGTCGCCGAGCGGAGAAGTTGCTCAGCCAATTCTCTGTCGACAGGTGCTTTGCCCAGCGCCCGGCAGAAGCTCACGGCACCCTTAGCGAACTCAAAGGTTCTTTGCTGAAGGTCGAAAGGTTTTTCGCTTTTGGTATTTATCATTGGAATTTATTTGGAATTTGTCACTTGGAACTTGGTACTTGCGCCTCTAAATCAATTTTGTCTCTTTTAGCTTCGCAACTAGCTTATCTACCTGCTCCTCCGGCGTCCCGGTTATCATTGCGCTCTTGCGGGTTCGCTGGGGGAAGAAGATTTTAACCACCCGGGTAGCCGAGCCGGCGACCCCCACCTTATCCGCGGGCACCTGCAGGTCCTGGTTGGTCCAGACGGTCGGCTTGAGGCTTTTGGCCTTCATCATGCCGCGCAGTGAGGGCAGACGGGGGGTGTTGATTTCCTTGGTGACGGAGATGACCGCCGGCAGGGGACATTCGACGACTTCGTGGCCGTCCTCGACGAGCCGCTGGACGCGGATATAGCCGGGCTTGATTTCCTCCACTTTGCTGACGTAGGACACAAATGGTAAGCACAGCTTTTCCGCCATCTCCGGGGCCACCTGGCCGGTATCGCCGTCGATGCTCTGGCGGCCGCAGATGACCAGGTCGAAGTCCTTGACCTTGCTGACCGCCGTGGCCAGCACCTGGGCCGTGGCCCAGGTATCCGACCCGGCGAAGGCGCGGTCGCTGATTAGAATCGCATTGTCAGCGCCGACGGATACGGCATCACGTAACGCCTGCTCCGCCTGGGGCGGGCCCATGGTCAGAACAGTGCAGGTGCCGCTAGCACGTTCTTTGAGCCGGACGCCTTCCTCGATGGCGTAGGCATCGAAGGGGTTGATGATGCTTTCGACGCCTTCGCGGACGAGGGTGTTGGTCTTGGGGTCGATTTTTACCTGGGTGGTGCCGGGGACCTGCTTGATACAGACGAGGAAGTTCACTGGCGGCGGCCCTTGCGTTTGAGGAGGTCGAGGGCGATGGCATTGCGCAGGACCTGGTTGGCGCCCTCGTAAATCTGGGTTATCTTGGCATCGCGCATCATCTTTTCTATCGGGTAGTCGCGCATGTAGCCGGCGCCGCCGAAGACCTGGGCGGCATCGGTGGTAACGCGCATCGCCACATCGGAGGCGAAGACTTTGGCCATAGCCGATTCTTCGGTGAAGTCTTTCGAACCGGAATCTATGGTGTGGCAGGCGGCATAGAGGAGCGAACGGGCGGCTTCGACATCGGTGGCCATGTTGGCCAGTATATGCTGGACTGCCTGAATGGCCGATATCGGGTGGCCGAACTGGTGGCGTTGGCTTGAGTAATCGACGGCGGCCTCGAGTGCCCCTTGGGCGATTCCCAGCGCCTGGGCGGCTACACCCGGCCGGGAGCGGTCAAGCGTCTTCATGGTGATGATAAAGCCGAAGCCCTCTCTGCCGAGCAGGTTCTCGGGCGGCACCCGGCAGTTCTTAAAGATCAGTTCCCGGGTGGCCGAAGCCCGGATGCCCATCTTTTTTTCCTTCTTGCCGAAGGTGAAGCCTTCGGCACCCTTTTCCACGATGAAAGCGCTGGCGCCCCGGATGCCCTTGGCGCGGTCGGTGATGGCGATGACGGTGTAGATTTCTGCCTCGCCGCCGTTGGTGATGAACTGCTTGGTGCCGGTAATCGAATAGCCGTCGACGTCTTTGACCGCCTGAGTGCGGATGGCGGCGGCGTCACTGCCGGCGCCGGACTCGGTCAAAGCGAAACCGGTCAAGCGCTTGCCGGCGGCGATATCGGGCAAATACTTCTGCTTCTGGGCCTCAGTGCCGTGCTCAATGATGGGGATAGCGCCAAGAGCGGTGGCGGCGTAGCAGATAGCCACGCCACTGCAAGCGCGGGAGAGCTCTTCGACCACCAGGCAGAGGTCAAGCGTGCCCCCGCCCAGGCCGTCGTACTTCTCCGGGATAAAGACACGGAAGAGGTCGGCCGCGGCCATTTCCCGGATGATATCCCAGGGGAACTCCTCGGACTCGTCGAGTTCAGCGCGGCGCGGCAGGACCTTTTCCTCGGCGATACGACGTGCCAGGGAACGGACCATCTCCTGCTGTTCGTTAAAGAAGTAGTTCAAAGGCCTGTCTCCTTAAAAGGTGACGCAAATTGTATCGGGATTCCGGGGAGCGTTCAACTTCGACTATCGTGTCGTGCGGTCGTACCATTTCGAGCGAGAGCGAGGAAGCGGTACATTTTACTCTCCAATAAAGCACATTTCAAATTTATTAATTTTGACGCATTTTCAGAAGTCTTCACTCATGAAGTGCTTCTTCATTATATGATGATGGCCCTGTTGATTGTCAGAAAGGAGGTTTCCCTCTTGACAAAGCCATTAGCATAGCATAAAATTATTGTATCATATGCGTATGATACGACATATGCTACTAGGAGGGAAATTCTATGGATGATATGAATCAATCTGACATTATATGTGAAGAAGGGTTTGCATCGAAGCCGACTGAGCCAGATGTGAAACAAGTCCTCATGGCGCGATGTGAAAGCCTGACTAAAAATATAGATGGCCTGGCTGAAACTATTACCCAAACACAGGCAGAATATGCCGCACATATCGAAAACCTTCAGAATAAGAAAAGAGCTCTGGAGGAGGCTTTGCAGCATGTTATGGCCCTGCTTAGGTTCGAAGGTTGTGTGCCAGACACGCGTCAATCAGAAAGTTTTTGTAAAACAAATGATGCGGAGCCGGTATCATTAACGGATGCTGCCTTCGATCTCCTGACCGAGCTTCACGAACCTTTGCATTACAAACAAATCACTCTAAAGTTGCAAGAGAAGGACATTCACGTCCCTGGCAAGGATGCGGCCGCTACGTTGCTGTCGCGAATAAGCCGGGATGGTCGTTTCAAACGTACGAAGAGGCGAGGAGTATATGCTTTGTCAGCTTGGCGAATCCGGGAGACAAAGCGTAAAAAAACGTCGAGAGGTAGAAGAAAGAAGAAATCAACCAGGTAATTTGACGGAGGCGTCCATGACGAACCATGAGTTAAGGGAGCTTTGCTTAGCTCTTCTTAAAGCCGACACAGAAGAAGAAGTTGTTCAAATACTAACTGATAAAGGATTCTGGGATGATCCAAAGTTATGGAGGTACTACGGTGATAGAGAGGACAACTTTTCCATAATAGGGAATCAACAGAGTCGGCCTGAGGCTGCTCTCGTCGAGAAGGTGGTGAACTCAGTCGATGCGGTTCTGATGAATGAATGCTGGATGAAAGGCATTTCACCGGATGACCCGAAGGCTCCTAAGAGCATCCACGAAGCTGTAGCCGTATACTTCATGGGAGATGCTAGCAAGGCCGATACCATGGGTCACGTAGAAAACTGGTGGAATGCGAAGCGTACTGAGGTTTCTCGCCTGATTACTGTGGCTGCAACTGGCGCCCGGGCGGCAACAGACGGTTTGGTTAATCCTTGCTTCACTATTACTGATGCCGGTGAAGGCCAAACGCCCCAATCTATGCCCTTGACCATTTTATCTCTTGATAAGAAGAACAAACTGAAAATACATTTTGTGCAGGGAAAATTCAACATGGGAGGAACTGGCGTGCTCCAATTCTGCGGGCGACGCAACCTCCAATTTATAGTGAGCCGCCGAAACCCTAAAATACCTAAACAAGGAAATTCTGATTCGGATAACCATTGGGGGTTCACTCTGGTTCGCAGAGAGAATCCGCCTGCTGGACAGAAGAGTTCAGTTTATACGTATTTGGCGCCTCTAGGTGCTGATGAAAAGCTCCGATTGGGGAATATTCTATCTTTCAAATCTGAAAGTTTGCCCATCTTTCCCGAGGACAAAAATCCCTATAAACGAGAAGCAAATTGGGGAACAGCGATTAAGCTATATGAGTATGCCGCTACTGGCTTTCGCACAATGATGTTTAGAAAAGATGGCTTGCTTTCACGACTGGACATATTGCTGCCGGAAATTGCTTTGCCTATTCGTCTACATGAATGCCGTGATTATAAGGGCCATCCTGGAAGCTTTGAGACTACACTGAGCGGTTTGACCGTTCGTTTGGAGGACAATAAAGCCGAAAACTTAGAGGATGGGTTCCCTACGACCGGTCAATTCATGGCACAAGGTGAACCCATGGATTCCAGAATATATGCTTTTAGACAAGACAAGGCAGACACGTACAGGAAGAATGAAGGACTTATATTTACAGTGAATGGCCAGACTCACGGGTATCTACCATTGAGCTTCTTTGGTAGAAAGACCGTGGGCATGGGACGCTTAGATGATTCGATACTAGTAGTTGTGGATTGTAGCCGCTTGAGCGGTAGAGCTCGTGAAGACCTGTTCATGAATAGTCGAGATAGACTGAGGGTGACCTTCCCCCCTTTTTAGTATCACCGCCAATTAGAGTCCAGCGCCCACCGCTACGAATTCCTTCGGGGTCAGTCCGCCAAGAGAGCTGTGAGGCCTGACCCCATTATAGTCCATCCGCCAGGCT
>JBFMDU010000018.1:0-96184 GCA_040753815.1 Chloroflexota bacterium
GCCTGGCGGATGGACTATAATGGGGTCAGGCCTCACAGCTCTCTTGGCGGACTGACCCCGAAGGAATTCGTAGCGGTGGGCGCTGGACTCTAATTGGCGGTGATACTAAAAAGGGGGGAAGGTCACATACATTCACTTATCACCATCAGAAATATTCACTGTTCTTAAGCTGAATTCTTCCTTCAAAGTCGTAAACCAGTCTCAGCTTTATTATGGCGATTCAGACCTCTACTATATCCCTCGGCAGTTCCTTGGTCAGCACCTCGTACCCAGTAGTAGTAATCAGTAGTTCTTCTTCAATCTGGAACCCACCAAGTCCATTTACATACGCTGGATTCTCGACACAGAGAACCATGTTAGCCTCGAACTCAGTCTCTTCTTCGGCGGATATGAATGGTGGGGGTTGATGAGTGCCGGGGCCAATGCCAAGCATATGTCCCATACTGCCTCTGGCGTACCACTCAAGGCCGGATTTAACTACTCTATCCTGGATGGCCTTGTGTATCTCTTTGAACTTTACACCCGGCTTGATCCGCCTTAGGCCTTCCTCGAACCCGTCCTTCAAAGCTGAAAAGACCTTTTTCGATAGGGCATCAGGTTTCCCTACTGAAAAGGTGCGGCCCATATCAGCGTAGTAACCGAATAGATTTACTCCGGCGTCTACCCAGATAATGTCGCCTTTCGTTACCTGCTTTCCCGGCCAATGGAGAGTGCTAAGAAAATCGCCAGCCGTTATCCCGGCACGTAGAGCATCAAGGTGCATGGCGTTGTCAGGTGTAGCCGCTTTCAGAACGCCTCTCTTGTATCTGAGATGAAGTTCACCTATGGTTGCACCAAGTACTCTAGAACTAACTATTGCTTGGATCCCTTTTATGGTTAGTTGAGTAGCACCTTTTAGAGCGGTGATCTCGTCAGGTGTCTTTACCTTCTGTAATTCAACGAAGATGCCGTCGGCTTCAACGAGTCTGGCTCTTGGATTGTCTTTGACCAACACCGAATGACTACGCGGATCGCTCAGTAGTTCCTTCTCAACAGCAATAGTGCCATTCTGTAATCCTCTTTCTTTAATAACATCAGACAGTATGTGAAGAGGCTGTTCAATAGTGAAATA
The DNA here is from genome assembly GCA_040753815.1 of Chloroflexota bacterium. Taxonomy (GTDB): domain Bacteria; phylum Chloroflexota; class Dehalococcoidia; order GIF9; family JBFMDU01; genus JBFMDU01. The sequence goes on from JBFMDU010000018.1 coordinate 1,112, forward strand.
CGGAGGTAATTTTGGAGGTGGTATGGGGCGATCTTTCCTGATGTCGTCAAGATCAACCATAGGCATCCACAACGGGTAGGTCCGGACGTCTTTGATGGCGGACCATTGGCTGGCTCCGCATGCTACGTACGAGCTCAGAATCATGGTTGGCGCTAATCTTGACTGGGCTGGCACTATTGCTAGCATTGGCCCGAGATACGGTAACCAGGGTTTGAAACCGGTTACGTAATGAAAGTTGCGGGCAGAGCTGGCGACCAATGCATCTACGCCCGCTTTTCGCAGTAATTTTTCGGTCCGATTAAAATCTATGTACTGCATCCCATACCCTTCTCTTAGTTAGACTATCCTAAAGGGAATGTATTCATGATTAAGTATTACTGCGATCTCGCGAACATGACACTAGAGCCGGATCTGAGAAACAATCTAGCGAGCATGTTTTGCTTTTTACGCAATTGGTGAAGCAGGATGAATACAACAACGAAAACTATCGCCCCTATAGTGCTGAGAGTGATATTCGGTACTACCAATAGCATACCAAGAGTGACTAGAATAATCCTCGAAATAATAGTAATACTGCCAAGCCACCAAAAATAGCCTTCGAGGGCTCCGCTTATTATCAGCAATCCGATGGTCGCGGTAATTACAGTCACCAGTATGTCTCCTATCGAGCCGTGAAGAATTAGAGCTGGTTGATAGACGAATACAAAAGGCAGGATATATTTGGCCACCCCAAGCATCATTGCGGTATATCCTGTCCGCATAGGGTTAGCTTGAGCGACGGATGCAGCAGCAAAGGCGGCGATGGCCACCGGTGGAGTAATATTAGACAGTATCGACCAGTAGAGTATGAACATATGAACCGCCATTATGTCCATCCTTGTGGTCGCCATGGCCGGTCCAATTACGATTGCTAAGAAGATATAACAAGCCGCACTGGTTACACCCATCCCGAGAACGAAGGCTGCAATGGCTCCAAAAATAAGGATAAGCAATGCGTTACCGCCTGCTAGAGTTACCAAAGCATCGGGAAGTGTGTACGCCGCACCAGTTAGGACTAATGAACCTACGATTAGTCCTATTGGAGCCAGAACGCATAGTAGCTCAGCTAAGATTCTTCCGGCATCCTCAATCAACTTGACGTACATCGTGAAGCCATACCTGGTTACTTTCCGGAACATACTGATAATAAGCATGGTTACCGCGGCTATCCACGGTGCTTGGTCGGTTATTCGCCAAACGAACAGGATGATAATGAGTACCACGAAGCCAATGATTATGTGAATATTGTCTAATAGGATGCTACTAATCGGAGGTGCTTTAATTTTTACTTCGGGTGGCTTAAAACCAAAACGGGCCGCATAACAGTCAATCTGGGCATACAGCGTCATGTAATACAGGATTGCTGGAATAGCCGCCGCAATACACACATCGGCGTATGAGACCTGAAGATATTCGGCCATGATAAAAGCTACTGCACCCATGACAGGGGGCATCAACACTCCCCCGGCGGATGAGCAAGCTTCTACGGCGGCGGCAAAATGTGGAGGGAATCCCTCCTTCTTCATGGCCGGGATGGTAAACGAACCAACGGTCATTATATTGGATATTGGCGAGCCACTAACAGTACCGAACAGGGCACTGGCAAATACGGCTACCTTTGCATTGCTGGCGCGCGTTTTCCCCAGGAAAGACATGCACAGGTTATTGAAGAATGAACCCGCACCCAGAACCTGTATGACGGCACCGAAGAGCATATAGCCCATGATCAGGCTTCCGAAGATGCGGAAGATAATGCCTAAGACACTGTCTTCACCGAATATGTGAGAACTTGCTACATGATTGAAGGAATAACCAGGAGACCATAGGAAACCCGGTAAATAAGGGGAGAGAAAAGGATATGCTGAAAACACCAGGAGGATGATGGCCATGGTGTTCCCCGCGGCGCGTCTTGAGGCTTCAATGAGAAGTGCCCACATGATAACGCATCCGATGAAAGGCAGAATTGGTGAACCTTGATCCCAGCCTAACGTGGCAATATTTCTTTGTTGAGTAACAAAATAGAGCGGAATCGCCGTGCCTACGGCTCCAAGAATAACGTCATACCATGGGATAGTGCGTCTTGAGACCTTTGGATTTATTGGAATCCACAGGAAAGCTACCGGCAACAAAAAAGCAAGTAAAAGGTAGAGGTAGCTTGACGGGTATAACGTCCAACCAGGGGGTCTCAGACCGAAGATTTGAGTCAGGCTGAGTAGTATTGCAATAAGCGGGAAACTTATTGATACTACTCGCCACCCCCTGGTTGGTCTCCTGTATTTGCCGGCTATAGGAGCTTCTGTCTCGCTCACTAAGCGAAGACTATCACTCGGCATCAGCCGTTTACTATTCACTGGACCTTTTGTCCGCTTCTAGGCCTAACTGCCCTTTTTCTGTGTCTTTGTCTGAGGGTACATGGTCAGTAACTGCTGCTGTACTCTCTCCATCTCTGCAGTCCAGCGGCCAGCATCCTTATAATACTTGATCGCACCTGTATGACGGGGGGAGAACCATATGCTCGGCTGAAGGGCATGGTCAAGTGTCCACTTGGCCACGAAGGGGCTAGCAGACTTGTAAGCGTTGTAGTTCTCAGCCATCTGTTTGACTATCCAGTAGACCATGTCATTGCTGGTGGTGTCCCAGCACACGACCTGATAATTATAGGCCCAGATATCAACCGGCTTGTCTTTGGAGACACCGGCGGCGTTAGTGGTCCTGTTAGGATAGTAGACAGGCATTATCTTTTGGAAGCGGGCCCAAGCCGCCTTATCCCCCGATGTCACGTTAGGGTACGGTATCCAGTATATACCGCGGGTAGAGGCTGCCATCTCCTGTGCCTGAGCTGCCGTGGACGAAACAATTGCCGCATCGACCTGACCTTTAAGCAGGGCATCTTGCCCTTGGGCATAGCCAGCCACAGGAACACGGTTAACATCATTCCAAGTGAGGTTCCCCCAGGCTAAGGCTCCCTCCATAATGACTTGCGCGGCGGGATAGGTGTCATAACTAGCGACCTTCTTGCCTTTCAGATCCGGCACAGTTTTAATACCGGTATCATTTCTAGTTGCCAGCCCTTGGTCAAGTCCACCCCCATCCCACATAGTGCGTACTGACTGCGGTCCCACCTGAGCGAAGTCCTCAGCACCTTTTAAGAGAAAGAATAGTTCCCCCGCTGTCATCCAGCTGAAATCAACGGTACCATTGTTGAGAAGTTGGAAGCGGCTGGCAGGCAAAGCACCAGCTGTCGCCGGGAACTTGACGCCGGTAGCCTTCTCAATAGCGGAGTACATAGCAACCGCAGCTGCGTAACCCGCTCCAGCCGTGGAGGGCACACCCAGTCGGATAAATTCCGGCGGTTTCCATGCCGGTGCAGGTGTTGGCGTTGGAGTTGGCTTTGGTGAAGGTGCCGGTACGGGCATTGTGGGTGGAGATGGAGATGGTGCAGGTGTTGTTGGTTTAGATGCCGGGGTTGGCTGAGCGCACGCGATGAGCATTGCGCTGGTCATGAGAATTACGAGGAGAGTAAGCCAAATGCCATAATGTCTGTTCATCAGCGTCCTCCTTGTCGATACTTTCCGAATTATCGCATAATATTTGCACTTTGTCAATAGTATATTGTCCGAAACATTATTATATAAGACGTTAATTGTATTAAATATGACAAATAATGAGTTGATGAAAACATAATAGTATTATGCTATACTAGTGGAGATTGAATTATTGGAATCAGTACTATGAGGAAATGGAAGAAACCAACTAGCAACACCAACCGGACAGCGAAACCGCCAGCAGTGTTGAGTGAACTGGATCGCAAAATACTGAGTTTGTTAGAAGAAGGTGGGTACCAGAAGAAATCGGTATTGTCTTCGATTCTCGGGGTGAGTGAAAGGACGGTGAGTAGAAGAATCGACTCAATGAAGAGTCGGGGGCTGATTAAGATTATTGCTATTCCCAACCTGATGTTGCTGGGGTATAAGGCTTGGGCAAAGATTGGTATTAAAGTAGCCCCCGGCACTTTGTTTGATGTAGCGCGTGAATTGGTATTACACCCATCCGTTTATTTTGTGGCATATGCTCTTGGTGATTTCGATATTATGATTGCCGTAAGGTTTCATACTATCGATGGTTTAGCCTATTTCACAAACTTCGAACTAACAAGGATTAAGGGCATCATGCGATCTGAGACAATGCTATTGATCGGACCGAGGAAATACTACGACTTCAATTGGCCGGCCTTTAAGTATGAGATGAAGGACAGCTCGCTGGAATACTATCTTCTCCAGGACGCTTACACCAAGAGCTATGAAGTAAATGGAGTGGATGAAAAGATACTGAGTGTCTTGCAGGAGGACGCTTTAATACGCCCGGCGGCAATTAGGACCAGATTGGGTGTGGGTGAGGCAACGATAAGGCGTCGTCTTAAGGAAATGTCCAGCAAGAATGTCTTTAAAATAGTCGTCGTACCAAACATGGAGCTCTTAGAGTATGAAACCTGGGCATCAATAGGGATCTCAGTAAATGACCCTTCCGTGAATAAAGTGCTGGACTCAATTATAAAACTACCATCCGTTTATCTGGCCGCTCTTGCTCTGGGGAAGTATAACATCGTTCTTGGTACCAAATTCCGAAATGTTAGTCTTTTAAACCAGTTCGTCCAGATTGATCTCCCTTCCGTACCTGGAATCAAGTCGGTTGAGCTGTTCCTGCATAACAAACCCGTGAAGTACCATAACATCAACTGGTTCTACCCACTGGAGACAGCATCTCCCGGAGGTACTAAACAAGCGGATGGTATTGATAGGGACGCTGTGACAAAAGTGGGCCATCGTACTACAGGAAGAACACCCAAGCCCAAGATGGGTACGAGTTAGGATACTAGATAACCAAACAGACATTGCGCAGGCCTGATCCGTTCGTGACGCTTTTTACAACTTTGTCAAGTACCGTACAAAGCCTTTGATACCTTGGGTAATGCTAGTTCTGCAAGCTTCTCTTTGGTTGGTAGACCTGTGACTGAGTCCCAGCCGCGGAGTCTATAGTACTCGTCAAGCATTTCATCTACTCTGGCTAATAGACCTTTGGATACCCCAGTCTTGAGGGCATACCGAGTAAATCTCTCTGGAAGAACATCATCTTTTCGGCCGACTCCCGCTAGGCCGTTGAACGCCCTTTTAAGATTGAAGCTCCTTTCACCGCAAAGCAGTAGCTCATCGATACTTCTGGTGTGGCCAGTTACCGCCTCCAAGTAACGCAGTATGGTCTCTGCCTCAACCCCGTAAGCCAGGTTACAGCAACCGCAGGAGTTCATGGCTGAAGAGACATAGTCTTGTATGATTTTCAAGGCCCTTGATTTTCCTTCTACCTTAGTACGATCTAATGGTTGCAGCCCCAAAGACGGCGCTGGTATGCCCACGAATTCGGGCCATACCGGTGCTTCAGAATGTCTGGCTCCTGCAGAACCGGTGGCATAGCCTAACCCCCAGCACTGGCAGGAACGCGGGTCATGCGCGGATGTTTCCACGCCCTTGACTTGAGTAGCAAAACTCCAAGCCTCCTTTCCCAATACCTCAGCCGCATGCTTCATACCGGACGCTAGCAGATTTCCCAAGGCAGTCCTCCGGAAGGCTATATCTTCTATGAGTTTCAGCATTGCTTCTTTATCGCCCCAGTGGATACTACGGCCTTCCAAGATATGATTTGGTATAAGACCGCGCTCGTAACACTCCATGGTGAAAGCGATAATGCCTCCAGTAGAGATAGTATCAAGTCCTAGAGTGTTGCAGAGATGATTGGCGAGAATGAGGCCTTCCATATCGGCTAGACAGCACTGAGACCCCAGCATGGCGGCACTTTCGAACTCCACTCCGTGAATGGGACTGTCATCGACCGGATGCCTAACAATACGCCCGCACCCAATCGGGCAGGCGAAGCAAGCGAATTTGGAGGTGAGATACTTCTCGTTTAAAACCGCAGGTGCGATGTTATTTCTTTCCGGCCACTCTGATATGTCCATCTGCCAGTTCTTGACCAATCCATATCCTGGATATAGGAAGAATGCGCCGATGGTGCCATTAGCCGCAAGCCCCCGCCTAGTTTCTTGGAGCTTCTTAATGAAAATTTCGTTAATTTCCTTCAGCTTAGCTTGGTCGGCCACCTGTGGCTTTTTATCTCCGTGCACAGCGATAGCCTTCAATTTTTTGCTTCCCATCACTGCTCCAGGACCTGTCCTGGCTGCCGATCTGCCGCCATCGTTGATTAAAGCGGCAAATGCAACAAGGTTTTCGCCAGCCGGGCCGATTGAGATGAACCTGAATCCACCCCCAAGCTCCTTGGTGAGCGATTGCTCTGCCTTTAGTACATCTTGTCCCCAAAGATGTCCTGCATTTTGAAGAGATGCACTATCGCTTGTCAGGACGAGTACCTTGGGGCTACTGGAGCTTCCCTCTATGATGAGGCCGTCAAACCCTGCGAATTTCAGTTCCGCTCCCCATCGGCCACCGGAGTTAGCCTCTCCGTAAGCATTGGTCTGCGGTGACTTAAATACGACTTCGAAACGTGACCCAGCAGGTACCGGAGTGCCGCCAAAAGGGCCAGTCATGAAGATGAGCTTGTTGTGAGGCCCGAGGGGCTCAGTTTTTGGAGGAACCTCGTCAAACAAGATTTTTGAAGCGGTACCGGCTCCACCGATGAAATTATCAATTAGTGTTTGACTTAGAGGTTCATTAACTATTGTCTCGGTAGTCAGATTTACGCGAAGGATTCTTCCAGAGTATCCGTACATCTATTACCTCCTAAACATTGCTTCTGCCCAATGTAAACAATATTTAATAATATAATACAAGGAAAATGCTATCATTACAAATGGATAATGGCGTAAATTAACAATAACATGCTGTATATAAGATAAAAATAGACAAATAGGTATTGACAAAGTGCAAAATACCATTTATTATTAAACTTATAATCTTAGATATTACATGGTAAGGAGTACAAAAGGAGGGCCTGATGTCTAGGAACATGGGTATTTGGTTGGCAGTCATCCTAATCATGGGTATCATTTCTGGTCTTGCTGGGTGTGGTCAGGCGACACCAGCAACAACATCTACATCGCCTCAAACATTTCCTACTATAAGGTTCGCATCCAGGGAGGATGGATCCACCGGCTATATATGCGCTGTGGCCATGGCTGATGTTTTCCGTAAGTCCTTAAGTACAAATGTAAATGTCCAAGCTCTTCCCTCATCGGCGGAGGACTTTCTCGCCTTAAAGGAAGGGCGTGGAGACATCTTTATCACGGGTAGTGCAGAGTTCAATGACGCTTATAATGGTACCAAGTCGATGGCGAAAGCGGGCAGGGTGGATGTTCGTGCGCTTGGATCGGGTGGTATCGGTGGCGCGGGTATTATTGTCACAAATGCTTCCGGTGTTACCAGCGGGCCGCAATTGAAGAGTAAAAAGCTTTACATCAACTACACCAAAATGCAATTCTTGGTGGATAAAGGCAGAGCTGTCCTGAAAGCTTACGGTTTAGATCCGGATAAGGATGTCACACTCCTTAGCTGGAGTACTCCTGAAGAAGTAACCGATGGCATGCGTGAAGGGAAAGGCATAGGAGTCTATTATCTTGTAGGCGGTGCAAAATGTGAGCAACTTGATGCAACCATACCCGGTAAATGCCGGCTCCTTCCTTTACCGCAGGATCAGACTGTGCTGGAGAAATATATGCTATCCATAGACCCGAGCTGTACACTGGGTACCGTACAGCCTCAAGCAACTGTACCCGAGCCGACGCCCGGCTGGATAATGTGTTACACATTAGGATGTCGGCCAGGAATAAGCGATGACTTAGCCTATGCTCTCACCAAAGCTATGTGGGAGAATGTTGATCAGCTTGCGGCAGGATACCGGGTGCTTGGAACATGGAAGGTATCGACAGCAATAGACCCATTCTTAGTTCCGTTTCACCCAGGAGCTATCAAGTATTACAAAGAAAAAGGTGTCTGGACGGTAGACAGGGATAAAAGACAGGCGGAATTGCTTGGCAAATTCAAGTAATGGCGATATTCTAGCTTCTAAAACCTTCGTATAGTAATACAACGAGATGAGGAAGAGGAATCGAGAGAATTGTTCCTTTTCCTCATCTTCACTATTGGATCAATTTAATTTAAATGTGAAAAGGTCTGGAATGGAGGAGCTACATTAGAACTAGACGGGATTGCTCGTAAAATACAGAGTAACTGAGTTTTTATTACAAACAGAGTTCTTTCATTTATACCAAGATGAAGGATGGCAGGTTGTTTTGAGTACCTCAACGGCGGGACTTACAGGCACTGACGGAGAAGAACTAAGAAATATCTCTTCGTCTAAGTTTGATTTGCCGCTGAAAGTAATAGGTGTGGTCCTGATCGTCGGAGGTGCCTTTTACTACTTCCGGCCGGCTGAGATAGCCATACCCCGTATATCCCTCCTGGCGGGTTTTTTCTTGCCGATGCTAGTTCTGCCGCTTCTAAGTATTCCCGCCTCAAAGAAAAAAATTCAGAGAGGGCTAGCGTGGTATGACATTCTTTTGGCGGCCTTGGGTGCAACTAGCTGTGGCTATATAGTATACGACGGTGTCAATTTGGAGGGTGGGCTGTCGATGGTGACTCCCCTAGGAGTGGTGTTGGGCTGTGCGATGATTATGGTGTTGAGTGAGGCACTCAGACGCTGTATGGGTTTAGCGATGGTAGTTCTTATGCTAATCCTTTGCATCATGCCCCTCTTCGGCGACCATTTACCTAGTCTACTAAATACAAGCTCAATCAGTTTGGCTACTCTGATTAATGCTACATATCTTACTTCAACTGGGATGTTTGGCTCACTTTTAGGCATACTGGTCACAGTAATTTTACCATTCATTTTTCTTGGTGAGTTGTTTCTTGTCGGTGGCGGTGGTCAGGCTATTTTTAATGTCGCAGCATCCTTAGTGGGGCGCTTTACTGGTGGGCCGGCTAAAGTGGCGGTTATCGCCAGTTCGATCGTCGGGACGATGACGGGCGGACCGATACCTAATATAGCTATGATCGGACCGTTAACAATCCCGATAATGAAGAAGATGGGCTACTCACCAGAGTTTGCTGGAGCAGTGGAATCCGCGGCATCTACCGGTGGAACTATCATGCCACCTGTCATGGGAATGGTATCTTTCATCATGGCCGACTACTTGGGCATCCCCTACGGTACCATCTGCGTTGCTGCCGCTATACCCGCTATTTCATACTACACGAGTCTTTTTGGTCAGGTACATTTTGAAGCAAAGAAGCTAGGGTTAAGAGGTCTCTCTCGTGAGCAGATCCCCTCTTTATGGAAGAGTATAGCTAATGGCTGGAATGTAGTCACGGTGTTTGCATCTTTGGTATTTCTTTTAATGGTAATTCAGTTTACACCTGGTAGGTCTGCTTATTATGCAATTGCGATTCTCTTGCTGGTTTCCTTTTTCACAAAACGCACGCGGCTGGGGCCAAAAAGGATACTGCAAGCCGCGGCGGGTACTGCACGTTCATTACCAGCTATGGCGGTTATGTTAGCTGCGGCAGGAGTTATTAGTGCTTGCTTTGGTGTATCTGGACTTGGCGTGCAACTTACCCATGGGATTGTTGATTTAGCCGGAGGTTCGCGTTTTCTTCTGTTGCTCCTCGCAGCTATATTGAGTTTTGTAATGGGTATGGGTTTATCCGGAGTAGTTTCGTATATGTTGCTGGCGATCCTTGTGGGCCCTACCCTAGTTAAAGGAGGCATACTTCCGATTGCAGCCCACCTTTTCTTCTTCTGGGCATCAACAACCGCACATATTACGCCACCAGTAGCTCCTGCTTGCTTTCTTGCCGCTCCAATTGCCCGGGCACGTTTTTGGCCTCTTGCTTGGCGGACAGTACTCTTAGGATTGCCTATGTATATATTGCCCTTCGTATTCGTTTATAACACATCATTGTTGGCCATAGGTGAATGGTGGAGGATTGTGCTAGCGTTTATTGGTAGTGTGGGAGGCACACTGCTTGTAGCAGCTGGTGTTGAGGGATTCTTCATAAGAGGAGCAGGCTGGCTACAGAGGATCGTGTTGATTGTGGCGGGTGGTGCAATACTCGTCACGATGGCTCTGTTTTAGGAACTGCTGGAATTACTGTTACCCAGAAATGCTAATACATAACAAGGAGAGATAATCAAGATGGATAGCGGACCAGTAATAAACATACTAGGTATGCAATGCTCAGTCGAGGGGGAGGCAAGATTTGACGCTTGGTATAGCGGAAAGCACATACCCGACTTGCTTAAATGTAAGGCAATTAAGAAAGTCACGCGATATAGACTTATGGATGGTAGTGGAAAAGCCCCGGTTGGAGATTATCCGAAATTCCTGGCAATATATGAATTCAAAGACCGAAAAGGCTTTGAGGAGTTTAATGATAGTCTTGAGTTGGCTGCCGCGCGAGAGGACACTGCAAGAATATTCGCAGAAACCGGCGGCAGGTTGCTTTGGCGTGTTCAATATGAAGCCATTGGAACTTGGCAGCAGTGACTTGCGCAGTCAGTGAAGGCAAAGGCTCTGCCAGTGGCAGAGCCCGATATGAGTCTATTGGTATGATGTAATGAGTATACGGATCATTCTTTCCCCACGATTACAGGAATTAACTGACGGTCGAGATATGGTTGAAGTAACCGGAAGAACTATCGGTGAATGCTTGGACGACCTTGTTGGCCAGTATCCGTGTGTCGGGCCATATTTATTAGACGAGACGGGTAACCTCCTGGCGTACATTCAGATTCTTGGTAATCAAGAAAGTTCTTATCCTGATGAATTGACAAAACCGGTCAGGGACGGGGATGAACTTCACATAGTGTTGCAGCTTGTCGGTGGCTGAGTAGTAGTTAGAAAAAGTTATAAAGTATGAGTGACAGGTCAGAGGAGTCAGTCCGCCGTTTTCTTAAGGGCTACAATTGTGCCCAGTCCGCCTTCTCGGTCTTTGCTCCTGAGCTTGGTATGAGTGAGCGGGACGTAGTTCGTATCGCCGCCGGGTTCGGTGGTGGCCTGGGTCGTCGCGGCGAGGCCTGTGGGGCAGTCACCGGCGCCATCATGGCGCTTAGCCTCAGGTACTCTGGTGAGCATCCCGAGGTGCTTTCTCAGCGCCAGGCCGCCTATGACAAAGCTGCCGAAGTGGTCAAAGCGTTCATCGACCGTCATGGCACCTGCCGTTGCCGCGATCTCTTAGGTTATAATCTGTCGGACCTAGAAGAACTCAAACGCGCCCGTGAGGACAGAGCTTTTCAGAAAATTTGCACAATGTACATCCGTGAGGCGGTGGAGTTGGTTGAAAGATTGTTGCAGTAAGTCTGGTTCACAACCCTGCCTATATTAAACCATTATGCTCTCACTACACTTCAGTCGGGCGGCAGTGGTAAGATTGGAATCATCGAGATGAAATGATAATACTTGGCGGACTCCTCATCACCTACATCTGTTTAGCTGTTGTCACCATAGCCTTTGGGGCTGTCCTGACTGTTGTTGTCGTTATCGGGGCCTAGTTCTTAGACCTTGATATATGCCGGAATTTCATGGCTGCTTGCCATACCTCTGATATCTGCGTAAACGCGGGCGGCTTCAGTTTTCAGGGTTTACCGGTGTTTACCTGCTCCAGGGACACTTCGCCTATATCCGCATTATACCAGCCCTCCCATAGGATAAGCTCCGGGTGCTGGTCGAGGGAGGCGAAGTCGTGGATACCGGCGCGGCGGGCTTTTTCCGGGTGAAAGATACGGATGAGCGTCGTCAGGACGCCATTTACCAGGTCGCGATGCTCGAAGCATTTCAGGTCGCTTAATGTCTCGTGGGTGGCACCAAGCTTGACTATCAAGTGGGAATAGGCCCACGGAGGGATGTCCTTGAGACTTTCCGAGGTCCACCAGAGTAACGGCATACAGCGATTATATCAAGCCGTATCCGGTGCTGTCCCGTATTGTGGTTGCCACTCTGGCGGCATGGGCATATAATGAGGTCTCTGCTTATGGTCCCAAACACCATCAGCCGTATCTTTGAAGGTGCCGGCAAGGTCATCGTCGGCAAACTCGACAGCATTGAGCTGGCGCTGGTTGCCATACTCTGTGAGGGCCACATCCTCATTGAGGATGTGCCCGGCATCGGCAAGACGACACTGGCCAAGACACTGGCGCGCCTGCTGGGTAGTACCTTCCGCCGCATCCAGTGTACGCCGGACCTCCTGCCCGGGGACGTCACCGGCATCTACTTTTTCAATCAGAAGAAGTCGGAGTTTGAGTTCCGCCCCGGCCCGGTCATGGCCAATGTCGTCCTGGTCGACGAAATCAACCGGGCGACGCCGCGTACCCAGTCGAGCTTGCTCGAGTGCATGGAGGAGCGGCAGGTCACGGTTGACGGCGTCACTCAGGCATTGCCTCGGCCCTTCATGGTCATTGCCACCCAGAATCCAGTCGAGCTTCATGGGACCTTCCCATTGCCGGAAGCCCAGCTTGACCGTTTCTTTCTCCGCCTGGAGATGGGCTATCCCAACACCGAAGAAGAAGACGTTATGCTCCTCCGGTTTGAACATAACAGCCCGCTGGATGGCCTGGAGCCGGTGACCACTCCTGATGAGGCCCTCATGCTTAAGGAACAGGCACAGAGGGTCCACGTTGAACCCGTAGTGCGCCGGTACATTCTTGATATTGTTCAGCGGACGCGGGATAACGCTTCGGTCAGTCTGGGCGCCAGCCCTCGGGCTAGTCTGTATCTGTACAAGGGAGCGCAAGCGCTGGCTCTGGTGCGCGGCCGGGACTATGTCATCCCTGATGACGTCAAGCGTCTGGTGGTGCCAGTGCTGGGTCACCGCATCATTCTGAGCACTGATGCCTACCTGCATAAGAGGAGCAAGGAGGCGCTCCTTGAGGATATCCTCAACGCCACTCCCGTCCCGGTCGAGCCTTAGTCCTCACGATAAGGCCACCGTATTCAGCGCCGGGTTCCCGGTCTTCTTCCACTGGCTGGCCATGGTCGCTTTCGCCGGGATTGCCCTTTTCGCGGCTCTTCAGCAGGTCGCGTCACTTCTGGCGCTTGTCCTGTTTATCCTAGCTCTCGGGGTTGTCTCCTGGCTGTGGAGTCTGTGGTCATTGCGGCGGCTTGAATTGGAAGTGAGGTTGAGCCAGAGCCGTGCTTTCCCTGACGAAACGGTAGAGGTCAGCCTGGCGCTGACTAACCGTAAGTGGCTGCCGCTTCCATGGCTCAGCCTTGAACTTGACCTGCCGTACCGGCTTGTGCGCGGCAGGCGTACTCCGAGCCGCTTTGTTCGCGAACGGTGGCGCTGGGCTACTGCGGTAAGCGGTGGTCAGAGCTTGCGCTGGCGGCAGTCTTTGAAATGTCTGGCCCGCGGCGAATACCGGCTGGGGCCGGGGTGTCTCCGGACCGGCGACCTCTTCGGGCTTTATCCGGTGGAGCGCATAGAACCAGTGAATCTCGACCTGCTGGTCTACCCGATGGTCATGCCGGTTGATCTGGAGAAGCTCAAGCTGACCGGACTGGTCGGTGAAAGGGCGGTCCCGAGGACACTCTATGAGGACTCCAGCCGCACCATGGGCGCCCGGGACTACCAGCTTGGCGATCCTTTCAAGCGGGTACACTGGAAAGCGAGCGCGCGCCGGGGAGAACTGCAGGCGCGGGTCTACGAGTCAACCACCAGCTTGAGTACGATGCTGGTGCTCGATGCCGCCGGTTTTGGTGGGGGAGGGGAGGATGATTTTGAACTGGCGGTAACCGCAGTAGCTTCACTGGCCGCCGCCGTATCCGGTGCCGGTTCTCCTGTCGGGCTAGCGTTGTTCTCGGGACAGGAAGTAGTCCTGCCGGCGTCAGCGGGCCGCGACCGGCTACTCGATATTCTGGAGGCGCTGGCAAGGGTCGAACCGTCCGCAACACCGCCAACGCGTGGTGCGATTGAACGGTTGGCAAGCAGTCTTATGCCCGGTGCGTTGACATTGGTCGTGACTGGTGCTGTATCACCCGGGCTGGCCGGACTGGTTATAGAACTGCGGCATCAAGACCAGTTTCCGATGGTGCTTCTGGTCAGTGCCGTAAGCGTGCCAGGAGATGTGGTTGGCGTTCCGGTCCTACCAGTGCGCTCGATGGCTGACCTTTCGGGCGGCTCTAAAGGGAGATGGGGATGAGTAGGCCTGCTCTACCGTCGCGCCTGATGTACCTTTGGCTGGCTATTGCCGAGATGTCCGGTCTCTATCTGGCACTGGCGCTGGTTTCACGATACCTTGGAGGGGACTTCACTATCTCTGCGGTGGGGATAGTCATCTATGCTCTGGCCTGTCTCTTCGGTCTGATAATTTTCGGTCCCTGGCGTTTGTGGTTGAACATTGTGTTGGGTGTGGTTGCGGTGGGAGTTGTTGCGGTCCTGGTTTCCGCCAGGATAACCTCAGCAACTGACCTGAACGTTGTGGGGGCATCTAGTCTCCAGGTGGTGCTGGCTGGCTTTGCCTGGTGGTTGGGTGTCACTGTTGTCCCGAATTACCCCGACTACATCAGGCTGGCGGTAAGGTTCCAGTGGGGACTTCTTGTCTTGCTGTTGCTGGCTGGTCTGGAAGGACAGTCATTTCTGCCGGTGATGCTGTTCGCTCTTGGCGGCGCTACGGTGCTTGCTCTGGGGCGCTGGCATGATTCGCTCCGGCGGACAGGTGTGGTCCTGCGGCCGCCGCACTTATGGATGCTGGCGGCTGGTCTTGCCGCTGTGGTGGTGCCGGTTATTGCGGCTTTCTTTGCCCTATCGCCAGGGACCGCCGCGGCTGTTGTCAACGGGCTGTCAGTTGCAGCCGGATGGCTCTTTCCGCCGCCCAGCGTCGCGCCATCGGAGCGGCAATTCACCTTCAAGCTGTCATGTGATTTCCAGCCCGAGGATGAGGGGATGATGGAACTGCCGGAACCAGTCCATGGCTCGGCACAGCCGTTGGCTCCGTGGGCCGTCTGGGTCGTAATAGCTTTTATACTTGCCGTTGTGATTGCCGGAGTGGTAATTGCGGCCAAGCGGTTACGCTGGCGGCGCACCACGGAGTCCGGCCCGTTGCGAATCGAAACGGTGGCTATTGGAGTTAGTCTGTGGAGCGGTCTGGTTGGGCTGTTTCACCGCATCGCCAGGGCGCTGTTTGACCTGGTACGGTGTATCAGCAGAGTGTTCTGGTGGCGGGCATTCCAGGTGGAAGACCAGGTTGCCACTGTCCGCGCCGTCTACCGTAGTCTCCTCGCTTGGGCGGCCCGACACGGCCTAGCCCGGTTGCCGTCGCAAACGCCTTTGGAATATGAGCGGACTCTCAGTGCCGTCTACCCTGACTTAGCTGGGGATTTTAATACTATAACAGCCGCCTATGTTGAAGCCAGGTACAGTCGTATTTCAGTGGCCAGCGAGGTTTCACTGGCAGTTAAAGGTGCCTGGGAACGAGTGCAGACATCGCTTGAGAATCAGGAGCATGTCCGGCGGTCAGGCGGTTAAACCCATTCGTTTCTCAATGCGGCTTATTAGAAAAGTCAGCCATCGGCTTGGCTGTTCCATCTGGTCGAAATCAAAACCGGGGAAGGAACCGCTGGCCGCCTCAGGCGTGTATTTGCCGTCGATGGCTTTCTTGCGTACCCAGTCGAGCATCTCGGAGAACACGGGCCGTTTGATGGCATGAGGAAAGACCGAAACAGCGTCCAAAACCCTGAGGATGCCGTAGTCCACCGCCGGGTACTTAAGGGCGGAATAGCGGCTGCCGACACCGAACCCGTCCAGCCTCAGCTTCCGGTCGCGCTGTTTCCAGTGGTAGAGAAGGAGGTCGATAGCGCCGTTGAAGCGGTCGCTGTTTCGTAAATCATCGTACTGCCCGACCAGCATCAGGATATTCAGGTTGTCCATCGGGCAGGACTCCGGGTCGTATGACTCGCCTCCGGACCGGCTCTTTTCGCAGTGCCAGCCGCCGTCGTAGCGCTGGGTATCAAGAACGACCTTGAGGTATTTTCTGACCGCCGGGTACTCTTTGAAACCGAGCCAGGCGATGGTCGAAAGCAGAATCGCCGAAATGCAGTAGTAGTTGGGCATCGTTCCTGGCTCGGTAATGAAGTCACCAGATGGCGACTGCCGCGCTAGCAGTTGCTCCAGTTCTGCTTGGATGCCTAAATCACGGGCGGTAAGGCCGATATCGGCCAGGAAGTAAAGGTACCAGTAGGCATTACCGGCATGGGTGTAGTAAATCTTCTTTTCCAGCAGGGCGGGCAGACCCAGTTGACGATTGCTTAGCCGCTCTCTCAGGGAAACAATGGCCGGGTCTTTCAGGGCAAGCCCGGGGTCAGGATTCTTATCCAGCAGATGGAGTTCGACGGCGTATTTCAGCCAGTCGGGACCGTCGAGGAGCCACCCGAGGATATTTTGGTTCATTTGCCGGCCTTGCTCTCAAGCCACGTCTTACGCTCGGCACGGTACCAGGAAGACTCTTCCTTGAGCATTTGTCGGATAGGCAGGTTGTAGGGGCACCGCTCCTCGCACTTGCCGCAGTCACTGCAGTCAACCGCTTTGTCCATCAGCTTTTGCATGGGTTCGGCAAAAACGCGTTCCGGGGGGAAACGCCGCCACATACTCCGCATGTGAAAGACGCTGGATATCTGGATATTCTCGGTACACGGCTGGCAGTAATCACAGCGGTGGCAGAAGCGGCTTCCCAGTTGCTTGCGGATTCGCTCCATCTCGACAACCTCTGCGGGAGTCATCTCCAGAGGCCCGTTCACGACGTGCAGGATAGGGTCAAGCTCTTCAGGCCGCTGGATGCCGACGATGGGCAGGACATCAGGGAATTGGAGGAGGTACTTGAAGGCAATGCTGACGTTGTCCACCATGCCGCCGGATAGCGGCTTCATGGCGATAAGGCCAACGTTTCGCTCACGGCATAGAGGAACTAGTTCCGTGGCCACCTCGGGAGTGATGAAATTGAAGGCATACATCAAGGTCTCGAACTTGTTAGACCTTACCGCCTCTTTGGCCGTGTCCATACTGTGAGAGGTAATGCCGATATGTTTGACCAGTCCGGCTTTTTTTGCCTCCTGAACGAAAGCAAAAGGGCCGTTGGGGTCGAGAATTCTGGTCAGGTCCTTTGAATCAGACACCTGGTGAAACTGGTAAAGGTCAACGTACTTCACATTCAGGTTCTTGAGGCTGGTCTCGAGGTCTTTCTGGACTTCCTCGCGGGTGCGCTTGAGCGATTTAGTTGCCAGAATCACGCTTTTCCGCGGGCGTCTGGAGATAGCTTTGCCGATGCGCTCCTCGCTGGTGCTGTAGGCGCGTGAGGTATCGATGAAGTTGATGCCGAGGTCAAGTGCTTTCTTGACGATGGCGACCGCCTCGTCTTCAGTGCATCTCTGGATCGGGATGCCTCCGAACCCGATTCTGGTGACCATAAGGCCCGTCTTGCCCAGTTCAAATTTTCGCATGGAAGTTTCCTTAGAGTTATTATGGTGCCGCGAACTTGACAGGGCGGCTTTAGTTCTTGCTCCGCTGGGTTCTGGTAATGGTCAGCAGATTCGTTACAGCTACGAAGAAGTCGTCAGGGCTCTTCCCCAGCGATAGCTTTTCCATCGGGCACATTTCGCCGCCGCTCTTATCGGTGATGAAGTCGACAGTCTTATTGAAGTGATAGGAAATACCGAACCTATCCAGAGTTTCCACGGCGAGTTTGGAGCCCATCGCCGAATAGACCTCGCGACAGCATATCTTCTGGAGCAGAAGGGCGGCAGCGTTGCCGGTTATGCGGTCGAAAACAACCACGTCTGACTTTAGCGGCCTGACCTGCTCTATGTACTCCAAGAGCGGGGCCAGCCGGTCTTTTCTGGAGGAAAAGACGAGTTCACCGCTATGATAGACGCGGAGGGTATCACCGCTGGCAAGGAAGTCCTCAAATAGAGTAGCGGTTGTAACCGGCTTGCCGGGCGTGCTTTCGACCAGTGCATACTTGCGTTTGGGACAGCCAAGACCATGCTTAACAGCGGTGGCTATCTGGGGGTCTTGCCAGGGGTCAGGGGGCAACCGGTTCCTGGCCTTGAAGCTGAGGAGGACTCTAATGGCTTCGACATCAATGGCGACAGGGTCGCCGGATGCCATAACAATGCCGGGTTCAACGAGACATCCCCGGTCAGGCCCTCCGGAGACAAAGGAGCGCCGGCCATCCATGATGACCAGGGTTGGCTGCCAGCACAGGCTGACTTCAGCCAGCTTGGGCTGGAGGTCTTTGCGGTGGAAAGCGCGCCTTTCACCGGGATGGACAAAGCCGAAGGCCAGCTTGAGCGCTCCGGTAAACCCGGCGAGCTTGTGAGTCTTGAGGCACGGTACGTAGACAAGGTGGTCGGCCTCGTAAGCCGACCGCGGTACGGCTATGGAATCGAGATAATCGCCGCCCACTTTCACCCTTAGCCACTGGTCAGGTTCGTCCTCAAAGGCGATTAGCTTGACGTTCAACTGCCTGGCCAGGTCGTAGATATTAAGACGACGAAAAATATTGCGTGTCGGACGCCACAGCCCGCCGGCGCTCTCTCCGATAGTGACCCGGGCGCCGGATTCGAGCAGGATTTCAACGACGGCTCTGAGGAAAGCGAGGTCGGTGGAGGCTGGCGGCGGGTCGGGGCTGTTGAAATTCGGCTTGACGAGGACCGAGTCGCCGGGCTTAATGACCTGGCCGAAGTTGCCAAGAAGACCGATGGCGCTGGCGACTGCTTCACGGACTTCACCGCAGGAGCGTACTTTAGCAACGGCGGGCAAACCGTCCTTAAGCCAGGGGTTCTTGACTCGCTCGCGGGGTTCGACCTCGGGCAAGCCAGTTGGTGTCCGGTCGAAAAGGAAATGGTAAAGGCCGATGAGCCTGTCAGTAACTGCTGCCATGAGTAAGACAATTATAATGGATGGCGGCAGGAAATGAGAAGATGCCTTTGAGACGCGGGCAGCTCGGAGCCGTGTAGCTTTAGTCTTGAGCGCGCTGGGGACGACGCGTCCATGCAACAAACGCATGCCCTGCGAGGAATACGACCCCCCCTATAACAATAGCGAAGAGGGACAAAAGTAGTTCCAAGCCGCTCAAGAAGGTGCATCCGAATGGCAAGACGAGCAGCGTAAAGAGCCCCCCAAGGAAGCCAAATGCCATAATGGCAATTCCCGTGAGCCGTACCAGACCCAGTCCCGATATACTCCGTTCCAGCGTCATTGTCACACCCCCGCTTGTTTGTTTAATCGTTTCAGGACGACCTGCCTGGTGAGAATCTGGGCCATCTGTCTGCCAGATCGACAGTCGGCTGTGTCTGTGGTTGCCATGGGGAAACGGTGAAAGACATGACCGCCAGTATCAGGAACGGCAGAAGCAGCAGCGCTCCGGCCATGACCACACTGCCTTCCCCAAACAGAGGCGGTGTGTAATTGCCGACGCCTCTAAGGCTTTTTGACAGAAGCTGGCCGCCGATGACGACATTCCACCGCATCGCAAAAACGCCGACCAGTACCAGGATGGAGGCCAGGAACCTCAAGCGCGCGCTAACGGTTTCCCTTACGCGAGTAATCTCCAGGCTTCCCAGGAGGAGGATGGGTACGATGGAGCCTAATAGGAACTGGATGCCGAAATAGCTGATAGCCAGCCGGCCGACGATCAACTCCGAAATAGCTCCCCAACTCTCTTCGGACTCGTAATACATCGTCAGGACTTCGAGTCCTTCCAGGGCCAGCGCCACGGTGAGGAGGCCACCAAGCCAGAGGGCAAGGAAGTGCAGGCAGTCATGGTCCAGGGGCTTCCTCCTTATCTTCATCGCAACTACGTACAGAGCCATTAGAAGCGCTATGCCTGATACTATCGCTGATACCAGGAAGATGATTGGCATGAGCGGTGTGGACCACCATGGGTTGGCCTTCACAGCGCCGAAGATGAACCCTACATACCCGTGCAATAGGCAGGCGGCAGGTATCCCGACAAGGGCAAAAAGCCTTACAAGTTTTTTGTCTCCGGTCAGCGCCGTTTCGGAGAGGTCGCGGATGCCTAGCGACAACAGGGAATAGACCGTTCGGCGCAACTGGCTGCTTGATTCTATGCCTCTCACAATATCAGCGCGGAAAACAAGCCATGTTTCGGCAACGACGATTAATAAATATGTCAGCCAAATGTACCCGAAGCCAGACATGGCCGAGAGTAGGTTAGGCCTCAGAAACATTTCCAGAGCCCGTTCGGGCCGGCCCAGGTGCAAGAGCAGGGGTAAAGGGCACACCAGCAGGAAGGCCAGCGATACCAGGAGGGAGAACCTGGCCACGGGCTGGAGTCTGGTCAGGCCAAATACGTGATAGAGTGAGGAAACGATGAAGGCTCCAGCGACCAGGCCGGTTATATAGGGATAGATGACTATCAGCGAGTCCCATTCGAGAACAGCCTCATTGGGATAGAAAAACTCCGGCACGGGCTACCTCACCCCCCTTTCCAGTCCGATGTAGTAGACCTTCGGCTCGGTCCCGACATCAGGCTTCAGCACCCCGAGTGTCTCAGCGGCGATAATTTTATGGAGCGGGCTCTCAGGGTCATTAAGGTCGCCGAACACACGGGCTCCAGTAGGGCAGACTTCAACGCACGCCGGGAGGAGTCCCCTGACTATACGGTGATAGCACCAGGTGCATTTGTCCGCAACACGGAGTCTGGGGTCCAGGAATCTGGCCCCGTACGGGCATGCCTGGATGCAGTAGCGGCATCCGACGCACGCTTTCCGATTTACGAGCACGATACCCTCGGCCGTAGAGTAAGTAGCGCCCACGGGACAGACCTGGACACACGGCGGTCGTTGGCACTGGTTGCACAGCTTGGGAACAAAGAAACTTTTGGTGATGTTGCCATTGTGCGTATTGGACAGGTGTTGACTGCCATTGAAATTGATGTTCGGAACGTATGACTCGACCCGGGCCTCCTCCAGACTGTCAATCGAGTACCTTTCTATCCAGGTGCGGTTGTACTGCGGTTCCGGAGGAACATCGTTTTCGACCTTGCAGGCCTTGACGCACTGCCCGCAGCCGATGCATTTCTTGATGTCGACAATGAACTGCCAGTTGGGAAGTGCTGGAGAACGCTGAGGCTGTACGGCTTGCCACGGCCCCAGGGCATTCTCTATGACTCCTGATAAGCCGCGCATAAGGACCGGCGCTCCGAGCAGACCTATCCCGGCGAACTTAATGAATTCGCGGCGAGAAATGTCTGTGTTCATACGCCAGTACTCACGTGGCACTGAAGGCATGACTGATTACTTCGCTCTGCATGGGCGGCTGACACCGGACGGATGCTCCCGGGGCGGTGGCATGCCAGGCAGTCATCCCAGCCGCCGGCCTGGTGTGGGAACTTCGGGATCGAAGATGTTTTGATACCCGATGGTGGCCGCGGGTCATGTGGATTATGGCAAGTGACACACGGTGCTTGACCGCTATGACTGGCAATGGAGATTTGAGGGAAACCTTCCGGCCGGCCGGTGACCTTATCATGGCATACCGCACAGGCGGCTCTTGAAATATCAACGACTGGTTTAGCACCTTGTTCTAGGTGAGCGGTTCCAGCACCATGACAGGTCTGGCAATTGAGTCCGGCGTGCCTGGCCGAGGAGAGCACGGTACTCTTGTCTTGATGGCATGTACCGCAGGCGTCTCTATCCGAGTACTGGATAGGCAAAGCCGCCCAGTCTGAAGCATTATTGCCTACATGGTAGAAGCCGACCGGTTCGAGGGCGGCCGTAACCGGCAGGTACCTTGGCACTACAACCACAGCAAGCACTAGGCCTACGATAGCTGCGGCAAACCCGACCAGACCTTTCAGATGCGCAACTTCCTGCTGGGTCGGGAGCGCAGGCCCCGGTTCGTGCCGGTTTTTCTCATCCAACTCGTACACCGCCTGCCGAAGACATTAGCTTTCCCACGCGGTTCACCAGATCGCGCATATCAAAAGGTTTTTGTATGCAGTCGTCCGGCTTGAGCCCCTGAATCAGAGCAGTGCTTGGAGCGTCTGTGGTCATCATGACTATCAGGATGCCCCGGAGTGGAGCGGTTAGCCTCAGCAGACTCAGGATCCCCCAGCCGTTGAAGTCGGGCAAGGCGGTGTCCAGCAGGAGAAGGTCTATCCGCTTTTCGCTCAGGACCTTCATACAGTCGAGCCCGGTGCCGGCCTGAGTAACCGCAGTAGACTCATCTTCCAGGTTGTGCTTCATCAGACGGCTCAAGACGGCGTCGCTGTCAACGATGAGCACCGAGCGCGGCCGGTTGTTACGAGGGTCTCCCATGTCAGTCATACCACTGGGCATACCACTGGGTACACACTACCGGTCAGG
The DNA here is from genome assembly GCA_040753815.1 of Chloroflexota bacterium. GTDB lineage: Bacteria > Chloroflexota > Dehalococcoidia > GIF9 > JBFMDU01 > JBFMDU01. Next base: position 23,532 of record JBFMDU010000018.1, read on the forward strand.
ACGTGAAAAAGGTATTAAAAGCACAATTGGAGAAATGAAAACGGTGTGAAAAAGGGCGCTGTTGAGAGAAGTCTTGAGTTAGGGGCGAGGCCGTGGCTGGAGCTAGTGGGGTGTGTTAGCGGCGAACATATAGCCGATCCCCGGCTTGGACATGATGTATTTGGGTTGGCTCGGGTCATCCTCTATTTTGCGGCGGAGATGGAGGATGTAAGCCCTTAGGTACTCCAGTTCATCATGGTACTCGGGACCCCAGACCCTGTTCAGCAGTTCCCCATGGAGCATCACGCGCCCCGCATTGCTGATGAGGCATGACAGCAGTTTGTATTCGGTCAGTGTCAGGGCGATTTCCTTTCCCCGGACGCAAACCCTTCGCCTCAGGAAGTCAATCGAGACATCGCCGTACGTCACTGCCCCATGGGCATTGTCCCTTTCAGGGGGACGGGCGCGGCGCATGACGTTTTCAATCCTCGCCAGCAGTTCCTCGATGTTGAAGGGCTTGGTTATGTAATCATCGGCCCCCAGCCGCAGTCCCTTCACTTTGTCGGTATCCTGGGCCTTGGCCGTGAGGAAGATTATGGGCACATCTGAGATTTCCCTGACGCGCTGGCAAACTTCGTAGCCATCCATGTCTGGCAGCATGATGTCCAGGATGACTAAATCCGGCGCTTCCATTTCCAGAAGTTTTAGTGCGGCGGCGGCATCCGTTGCCGTAAGTACTTCGTAACCTGCAGGCTCCAGGTTTGCCCGCACCAGCCGTAAAAGTTTAGTCTCGTCATCGACCAGGAATATCTTAGTTTTCTTCGTCATGTCTCAGCCTTTCCTTCTTGAGCGCCTGCCATCGGCAGGCTGAACCGGAAGATACTGCCTTTCCCCGGGCTTTCGGCCCATACTTTGCCGCCATGGGCTTCAACGTGGCCCTTGACAATGAACAGTCCGAGACCACTGCCCGGCCGGCTTCGCGTCTGCGGTCCGTCCACTCTGTAGAACCGCTCGAATATCCTGTCCTTATGCTCCGGCGGGACGCCGATGCCCTCGTCGCGAACGGTGAGGATGACCATGTCGCCTCTGACCTCGCCGCCAATAAAGACTTCAGTATTGTCCGGGGAATACTTTACCGCATTTTCGAGGAGATTCCGGATGACCTGCTCCATGTAGCGGACATCTGCTTCTATCACTGGAAAAGACGAAGGGAAATGGAGAGTGAACCGCCGTGTCCCGGCTCTTGGTGTCAGGTCCTTAACGATTTTTTGAACCAGCCGCGGCAGAAGCACCGGTTCCTTTTCCAACTTCAGTGCTCCAGCTTCCAGCTTTGCCGACTGGAGCAGTTTGTCGATCAGGTCTCCGAGCTCATCCGACTTCTCGTCAATCACCCGCAGGAATTCCTCCTGTGTTTCGTGGCCCCATGTCATGTCCTTTCTCAGCAGGGAGGTGGAGCACCCCTTAATCAGCGTCAAGGGCGTGCGCAGCTCATGCGATACTGACGATATGAACTCCGCTCTCAGGCGGTCCGCTTCAAGGAGAGCTTGCGCCTCCCCAGCTTCCTTGGACAGTTGTTCCCGCTCGATAGCGAGGGCGATGTAGTCAGCGGTGGCCTGGAGGAGCCGGCGGTCGGACTTGGTGAATGCCATATTGTCACGCCAGCTAACTGCGACCAGGCTCCCAACATGGCGTCCTTTGTGGAAGACTTCGGCCGAGGCATGGCTCGCGGTCTGGCGGAATGAGTCCAGCTCCTTTAAGAATGCCTCTCTCGCACCGCTGACCGGGTCGGCATCGGATACAGCGGGACTGGTGAGGACTTTAGCGATAAAATCGGAAACGAAGCTCGAGTCCAGTCCGGTGGAACATGCCAGTTCAACATGTGACCGGTCGGGGTTCTCAAGGACGAGCGCGGCGCCGTCAGCTTTGGGGATGGTTTCCACTGCCTTGGAGATAAGGGTGCGGATCAGGTGCGGCAATTCGAGGGTCGTGGTGAGCACCTGAGTGACGGAAAGTAGAGACGCCAGCTCACGTGTCTTTTGTTCCAGTTCCCCGTAGGATGCCTGGAGCCGGGACCTCATCTTGTCGAGCGTCCGCCCCAGCACGCTTACCTCGTCCTTCCCGGGGCTCAGGACCGGGCTGGTGAGGTCGCCTTCGGCGATTCTCCGCGAGGCCGCTGTGAGCGCACCAAGCCGTCCTCCGACGTCTCTGGTAATTATCACGACCAGCAGGAGGGCGACAGTGACGAGTCCGAGTCCGAACACCACCAAACTGCTCTGCAATTCGTTGACTGCCGAGAGCGCCTCGTCCTCCGACTGCCGGATGACGACGCCCCACCGCGCCTGGCTCAATGGTACAAATGCCAGGACATCCCTTCTTTCGACTTTCTGGTCAGATTCGTGACAGGTGTGGCAGACCCCGCGCGCCGGCATGCCGGCGCTTATCAGGGCTTCAAATCGGCCGGCATGGTCGCTTCTTTCAGGGGCTGTAAGCTTGGGCCCGGGCTCGGTTCTGGCGAGAACCACTCCGTTCTGGTCAACGATCTCAACATACCCCGTCTGCCCGAGCCGTATGGGCTGGACGAAGCCTCCGATATCTGACTTGGCCAGGTCGACCGAAACAAGAAGCCAGCGCGGCTCCTTTTGCTGGAGGCCGCTCACCGGACTGCTCAAGAACACTTCCCTGTTGCTGCTGCCAGGCGGCACTACTAAGCCGGACACGGCGGGACCGTTCTGGAGGAGCCTGGCGCTGATAGCGTTGATCACAGGGTCCGCCGCGTCACCGCTATGGGAAGTTCCCGGCCTGCCGATAAGCTCCCTGCCTTGCTCGTCAACAATGGAGATACGGCGTGGGTGGAGCGACAGACGGGATAGAGTGTCATCCAGGTAACTTAGCTCCATATCGAGGTGGCTGTCCGAAAGCTCGCCCCCGATGAGCTGGGCGGTGTTACGTACTTCTGAGAGTGCGCGTCTCAGTGTGTCGTCAAGGAAGTCCGCGACCACACCGGCCAGTGTCAGGCGCTCCTCCAGCATCGCATCCGTGGCCTGGTTCACGGCATGCATTCCAAGCGAGCTGAAAGTTGCCACACCGATGGCTACCGCCAGCAACGCGAGCAGGGTGATTTTCTTGGCCAGGGTCAGTCCAGCCAGGAACCTCATGAACCACCTGTAGGATAGATGAGTTAGATGATAGACATAATTTAGTTATGGCCATCATTAATGTCAAGCCGCCCGGGCTTGCGAGCATTCGGTGTCGGGGTGGCGTCACGTGAAATTAAGATGTTTCACGGAAGGACTTGACATTCCAGCTACTGGAAGGTGTACGGTAGTGGTGTAATCGTAAGACGGCAATTCTTACGAACTGGTTCACGTAACGACTTTAGTGAGGCGAGTGATGAAAGCAGGGTTAACAATTGGAGAACTGGCGAGGGACCTCCATCTCAACCCAAAGACAATAAGATACTACGAAGAGATCGGGCTGTTGCCAGAACTGCAGAGAAGCGAGTCTGGTTACAGGCTTTATTCGAGGGGCGAGGCGGAACGCCTACGACTGGTCAAGAAAGCAAAACTACTCGGGCTATCACTTGCTGAAATAAAGGAGCTAGTACAGTACGCGATCGACGGGCATTGCAATGCTTTGGAGCACCGTTTGCTTTCATTGATAAAAGTAAAACTTGGCGAGATTGACCAAAAGATGCGGGATTTAACAGCATTCCGGGAAGACTTGAGACGATACCAGCGTGACCTCACGGCTAGATTGGCTTCGGTTGCCCGGAAGGAGCGCAGGCAAGAGACTCCGTGTCGCTGTATTGTCGACCAGGGTGATGTTTAAGAATGGGAACTTTTCCACTCGGCTTGCGGCGCTTTCCCCCGGGCCCGGGGAAGGCCAGCCGCCAAAGAAAGGAGGGTTTAGAAATGGCAAACAAAAGTAAAAAAGAACCCAGAGCAACTCCCCAAACAAATTGTGGTTGCGGTTGCCTCCCTGTAAAGAGGTAACTCAGGGAAGTGAGAGAAGAGGAGGGGAATCGAGGGTACCCTCGATTCCCCTCCTTGCTCCGTGGGGCCTTCGTTATTATACTCGTGGTTATATGAGCGTTGCTCAGGTCGTAGTCATCGGTGCCGGGGCAAGCGGTATGATGGCCGCCGGGCGGGCCGCCGAATGCGGAGCCCGTGTGCTTCTCTTGGAGAAGATGGAGCACCCGGGCAAGAAACTGCTCATCAGCGGCAAGACGCGCTGTAACCTTACCAACAGTCAGGAGCTTGATGACTTTATCGGCATGTATGGTCCCAACGGGAGGTTCCTCTATGGGGCCTTTCACCGGTTTTTCCACGACGACCTGCTGGCCCTGATGAGACGTTACGGTGTGACAACGGCCGTAGAGCGCGGCGGGCGGGTCTTTCCGGTCTCAGGCGATGCCGGCGATATCGTTCAGGCGCTCCAGAAGTACCTGGCCGATGGCCGGGTTGAAGTGCGCACCGGCATCCGGGTTACAGGTATCCGAACGTATCGGGGCTGTGTATCCGGTGTGCGGACGGAACAGGGCAACTTCCCGGCGAAAGCGGTAATCCTGGCCACTGGCGGCGCTTCCTATGCGGCTACTGGCTCAACCGGCGATGGTTATCGAATAGCGAAGGCGCTCGGCCACTCCATCGTGCCACTACGTCCGGCGCTGGTACCTCTGGCCGTCGAGGAGGCGGGGCGCGCCGCCAGTATGCAGGGGGTAAGTCTCAGGAATGTGAGGTTGACTGCCTACCGGTGTCAGGCAGAAGAGATAGACAACTTCCTGACGCCAACTACCGACGTGGGGCGCGGCATTGGACCAAAGAACCCGCCAAAGGGAGTCATCGAAAGCCGGCTCGGCGAGATGATGATGACCCACTTCGGCATCGGCGGCCCGATTACTCTTCAGATGAGCCTGGCCATTGTCGATGCCCTCAAAGAAGGCCCGGCCAGTGTGGCTATCGACCTCAAGCCCGGCCTGACTGAAAAACAGTTACACCTGCGGCTCCAGCGGGACTTTACCGGGCACGGCAAGCGGAGTTTCCGACGGCTTCTGGAAGGACTACTCCCGAATAAGATGATTGAGCCTTTCATTGACATGAGCGGCATTCCTGGTGATAAGCCGGGGCATCAGGTCAGCGCTACAGAGCGCGAGCGGTTGGTGAAATTATTGAAATCGCTCCGGTTTAATATAAAGAGCCCGCTCCCGATGTCGGTGGCCATGGTCACCGCCGGCGGCGTTTCGCTAAAGGAAGTTGACCCGCGGACAATGGAATCGCGGCTGGTAAAAGGGTTATATCTGTGTGGTGAGGTATTGGATATCGACGGCGATACCGGCGGCTATAATCTCCAGGCGGCGTTTTCGACTGGATGGGTGGCGGGGGAGAATGCCGGCGGCTTTGTAATGTGTCATCTCGAACGCAAGTGAGAGATCTGGGGGGTGAGGAATGAGCATAACCTCCCCGCCAGATTCCTCAGCCTTCTAAAGAAATGGCTTCGGAATGACAGGGGGTCATGGTCTCGGAATGGTTACCCCATTACCTCCACCCCGAACTTCTTGAGTGTCTCCGCTAGGGCGCATAAAGGTAGCCCGATGACGTTGAAGTAATCGCCCTCAATGCGGTCGACGAAAATCGCCCCGCGCTCCTGGATGCCGTAGGCGCCGGCCTTGTCCATCGGCTCGCCGGTCTTCACATAGGCATTTATCTCACCCGAGGTGAGCTTCTTGAAGTGGACCTTCGTCTCGACTGCCCTCGTGGCAATTCTGCCGCTGTCGGTATCGATAACAGTTAAGCCAGTGGTAACTGAATGAGTCCGCCCGCTCAACTTTTGCAGAATGCGCCGGGCGTCGGCGGCTGATCTCGGCTTGCCGATAGTCTTGCCATTCAAGACGCCGATGGTGTCGGCGGCGATGACGACGGCATTGCGGTGCCGCCTGGCCACCGCGCGGGCTTTCTTAAGCGAAAATACCATGACCAGCCTCTCGGGCGGCAAGTCGTTCCCAAGCGTTTCCTCATGATTGCTCGGGTCGACCACGAACTTGAGGCCGATTTGCTTTAATAGTTCGGCGCGTCTCGGTGAAGCCGAGGCCAGGACAATCTTTTTCATATCACGATATCACGAATTTCCCATCGCGGTAGAGAAGCTCTCCATCGACGCGTATCTCACCACCTTGACGCAGGTCACAAATCATATCCCAGTGGATGGCCGACTCGTTCTTGCCGCCGGTCTCCGGGTAGGAAGCGCCCAGGGCCATGTGAAAACTGCCGTCGATTTTCTCGTCAAAGAGGATTTCTCGGGTGAAACGGGTGATGCCTTTGCTGGTACCGATGGCAAACTCGCCGACATAACGGGCGCCGGCATCGGTATCAAGCGTCTTGAGCAGGAAGTCCTGGTTCTTCTCGGCGCTGGCTTTCACAACTTTGCCCTTTTCGAACCGGAGCTGTACGCCGGTCACCTCGCGGCCGCCGTAGATGGTCGGGTAAGTGAAGCTGACGTGACCTTCTATGCTGTCCTCGACCGGTCCGGTGAAGATTTCGCCATCAGGCAGATTATGGTGCCCGTCGCTGTTGATGAAGGTGCGGCCAGCGATACTGAGCTTGAGGTCGGTATTGGGGCTGATGATGTGTACCTGGCTTTTACCCTTGAGCCAGTCAATAATATGCTGTTGCCAGGTAGAGAAACTGCGCCAGTAGCCGACCGGGTCGTTCAAATCGGGCAGGCAGGCGCCGTAGACGAAGTCCTCGTAGTCCGAGAGGCTCATTTCGGCGTCCTGGGCCATGGCGTTGGTCGGGAACGGCGCCAGCGTCCAGCGGAGCTCACCGGCCGCGGCGCGGCGCATGAAAGTCTTCATCAGCTCGGTCCTGGCCTGTTGGTTGAGTACCATCTTGCGTGGGTCAACGCCGCTCAGCGCCCTGGTATTGGTCTCGGCCAGGATGACAACGCGAACATCGTAAGTCTCATACATGAGCTTGACCGGGGCGGGCACGTGCTTTAACTGTTCATCTGAGGCGTACTTGTAAAAAAGCTCTTCGGTGTTCGGCAGGGCTGAAAGGACAAAAGGGAGACCTCCTGCCTGTAGTACCCGGGCATAAAGGGCCTTGAGCAGCGGCTCGGCCAGGGTGCTCCCCTGGATGAGGACTTTATCGCCTTTACGGACGGCGCTGGAGTAATTGACGATTAGCTCAGCGAGTTTTTCGACTCTAGTATCCATCATGACCTATCCCCCTGTGCCCTCTTCCCTTTGTAGGGAAGGGGCTTTTTTCCTGAAGGGCTAGCCATTCGGGCTACCCGGCGAGGCCCTACCTTCCTGTGTTTCCCTCTTCACGGGCATACTGTTTGCGGAGCGGGATTTCCTTGAGGAAGAGATTGAGGACAAAAGCTATAACGGTAATAGCGCATCCCACTAAGAAGACCCAGGAAAGGGCTGAACTGAGGGACTGCCGGAGTAACTGTATGGTCTGCTCATAGATGACCGGCCCTTGAGCACCCAGCAGGTTGAACGAGGCCTTTAGCTGGCTCTGGGCCTGGGGGCTGACCAGCGCCTGGGCGCTTTGAGATACCGAAGCCAGGAAGTCGGGTGGAATCATCGACCGGGCGGCCTCTGGTAAGCGTTCGAGAAACTCGGAAACGAGGCGGTTGGTCATAACTGAGCCGAAGACAGCTACACCCAGCGACCCGCCGATGGAGCGTGAGAAAGCAACGAGTGAGGTGGATGCGCCCAGCACCTTGTAGGGCACGGCGTTCTGGATGGCGATAACGTAGATAGGCATGGTAATGCCAAGCCCGAAGCCGGTAATGACGATATTCGCCACGGCTACGGCGTAGCTGGTCTCCGGACCCATGCGTGAGAGGAGAAAGATGCCGATTGCCATTAAAGTTAGTCCGACCATGCCCTGACGTCGGTAGTGCCCGCCCTTTCGTGAAAGTATCTGCCCCGAAATAGCACCGGCGGTGACCATAGCCAGCATCATCGGGGTAAGGAAACTGCCGCTGGAGGTGGCGGAAAGCCCCATCACGCCCTGGAAGAAAAGCGGGATGAAGAAGATGCCGCCGAACATGGCGATACCGTTGAGAAAGATAATAACGAAAGTCAGGGAAACGATTGAATTCCGGAAGATGCCCAGCGGGACAATTGGCTCAGCGGCGCGGCGCTCGACAAAGAAAAAGCCGATGGCGCCAGCGAATGCCACGGTGAAGGCGGCGATCACCGGTACGGAGTTCCATGCGTACTCAGCACCGCCCCAGGAAAGGGCCAAGAGGAGCGGTATCACGGTTACCACAAGCAGGGTGACGCCGGCATAGTCCACTTTATGCCCGACGCCTCCGGGCCGGAAGTTGGGGAAAAAGATGGCGAACAGTGTGACAATGACCAGACCCAGCGGGAGGTTGATGTAGAAAATCCAGTGCCAGGACAGGGTATCGGTAATATAGCCGCCCAGGGTGGGCCCGATAACTGAGGAAACGCCAAAAACGCCGCTCATGAAGCCCTGGTACTTGCCGCGTTCGGCGGGCGGAAAGAGGTCGGCGACCACGGTAAAGGCGTTGGCCATCATCATGCCGGCGCCGATGCCCTGGAAGCCGCGGGCGAAGATGATATGCGTCATCGTCTGGCTCAGGCCGCAGAAGACCGAGCCGAGCATGAAAATGCCGAGGCCGGCCAGGTAGAAATACTTCCGGCCGAACATATCGGTCAGCTTGCCGGTGATGGGCAACACCACCGTCGAGGTTACCATGTAGGCAGTAGCCACCCAGGTATAGCGGGAGAAGCCGCCGAGGTCGGCGATAATGCGCGGCATGGCAGTCCCGACCACCGTCTGGTCAAGCGACGAAAGGAACATGGCCAGCATGACGCCGGCCAGGGTCGCAATAACTTGTTTCCGTGGCAGGGAACGGAGTCCTGCTGGCAAGCTCTGCATCTAAGCGGCTTTCCGGCGACGCTCGTTCCAGGTCTGGACGGCGTTGATGGCGCCGGCGGCCCCTCTAAAAGAATAGAAGATAGGCAGACCTTCGGCGATGAATTTATCGGTGATTTTAGACATCTGGGAGGCGACATAGGGAGGGACCCCCGGCTGAAGAACAATAACCAGCGGTTTGCCGCTGGGGCGTGTTCCCTCAAGCATTGCACTAATCATTGGAGAAATCCTGTCCAGAAAGTGCGGGGCAGCGAGGTTGGGTCTGACGTAGCCGACAATAAAATCAATCTCATCCCATCTGGCAAGTATTCTGGTGGCGTCAGCCACCTTGTCGAACTCAATGATATTCTGCGAGTAGTCAATCGGGTTGTGTAGGATGTTGCCTTCTAATGGCGTGAAGCTGGTCAACTGCTCTCGAATGGCTGCTGGCAAAGGAGGGATTTTAAGGCCGGCCCGCTCAAATTCATCGCCGATGAGAACGCTGGAGCCTCCGCCAGGGCCAAGAACGGCAGCGCTTCGGCCGCTAGGTCTTGGCATGTAAAGCAGCGTGACTACGGCATTGGTAAGTTCTTCTAAGGAATGTACCCGGATAACCCCGGTCTGGCGGCACAGGGCTTCCCAGATATGGTCACTGCTGGCCAAAGCGGCGGTGTGCCCGGCGGCGGCGCGGTTGCCGCTTTCACTGACGCCGCCTTTAAGGAGGACTACCGGCTTGGCTCTTGCGGCCCGTGACAGGGACTGGAGGAACTTCCCCCCATCCTTGATGCCCTCAACATAGGCGGTAATAATGCGTGTGCTGGGGTCCTCGGTCAAATACTCAAAAAAGTCGCTTTCGTCAAGGTCAACGGCGTTGCCGTAGCTGATTACCTTGCTGAAGCGAATGCCTCGCCACTTACCCGGTATAACTAAATCGATGGTATTACCGCCGCTCTGGCTGATGAATCCCACCGGGCCGCTCTCCTGGGGGAACTCCATATGGAAGGAGATATGCGATTCAGGGCAGTATATACCCATGCAGTTGGGGCCGATAATCCGTACTCCATGCTGGCGGGCCGCTTTAAGAAGCTCAACTTCGTACCGGGCGTGGGCAGTCTCGCCGGTCTCGCTGAAGCCGGCGGTACAGAAGTGGATAGTCCTGACACCTTTAGCGGCGCACTCGGCAATGTGGGCCGCGGCTGCCCGCGGCGGCACGGTACTGATAACGTAGTCAATCTCGCCAGGCACCTCGGCGATACTGCGATAGACCGTCATCCCCTTGACTTCGCCGCCGCGCGGGTTGACCAGGTAGAGAGGACCAGGGAACCCGAATTCAAGCAGGGAGTTTAGAAAAGTCCTCGTCCAGTGGCCCGGGTCGGAGATGGGTATCCCGGCCAAGGCGATGGAGCGGGGGTGGAATATACGGTCCATAGCCGCGAAGTCAGGTGATGGCATTGATACTACCCTAAATCTGCGAATAATAGTCGGTTAGCTTCCCGAGTGCAACTGCGGCACGGGTTACCGAGGGGAAGACCGCCAGACCTTCCCGGGCGCATTTCTGCTGGGTCTCAATAGCCAGCCGCCAGCGCCATTCGTGCAGGTGGTCGGCCGGACGTAGCACGGCCGCCAGCGGCTTTTTGACCTCATGATGCGTGGCGATAAGCACGTCCACCATTGACCGGTACAGCGCGGCTTCTTCGGGACCATTGGGCCGCCATTCGCCGAGGTCCCAGCATAGAATATGGTATAGGGGGTGGCTGGCCATTAGCCTCATCATGGCCCCGATGCGGGCGTAGCCAATGCCGGCTTCAGCGACAATCGAGGCGTCGATCGGGTTCTTCATCAGGTACCAGCCCTCGCCGACTACCGGTTTCAGAGACTCCACCAGGTCCAGTGGGAAAGGCAACATGGCCAGTCCGTTAGTCTCGAACTCTTCGGCGGCGACGATTGAGCCGCCGCCCCCGGCGCCGGCCGCACCGACATTCCTGCCTCCCGGCGGTGGTAGTTTACCGAAGACGATGCCCAGGTCGACCAGCTCGTCCAGCGAATCGGCGGTTATCACCCTGGATTGCCGCATCATGCCCTGCCATACCTGGTAGCTCCCGGCCAGGGAGCCGGTGTGCGATGCTGCCGCCCTGACCCCGGCCGGCGTACGGCCGACCTTAAAGATGGCTACCGGCTTGGTTGAAGCTGCTTTCTTGAGGATTTCCCTGAAGCCGCGGCCCTTGATGCCCTCGATGTAAGCTAGAATGACCTTTGTCTCGGGGTCACCGGCAAGGTAATCGAGCAGGTCGGTCTCATTGATATCGGCGGCGTTGCCGTAGCTGACCACCTTGCTGAAAGCCAGACCGCGCACCCAACCGCGGTACATGACCTCGGCGGCGTGGGCGGCGCTCTGGGAAATAAGGGCCACGCACCCTTTCTCCGTCGAACTGACGATACGGAATGTCAGCCCGATAGCCGGGTTATAGATGCCCATGCAGTTCGGGCCAAGCACCCGGATGCCAAGTTCTCTGGCCCGCGAGATGATGCGGTCTTCCAGGGCTTTTCGCTCGGGGATGCCGGTCTCGCTGAGCAGGGCGGTGAACATATGCAGGAACCTTGCGCCGCGCCGGGCACAGTCCTCGACCAACTCGGGCACAGACTCGGCGGGAATGGTGGAGATGACCAGGTCCGGCGCTTCGGGCAGGTCAGCTACCGAAGGGTAAGTCTTGACGCTCAGGATTTCGGCTTCGCGGGGGTTGACCGGATAGATGCCGCCCTTGAAGCCGTAATCGAGCAGGTGCTTCAGGTACTTATGGCCTTGCTTGGCGCTGTTAGCTGAGGCCCCGACGATGGCGACCGAGCGCGGACAGAAAAGTCTTTCAAGCGGGTGAGGAGGTTCGGGCGTCATGGCGCTTATTATAGCGCGGCGCCTGATACGACGTTTCTGACCTTCACCATATCCCCGGTGATGCACCGGTGTTTTATCTTAAGATAGGAGGACGGCTACCACCTGGCGGCTTTCCGGTATCTATCCGCTCCTTCGGCTATGCTGTCCGGGAGGGACTTGAGGAACAGGTTTGGCGGGTACTTTGACACGTATTTCTGGTATAGCTGGGTGAAAAGCTCTTTCTGGAAGCGCGGGATGGAGTGCTTCTTGCGGTAGGCGGCAATTGGAATCACCGTCTCGACCACGCCCTCGTGGTGGGAAGCTACCTCGGCCATAACGGCGCCGTTGCAATCGTAGATAACCGAGCGTCCCACGCCCCCATCCAGCGTCCTGCCGCCCTCTTCCGAGACAGCGTTCTGAATGAACAGCCCGTAAATATGGTTGACCAGGCATGCCGCGCGGAAATCAAGATGGAAAACGTCCGGGCCTTCGGGCAGTGCCTGGGCGGTTGCCCTCGGGCGAGACTGCCGGGCCCCCATCTCCGGTGTGCCGCGTACCATACAGTGTATGCCGATTTCGGCGCCGCGCATGGCAAAGGCGCGTCTCAACTCAGGTTCAAGCACCTCGGACATCAGGGCGATGTTGCCGATATCAGTCCGGGCCACCGGGAAGATGGCTTCCCAGCCATAACGTCTGACGAACTCGTCCAGCACGTCCCACACCGTCGTCCCGATGCCAGTAACCCCGGCCAGGTTCCTCAACCACCACCGCTTGTATATGATGCTCCCATCCGGCCCGATGATAACTCCGAGGTTGAAAAAATGCTCCGGCCAGTCGGGCAAACGGGCATAACAGCCGAACTCGATGTAACAGCCATATTCCTTAGCCTTCCGGCCAATCGCCTCCGTCTCCGGCCCGGGTACGTCGATAGCTACTTTAAGGCACTCCTGTCGAGTCCAGGCGCGGCTCAGCCCGCCGAGCGGGAATTCATGAAAGGCGAGCAGGTCTTTGTAAGTCCGCGCCTGTGCATAGTCAATCATCCAGAGCAGGTGCTTAAGGTTCAGTTTCCTGCCTTCGGCCGCCCGGTTTGGGTCAACCGTGCCAAGACGTGACTGAACGATCGCCACCCTGATTTCCTCGCTCCTCAGCGGTATCACTTCATAGTTCGGTAATGGCTTTACTGGCACGCCGCACCTCCTGATTTGGTGCAATGCCCTATCGCGGGTCATGGCGCCTATTATAACCCGGTGTCTGGTGCGGTGTTTGCCGCCCTGCCAGATTCCTCAGTCGCTTCGCTCCTTCGGAATGCCATAAGAAAAGAAGCTCCCTTGGAATTGCACAGACAAGAATGTCATTCCGAACACACCCCGCCGTGTCATTCCGAGCGAATGCGAGGAATCTGGCGGGGTGGGGCCTCCACCGCTTGCCATTCCTGTTAGAATTAGCGTGGCGAAAGGAGAGTGTCTGGACGTGCCGTGATTGTCGCGCTTGTGTGTCCCGTACTCGTCCATCCTCAGATTGCCCTGCCCGTCCTGTCTGCATCGCAGGAATCTTTGCCTGTGCGCTCATTAGCTCTGGTGGTTGGTCTGGTAGTAGCGTTAGCCGCTGGCATCGCGCTCTACGTGCTGACCAGAGTGAGAAAAAAATAACACTGCCGGAATAATACCGGTCACTATTGCCGTCGCTTGACACGATAGCAGAAGGGGTTATCATTAGCAGGTTTGTCCTACCAATAGTTCCGGGGAAAGGAGGCCATTAGATGACCGATGATATGACATTTACCGACCGTGACGATGCCCTGCACCCGTTTGGTTCAGAGGGTTATTATGAATGGTGGTATTTCGATGCCCAGCTCAACAATGGCTATGTATGCGCCCTTGCCGCGTTCTGGCGGCGGCATACCGAAACCGGCCAGCCAGCGATAGATATCACGATATACACTCCTGATGGCCGCGTGCTGCATGCCGATGAGGTGTTTGACCCGGGTGCTTGCCGGGCAAGTCAGGACAAATGCGATGTGGCGCTTGGCGCTAATTATGTCCGGCAGGATGGAGCCGACCTTTACCGGGTCGTTGTCCATGTTGGTAAAATCGGTGTCGACCTCCTCTTCCGGCGTCGTGTCCCCGGTTGGAAAGTATCGGCATCTGGCCTCCTTATAGATGACTCAACCGGCAAGCAGGGATGGATAAACGCCATCCCCCGGGCCGATGTCGAGGGGACGCTCTTTGTCGAAGGGAAAAAGGTCCCGGTGAGAGGGCTTGGTTACCATGACCATAACTGGGGCAATACGGAGATGGGGAAGAGCTTCAGCGGCTGGGTCTGGGGACGCGCCTTCGATACGAAGTACACCTTTGTTTACGGCTGGCTCATGCCAATGCAGGCCGGTGTCGCGGTGAAGCCTTTCGTTTATGCCGCCACAGGCAACCAGCCGATATTCGCTTCTTCTGATACGCAATTAGAAACTATCGCCGAGATCAGACATGAAGAATCGGGTATGACAGTCCCGACCGAAATCAGAATGAGCGGCAAGGCCCCCTGGGGCGTAGAGGTGGACTGCCATCTGACGATGACCAGGCTGATGGCCTGGACGAAATCGGCACAGCCGTCCGGGAAACCGGTGAATTACTTCCGTCGATTCAATAAATTCGTCGCCGAAGTGTCTATGGGTGCCATGGAGGAACGCGCCTCCGGCGATGCCATCGACGAGTACGTTCTGCTCAGGTAAGCTGTCCGGCCGTCCGGCCGTCACATAACCGGGGACTGCCCCAACAGCTTTTCTACCAGCCCGTCAATACGCCGGGCGATGCCGTCTTCCCTGAGCGCGGCGCGGATTAACTGCCTTGCCCTGACGAAGTGGGTGCCTTCCTTCAGCGGCACCGCCGCCGCTACTTTTTCGGCGCGGGCGGCGCACCTTACCATCTCTTTGTGCAGTGAGTTCGATGGGTCGAAGATGGGGATGGGGAGGGAGAGCATTACCTTGTCGAAGTGGCGCGCACCCCATTGGCCCCGGGCCTGTAAATGCTCTGCCAGCCGCCGCGCCGTCTCGCTGTTCAGCACGCCGAGGAGGTAATACCCCTCGTCTTTGCTGGCGACAGGAGCCCAGTAAAGTTCGTGGTCAATGATATCTCCTGCGCTAGTTATGAAGGCGGCGGCCGGTAGCGTCCCGGCTTTACTGTAGACAACTCTCAGGGATGCGGTTGGGAACTGCGCGGTGAGCTGGCCATAGTAGTCAAGCTGTTCCGTCAGAGTGCGCCTGCCTCTGCCATGTTTCATCCACAGATCTTCAGCTTCGGTAAGCCATCCGGCCAGGTGGATGTAGCCTTTGCGTTGTGCCTGGTCTGAGTCCAGCAGGTGCTGGCTCACTTCATCCCATGGGACCACTGCCATAACCGGTTGAAGCAGGCGGAACGGGGCTATTGATTCACCCAGGTAGAGTGTCCGCAGGAACTCAGCCTCAACGTTTCGCCGTAGAGTGGGAACGTCTTTCCATGGCCGTTTCTCTAATCTGGACCGGCGGCTCTCAACCAATGGTGCGCTGGGATTGGTCCCCAGTCTGCCCGCCTCGACCGGCTGTACACAAAACAAAACACGTGGGAATACAGTAGCGCCATCACGGAAGCGGCCAGCGTACCCTGCGGTAAAGCGCTCGCGCCGTTCCGAAGGCCAGGGGGCTTCCTGCCATGTGAGGTACTTGTCGGCCTCAGCCAGTGTGGCATCGCGCCTGGGCAACTGGCCGGATGCAGTTAGTATGGTGTTGGGGAGACGTTGGGTCTCAGGTTCCCCGAGGCGGGACATGACCTCATTTTTGGCAAACAGGACACAGGACGGTACACTGAAGAGGGGAAATACGTCATCCGAAAAACCCCAGGCCTCGGTGAATCTGATAGATGAGTAAACACTCCTGACACGTCTTCCCTGGCGCTGGCCGTAAACTCCTGTACGAAATCCTGCGAATTGCCGCCGCGTCATGGCCGCATAGGGCATAACAAAGGCTGTGGTCCCGGCGGGTTTCAGGTATAGCTCAACGCTCCTGACAAAGAAGTAGGCGGACAGGTCCTGTTGTTGTGCCACCTGGCCCATCCATATACCGCGGTTCTGGCATTCTTCGCGGAAACGCTCTTGGGTCTCCCGCGTCAGGTACCGGTAGGACAGCCAGGGCGGGTTGCCGATGACGACATCGGCCCGCTGGTCCTCCTGGGAAAGCCATACCGGCCGCACCAGGTTGCGGGCGACAAAGCCCCAGATATGGTCCTTCCCCTCTCGGTGTAGCTGGCACAGGATACCGTAGGTTTTTGCCAGCATCTCCAGCGTTTCCTGACTGAGCTTATAGGTACGCTCCAGCCAGGCAATGAGACCATCGGCTGGCGTGTCCTGCCGGCTCAATTCCAGCATCTGTCCGATGACAGTATCAAACATACCCGGGTCGCGCGCCACTTCGAAAGGGAATTCAAGTAATGGGCCGCCGCCCGGCACCTCGATTAGCACCTCGCGCTCGGCGAGAAAGCCGCGGGTGTTCCACTGGAGGGAATCGCCGAGGTAAACGGGTACGGTGAGCTGTGATGGACGGCGTTTCAGCCGGTCCTCGCCAAGGGCGAGGAGGAAGGTAACACGGGCAATCTGCACCGCGACCGGATGGATGTCTACCCCAAAGACCTGGCGGCAGGCGCGCTTCAGAGCTTCCGCCGTTGAGAGCTTTAGCTTATCGGCGGCGCTGAGGAGACGGCGCACGGCGTGAAAGAGAAAAGTCCCGGAACCGCAGGCCGGGTCGAGCGCTCTCTGCTCAAGGGGACGTTCAATTGCCCGGGCGCATATGCGCTGGGCCAGCCAGTCCGGCGTGTAGTACTCGCCAAGGTCATGCCGCTGTTCCGGGTCAACCAGCGACTCGTACAAGCCTTTTAAGACATCTGTCTGGACATCCCGCAGGCGGAAACGCCCCGCCTGGAGGGCAATGCGGCGCACCAAGTCGTGCCCGGCGCTGGAAGCGAGCATCCAGTCGAAGAAATCAGATTCCACCGCACCGCCGATTCCGGCTTCCTGGAACGGGCGTCCAGCAAGCAGGTCGGCCGGTTCGGGCACGTCAATTCCCAGGATATGGGTGGCCATGGTCTTGGCGATGGTGGTGAGATAGGTGTGCTGGAAGAAAAGGTCATCGGCATCCACCGAGGAACCATAGACGCGCTCCATGAGCCTGGCCCATAGCTCGCGCTTAAGCCGGACGTCCGGACGGGCGCCTGTCTCCCGCCAGATGAGTGCCAGTTCCTCTCTGGCCATGTGCCAGGCGAGGCTTCCCCGGCCCAGTTCCTTTTGCACTGTCTCCGGCGTTGGCTCTAGGTCGGCGCTGACGGCGACCACGGAACTGAGCCATGCCAGAAGCCCCCTCGGGTTTTCCACCGGTATAGTGAGGGATGGAAGCTGGCGAAGGACGCCCTGGCGGAGTTCATAAGGGAGGAAGGCCGCTCCATCGGTGGCGATGCCGATGAAATGCTGTCCGGTCTCTACCTCACGACGGGCAAGGTAGTCGGGCAGTTTCCTTTCGGCGTCAGACCTCTCCCGGCGGAGGTCAGACTTGAACTCAAAGACGGTGCGGCCGAGCAGGGCATCAATCCGGCCATGCACTTCGGGCACGGAGCGCTCGAAGTCGATCTCACTACTCCGGGCGCCAAGGCCGTCCACGAGCAACTGGTAGACCAGCGCCCGGACTTTTTCATGTCCCGGCCGCGACGCCAGCTCATTGACGATTTCACGCAGGCGCTCGGCTGACAATGCCATCTCCCTCTCCTAAGGCGCTTTCCGGCGGACTTCCAATCCGTCTCCCGGGAACCGCTCGTCCAGTGAATAGACCAGCCGGCTTCCCGACGAGCGCGCCGCCGCCCAAATCATAGCATCGGCGAATGACACCCGTCCCGATGTCCGGCAGAGCAACAGGGCCTGGAGCACTTGCCCCTTGTCCATAGCGAAGGGCGTGATATTCGCCTTTTGAACGAAGGCCACGAGATGGTCAACAACGAGATTCCTGGGGACATGATACACCGATGTCAGGACATAGGCCGTTTCCGCCAGCACCACATCAGTTACATAAAGACTATCCGTGCTGTCAATGATTCCGGCGGCTTGCTCCGCCAGTTCCGGCGGGTCGCCCGTCAGATAGCGGACGAGTATGCTGGTATCCAGAAAAGCGCTCAAGAAACGGACTCCCTGCCGCCGTCCTTTTCTCTCGACGCTTTCTCCCAGGCACTTTCTCGGGCGCGCTCCCAGTCCTTACCCGCGGCTATGCGCGTACGGATATGTCTGGCCAGACTGCCCTTCAGCGACCGATGGTGTGCCGGTGGGACAAAATATACTTCAACATGGTCGCCTTCGATCCTCTGTAGCGCCACCCAGCCCGGCTCTACCCCGAGCCGGTCACGTATTTCCTTGGCGATGACCACCTGTCCCTTCGGGCCTACTACATTGGCCATAGTATAACCTCTTTAATATTAGTATAACAATACTACAATAGATAATACCGGTGGTCAAGAGGCTAACAATATCCGGGTGGCTATGTTTTGCCAGGCCGGGAAAGCGAAGTCCCTGTGGCCCGGGCGATGAGCTTGCCCTTGTCGTCGGTGACGGTAACCTCGCCGACCTGGATGGTCTTGCCGGGATGGACGATTTTACATTCGGCGGTTAGTTCACTGCCGATTTGCGTGGTGCCAATCATGTTGATGCTGAACTGAATGCCAACGCCGTAACCAAGAGTGCTGGAGGCTACAGCGGTGGTGTAGTCGGCCAGCGACATTATGAGCGCCCCGTCCGGCGTGCCGATAAAATTGGCGTGGTGCGGCTGGAGCTTGACCGAGGCTTTGGCATAGCCCTGGCACACCTCCAGTAAGCGGAAGCCGAGGAAAGTGGGAAAGGGTGAGTGCTCAAAAGTGTGCTTAAGTTCAGGGCTGACTTCAGTCATAGTTTACCTGACTCCCTGTCCCCTCCCTTGAGGGGATAAATAATTTCAAGAGGGCGATGCCCTCTTGAATACCCGACGAGGGGGATAAATTATTCCAAGAGGCCGATGCCCTCTTTAACACCCGACAAGGGGGAAAATAATTTTAAGAGGGTCCTGCACTCTTAGAACGCCTGTTTGGCGAGTAGTATACCAGTATAGCTTGATTTAGCGGAAGCTATCCTGATAAGCTTTGTGTATCTCTCCCGATTTTCATCCACCGCTGTTCGAAGGAGGAACATTCCCCATGCCGGGCAAGTTCTACCAGCTCATGCGAGTCAAAGCCGAAAAGAAGCTCCCCAAAGACCAGTTACTCGAGCGCATCCTCAACTTTCTCAAGACCCAGACAATGTGCACCCTCTGTACCTGCCGCAACAACGTGCCGCGGGCGACGCCGCTTGAATACTACAACGACGGCACCAGTCTCTACATGATTCCCCACAAGGGCGTGAAAATGGCTAACCTCAGGGCCAATCCGAAGGTAAGCATCGGTGTTTACAACCATGTTCACCCGAGATGGGCTGACGGCCAGAACTGGCTTGGCGTCATCGGTGCCCAGATAACCGGGACCGCCCGCCTTATCCCGGATAGCGACCCTGAGTACTTTGAAGCCCGCGATAAGTATCGCTCTCCGACAATAACTCCAGACCGTGACCGCACCCCCAAAGGCCGCATGATGCTCCGTATCGACTGCGACCGCATCGAGTACCTGGACATCGCCCTTAAACTCGAGGGTTACGCTTCGAAACAGGTGTGGACGTCGCCACGGCGAAATTTGAGATAGGAAATAGTCGTACGTCGTGGTTACGCAACAATAGAAAAGGAGAACGATAGATGCCAGACGGATTCGGTGACATTATCAAAATCAAAGCTACTAACAAATTACCGCCGGACCAGCTCTACCAGCGCATTATCAACCACCTTAAAGGCCAGACGATGTGTACGCTCTGCACGGCCAGCCCCGATGGCCAGCCGCGGGCGACGCCGATGGAGTACTATTCCAGAGAGACCACGCTCTATCTCATGGCCGACCCCGGGGTGAAGGTAGAGAACCTCAAGGTAAATCCAAAGGTCAGCGTCGGCATCTACAATAACCCGCATCCTATCTGGACCAATCCAGAGCACTACCTGACTGCAAGGTCGGTACAGATAACCGGCCGGGCGAAAATTCTCAACCCGGGCGACCCTGAATACTCAGAAGCAGTCGAGAACTACAAGTGGCAGATTTTCTGGTCGGCCATCGGCTGGCCGATCGACAAGCCACCTACCGGTATGTTTATCAAGGTCGAGTGCGACAAGATAGAGTACATGGAGTTTGCCCTCAAGAAGGACGGATTCTCTTCGAAACAGACCTGGGTCAAGGCTTAGGAAGGCCGCTTCTGGCTTGAAGCTTGTCATCTTCGACCTCGACCAGACGCTGGTTGACGTCGTTCCCGTCCACGACCGGGCCGCCACGGCGGTTTTCAAGCATTTCTTCGGCGTCGATGGGCACATTACGGAGGTGGAGTTCGCCGGGCGGAGCCTCATCGAGAACTTCCTGGCGGTGGCACAACTGAAGAGCATACCCGAGCAGAGCGTCCTGGAAAAGATGCCGGCGATGCTTGATTACTATGATAAGGCCTTCATCGAGTCCTTCCCTGCTGACTGCTCGAAATGCGTCCTGCCCGGCGCCAGAGAACTCCTGGATGCGCTGGCCGGCACCGGGAACATACTTGCCCTCTATACCGGCGACTCAGAAGCTGTTGCCTCCATCATGCTGGAGCGGACGGCACTTGACCACTACTTCCGTATCCGGTTTTTCGGTACCGAGGTCAAACGCCGCCCCGACATGATTACATTGGCGAGGAATAAAGCCGCTAAGCTCGCCGGTCGGCCGTTCTCCGGCGAGGACATCGTGGTGGTCGGCGATTCTATCAAGGATATTGAAGCCGGCAAGGAGCATAAAGCTCGTACTGTTGCCATCGCCACCGGCTCCTATCCTGAGATGGAGCTGAGCCGGTATGGGCCTGACTTCGTTTTCGAGGATATGGAGGACTGGCGTAAGGTAATGGCGGCGATTCTGGACCAGTAACGCTGGCCGTGAGTCATTCCGAAGGAGTGTGAGCGACTGAGGAATCTGGGGTGGGGCAGGTGATGATTGTTCGCACGCCTCCCCACCAGGTCTCTCACTTCGTTTGAGATGGTGTAGTGGAAGCCGGGATGAATTGTGAAGGGGCTCATTATTCGTTTATTTGCTATACTACTTATGCTTGGAGGGGTGACCGAGCGGCCGATGGTGACGGTCTTGAAAACCGTTTTCGCCAACTGGCGAACGCGGGTTCGAATCCCGCCCCCTCCGCCACCTCATAATTACTACTCTTGATTTCGCCGGAGCTATGAACAAGAAAGTTCTCATCCTCAAAAACATCCCCGGGGAGGGGCAAAGGCAATGAAGCGTTATCCGCTGGTTGAGCCTCTGCTTACTCCTTTGAAGGCGCCGCAGGCATTCGCGCTGTTCAAGGACGACCCCCGTGCCTTCTTCCTGGACAGCGGTATGGACCCGCAGAGGCTGGGGCGGTACTCATTTATCGGGAGCCGTCCCTTTCTGGTGATAAACAGCCGCGGCCGGCAGGTAACGGTCGATTTCCAGGGCCGCAAGGAAACTTTTGAGAGCAATCCCTTCGATGTCCTTGATACCTGGCTCCGGCGCTACCGTCTGGACGCATACCCACTCCCGGTGCCGTTTGCCGGCGGCGCTGTCGGCTACCTGGGCTACGACCTGCGCCACTTCATCGAGCGGCTTCCCGGCCACGCTGGGGCCGATATCAATCTGCCAGAGTGCTACTTTGCCTTCTACGACGTAGTAGTGGCCATTGACCATCTTGATGACCGGGCCTATGTCATATCGACCGGTTTTCCCGAGGAGGCTGAGGAACGGCGGCTTCAGACGGCGCGGGGCCGGCTTTCCGGAATTAAAAGTCGCCTGATTAAACCATTTCCTGAAGCGAATATCGAGGAAAAATCAACGGAGGCGGCAGCTCTGAGGCTGAAGTCAAACTTCACACATGATACTTACATCAAGGCCGTGGCCCGGGCGCGCGAGTACATTTGCGCTGGCGATATCTTCCAGGTGAACCTGTCGCAACGCTTTGAAGCCGAACTGCCGTTGACACCGTACGAACTGCACTGCCGCATCCGCAGCATCAATCCGGCGCCATTCGCCGCTTACCTGGACATGGGCGATGGTCAGGCGGTGATCAGTGCCTCGCCGGAGCGCTTTCTCAAGCTGTCTGGCGATATGGTGGAGACGCGGCCAATCAAAGGCACCCGGCCGCGCGGCAAGACGCCGCAGGAGGATGCAGCGCTGGCCCACGAGCTTGTGACCAGTATTAAGGACCGCGCTGAAAACGTGATGATTGTCGACCTGGAACGGAATGATCTGGGCAGGGTCTGCCGCTATGGGTCGGTCAGGGTGACCGAGCTGGTCATACTTGAGACCTTCCCGACGGTGTTTCATTTGACTTCGACGGTGGTCGGGCAGTTGACGCCGGACAAGACCGGCATCGACCTGCTTAAGGCCAGCTTCCCCGGCGGCTCGATTACCGGCGCGCCTAAAGTACGCTCCATGGAAATCATCGATGAACTCGAGCCGACGCGGCGCAGTGTCTACACCGGTGCTCTTGGTTACCTGGGATTCAACGGCGACCTCGACCTTAACATCGTCATCCGCACCTTTCTCATCGACGGCAAGAAGGTTTATTTCCAGGTGGGAGGCGGTATTGTTTATGATTCTGAGCCGGAGGCCGAGTACCAGGAAACACTGGACAAGGCCCGAGCGCTCTTCATGGCGCTCAAACTGGCGCCGGAAGTAAACACAGTCACAGTTTAGACTGGAGGGAGATAATCATGGCGGGCAGTAATAGAGGACCAATCAGACCCTGGGCGGTATGCCTCGTCCAGGCTAACTGGGAGAACTACAATCCGAACTTAAAGGGTGAGCTTGAGAGTGAAACCTTTAAGAAGCGCAATCTTGAGATGATGTGCGCCTACATCGATGCCTGTTTTTCCATGAGCCCCCGGCCCAAACCTGTCCGTCTGGTCTGTTTCCCGGAGTTCAGCATTGGCGGCATGTACGGGCGGAATACCACCACTGAAGAAGTCAAGAAATATGAGGCCATCACCATCCCGGGGCCGGAAACGGAAGTCCTGGCTGAGAAAGCGCGTAAGTACAACACCTACATCGCCGCCGTCAACCACGAGAACGACCCGCTGATACCTGACTTCTTTTTCAACACCGGTTTTATCATTAACCCGAAGGGTAAAATCATCCTCAAATACCGCAAGCTCAATAACCTTTTCGGCTGTAACCCCCACGATATCTATGATAAGTACGTGAACCCGATTACAGGCCAAAAGGACTTCTTCCCGGTGGTGGACACGGAAATCGGGCGGCTCTCGGTCAGCATCTGCGCCGATATCTACATACCGGAAATACCCAAGGTGTTCGCTCTTAAGGGCGCCGATATCTGGCTGCACCTGACATCGAGCCGGTCGTGGCTTCTGGACACGCATCTGCTGGTGGCGCGGGCGCTGGACAACACTATCTATATCGCTCACGAGAACTGGGCCTCGCGCGTCTTGACCACACAGGTTATCGGCGGCACCAAAGTCGCTACCCACATTGACAGTTTCGAGGGCGGCGGCAGTATGGTCATTGACCCATTTGGCCGCATTATCAGTGAAGCCTGCGGCACCGCCGAGCAACTGGTGGTCGGCGAGATTGACGTTGAGACTCTGCGGAGGAAGCGGGAGACCTTCGTCCAACTGGGGGGCGATAACGGCAACTCGCTGGCCTGGACGCGCACCGAGCTTTTCCGCGATTACTACAACCGGACTATTTTCCCACCTAACAAGGTGCTCAAGGACGGGCCGATGAAGCGCAACAACGACGAAACCGTGGCAAAGCGCCGCGAGGAAGCTGTAGCCAACCTCAAGGGCTTCCAGGACTTCTATTCTGAAGACGATGTAAAGTAGGACAAGACATGATACTGATTATTGATAATTATGATTCCTTTGTTTACAACCTGGCGCAGTATGTGGGAGAACTCGGCTATCAGCCGGAGGTCTTCCGCAACGATAAGGTGACCATTGCTCAGATTGAGGAAATGGCGCCCAGTCACATTATCATCTCGCCTGGCCCGTGCACCCCGCTCGAAGCGGGTATTGCTAACGAAGTTATCAAGCATTTCCAGGGCAAGACGCCGATACTCGGCGTCTGCCTCGGTCACCAGTGCATCGGGCATGTCTATGGCGGCGCTATCGTCAGAGCGAATGTGCCGGTGCACGGCAAGACCTCGCTCATCTTCCACGACGGTAAGACGGTATTTCAAGGAATTGTCAATCCGTTTGAGGCGACACGCTACCACTCGCTGGTCATCAAGCCGGAGACGGTGCCGGACTGTCTTGAGGTCAGTGCGAAGACGGCTGATGGCGAGATTATGGGTGTCCGCCACCGCGAGTTTGTGGTTGAGGGGGTGCAGTTCCATCCCGAGTCAATCCTTACCCGACCAGGGCACGATATCCTACGCAACTTTTTGCGGGTGACCGGGGCGAAGGTGAAAGTGGGGATATAGGTACAGTTGCTGACACTGGAGTATTTTGTTGATGATTTCGCAGATGCTTTGGTAGAGGTTGACCGTAGAGGGATACCTCATAAGAATTTTAGGCCGGGGATTGGCCCATATGGTGAATCAGATGCTATCAAAGTTGCACTCATAGAGATGAGGAGGAAGGCTACTGTTAGGTATGCAAATACTTTAACGAAAAGGCAGCCTGATCTCTTAATCCCAAGCGATTGGATGATTGAATTTAAGATCATTCGACCATTTGGTGATAATGGGAAAGAAGCAGAGAGTTGGTCTCAGAACTTGTTGCATCCATATGCTGGTAATACCAGCCTCTTAGGTGATTGCCTTAAGCTCCTTAATGTAGAAGCGGTGGAAAGGAAAGCAGTTGTTGTATTTGGATACGAGCATGATCCAGCGATAATTCCTTTAGAGCCTTGCGTTAAGGCCTTTGAGATACTCGCTCCAGAATTATTAGGAATAATTCTCTCCTCTAGAATACAACGATGCAAGAAAGGTTTAATTCATCCTGTTCATCAGACACTGTGGGTTTTCGGGTGGGAAGTGCTTAGCCAAGATGAGCCCAAAATCAGATGCTGACGTTATGGCAGAGTTAATCTACCTTAATGGCAAGCTCGTCCTGCGCTCCAGGGCGCAGGTGTCACCGTTTGACCACGGTTTCCTTTACGGCTTTGGTCTGTTCGAGACAGTGCGCGCCTACGGAGGCCGCATTTTTCGCCTGAAACAGCATTTAGAACGGCTGGAGAAGTCGGCGCACGAAGTGGGCATATCCAGACCGGAGTATGACCTTGCCGCCGCTTGCTATGAAGTCCTGAAAGCAAACGGGCTGACGGACGCCAGGCTACGCCTTACCTTGACTGCCGGACCGGGCGAAGCGTTGCCGGACCCGAGCACCTGCGAAGGCCCGACGGTAGTCATCATAGCCATGCCTCTTAAACCGCCCTCGCCGGAAAAATATCAGCAGGGTTATCGCGCCGTGCTGTCAGCATTCCGGCGCAACAGCCAGTCGCTGCTCTCGCGAATGAAATCGACGAGCTATGCCGAAAGTGTTCTGGCCAGGCGAGAGGCCCGACTCAAAGGGGTGGATGAGGTGGTCATGTTGAACGAAAGAGGGATGGTGGCTGAAGGCAGTACCAGCAACCTGTTCCTGGTGAAGAGGGGTGTCCTTATTACGCCCTCAAGCGACAGTGGTATCTTGCCTGGAATCGCCAGATCGGTAGTTCTGGAGATAGCTAATGCCACCGGCCTGAAGACTCAAGAGCGCTCAGTTTCGCTGGTTGAACTAACACAGGCGGACGAAGCCTTCTTCACCAACTCTATCCGTGAAATCATGCCACTGACAATATTCGAGGGCAAGCTGGTTGGGTCAGGCAAACCTGGAACTGTGACATTGCGTCTTATCGAAGCGTACCAAGCCCTGGTAAGGAAAGAAACTGGGGACAAATCGTCGTAAGCGTTACGATTGTACGTTCATTGCCCAATGGTCTGTCGACAGTCGGCGCTGTTTCTTTAATGTTGGAATCAGCGCGCAGTCCTTAAGTAGATTACATCGCCTGCAGAAATCCAGAGGCCGTTTCTTTTCGGCAAGGTCCCACCACTGACCGCCGGTGAGAACTGTACCGTAGCTCCAGCCAAGTTCTTTGCAGACAATGGCATCCCACTTCCGCACCTCGTCCTCATTACCACCGGGATGCTCACAGCGGTTGTTCTGGCACTCGGGGCAGACCGGGCAGAGCATATCGGTGCCCAGCACCAGTTCAACAAGCTGGCTGTTGCCCGGGCTGATGGCATTAATCATCTCCGCTTCAGTCCGCTTATAGACGGGGCCTCGCTGTTCGGCGAAATAGCGGGGTATATAGCGTCCGCAGTAGAGGTGATGGGCGCGCATCCTGAGAGGCATTGACGGGGTCATCTCTAGGGCATAACTCTCCAGAAGTCGGCAGGTCTGGCCGGCCTGCCGTAGCCGAAGAAGTCATCGGCTTTGATGAATAGCGGGTCAAGAGATGGGAAGTGTTTGATTTTCCATCTTACGATATCGTGGAAGGCGCCCGGAGGCTTGTTGAACGGGCAGACACGGATGCAGGTGCCGCAATCGGTGCCGATGCTGGCGAAGAAGGAAAAGCATTTTTCCGCATTGACCGGCCAGCGGTGAACGTCCTCGCGGTTGCAGATGTTATGGGCGCGGTCATTCGGCGGCCCGGACTCAATTGCCCGGCCCGGACAGGCTCGGGCGCACTTCTGGCATTTAATACAGAAGTCCCAGACGCCAAACTCAATCGGCCTGTCCGGAGTCAGTGGCATATCGGTAAGTATTTTGTTGAGCCGGACGCGCGGCCCATATTCAGGCGTTATCAGCCAGCCAGCGCGCGAAAGCTCGCCAAGGCCGGCGTCGATAGCCATGGGGACACTGCAGGCCGTGTCGTTTCCTAACGGAAGCGCCTTATAGCCAAGCCCCCTTATGTACTGTGCCAGAAGTCCAGCGGTGACCGCCATTTGTGAATACACGACCGAGGCTGCTGCCGAGGCGATGTAGTTCGGTGCTTGCAGGATGCCGGCGAAGTCCATTTCGTGCGCCATAACAATTGCCCATTTGAATTCTGCCGGCACTTCGATGGGGCGGCTCTCTTTGCGCAGTGTGTGATAGGAATGAGAATAGAGCCAGCGGCGGTCGAGGAAACAGGTGCCGACAAGCGAGGCGCCGTAAAGCCGCGCGGCCCGTTTGACGAGGCGGGTCAGTTCAACCGGGTCGGCTGATACCGGCGTGGTGACTTTCGGGACACGGTGGGAGCTATATTGTTCGGCTTCCCAGGCGCCAAGCCCTTCGCGTCCAGCGAAGTTGCCACTGCCGAAGGCAAGTTCCACCCACCAGCCGGCGTCATTAAGCGCTGATTCCTTAAGGGTGTAGCCTTCGGTTGGTTTCATCTCGTGATAGCCGTAGTATTTACGCGCCGTGGGCAGCCAGACGGGGTCCCAGGTAGAGCGCATGAACATCTGGTTTTTCTGGTCAAAAGGTTTAACCTCTCCGACCACATACCGCCCGGCGCCAGCGGACACCGGTCCCGGTCTGATTGACTTACCATCTCTGGCCATAGCGCTATTAGCTCTCTTTGAGAACGTAGCGGCCGGGAGATTTGGAGTCCATGTCAATCTGTATGCAAATACCTTTCTTAAGCCCTGGCCATCGGATGAA
The DNA here is from genome assembly GCA_040753815.1 of Chloroflexota bacterium. GTDB lineage: Bacteria > Chloroflexota > Dehalococcoidia > GIF9 > JBFMDU01 > JBFMDU01. The sequence goes on from JBFMDU010000018.1 coordinate 51,064, forward strand.
GTAGTGTTCATGCGGCTTGTCCGGCCCAACACAGGTGCACGGGTAAGACTCAATAGCTACTCTTCTAACCGTGTTGCCCGATGTCAGAAGGAACTTTTGGTGCAGGGGAGGAAAGTAGCCGAGCCAGTTCTTAAGGATGAGGATGTGACCTTCTCTCACTTCCTCTGAGGAGACCTTCCTCGTGTATGTTTTGCCAGTCATGGCTCGTCTCCCATAAGGACTTTGGGCAATATTAGCATTGGGGCAACGGTGTTGACAATAAGGGAAAAAGTGTATTGACTGGTATTGGATGCAGTGCCATAATGGCGGTCGAGATGCAGTCACCGTAATTGCTGTCCCGTACCGTATGACGACGGAGATTCCGGATGGTAATGGAAAACGGGGCCAAGTTAACTATCGAGCAACAGGTTGATACCGTCTGCGAGCCACCTCCCCCGCGGAAGGCCTGGTTTTGCTCCACTCTATTGTCTGACGGCCGCACCGTTAGGCTAGAGGCCGCGTCTTCTGAAGGTTTCATGGATATGCTTGCCCAGGCCAGCGTTGGCTGGGTAGACTACAGCGCTGTTGATTTCGATACCGAAGTACCGGCAGTAGCGCAGATATTCGGCTTCAGCAAGGCACTGGTAAACTCGATTATTTGCGAACCCTCAGTTAACTATCAGGACTTTGATACCGAAATGGGCCTGCGGTTGCCGTCGGTCCGTGTCGCTCAGTTTGATGTTAAAGTGCATCCTCTCTTGATGCTCCTCACTAAAAACTTTGTGATGACGATTCATCCACAGGAAACTGACACCCGCTTCGGGCGACTGCGACGCTACTCAGGCACCACGTTGAAGCGAATACCGCCGGACTTGGGGCTTCAGGACAAGTTGACGCTCCTTATAATCCGCATCATCGATGAGAATAATGACACCAACTTCCAGTACCTCCGTCGTATTGAAGAGCATGGGGATGAGTTGAATAAGGACCTGGCGAGTCCGGTGACGCCCAGGGAGATGCTAGGTCCTAAGATATACAGTATGAAGCATGCCCTCATCGCCTACATGGATGCTCTGTGGGAGACGGCGGATGTCATTAATGCCCTTCGCTTCGGCGATGCTGATCTTCTTTCAGATGACCAGAGACTGCTGGACAGGGTGGGAGTGCTAGCGGCCAATGTCGGCCGTCAGATTGGGCTGGCTGAGCATATGTCAGAGGTTTTAGCTTCTGGCCTTGAGGTAATGCAGACTATCTACAACAACCAGCTCCAGGTGCTCAACAACCGACTGTCCCTGGTCACCGCCTGGTTGACCGTCTTGGGTACGGCGGTCCTGGTGCCTAACACGCTGGCCACAATTTTCAGCAATTCGGCCTTCGACCTCGGCCCTGGTGACCTGTGGTGGTACCTTACTTTACTGGTCGTGTCCACCATCGTATCGACATGGCTGGCTTTCTCATGGGTCAAGAGGCGTGGCCTGATGCCGCGCAAGCTAGATTAAGGCGGTCTCGCCAAGTCCTTCCATATGGGCAGTCGCAGGTTCGTCAGGCTGGTTTGACGGCAGTAAGTTTAATGCTGACCACAGAGTTGGCCAGCGGCTTGAGCAACTGCTTCGAGAGTTTCAGGTCCTTCATTATAGTCCGGGCAGACGGGTCGCTGGCCGCGATGTCAATCGGGAAAACTGACTCCTCGACGACGCGGATATCGGTGAACCCGGCGTCCCCGATTTTCTCCAGGTAGCGTTCCTTCAAGTCAGCTCCAGCGATACAGCCGACGTAGGCCTCGATAGACTTTGTGATGGCACTGGGTAACGGTTTCAACAGCACTATATCGGAAATCATCATACGCCCGCCCGGCTTGAGGACGCGGAAGGCTTCCTTGAAGACGCGCCGTTTGTCCGGTGAAAGATTGATGACGCAGTTGGAGATGACGATGTCAACCGAGCTATCGGGCGCCGGCAGGTTCTCAATTTCGCCCAGCCGGAATTCGACATTCTTATAGCCGCCTTTGCGGGCGTTACCACGGGCCTTTTCCAGCATCTCCGGTGTCATATCGACGCCGATGATACGTCCCTCCGGGCCTACCCTGGCCGAAGCCAGGAAGCAATCAAAACCGGCGCCGGAGCCAAGGTCGAGCACCGTCTCGCCTTTCTTCAGGGAGGCCAGCGCGACGGGGTTGCCGCATCCAAGGCCGAGATTGGCACCTTCAGGTACGGCCTTCAGGTCGTCATCGGTATAGCCTATCTTGCGGCTGATATCGGCAGGCACCAGTGGCCCACAGCAAGATGTCTTTGACGGGCCGCAGCAGGAGGCGCGTGACTGCCTGGCAATTCGCCCGTACTGGTTGCGTACCATAGTTCTGATTTCGGATTTTTTCATCGATTTTCCTCCATGTCTTGGCGTATACGGTTTTGCGATTGCGGTGTCAGTTCGCTAAGTAGCCGCGAAGGCTGATTTCCCGGTCACGGTAAGCTGGGAGGAGTCTGGCCAGCACTGTCTTGAAGCGCTTCGAGTGGTTGAAGTGCTTCAGGTGAAGCGTCTCATGGATGACAATATACTCAGCTAGCTCCGGCGGCAGGCAGATGAGCCGCCAGTTGAAACAGAGCTTGCCGTTGCGGGTGCAATAGCCCCACTTCCTCATCTCGCGGGTACTTATGGCGTGGCAACTTACCCCGAGCTTTTTGCATAAATGCCGGACTTGCTCGGAGGCGTAACTTAAAGTCTCTGCCGTCAGGAAACGCCTCAAGACAGCGTCTGCTCTGGAGCGTGGTCTGAGGAAAATAGTGGCGATATCGCCGTTCAGGATGACGCCGTTGCCACCGGTTGCGGTCTCAATGACGTAGCTCTTTCCGTGGAGGATGAAGGAACTGTCTGAGACAAGTTTCCGCGCGCCTGCCATTTCGGTGGCTTTTTTCCTGATCCAGCGCTGTTTTTGGGACAGCACTTCGTCAACGCTGGTAAGGCAATGGCGCGGTATGACCAGTTCGAGCCGCGGGCCAGGCAGGATGCGCAGGTAGATATGCCGCACCCTCCGCGGATGGACATCCACAGGAACGTTGATGCTGTCGAACTTGAGTTCAGTCATCAGGTGAATTATCCACCATGGCGGCTGGTCCGGGCAAACCGGCTGTCCGTTTCTTGACGCTCGACAGGGGGCTCTCTATAATGACGGCCACCTTCGTCCAGTACGATAGCCGGGAGGGAGAGGCGTATGGAACACAGGCTTCACCGGAGCCGTAAAGACCGGATGCTGTGCGGGGTGTTGGGCGGCCTGGCGGAATACTTCAATATCGATTCGGCGCTAGTAAGGGTGCTTTTTGTACTCGTTGTTATAGCTACTGGTGGCGCCGCTGGCATCATTGCCTATATCGTTATGGCAATTGTTTTTCCCGTGGAGGGCACACCGGTGACGACACCGCACTCGGAAGCAATTAAACAGAACGTCGAGGACATGCGGCAGACCGCTGAGGAAATTGCCGGGAGTTTCAAGGCCGGGCTTGACAGAAATGAGGTCAACAAGCCAGCCAAGCAGCGCGGCCTAGCCATCGGGCTGGTGCTTATTTTCCTTGGCGCTGTTTTTCTCCTGTATAACTTCGGCTGGCTCCAGTGGCTTAAGTGGAGCGGGGCCGGGGGCATCCTGTTGATAGTGATTGGCATTATTCTCATCGTGGCTATCTTCCGGAGGCGTGTATGAGCGACGATTCGAAAGCGAGGCGCATTGGCTTTCCCCTGGGCGCTACTATTCTGATTGTCCTCGGTGTTGTCTTCCTGCTTAATAACCTCGGCTACCTGCCGTGGGGCATCTGGGGCACTCTCTGGCGCTTCTGGCCGGTACTGCTTATTCTGGTTGGAGTCAATTTCTTCTTGGCGGGGAGTCGTCCCTGGCTGATGCTTGTTGTCACTATTATCGTACTGGCTGGGGTCTTCTTTGGGGCCTGGGTTATGGTGGGTTCGAGCGCCTCGACAAAGCAGACTACGGTGAGTTTCTCTCAGCCGCTCGGGTCAGCCGAAAGAGCGGAGGTCCAGGTGGACTTCGGCGCCGGCAAGCTGGTTGTTGGCAGTTTGCCATCAGGCTCGGACAAGCTGGCGGTGGGTGAGGTCAGTGAGGGAGCGGTGCGTGATGCCACGGTGAGCGGCGGCGTGGCCAGGCTGAGGCTGACCATGCCGTCTTCCGGCTGGTGGGTGCCGGGAGCACCATCGGCTGACTGGAAGGTCCAGTTAACCCGGCAGGTGCCGCTCGACCTTGTTTTTAAGACTCGTGCCAATGAATCAGAGATTGACTTGACCGACCTGGTTGTCGCCTCATTTACACTGGAGAGCGGAGCCAGCCGGAACTTGGTGATTCTACCGGCTAATGCCGGTACGACCAAAGCGGTCATCAAAGCTGGGGCTGCTGATATCCAAGTAATAGCGCCGTCGAGTGTTGCCGTGAGGATAAAGGCCGAGGCCGGGATCAGCAGTGTCGATATCGACCAGACGCGATTTCCTAAGTCTGGTGATTACTATGTTTCACCTGATTACGCCACGGCGCGCAACCGCATTGAGCTTGAGTTAAAAGCGGGTGCCGCCAGTATCACGGTCAGGTAGGGGCCGTATTCCTGCGGGCGGCGCATATCTGTTCTTGGCTTATGCGCTCCCGCCGGGTGGCGTCGTATGAACGAACAGCGGTCTCAGAGACTTGGTCCCGGGTCGAAGGTGGCGGTAGTTGGTGGTGGCCCGGCAGGAAGTCTTTTCGCTCTTTATTTTAAGCGCTTCGCGCGTGAGCGCGGCATTAGTCCTCTGGTGACCATTTATGAGCCAAAGCGGTTCTCTGAGGGCGGGCCAAGGGCATGTAACCGCTCGGCCGGAATACTTTCCGCTTCCTTCCTGAGTGGCCTTCGCGAAGTTTCGGTAGAACTGCCGGATACGGTCATTCAGAGCCGCATTTCCGGTTACCGGCTTCACAGCCCGTTCGGGGTGGTGCCGTTGGCCAACCCGGAGCCGGAGGATGTTCCGGCAGTAGTGTTCCGCGGCGGCGGTCCGCTTCACGGCCAGGGCGAGCATGTCGAAAGCTTTGATGGCTATCTCCTTGGCCTGGCCCGGCAAAGCGGATCTGAAGTAGTTCCAAAGCGGGTTGAGGAGGTGAGGATCAGACCGCTTCCGGCGGTAGTCGTTGACGGCGTGACGGTCGAATACGACCTCGTTGTGCTGGCCTGCGGCATTAATTCGGCTTCGCCGGTCATCTCCGGCTCGGCGTACGGGGAGCCGGAGACATGCCTGATGGTCCAGGACGAGCTCCATGCCGGCAGGGACGTGGTACAATCACGGATGGCCGAGACGGTGCATATCTTTTTCCTGCCTGGCTCGCCGCTGGTGTTCGGGAGCCTGGTGCCGAAGGGGGCTTTCATCAACGTTTCACTCCTGGCTAGCGGCTGTGAGCCGCCCTCGGTTGACGAGTTTCTCGAAAACGAAATGGTGAAAAGAGTGCTGGATTTTCCTTATCTGCGCTGTTGTGGATGTCGGGGGCGAGCCGGGGTTAAACCGGCGCTGAATCCGGTGGACGATGGATTTGTCGCCATCGGTGACGCTTCGGTCTCCAGGCTTTATAAGGACGGCATCGGCTCGGCTCTCAGGACGGCGCGTCAGGCGGCCCATACCGCAGTATTTGCCGGCATCTCGAGGGAGGTTTTCCGTCGTCACTACTTGCCTTTGTGCCGGGCTATCGACCGCGATAACCACTTCGGTAATGTCATGTTCAGGTTCCACCAGTGGGTCAAGGACTCGCCGTATTTCTTGAAGGCCCAGGCGCGGCTGATCACTGCCGAACAAGCGTCGCGTAACACCTATCGGCCCTATTCGCATGTTATCTGGGGGATGTTCACCGGGAGCTATGAATACCGCCGTATTATGAGCATGGCCCTGGCCCCGGACTCGCTGGTCAAGCTGGCCGCGGCTATGATTCGGGCAAAGGTTGGAGCGAAAGAGTGAGCAAGGTCATATCGGTAGCTGAAAGCTCAGCCAGGCCGAAGCTGGTAATCCTCGGCGGCGGCTTCGCCGGGGTGTACTTTCTACTCCGACTTCTCAAACGGTTGAAACACCGTCACGCCTTTGATGTCACCCTGGTGAGTGACGAGAACTTCTTCATGTTCACGCCGCTTCTTCATGAGGTAGCTACTGGCGGTATTGAGACCCGGCATATCACTTTTCCCATCCGGCGCCTTAAAGGCAGGCACGAGTTTACCTTCATTCAGGCCCGGGTGAACGGGATCGACCTGACCCGGCGCAGTGTAGCAACCACTGCCGGCGAGATAGGTTACGACCGTCTCGTGATTGCGCTGGGGAGTGATACTGACATATCGGGTCTGCCGCCGGGCGCCAAGCGTGTTTTCCGGCTGCGGGCACTGTGGGATGGTATTCTCTTACGCAATCATGTCATCAAGTGCTTTGAGCAGGCCGATGCCGAACATGACCCGGCCCGTCAGAGACAGCTCCTGACCTTTGTCGTTTCCGGCGGCGGTTACATCGGCGTTCAGTACATAACTGCCCTTCAGGACTTTGTCCACCGTTCTCTGATTAAGTATTACCCCAGGATAAGCCGGGACATGGTGCGCATCATCATTCTCCAGCCGTCGGAGAGACTGTTGACCAACCTGCCTAGCTACGAATCGGAGTACACGCTTCGGGTGCTGAAGAAGCGCGGCGTCGAGGTCAGGTTCAATGCCAGAGTCACCGCTTCAACTGATGACGGGGTCCGGGTGAATGGTGAGCCGGTGCCGACCGGTACACTGGTCTGGGTAACGGGGGTCATGGCTAACCATGTGGTAGCATCCTTGCCCGTGGAGAAAGACCATACCGGCCGGGTGGTTGTTAATGGGTATTTTGAGTTGCCTGATTATCCCGGTGTCATGGTTCTGGGTGACTGCGCCCATTTCGTTGACCCGGCGACCGGGGAAACCGCTCTGCCGAGGGCACACAATGCTTTGCGGCAAGCGTGGGTGGCGGCGGACAATCTGGCGGCTGAGGTTACCGGCAAACCGCAACGGCCTTACCGTAACCCGTTCAGCGGCGGGCTGGTCTCGCTTGGCACCCAGAGCGCCGTGATTAATGCCTATGGCTTTCGCCTTCATGGCTTCATCGCTCGCGTCATCTGGCTGGTAGCCTATTCCAGCCTTTTGACCAGCACCTATAACCGTGTCCGGGTGATATCGGACTGGCTGCTTACGCTTTTCTTCGGCCGTGATACCAGTATGCTGGAGGTCCGCTGAGGTTGAGCATTTCGTAATGGAGGGGAATCATGTCACAGGGACAACCTGCCGGCGGTCCTGCTGAGGGGACCAGGCGTGAGCGTCGACGGCGCGAGGTGCCCGGGTTGTTTGCCGGCCTGGTGCTGATTCTGCTCGGGGTGTTACTGCTTTTTCAGACGCAAGGCTGGTTCACCTGGAACGACTGGTGGAAGTACCTCCTGCTCGGCCTGGGGGTCATATTCGTTGTCGACGCGCTGGTCCGCTTGTCCCAGCCGGTGCCGCGGCCGAGGTGGGGGGGAAGGCTGGTGGTGGGGTTGGTGCTTCTTTTGGTTGGATTGATTTTTGTCGCCGGTTTTGGCCAGTGGTGGCCGCTGATACTGGTCATTATCGGTGTGGGAGTTATTGTCAGGCGGGCAGTCAGGTAGTGCTGTTGCACCATCTCGAACGTAGTGAGAGACCTGGCGGGGATGGTGTTGTCTCACACCTCTGTTATAATCACCTGGTATGATAGCCAAGGTCAAGAGCGCGGCGGTGGTCGGTATCGATGCTCAGATGGTCGAGGTCGAGGTTGACGTTGCCGCCGGCTTGCCGAATACCACCGTCGTTGGCCTGCCGGATACCGCCGTGCAGGAGTCCCGTGAGCGGGTGCGTTCCGCTATCCGCAACTCGGAATGTTTCTTCCCCAATAAGCGGGTTACCGTCAATCTGGCGCCGGCCGACCTTAAGAAAGAAGGCCCGGCCTACGACCTGCCGATAGCCATCGGTATCCTGCTCAGCACCGAGCAGGTCTGCGCTGATGTCTCGCAGACGCTGTTCCTGGGAGAGCTATCTCTCGACGGTGCCGTCAAGCATACCCAGGGCACCCTGCCTATGGTGGCGCTGGCGCGGGATATTGGTCTCAAGCAGGTCTTTGTCCCTGAAGCTGATGCTAAAGAGGCGTCGCTTATTCATGATGTCACCGTCGTTCCGGTAACTTCGCTGGCCCAGTTGGTCAATCACCTCAACGGGCGCATTTCTATATCTCCTTATGCGTCTGCCGGTGATTGGGCCAGGCTTTCTGTACCTGTGACTGGCCCTGATCTGGCGCATGTCAAGGGTCAGGAGCATGCCAAGCGGGCGGTAGAGGTGGCGGCGGCCGGCGGCCACAACATCCTGATGCAGGGGCCACCGGGTAGTGGTAAAACGATGCTGGCACGGTGCTTGCCCGGAATACTGCCGGCGATGACCTTTGACGAGGCTCTTGAAGTCACCAAGATATACAGTGTTGCCGGACTTTTACCGTCAGACACGCCCCTTATCAGCCAGCGGCCTTTCCGTTCACCGCATTATACGATTTCCCATGCCGGCCTGGTCGGCGGCGGGCAATGGCCGCGTCCCGGCGAAATCAGCCTGTCACACCGTGGTGTGCTCTTTCTTGACGAGTTTCCCGAGTTCAGCCACATGGCGCTTGAATCATTACGCCAGCCGCTTGAAGATAAGGTGGTGACCATCAGCCGGGCGCAGGGTTCAGTGAGTTTCCCGGCCAACTTTATGCTGGTTGGAGCGATGAACCCCTGCCCGTGCGGCTACTATGGCGACCCGGTCAAGGAATGCCGGTGCGGCTCGGCCGAGGTGACGCGTTATCAGAAGCGTATCAGTGGGCCGCTCCTGGACCGTATCGATATCTTTATTGAAGTACCGCGGGTGGACTACGAGAAGCTCACCGACAGTAAGCTTTCAGAGAGTTCAGAGACCGTCCGCGCTCGTACTGAAGCCTCGCGGCGCATTCAGCAGACGCGCTTTGCCGGTAGTAAGCTGACCTGCAACGCCGAAATGACGCCGGTTGAAGTCCGCGAATTCTGCCAGGTCGAGCCATCGGCCCACAGCCTGCTCCGGACGGCCATGAAGCAGTTGAACCTCACCGCCCGCGCCTTCCACCGGGTGCTCAAGCTGGCGCGCACTATTGCCGATTTGGAAGCTAGCGAGGTGATACGCGTAAATCATCTTGCCGAGGCGTTACAGTATCGGCCAAGAACGATGGGATAGCTTATGGCACGGTAGAATCATCCAGCCGTTCCATCCTTTACCGATTAGTCCTGAGTGGTTAGAATATTCTAAGGTGCAATGGGGATATATTAGTGAGTTGAGGCAATATGCATAAAGACCTGGAACAATGCGCGATTATCCCCTTGATGCAGAGGGTAGAATAGGGGAACTTGGGAAACAAGACGGCAAGGCGCATCTTGGTCTATTACTGGTAATAGCCTTGCTCGGAGGAGCACTTTTGCTTATGGCGTTCCTAGAAAATGCCGGTGCTGAAGTAATTGGAGGTATATTAGGCGGCTTGGTTGTGGCGTTCGGAATCGCAATATGGCATAGGTTCCGAACCTTTGAAATTCGCTTTTATGACTCTAATGAGTCGATAGCAGCAGAGAATATGAAGGTATATACGGCGGTGAGAACAGATGTTGGGAAAAGCGTCTTTAATGTGTCCATTAAACCCCGTCTGGGTATGGAATTGAAACAATATGGATTTGCTTTTTTTGACCGGGGAAAGTTACCTTGGTTGATTGGATGCAGACGTGTCCCGTCCGAAATATGCGTAACAGACATGGGGTATTACGATGACAATGCTCGAAAGTTTGAGAATGTCAACCTAACGTGCTATGAAAATGAAGGCAGTTTTGCAAGCGGGCCGATGACACGCACTGCTGCTGGTACGCGCCGTCATTTGCAACTTACCGTGATAGTGGCAAGCTCACTGAAAATGTGGGAGGGCATACTCAGTTTCAAGCTATTCTATGATAGGGACGGAAACCCCGAAACCAAGCATATCAGGACTAAATTCTTCGTGAGACCGCCTAACAAAAGGAAGCCAATACATTCACTTTTCAAAAAAGTATTAAGGTGCTATCCCGTTAGCACTTGATAAGGTAGGTTTTCAGAAGCAATGAGCTTCAACAGCGTATCCCTAAACAGATACGGGTTCTCGCGGTTGTTGAACCGCCATTCGAGTTCGTCGAGGTAGGCGTCAAGGGGATAATCGCTGAACAATTAAATAATCAGGCCGTCAGTATCCTTAAAAGACATGGCGTCCGTCGGGCTGGTATCTTCGGGTCTTTCGCTAGAGGTGAAGCTGGCCGAAGTAGCGATCTTGACGTCGCCATCGAGTTTGAGGGTGAGAAGAGCCTGCTGGACTTGATTGGGCTGAAGCTGGACCTCGAAGACGCGCTGGGCTTGAGGGTAGATGTTGTCACCTACGATTCACTCCATCCGGCTATAAAGAGGGCGGTTCTCCGGGAGCAACAGGTGATCGTGTGAAGAAAGACTACAAGGTCCTGATTGGCCATATCCTGGAAAGCATTACGCTAATAGGGGTGTATATCGCCGGGCTGTCCAGGGAAGAGTTTTTTCAGAACCGGGAAGTTCAGGATGCTGTCATCAGACGACTTGAGATTAAAGGTGAGGCGGCTAGGCACATGCCTGAGGATATAAAGGAAAGAAATAATGACATACCTTGGCAAAGGATTGCCGGGATGAGAAATATCCTGATTCATGAGTACTTTGGTGTGGACTTGAATCTTACATGGCGGACAGCCACAGAGGATTTGCCGGCACTGAAAGGGAAGCTCCAGGAAATCCTTAATGCATAGTTAATTAATTGGACTGCTCAATCACCTTGTCAGACATGCCGTATTCTCGCAATCTAGTGCGAGCTTGTGGAGGTGCGAATGCAGTTTGTGACTCAGTTATTCGGAAGCCTTGAGCGACTCTTGCGCTGGGTCTACCCGGGGTTACTGTTCTTGGCGTTGCTCGGTGGTTCTCAACCCGTTGCCTTCAAACTGCTTGTCGGAATCGAACGCCCGTGGGGAGTGGTCGTAAGCGGGCTAGTGGTGGGCTTCGTTATCTACATGTTGCAGAGAAGTGTGGTAAGTCTGCTTCTTCAATCAGTCTGCTTCTGGGGACTTCATTGGGAGCAACGGGAACCAAGGCGCTGGACACGTCGTCTGGTTGGAGCGATGGATACATGGGTACGCCGAGAGGGCAACAAATGGGGGAGCGAGGAGTTGGTTCGATATCAGAATTTTGCATGGGGCTCGTACCATGCTCTTTCCATGACCGGTTGGCTCATCATCCTCTTCGTGGTGTTGTGGGTAGAGCCGCAGTCACCACTTGGCTCGATTCGTTGGTGGCTCCTACTCCCTTCCATCCTGTTGCTGGTGGCGAGTGTGTGGGAGTTCATGTTCCTGATTAGACTCGAAGTAAGCCGATATGGATACGCCTGGGTATCGTCAGATTGATTTTTGCCGATCTTCTTCCCCCTCGTCCTCAAGCTGGCCAGTACTATCGCTGACCTCGAAGCTTCGAATATCATCAGGTGCACTACCTGGCGGAAGCTATCCACTACTGGGCGTGGGGGTGTAGAGTTAACTTGGATACCAACGCTTTACAGAAGTTCATTACCAGAGAATCAATGAAGGCAGAGTTCGAACAGAAATTGGACGAGCGCGTACAGCGATATCTCGACGTAAAGCCGCATGGAATCATACCCAACCATCAATTCGCTTCTGCATCGACTGAGTGCGCAAAGCTTTATGCGAATGGGTACAACTTTGCCTGCGTGGCACTCGTTCAGGCTGTTGCAGAGGCAATACTGAGAATGCTGTCCGATGTCCATCTTAGCAAGCATCCGAATTCTTATGAAAAGGGTGTGAAAGACTTATGCGGCAAGGGGTTCATTGACAAGCAGTTGGAAAGCGCCCTGTTGACTATTTGGAGGAGACGCAATGATTTTCACCATTTGAATCCGAATGTTCCCGTTGATTATCAAGTTCTAGATAAATTAGCTAAAGAGAAGCTCTCTCTGCTTAATTATGTTGAAAGCGTCCTGTTCGCGTTTACTGTTGATAGTGGGCGTATAAATCCAAAGAATCCGAGGTACTGGAAGATAAGAAGTGGAAGAGCCGACGTGTACTTGCGGCTAGCGTAGGCACATGGTAATGAAACGGAATCGACGGTGTAGACGATGTTGCAATTGCCTCTTTGGATAACCTACGCTTGGCAGGATAGTATTGAGGGGGACTTCGACTATCTGGTCCAGCAATTGTACCAAGCCCGAATTCCTGCCCTCTACGACAAGGTTGCCCTTGTCCCGGGTAGGCGCCTCTGGGATCAAATCGCCCAGAAGATTTCCGGCGAGCCGTTATCGGGTTGGGCATATCTGATCACACCTAAAAGCCTATCGAGGGAGGCGTGTAAAGAAGAATTGGCTTATGCCCTGCAAAGAGCTCTGGAAGTTAAGGGGGGTGAGTTCCCCTTGATCGGTCTTCTGCACCAAGTCTCGATTCGAGACGTGCCGTTGCCACTCAGGGTTAGACTGTGCATCAATCTTGCAAACCCAGATTGGATTGAGGAAGTCCGCGCTGCTACTCTTGGCCGTCCTCCTCATCGGACCACTCAGTCGCAGTCATCCATCGTGATCAAGTTGCATAGGACATATCTAGGGAGTCCAGATAATGTCGCGGTCGAGTTCAGGCCTCGTTTTGGTGAATTGACTTACTGGAGGATAAGTTACCCGGCGAATGGTCCTCAGCCAATACGATGGGGATCTGGGCCAGCTAATGGTGGTGGGATTTCGAGCGAGAAGCGAGACTACTTAGACTTACGTAAGGTTGTACTTGAGGGCGAGGAAATGAACCTTGTAGGGTGTGGTAACATGCTTTCCCCCTCAACTTCTGCTTACGTCGTATTCAAAGGTTGCCTGCCTCAGAAACTATTTTTCGGTCTGTCTAAGGAAGCATTTAGTACTGACATGAGAGGACAGATTTTTGATGTTCAGGATTGGGGGGTGCTTTAAGCCAACTACCAGAATCACAGGAATAACCAGCGTTATACAAAGCTTCTATCGTACAGAAACCGGTTCCACAGGACGCTGATGAGCCGGCCGGCCTTGAGGTCGTCTTTTAACCCCTCGGCGGTGAGGCGGCGGAGGACGATGATGACGACGAGCGCCCCGTAAGCAATCGCCAGTTCCGGCGGGTAAGCAAAACCCCAGGCGATGAGCGGCATCATGATGAAGCCGATGATGATGCCTAGCGGCAGGGAGCGGCTCTGGGGGCCGCCGAGGCGGAAACGTTCGCTGGCGCTCTGGTCCGGAGCCAGCATCTTGGGTAAGACCTTCATGCCAGCGCCGATGCCGACCGGAATGGCAATTAGAAAAATCCACCACTGGTGGTAGACAATCGTGGCGACCAGGGCCAGACCAAGACTGACGGTGTTGCCCTTTTCGCCATCGAACTTGCGGAAGACCGGCCACATCTGGCCGGCGACGCTGACAACTGCCCCAGCGAGGACAACACCCATCGGGAGGCCGATGAAATAGCCGACGATTACCGGTACGCTTCCTTTACCGAAGATATCGAAGAGAATTCCGTATAGTGCGTAGACCCGGCCGACGCGTGTCCAGACGGCGATGTGCAGGTCTTCGCCTTCATCAATTCTCACCCCACGCCACCGGGAAATGTATAACAGCAGTGGTATGGAACCGAGCAGGTAACAGCAGATAACAAAAAGAGCATAGGCCCACCACATAAGCAAGCTCCTCCAGGGTCAGTACATTCAGAGCGGGGCGCATTATAACATAGCTATTTTAGAGACAGGGCGGATATAACAAAACGCCCGCTCTGCTGGTCCCATCGTACGCTGGAGCCCCTCAAAGCGGGCGTTCTGTTTTGCAATTGAGATGCTAGACTAAGCCTTGCCGATTCTGAATATCTTGGTCCCGCAGACGGGACAGGAGCCCTGGGTGGCCGGACGGCCATTCTTCATGGTGATGTTCTTGGCGTTCTTGATTTCCCTCTTGGCGCGGCACTTCATGCAATAGGCTTGCATCTGCTCTCCTCCTTATTTATTCGTGGTCTGAACGTGCGCAACTTGAGACTAGCACACTTAAATTGGATAGTCAATACCTTTGAAGCTAAGTCGAGTAAAATTCAGGGGATTCTTAGCCTTGAGTTAGCTTTGAAAACGGCTCCGCGGGCTTACATTGACACGCTCGTGCGTAATCGGCTACTATGTCCAGAACCTGTGTCCAACGCCAGTGGAGTCCGGTGAATGCCCTCGCGAGAAGAAGAGTTCTATACAGGTACCCGACAGAAGAGAGGCGAGCCGCTCTGCCCGTTCTGCGGCAAGCCGGACGTCTATCCCATTAAAGAGAAACGCTGGGGCCTTTTCACCCGTGTGGTTGCCTGGTCGTGCGCTAACGAGGACTGCCGGATGTACCGCAAGCATTTTCCATCGCCGAGCTACGGCTCGGGCTGGGCAAGACCCTAGGGGATGGGAAAAAGGTGTATTACTTCGCATACGGGTCTAATTTGAGCAAGAAACAGATGCGGGTAAAGTGCCCCGGGGCGAAGGCGCTGTTCACAGCAACTCTTCCGAACTATAAACTGGTATTCATCGGCTGGTCGCGCGAGCATAAAAGTGCCGTAGCCACAATAAGGCCGTTTCGGGGGGAGAGGGTGAATGGGGGTGTTTATGAACTAACTGAGGCCGATGCCAGGACACTCGACCGCTTCGAAGGCGTGCCGGCTGGCTACACCCGCATCAATGTCACTGTCTTCGACGACTCGCACCGGCCAGTTGAGGCCTTCTCCTACATTAAGCCCAGACAGGAGGCTGAGGGCAAGCCTTCCGAAGAGTACCTGCGTGTCATACGGGAAGGCTATCTCGATTGGGGACTTATTTAGGACGTTATGTCGCCCGTTGAACTCGTTGAAGTCCTGCTAATAGCTCTCAGCCTGTCGGCCGACTGCTTCGCCGTCGCCATGAGCGGGAGCATCGCCCGGCGCGGCAAGTCTTTCCTCGGTAATCTCAGGGCGGCCGGTGCTTACGGTCTTGCCCAGTTCCTGATGCCGCTCATCGGCTGGTTTGCCGGGCGCACCGTGGTCGAATTCATCGAAGCCTACGACCACTGGCTCGCCTTCGCCTTGCTAGCTGGTGTTGGGGGACATATGCTCTGGGAATCGTTCGATGATGACGATGGCAAAGCAGGTGCTGATATCACACGCGGCTGGTTGTTGTTCACTCTGGCCATAGCGACCAGCATCGATGCCCTTGCAGTCGGGCTGAGCTTCGCTTTCCTTAAAGTCAATATTCTGATGGCCAGTATTATCATTGGTGTCGTCGCCTTCAGCATCACCGCCGCCGGCTTCGTCATCGGTGCCAAGGCCGGAGAACTTCTGGGTAAACGGGCCAAACTGGTCGGCGGCCTGGTGCTTATCGCCATCGGCGTCAGAATCGTCGTTTCCCACCTGCTTGGTTAGTTATGGCTATCTCTCTCCCTGCTTAGTCCGTTTATCTAAATAGCGCGGGGCGTGTATTATTCTGGTTGTTTTTCAGGAGGGTAAGATGAGCAGGACTTATAGCTGGCTGGCGGTTCTCGTATTCATCATTAGCATTGTTCTCGGTGCCTGCGTTGAGCGCCCGGGGGCGCCAATCAGCGCTTCCCCCGCGGGGGAGCCAGCTCAGGTTACTCCTGCGCCTGGCCCTGCCTTACCACCGGTACCCGCCACAGCCGCAGATTCTCACCCCCGCAATATCGTCCTCATCGGCTGGGACGGCGCCCAGCGCAACCACATCAAGGAGTGCCTCGACCGGGACGAGCTTCCCAATCTGAGGAAGCTGACTTCAGAGGGCGCACTGGTCGCCATCGATATCACCCGGGTTACCGATACCAAGGCGGGATGGACGCAAATTCTGACTGGTTATGAGCCGGAAGTAACCGGCGTCTTCAGCAACGGGAAGTACCAGCCGATTCCGAAGGGTTACACCGTCTTCGAGCGGCTGGAGGAGTTCTTCGGCAAGGACAACATCGCTACGGTGGCGGTAATCGGCAAGAAGGGGAACGTTGATGCTGACCCGCCTGGCTGGGAGCGTGTCCCGGCGGGCCAGACTGTCCGGCCGGATGAGCAGACGATGGTGCGCAATGGCGTCACTTTCCGGCAGGCCCCGGGTAAGCCGTACTACAATACCAAGGACAGCATGGACGTTTTCATTAACGGTCTGGAGCAGGACGAGGTGGTGGGCAAGAAAGCGATTGAACTGCTGGAACAGTACAAGGACAAGCCGTTTTTTTTCTTTGTCCACTTTGCCCAGGTTGACCATAAAGGCCACCAATTTGGAGAAAATTCAAAGGAAGTGAATGATGCCTACATCTCGGCGGATACTCAGACCGGCTTGATAATGGACAAACTTAAGGAGCTTGGGCTTTATGATAGAACGTTGGTCTACGTTACCAGCGATCATGGCTTTGATGAGGGGATGAAGACGCATAACGATGCGCCCTATATATTCCTCGGTACCAACGACCCTAAGGTGATGCGCCGCGGTTTGCGGGAGGACATCGCGCCGACAATACTTGACCGGTTCGGGCTGGACCTGAACAAACTCACTCCGCCGCTTGACGGGCATCCGCTGACCAGACCTTATGAGCCGCCGAAGTGGTAGCGGTCTGTCCGGAGCACGGGTATCCCGGGCTTATTCCTTCTTTTGCCATGAAGAGAGCAGGCTGATCGCTTAACCATCTACTACAAGAGATAGGGGTTGCATGCGGTCTGTCTTACCAGCCACTTCAATGCCGTAATTATACTGATTGACTTCGTATACGTTCGTTGGTACAATGCCCCTTTGGCAACCGAGGGGGTATGGGGTTGCCAACCGCGGCGGCGAGTTTCAGCCATTATTTGAAGGAGGTTTTGAATGCCCGACAAGAAGAATGTTCCTTTGATTGAGGGTCTATTCACCTGGCCCTCAGACAAGCCGCAGTTGATTGCCAGCCGATGCAAGAAGTGCGGCGCTCTGTTTTTCCCCAAGGTGCCCTATTGCGGCAATCCTGACTGCCCCAAGGATAAAGCCAACATGGAACTCGTCAACATCAGCAACACCGGCACCATCTATACTTACACCATCCACCAGTATGCACCTGCTATCCCGTTTAAGATGGACCCGTTCAAGCCATACGGAGTTGTCATGGTTGACGTCCCGGAGGGTCTCCGCGTTCTGGGTATGACGACCACCACCGAAGGTCTGAAGATTGGCCAGAAGGTGG
Source organism: Chloroflexota bacterium (assembly GCA_040753815.1). Taxonomy (GTDB): domain Bacteria; phylum Chloroflexota; class Dehalococcoidia; order GIF9; family JBFMDU01; genus JBFMDU01. The sequence continues at coordinate 68,350 of JBFMDU010000018.1, forward strand.
AAATGACCGTGGGCACGCTCTATGAGGACGCTGAGAACGCGTACATTACCTGGATGTGGAAGCCGGTGGAGAATTAGAAGGAGACGACCATGACTAAGATGAGAGAAGTTGCCATAGTCGGCATCGGCATACATCCCTGGGGTACGTTCCCCGATAAGTCCATGCAGGAAATGGGAGTTGAAGCTATTGTCGCCGCGCTTAAGGACGCCAACATGACCTGGCGCGATATCCAGAGCTGTGCTTATGGTGCTTACATGTGGATTGCCGACCGCGGCGGTGTACCATCTCTGCTGATGGGCACCTCGATTGCCCGCATGATGGGCGAGACCGGCATCCCGATGGTCAACTGTGTCAATGCCTGTGCTTCCGGCCAGGCCATTCTGAGGGAGGCCGTCCTGGCGGTCGCCAGCGGCCATGTCGACACCGCCATTGCCGTCGCCGCTGATAAGTCGGCCGGCGGTTTCTTCCGGCCCCAGCTCCGCGAAGCACGCCCGACCAAGTTCGACAAAGGCGCCGAGAATGATACCGATTACATCCGCTTTTGCATGACTGGCGAGACGAATCCGGCCTACTGGGCCATGGAGCTCAAGCGCCGCATGTACGAAGTCGGCACCACTGATGATGACCTGGCGCTGGCTAAGCACATCACCTCGTTCGGTAGTGTTAATAATCCCTACGCCCGCTACAAGAAGGTCTTTAACATGGATGAGATTAAGGCATCGGCCTACGTGGCTGAGCCTTTGCGTCTCTTTGAAATCTGCGCTACCTCAGATGGCGCCGCGGCAGTCATCGTCACCACTGCTGAGAACGCCAAGAAATTCAATAAGAAGCCTCTCTTGGTGAATGCCATTACTATTGGCACACCGACCTTCGGCGACCCGACCATCCGCCTCACCTTTTGCAGTGCCTACCCGAGGCCGAACGTGCCTGACCTGAGCGAGAGCCGGAACGCCATCGCCGCCATCTACAAGATGGCTAAGATGAAGCCGTCCGATATCGACATCATTGAGCTACCGGACAACAGTTCCTGGCACTACCTGGTCTACCTCGAATGTATCCTCCAGATGAAGAAGGGCGAAGCCGAGAAGATGCTCCGCTCCGGTAAGACTCACCCCATCACCGGTGAGCTACCGGTCTGCTCCGGCGGCGGCGTCGCGGCCCAGGGCGAAGCCGTGGTTGCCCAGGGTCTTTCCCAGGTCTGCCAGCTTGTTCGCCAGATGCGCGGCGAGTGCGGCGAGGGTCAGGTTAAGAAGACCAAGCTCAATATCGGTCTGGCACAGACCTACGGCTACGCTGGCAACAATGCGGCTTGCATAATCAGCAAAGCCTGGTAGCCATTTAGCGCTTCAGACTTGACTAATTAAAAGGGAGGCTGGTCATCCAGCCTCCTTTTTTGTATTGTGGGGGCAGGCGGGTCTTGGCAATTGCGCTGTTTTCGGCTAACATCTTTGCTCTTCCCAGAACAAGTACTGGCTTGAGCATCCAAACAGCCACATCGTGATTTGGAAGAAGTTAGGAGGACGGTATGGCTTACTACAAGGACCTGAGAGAATACCTCGCCGTGCTGGAAGCTAACGGCAAGCTGGTCCGTGTCCGGCGTCCAATAAACAAGGATACCCAGCTTTCGCCGCTGGTCAGGCTCCAGTACAGAGGGTTGCCTGAGGAGAAGCGCCGTGCGTTTCTGTTTGAAAACGTCGTTAACAGCCGCGGCCATAAATACGATATACCGGTCGCAATAGGCGTTCTGGCAGGATCAGCTGATATTTACAGCATTGGCATGCAGTGCCAGCCGCGGGAGGTCGCCGAACGGTTAGCGCAAGCTCAGGCAAACCCTATCCCGCCGCGTGTGGTTGGAAGTGGTCCGGTACAGGAAGAAGTCCATCTGGGCAATAGTCTTCTCGAGCATGGCGGGCTTGGCGAGTTCCCCGTACCGGTGGCTACACCCAGCTTCGACCCGGCGCCATATATTACAGCCCCTTACTGGGTGACCAGAGACCCTGAGAGTGGTATTACCAACGTGGGTATGTACCGCGCCATGATCAAGTCGCCGGTCAGGACCGGACTTAATTTCTCCGGGCCAGGTAAGGGTGGCGCCATTCATCTCAGGAAGTACCGTCAACGCGATACTCCAATGCCCGCTGCTATCGTTGTCGGGGGGCCACCTAATCTTGGCTACGTTGCCGTAAGTCCTTTGCCCCCGGATACGGATGAACTAGCAGTCGCCGGAGGGATCGCTGGTGAACCACTTGAACTGGTGAAGTGCAAGACGGTTGATCTCTGTGTACCAGCACATGCCGAGGTTGTCATCGAAGGTGAAGTTGATCCTCGTCTGCTCGAACCCGAGGCGCCGTTCGGCGAGTCCTATGGCTTCGTTGGTCCCATGGATATGAACCCCTTCCTGGATGTCAAGTGCATAACCCATCGGCGCAAGCCCATTTGGCTGGCGACCATCAGCCAATACCCGCCGAGCGAGAGTACCAAGATGCGTCAACTTGCTTATCAGGGCACAATGCTCCGGCATTTAAGGCAAGTGCTCAAACTGTCATACGTTTTGGACGTGGCTTACTACGAGGAGGCGAGCAGTGGCCGTATGATGGCGCTTAAGTTGAGCAAGGTTACTCAGGACGACGTATGGTACACGCTGGAAGCTGCCGCCAAGCGTGCTCCATACACTAAAATAATAATCGCTGTGGACGAGGATGTGAATGTACATGACCTGGGGACGGTATGCCTTGCCATCGCGATGCGTACTCAGCCCTGCCGTGACTATCGGATCGAATCCCTTACTGCTCCCTCTCTTGGCGACTATTCGCTTGAACCACTTGACCGCCTCCAGGAACGTCAGGCTGAGGGTGGCGACATGCCGCAAGCCTCGCGCCTGCTTATTAACGCGGTTATGAAGTGGCCTTATCCGCCGGTGTCCTTGCCCGGGAAGGAATTTATGGAAGAGGCGATGAGAATCTGGAGGGAGGAGAACTTGCCTGAAGTCAAGCTCAACGAACCATGGTTCGGGACCAACCTTGGCTTCTGGAATGATGAGCACGAGCGCCATGCTCGGGCGGCAGTTGAGGGTGACCACTACCGGGCAGGTAGTGACTACGAGGGGCGGCGCCGGAGTATCTGATAATTTAAAGGAGGCCTCCATTGTCCGAAGTCATCAAGACCTTCTGCGGCAGGCTTTGCGGCGGGACATGCGGCATTATTGTTACCGTTGACAAGGGCAAGATTGTCGATATCAAAGGCGACCCGGACAGCCCGTTCAGCCGCGGCGCCATCTGCGCCAAGGGACGCAATCTTAAAGAAATCATCTATCATCCTGACCGGTTGAAGCGACCGCTGAAACGTACTGGCGAGCGTGGGGCGAATGAGTGGCAGGAAATCGGGATGGATGAAGCGCTCAACCTTATCGCTGACAGACTCCAGAGCTATGCTCGAGACTTTGGTCCGGAGTCGATTATGATATTTACCGGCGCCTCCCGCGGCGGCATGGATATCCCATATCTCTACCGTTTAGCTGCGGCTCTCGGCACGCCCAATCAGGTATCCTCCGGCAATGTCTGTCATATTCCTCGTGACCAGGGCGCTACATTCACTTTTGGGAGTGCCTGTCTTCCGGACTACGATGCTCCGCCGAAGTGCCTGGTTATCTGGGGGAGCAACACACATCATACTAATTCGAACTATGGCACCGGTGCGCAGTACCGGAAGGCAATCGAGGCCGGCGCCAGATTCATCGTTATTGACCCATGCAAGACGACGATGGCGGGAAAAGCGGACATCTGGCTTAAGCTTCGCCCGGGGAGTGATGGGCTTCTGGCTCTGGGCATGCTGAATGTCATAATTGGTGAAGGTCTTTACGACCGGGACTTTGTGTCCAGATTGACGGTCGGCTTTGAGCAGTTGAAGGACTTCGTGGCTTCGTATCCGCCGTCAAAGGTGTCCAAGCTCACATGGGTACCTGCGGAGACGCTCGTTCAGGCGGCACGGCTGTATGCTACAACCAGGCCGGCGGCTATTGAGTGGGGAAATGCCATTGACCAGACGAGCAACACTATCCAGACCTGCCGCGCCATCTCTATCCTCAGGGCGATCACAGGTAATCTTGATATTCTTGGGGGCGATATACTGCCGGCGCCGGTGGCGGGCCTGATGAAGGCGGCAGAGTTCATGCTAACTAAAAAGCAACTGGAGTGGCGGAAGAAGTCATTGGCGCCACAGCACAGAGTAGCCGATGGTATGTTCTTCGTCGCCAGCCAGACAGCGATGCCGGCCATCCTCGAGCAGAAGCCGTACCCACTTAAGGCTGGGTTGGTCTTCGGCGTTGACCCTCTGCTGACCTATGCCAACTCTTCACTTGCAGATAAAGGGTTCCGCGCGCTGGACTTTCTGGTTGTTTCCGATCTTTTTATGAGCCCCACGGCGGCGCTGGCGGATGTTGTCCTGCCGGTTGCGGTCAATCTTGAGTTCGATGACATCGGGCACTTCCCCGGCCGGAACGGCTGGATTACTGCCCGTCCGAAAGTTGTGGAGCCGCCGGGTGAGTGCTTGCCTGACGTGATGATTATCAGCCGCCTGGCACAGAAGCTGGGTCTTGGGCAGTATTTCTGGGATAACGAGGTTGGTGCCCTCGACGCCGTCCTTCAGCCGGCAGGACTCAGCTATAGCGATTTGAAAAAAACGGGGATGCTGCGGAGCGAGGTCAGCTACCGTAAGTATGAGAAAGAGGGCTTCAGGACGCCTTCCGGGAAGGTCGAACTGGTATCGTCGCGGCTTCAGCAGGTGGGATACGATGGCTTGCCGGTTATTAATGAGCCGCCCGAGACGCCCTTCGGTTCGCCAGAGCTGGCGCGGGAATATCCGCTGGTGCTGACCAGTGGTAAAAGCCCTTTCTTTCAGCATGCCAGTCATCGAATGGTCTCGAGCTTACGTAAACTGTCGCCGGAGCCGGTGGTAAAGCTGAATCCAGAGACGGCAAAGAGGTATGGGCTCAGGTCTGGAGACACAGTTGCCATCGAAACACCGCACGGGCGCATACGGCAGAAGCTGGAGCTTGATGCCGATATCGACCCTCGTGTTGTGATTGCGGCCTTTGGCTGGTGGTTCCCGGAACGGCCGGTAACTGATGACGGGCGCTGGCAGGAAGCTAACCTGAATATGCTGACCAGCGATGTGCCAGTGGACCCGGCGATGGGGACGCCTAACCTGCGCGGGCTCGTGTGCCGGGTGTGCAAAGCGTAGGGGGAGGTTATGGATGAAGCTGCTGGTCCTCGGAGGCACAAGGTTTGTTGGCCTTAGGCTGGTACGTTATCTTATCAGCCAGGGGCATGACGTCACTATTCTCAACCGCGGGCGGACACAGGCCCAACTGCCGCCAGGAGTCAAACGGCTTTTTGCTGACCGCCGGGACACTGAAGCTTTTCACAAAGCGCTGGCCGGGCTGGCATTTGAGGCTGTCTTTGACATAACCGGGTATGAGGTGCGGAACCTGGTACCGCCTGCAGAGGTATTTTCCGGCAGGGTCGCTCATTATGTTTTTATCAGTACTTGTGGGGTATACCAGGCTGGTGACGCCGCTCCAGTGACTGAAGAAGCGCCCCGCGTCAACAAACAGACGGCCGGTGTCGGCGCATACGAAATCAATAAGGCCGAGTGTGAGGACTTCCTTTTAGGCAGGTCCCGGGAATCGGGATTTCCCGTTACTATTCTGCGTTGCCCGTATATCTATGGGCCGGAGAATTGGATGCACGACCGCGAGTTCAGTTATTTTGTGAGGTTGGCACAGGGCCGCGATATTTTAGTGCCGGGTGACGGCGGAACACGCTTGCACCTCGTCCATGTTGATGATGTCGCCCGGGCGCAACTGGCAGTCATTGGCAACAGGGAGGCCGTCGGCCAGGCCTTCAACATCGCCGGGCCTGAGACAGTCAGCTTTGACGGTTATATCGATGCCGTCGCCGGAGCCATGGGTATTGCCGCCCGGAAGGTCCATGTGCCGCTAGAAGCTATGAGGAGGCTTGAGAAACCCGTCTTTCCCTATCCCTGGGAGCAAGGCGTAGGTTACAGTATTCAAAAGGCCGAGGACGTCATTGGCTTTCATCCAGTTTACTCCATCATCGAAGGAATAAAGCAGACGTACCTCTGGTGGAAGGAAAATGTTGGTCTTGCCGGCACTCGCTTTGAGCCGGGGAAGCTCGGCTATAACGTGGATCTTGCCTACGAGGAAAAAGTGCTCCTGCAGTACCGGCGGTGAAGGCTGTCAATCAGCACTTCCGGCGGAGGTTAAGGCGCGGAATATTTCAGCGCCGAAGATGGGGATAGACATCTCCAGGGCGATGACACCATTAAGGTCGTAGCCTAACTCGCCGTATGGTTGAGCGGCGTTAATGAAGAGTAAGTCCTCATCCTTTGTTACCGGGAAAGACTGTTTTGACCAGTCGATGTAGTCCCCGAATCCGGTGGCGTCGGCCAGTTTGGAGATAACGAGCGCCGGGTATCGGGAGGAGCCTCCTGGCTCTCCGGACTTCTCCCGGGCTTCTTCAAGATCAGCCTCATAATTGTACTGATTATCCAGATTGATGAAGTCCCTCACCGCTTCCTCCGAGGCACTGCTGAGCGCTGTCAGCATATTGGATATGGCAGCAATGCGCAGGCGGTGTTTCTCGTCAACCCCGGGCGCGACATTATGGTCGAGACTGCGAAACCATACCGAAGCCATCGGTAAAGCAAGTATATGGCAGATGCGGGTCGCCTGGGTCGGGTCACGAGTATCCGTAGTCTTCCTGAGACAGGCGATACTGAGGGCTATCTCCTCGGCCATCGCCGAGGCGGCGGCGAACCATGACAGATAGACGTCCCGCTGGCGCTGGTTCTGAATGCTGACGGCCAGAGACCGGGATATAGCAACGTAAGCTTCCCGGTACAGCCTTCTCTCCCGGGCATCTTTAGATTCAAAGAGACGCATACAAATTTCTATTAATCGGGGACTGCGGCTGGCCAGCCGCAGTCCCCGAGGTATTCTTCTGATGCCTTTTAGTGTTAAAGCTCTTCAAGGATGGTAGAGAAAGTATCGTAGTGGTCTTCCTCGTCAGCTAGAATCTGGCGGAAGAGCCGGTTGGTGACCTCGTCGCCCTCCTTGCGGGCGATCTCAATAATCTCGTTGTAGAGGTCGATGGCCTCTTCTTCGGCCTTCTTGTCGTTCTTGAGCATCTCCTCAAGCGATTCACCGACAAAAATGGGGGTGGGCTTGGTGGTGGGTATGCCGCGGAAGTAGTTGATTCTTTCGGCAATCATCTCGGCGTGCTTCATCTCGGCAATGGCTATTGTCTTAAATTCGTCCCTGACGGCGAAGCCCTTGATGCCGCGCCAGAGGACATGCTGCCACATGTACTGGATACTTACCTGCATTTCGCGGGCTACCGCTTTATTGAGCAGGTCCATCAATCGGTCGGATGCCTTCGGTTCGTCCATAACCAGCCTCCTCTACGTAAATAGTGCTGTAGGCGACATTCTATTATGTTTTATGGAATATGTCACACCTATCCCCTGATGCCTGATTATTTTTGCTTCCAGACCGGGCCCTTTGGCGTGTCCTCGATAGTAATGCCGCGGTCAGAAAGTTCCTTGCGTAGCTGGTCTGCTAGCGCCCATTGTTTAGCCTTACGCAGGTCCTCGCGAGTCTTCGCCAGTAGTTCGATGAAGGGCACGGCATCAAGTGATGGCCCGGCCTTACCCTTGAGTGAGAAACCAAGGACGCTGGCAAGTTCCCGTAGAGTGTTCTGGGCTTCGGTAACATCCTGTTTTGCCTCGTGGCCGCGGTTGATTTCCCGGACGAGGTCGAAGAGTACGGCCACTGCTTGTGGGGTATTGAAGTCGTCGTCCATAGCTTCGATGAATTTCTGCCGGAAGGTCATGCTGTCAACCCGGCGATTGCCGGTCTCAGATTGTGCGGTCAGAGCCTGCCGTATGCGCTTCATGCCTCGCTCAGCGGCATTAAGTGCCTCCTCATTATGAGTGAGTGGGTTGCGGTAGTGAGAACTGAGTACGAACAGTCGCAGGCTATCGGCGGTGTGTTGCTGGAGAAGTTCACGGATGGTCACCAGATTGCCCAGCGATTTGCTCATCTTTTCTGTGCCGAATTGGAGCAGACCGTTATGCAGCCAGTAGCGAACGAATGGCGCTACTCCGGTGAAGCTTTCCGACTGGGCAATTTCGTTTTCGTGGTGAGGAAAGACCAGGTCCTGGCCGCCGCCGTGTATGTCTATCGTTTCGCCCAGGTACTTGAGCGACATGGCTGAGCATTCGATATGCCAGCCGGGGCGGCCATCGCCCCACGGGCTGGGCCAGGAAGGCTCACCCGGTTTAGCCCCTTTCCACAAGGCAAAGTCAAGCGGGTGCTCTTTACCGGTCCCCTCAACCCGGGCTCCGGCTATCATCTGGTCCGGGCTCTGATGAGAGAGCTTGCCGTATTCGACCGCTTTTTTAACACGGAAGTAAACATCGCCGCCGGACTGGTAAGCGTAGCCTTTCTCAATAAGTCCTGAGATGACAGTGATTATTTTTGGTATTTCCTCAGTAGCCCTGGGATAAATATCAGCGCGCCGGATATTGAGGGCATCGGAATCGGTCAGGAACTCATCTATGTAGCGTTTCGCCAGGTCCATGGCTGGAATACCGAGCTCGTTGGCACGGTTGATAATTTTGTCGTCGATGTCGGTAAAGTTCTGCACGTATCTGACCGGGTAGCCGCGGTATTCCAGGTGGCGCCGGATGGTATCGAAGACGATGTAGCTCATGGCATGGCCGATGTGACTGCTGGAGTATACGGTCACGCCGCAGACATACATGGTGACTGGCTTGCCGCGCGGCTGGAAGTCTTCTTTCCTCCCGGACAGCGTATTGTAGATTTTTATCATCTGGCTCTCTGTTCCTTATCTTTGGTCATGAGTTCGGCCAGTTGCTTCTCAAGCTGGGCGACCCGTTCGGTAAGGCTCTGGATGTTCTCCCATACCGGGTCAGGAAGACGCTCTATAGTATCGGTGTCAGGGTTGCGGATTTCAACCACCCTGCCCGGGACGCCGACGACAGTGGCGTTCGGAGGGACTGGTTTGACAACTACCGAGCCGGTGCCGATTTTGACGTTGTCGCCAATAGTTATGGCACCGATAATTTTAGCACCGGCGCCGATGACGACATTATTGCCAATAGTGGGATGGCGTTTCCTCTTCTGCATGCTGGTGCCACCAAGAGAGACACCGTGGTACATGAGCACGTTATCGCCGATTTCAGCAGTCTCGCCAATGACCACGCCCATCCCGTGGTCGATAAAGAAGCCCTCGCCGATCTTCGCGCCCGGGTGAATTTCGATGCCAGTGACCGCCCGGCTGAAGTGTGAGACGAGGCGTGCCAGTACCTTGAGCCGCCAGTTCCACAGAGTATGGGCGAGCCGGTGAAACTGCCGTGCATGAAAGCCAGGGTAAGTGAGGATTACCTCGAGGGTATTCCTGGCAGCGGGGTCATGCTCGAATACGGACTGAATATCGCGTTTGAGGTTCTTCCAGTAGCTCATTACCGGCTCCCCTCGATCATGGCGATAGCAAAGGTGGCTATGCCTTCAACCCGGCCGATAAAGCCGAGTCCTTCTGAAGTCGTCGCTTTTACTGAGACCTGGTCAATTGTCAGTCCCAGCGTTTGGCTGATGTTGAGCCGCATCTGGTCAATGTACACCGCCAGCTTTGGCTTCTGGGCGATGATAGTCGAATCGATGTTGTTTATTTTGAAGTCATTCTCGGCCAACAATTCGCTGACACGGCTGAGTAATACCAGACTTGAGGCGCCACGATACTGCTCGTCGGTTGGTGGAAAGTGGGTACCGATGTCGCCAAGCGCCGCCGCACCAAGCAGGGCATCCATGATAGAGTGGACAAGGGCGTCAGCGTCGCTGTGCCCGGCCAGGCCGCGTTCGAAAGGCACGTCCACGCCGCCAAGGATGAGCTTGCGGCCCACTACCAGCGAGTGGACATCATAGCCAATGCCGACTCTGGTCAAGCCTTCTCCTTCGATACGATATAGCGATGGCCTGTCTCCGGGCCAGTGCCAGGTCTTCCGGTGTGGTGATTTTCATATTCAGATATGAGCCGTGATAAAGTCTGACGCTGATGCCAAGCCGTTCGACCAGCGCGGCATCGTCGGTTGCGTCACTGGTCTTCCTATCGTAAGCACGCTTAATGATATTGTAGCGGAAGACCTGGGGGGTCTGCGTCAGCCAGATACGCTCGCGGGGAATGGTGCGTGACACTGTAGCATTCTTGCGTGCCATCTTTACCGTGTCTCTGGCGGGTACTGCGGCGATGGCCGCACCGGTCTCACGGGCAGCTTGTAGCCCGTCCTCAATCAGCTTGCGTGTGATAAATGGTCTGGCGCCGTCGTGAATGATGACCCACCCTGCGGTTTTGAGCAGCTCCAGTCCGGCTTTGACTGAGTCCTGACGGCGCGCACCTCCAAGGCAGATATCAGTCAGCTTGGGCCAGCGCCCGGAAGCCAGCAGCTTTTGTCCGGCCTGGATGTTATTCTCATTCAGCACCAGAATAGTCTGGCTGACGGACGGGCAGTCCTGAAAAGCATCGAGAGACCAGACAACCAATGGACGACCACCAAGGCTGGCAAAGGTCTTATCGATGCCTTCCATACGCTGGCTGGTCCCGGCGGCGATGATGATAGCCGCAGCATTATTACGGCTCATCTTCGGCCTTTTTCGGTCGGGATAACCCGGCACGGAGCGCCTCGTTGATGGTGCCGGCCTGGATAACCTGAATGCCCCTGGTGGAGAGGGGGTGTCTATCGGAAAGGCGGGGCACCAGGCATTTCTCGAAGCCAAGCCGGGCGGCTTCAGTCACCCGGCGGTCGAGTTGCGGCACTCCACGTAGTTCACCGGTCAGTGAAAGCTCGCCGATGACGGCCATCCGGGGGGGAAGGGGGGTCTCGCGGAAGCTCGAAGCAATAGTAAGAGCTACAGCCAGGTCAGCGGCAGGTTCGTTGACTTTTAGTCCCCCAACGACATTGACGACGATGTCCTGCGTGGCCAGTTTCAGGCCGGTGCGTTTGCCGAGAATTGCGGTGATCAGAAGAAGACGGGCAAAGTCAACGCCATTGGCCATACGTCTTGGCGGTGGGTACACAGCGAGGGAAGTCAACGCCTGAATCTCAACCAGTAGGGGGCGGCTTCCTTCAAGCGTCGGGACAACCGCGGTGCCGATGGCTGGTTCATCGTGCTCAGAGAGAAAGGCAAGGGACGGGTTATCGACCTCTTTGAGACCTTCCCCGGTCATCTCGAAGACGCCGATTTCGTTAGTCGAGCCAAAGCGGTTCTTAACGCCGCGAAGCACACGGAAAGTGCTGAAAGCTTCGCCCTCGAGGTAAAGGACAACATCGACGACGTGCTCCAGCACCCGTGGGCCGGCAATAGCACCATCTTTCGTTACGTGGCCGCTGATGAGCACCGGCACGTTGGCTGGCTTGGCCCAGCGCATCAGGGCGGCGGCACACTCCCGTATCTGACCGATGCTTCCGGCGGCGCTGGAAATATCGTCCATATAGACGGTCTGGATTGAGTCAACGATAACCAGGGCCGGTGACATGGCCTCGAGATGGCCGAGCACGGCTGGCAGACTGGTCTCAGCGAGGAGGAAGAGGCGGTCGCCTGGAATGCCAAGCCGCTGTGCCCGAAGTCTGACCTGGTGGATGGATTCCTCACCGGAAACGTAGACGACGTTGCCGCCCGAGGCGGCGATGGCTCCGGATATCTGGAGAAGCAGGGTGGACTTACCGATGCCGGGGTCTCCGCCGATGATCACTAATGTTCCCGGGACAAGTCCCCCACCAAGGACACGGTTGAACTCGGCGATGGGCATAGTAATGCGCCTGCCCGTCTCGCCTTTGACTTTTGACAGTTCCTGTGGTGGGTTGCCGGACAGACCGGCCCGCGGCGACGGAGGCTTTTCCGGCAACTGGATTGTTTCGACGAAGCTGTTCCACTCCTGGCAGTTGGGGCACCGTCCGAGCCATTTTGGGCTTTCCCGGCCACACTGCTGGCAAACAAAAATGGTCTTAGTTCTGGGCTTCTCCAAACCATGGCCTCCCTGGCAGATGCTGGCTAATGCTCTACGATAACGAGGATCTGGCCGCCGTTCACCTGCTGGCCGGCGCTGACTTTAATTTCGATAACCTTGCCGCCGACCGGCGACAGGATAGGGTTCTCCATTTTCATTGACTCAATGGTGCATATCTTGTCGCCTTCGCTGATGACATCGCCAATACTGACGTGGACCTTACTTACCTTTCCTGGCAGTGGTGCTTCAATGGTCTCTTGGGCCAAAGCAGACCTCCATGTTGAGATATGCGGTCCTGCGTAGATGCGTGGGCACGATTATAGCGTTTCGCTATCCTCGTGTCATTTTGGGGTCGTACAAAGGCGGGAGTTCTGGTGGGGTGAGGTAGATTGTAGAGAGGTAGAGGGCCGCTACTCAGGCTTGGATGCGCCTGTGCCGGCCCCAACTGGCTCGGTGGGAGTGCTGGCTTCTACTTTGAGCTTATCGCCATCGCGGTCGACCTTGACCGTATCGCCCGGGCGAAAAGTGTTGCGCAAGATAGACTCGGAAAGCTGGTCTTCAAGCATGGTCTGGATGGTGCGGCGCAGGGGTCGGGCGCCGAATACCGGGTCGTAGCCCTTTTCGCCCAGCAGGTCTTTAGCGGCGTCGGCGACCTCCAGAGTGATGTTCTTTTCTCGGAGAGACGTGGCCACAGTACCGAGCATCAGGTCCACAATCTGGCGGATGTGCTCCTTAGTCAACGAATGGAAGACGACCACGTTGTCGACACGATTGAGGAACTCGGGACGGAAGCGCTTCTTAAGCTCGCCGAGCACACGGTCCTTCATTTTCTCGTATTCTATTTCACGTGTCTTGGCCTCGCCCTGGGTGGCGAATCCGATGGTCATGTCCTTCTTGATAAGCTCGGCGCCAACGTTGCTGGTCATGACAATGATGCTATTACGAAAGTCTACACGCCGGCCTTTGGCATCGGTGAGATGGCCGTCATCGAAGATCTGGAGGAGGATGTTGAAGACCTCATCGTGGGCCTTCTCGATTTCGTCCAGCAGGATGACACAGTATGACTTGCGTCGTACAGCTTCGGTTAGCTGGCCGCCTTCTTCGTAGCCGACGTAGCCCGGGGGCGCTCCGACAAGGCGAGCGACAGTGTGCCGCTCCATGAACTCCGACATATCAAGCCGGATCATGGTATCTTCACTGCCGAACATAAACTCGGCAAGGGCACGTACCAGTTCAGTCTTGCCGACGCCGGTGGGGCCGAGGAAGATGAAGACGCCGACCGGATGCCGCACGTCCTTTAGCCCAGCGCGGGCTCGTCTGACTGCTTTTGAAATGGTAACAATGGCCTCGTCCTGGCCGATAATGCGGCGGTGCAATGCCTCTTCCATCTGGAGCAGGCGGGCGGACTCGCTGGTGGTCAATCGCACTACCGGGATGCCGGTCCACATGCTGACGACTTCGGCAATGTCCTCATCACCGACCTCCGCCTTCTTCTCCTTCGTTCGCTCGGAGTGCCACTCCTGCTCCATTATCTTGATTTTGTCCTGGAGCTGGATTTCGCGGGTGCGGAGCTCAGCGGCGTACTCATACTGCTGGTGGGCGGTTGTCGTGTCTTTGGTAGCCGCCTCCCTCATGGCTGTTTCCTTTTCCCGGGTCACCTTCTCCAGGGCGCGGCGGGCCTCGGTCAGGTCGATTGGTGCCATGCCATGCTTGATGCGAACACGAGATGCCGCCTCATCCATCAGGTCGATAGCCTTATCGGGCAGGAAGCGGTCAGGAATGTAGCGGGACGCTAGATTGGCCGCAGTATCGAGTGATTTGTCAGAGATGGTAAGCTTATGGTGCTCCTCATAGCGCGATTTGATGCCCTTCAGGATGGCCACGGTTTCTTCGACGGTCGGCTCGGCGACCAGTATCGGTTGGAAGCGGCGTTCGAGAGCCGGGTCTTTTTCGACGTGCTTACGGTAGTCGTCAAGAGTCGTGGCGCCGATTATTTGCACCTGGCCGCGGGATAGGGAAGGTTTCAATATGTTGGAAGCATCGACAGCACCTTCAGCGGCACCGGCGCCTACGATGGTATGAAGCTCGTCGACAAACAGGATGCAGTTACCGGCCCCTTTAATTTCGTCAATAACACGTTTGAGCCGCTCCTCGAACTCGCCGCGGTACTTGGTGCCGGCAACAAGAGCGCCGATGTCAAGGGCCACGATGCGTTTGCTGAGGAGTGTCTCTGGGACGTCTCCGGACACGATGCGGTGAGCCAGCCCCTCGACAATAGCTGTCTTGCCAACGCCGGGTTCACCGATGAGCGCCGGATTATTCTTGGTGCGGCGGCTGAGTATCTGGATAACCCTTTCAATCTCCTTGTTGCGGCCAATAATCGGATCCAGCTTGCCAGTGCGGGCTGAAGTGGTGAGGTCAGCGCCAAGCTGGTCAAGAGTGGGAGTCTTGGTAGCCGTTTTGGCGGCGGCGTAAGCCTGGGCCGCTGAAGGGCTCTGGGTGCTTAACCGGGAGGCCTCGGTACGGGCCCGGTCGATGGTGACGCCGAAGCTCTCAAGAACGCCAGCGGCGACGCCTTCGCCCTCGGCCAGAAGGCCAAGCAGAATGTGCTCGGTGCCGATATAGTTATGGTTCAGGCGCCTGGCCTCTTCTACGGCCAGCTCAATGACACGCTTGGCGCGCGGGGTCAGGCCGACTTCGCCGGAAGCCTGCTTCTCGCCACGGCCAACGATGAACTCGACGGCACCACGAACCTTGGTGAGGACGACGCCGAGGTTGCCGAGTATCTTGGCAGCGATACCGTCTTCTTCCGAAATTAAGCCCAGCAGTATATGCTCGGTATCGATATAGTTATGACCGAACCGCTGAGCTTCTTCCTGGGCCCTTGTTAAGACGCGGCGGGCCCTCTCGGAGAATTTCTCAAATCTGCTTGCCATAGCTTGGTCTCCCGAAGCTTAATTATAGTCTGCGAGTGGAGTAGCGTCAATCGGGATAGAGGCGGTGGGTTTTATTGAACTATTCGTACTCTGTATTATACACAACGAAGTACATCCGGGTGGGGATGCATGATGTGGCTATGCTATAATCAATCCCGATAGCAAGACAGTACTGCGAACGGGCCCGAGGTGCAGATGACGGTACCGCTGACGGACTATGTAGGGATGGGGTTTTCCTGGTTGCTCTTTGTGGCCTGTATTATCGCTTTTGTGGCCACGACAGGTAAAGCCGGGGACGTATTGGTGTTCTGGCTGTTGTTCGCGGCGGGTTTCGCCGGTTTCGGGACCGCTTATACCTTTGCGGTGGTTTTTAAGGCGGCTCCGGATGAATGGTTCCTGGTTTCCCTCTTTATTGCCGGCTGGGTATTTATCACCCTGGCAATAATCGTATCAATCTGGGCGCTGAATGAGGAGAGGTTCGGCTAATCAGGAGAGTGTCATTCCGCGGGAGTCTTTAAGAAAAAGAAAACCCCTGGCGGTGGCATATTTTCCCAAGTGCTCCTCAGTATCGTCTGCGCTGAGGCGTTTCACTTCCGTGTTCGGAATGGGAACGGGTGGTGCCACCTCGCTCTAACCACCAGAGGAAGCTAAATAATATCGTACTGCAATGAGCCATGTCAAGTAGCTGGTGGTGCTAGAAGGCACACAGAAACCCCACAAATGTCCACGGTAACCACACAACCGCCACATGTCTGAACAGCCGGTACCTCGTTGATTAATGATAGAAGTACGGCGTAAGATATTGGGTCGAGACTAGCTTGAGGAGGCTTTCAATGAAAGTGCCCTGGCCGCACTATTTAAGATATATATTCGTAATAATGCTCGTAATCAGCCTTGTGGTAGCCTCGGGCTGTACGTTTCTACCGCCTTTCCCCCCCCGGACACCATCTCTGCCGGCACCGTCAACGCCTACGCCATCTCCTGAACAGTCCCAGTCCCAGCCTTCACCGCAGAGCGGGGTGAGTCAAGGGTCGCCGATAGACTCGTCATGGAAAGCCCCGCCAACCAGTTCAGGTCCGCTTCCTGGAGTCCCGACCTTTGCTGACATCATTAAAACAGCTCAGGAATCAGTGGTCTCCATTCAGACTGAAGGTATTGCCTCCGACATTTTTCTCCAGCCAGTTCCCCAGCGCGGCGCGGGTAGCGGCGTCATCATTGACCCGAGGGGCTACATCGTTACCAATAATCATGTCGTAGAGGGAGCCACTCAAATTAAGGTCACACTTAACGACGGCAGGAGCTTCGACGCCGCCAAGGTTAACCGTGACCCAGCGACTGACCTGGCAGTGATTCAAATTGAGGGGTCCAACCTGCCGGTAGCCAAGCTGGGCCGGTCGGACAATCTCAGGGTTGGTGACTGGGTCATAGCTATTGGAAATGCGCTGGCACTGGAAGGCGGTGCTACCGTAACCGCAGGTATTATCAGCCACACCAAGCGTACCATTCAGGAGCAAAATGGGGCGACCCTTTACAACCTTTTACAGACCGATACTGCCATCAACCCGGGCAATAGCGGTGGGGCACTCCTCAATACTGCCGGAGAAGTAGTGGGTGTCAACGTTGCTATCGCCGGCGACGCCCAGAATATCGGGTTCGCAATTGCTATCACCCCGGCAATGCCGGTCATCGAGCAATTGATTACGACCGGCCGCGTGGTCAGGGCGTTTTTGGGGGTGACCATGGTGAGCCTCACTCCCACCCTTGCCTCTCGCTACAATCTTTCGGTTAAGGAAGGTGCCCTGGTTACCAGCGTGTCACCCGAGACCCCTGCCGATAAGTCTGGTTTACAGAAGGGCGACGTCGTCATCAGCTTCGATGGTCAGAAGATAACGAAAGCTGACCAGGTGGTGGAAATTATCAGGTCGCATAAGCCGGGGGACACTGTAGCTATAACCTACATTCGCGGTTCAGACGAAATCAAGACGCAGGCGGTGCTGGCGGAGAGTCCGAACCGGTAAGTTCAAAGCTGAAATACGATAGGGGGCGGCTATCAGGCCGCCCCCTGCTTTTTCGTGTGTCATTCCGGGCGAATGCGAGGAATCTGGTGGGGGTCTACTTCACCCGTTTGATGCCCAGGGTGACTTCCCGGCTATCGATTTTGTGCGTCTGCTGGAGGTCGACATCCACAGGCGCCTGGTTGAGAAGCTGGACAGACAGGGTTTCCTGTTTTATATAAGCGGCGAATTCGTTTATAACCGCGTTAAAGGCGGCATCACCTTGATAATAAACGATGATGTGGTCAGTGATTTCGAAATTTGCCTGGCGCCGCATCATCTGGATGCGCCGCACCGCTTCGCGGGCGGTTCCTTCGGCCTGAAGTTGTGGTGAAAGCTCCGTCTGAAGCGCCACTAAGAGGTCGCCTTCCTTCTCGATAAGCGCTTTGCCGATGCTGGAGAGGACGGTATCGGCCGGACGGTCATCGGTGTTGAGTTCCTTGATGTTGAGTTCTTCGAGTATCTGGCTAGCCAGTTTCTTGACGGCTTCTGCCTCCAGTTCGTTGCGGACTTTCACAATTACCCTGGGTAGGGGCTGTCGTACTTTGACCTGAGCTCTAGCACGGGCGGCCCGGCCAAGACTGCAAATACGAATAGCGAGGCGGGTATCGGCGGCAAGGCGTTGGTCAATGCAGGACATATCTGCGGTTGGGAAATCAGCAAGATGTACGCTTTCAGGTGCTTCCGGATGGGCTGAGCGCACCAGGTTCTGGTACATCTCTTCGGCAACAAACGGCGTGAATGGCGCCAGCAGTCGTGAAAGAGTAGCCAGGCATTGATGCAGTGTTGAGTGCGCCGCCAGCTTATCGGTATCGCTTTCGCTCTTCCAGAAACGGCGGCGACTGCGGCGGACGTACCAGTTAGATAGGTCGTCGACGAAGACTTCAATCCGGCGGGCCGCGGTCGTCGGGTCGTATTCTTCAAGAGCTCTGGTTACATCGGCAACAAGCTGGTTGAGCTCGGATAGAATCCAGGTATCAAGGTCGGTCCGTGAAGCTGGTGCCGCTGATTTCGGGTCGTACTTGTCGATATTGGCGTACATGACGAAGAAGGAGTAGGTATTCCAGAGGGTCAGAAGAAAGCTCCGGAGTGTATCCTGGACCATTTGTGCCGAGAAGCGGCGGATGTTGCCAGCCGGCGCTGAGGTGAATAAGTACCAGCGAAGGGCGTCACAACCGCTGGCGTTGAGTATCGACCACGGGTCAACAACGTTGCCGCGGGTCTTGCTCATTTTCTCGCCTTGGGTATCAAGGATGTGTCCGAGGCAGATGACGTTCTTGAAAGCCGGCCTTTCGAAAAGTAGGGTGGACAGGGCATGTAAGCTGTAGAACCAGCCGCGTGTCTGGTCCACAGCTTCCGAGATGAAATCAGCCTGGCTGTGCTTTTCAAACTCGGCCCTGTTGGCATGCGGGTAATGCCACTGGGCGAAAGGCATAGCGCCGGAATCGAACCAGCAATCGATAACTTCAGGGCGGCGGATCATCTTGGCACCACAGCGAGGGCACTTCAGGAAGACTTCATCGACATATGGGCGATGCAAGTCGAGTTCTCTGCTTAGTATTCGTTCCAGTACCAACTTCGCAGTCGTGTTCTCATCCCTCAATTTAGCTAGGTCGTCCGTTCCGCCGATACATTCGCTGTGGCCGCAGGACTCGCATTGCCAGACAGGCAGAGGCGTTCCCCAGTATCGCTCCCGGGAGAAGGCCCAGTCCACGTTATTCTCAAGCCAGTCGCCGAAGCGTCCATGCTTGATGTGCTCAGGGTACCAGTTGATTTGCTCATTACCGGCGATAAGCTTGTCTTTGAAAGCAGTAGTCCGGATGTACCAGCTTTGTTTTGCGTAGTACAGGAGCGGGGTATCGCAGCGCCAGCAAAATGGGTAGGTGTGGGTTATGCGCTCGCTCCGGTAAAGAAGCCCGTGCTCGGAGAGGATATCGTTAATTTGCGGGTCAGCCAGCTTAACGAACTTGCCGGCGAACGGGTAACTGCCAGTGATGTTACCTGACCCATCGACATGCTGGACGAAGTAAAGGCCTTCCTGCTCACCGGCGGTGAAATCAACTTCGCCGAAGGCGGGTGCGATGTGGACGATACCCGTGCCGTCCTCCATAGAAACAAAGTCACCGCCGATGACCCGGTAGCTTTGCGGGGGGGTGCCGGAGGCGGGACGCCCGGCCCGGGCCGGCTCGTAAACCAGCTTCAGGGCAGTGCGCCTGTCAGCGCTGTCCTTGGGCGCGAACTGCTCAACTGGTACATTGAAATCGCCCGGCTTGAAAAGCGGCTCGTAGTGGCAGCCGATGAGGTCATTGCCTTTAAGTACGCCTGCCGTCTGGTATTCGCCCTTGATGCTATGGCTGAGTCGGGCTGAAGCCAGTACCAGCCGTTCTTTACTGGCCTCCGTGGTCTGCTCGACCACGGCGTATTCGGCCTGAGGTGAGACGGCCAGGGCAGTATTGCCCGGGAGTGTCCAGGGAGTGGTTGTCCAGGTAAGGAAGTAGGTTGGGACGTTCGAAGCCAGCATGTGGCGCGCTGTTTCCGACGGCTTGCCGCGGTCGGGATCTACTTTGAATTTGACGAAGACCGAGGGGTCGCTGGCGTCGTCTTTATAGCCGAGGGCGACCTCGTGGGAACTTAGAGAAGTGCCGCATCTCGGGCAGTGCGGCGTGACCTTGTAGCCCTGATAGATTAGGTTCTTGTTCCAGAGCTGTTTGATAGCCCACCAGCATGACTCGATATAACCGTTGTCCATGGTGATGTAGGGATGGGCCATGTCGAGCCAGAAGGCGATACGCTCGGTGAGTTTCTCCCAGTCTTTGAGGTAGGTGAAGACGCTCTCGCGGCAGAGGGTGTTGAATCTGGCCACGCCATACTCTTCAATCTGCTGTTTGCCGGTGAAACCGAGCCTTTTTTCCACCTCGAGTTCAACGGGTAAGCCGTGGGTGTCCCATCCGGCCTTGCGGGGTACCGAGTAGCCGCACATCGTCCGGTATCTGAGGATAATGTCTTTGTAGATGCGTGACAGGACATGGTGGATGCCGGGCTTGCCGTTGGCGGTGGGAGGGCCTTCGTAAAAGACGAAGAGAGGCGCCTGCTTGCGGGCCTCGGTGGTCTTGGTAAAGATATCGCGCTCTTGCCAGAAATGGAGGATGCGCTCTTCCAGCTCGGGGAAGCTGATTTTAGGGTTGACAGCTTGGAACATGGCTAGCGCTTCTTAAGCTGGATGGTTACCTTGCGCTCCTCACCTTCTCCGGTGCTCTGGGTAGTAACATCCGCGTGGTTGGCCAGGGCAAGGTGGACGATTCGGCGCTCGTCAGCCGGCATCGGCTCCATAGCTATAGTTCGTCTGGTGGACTTCACCTGTTCAGCGATGTTGAGCGCCAGCCGCCGGAGCGACTCGCGGCGCTGTTCTTTGTAGCCGGAAACGTCGATGGCGATGGGCAGCCATTTGCCGACACGCTCCGCAACGATAAGCCTGACAATGAACTGAAGTGAAGCCAGTGTCTGGCCGCGGCGGCCAATGAGCGCGCCCAGGTCGTCGCCCTGGATATCCAGAACCACCGCCGCCTCGGCATTACCGGAGATGGCTCTGACCTCGGCTTTCACTTGCATCAGGCGCAGGAGAGTTGTGAGGACTTCCATGGCTATCTGTTGGGCATTACCTTCAATAGCTGCGATGGGTTGGACTTCGCTTCCCTGTCCCGTAACAGGCACACTCGCCGTTTTAGGCGGCCTCTCAATGACTTTTACCTTGATCCTGGCATCTTCAGCACCGACGCCGAAAATACCGGCACGGCCTTTCTTGAGGACTTCAACCTCGACCTGGTTTTTAGAGACTCCAAGCTCGAGGAGGGCCACTGCCAGGGCGTCCTCCACGGTCTTGGCGCTTATTTCTAGCTCTTTCATGAGCGACCTCACTTTTTCTCAGGCGGCTTCTGGGGGACCAGCACCGGCTGGACTGCCGGGGCGCGGAGATAACCCCATCCGCCGTTAATGTACTGGATAATGATGCCGACGATGTTTGAAACAACCCAGTATAAAGCCAGCCCGCTGGGGAACTGAAGGGTAAATAAGCCGAACATGAGCGGCATCATCAGGGTCGTCATCTGGGTCATCTGTTTCTGTCTTGCGTCGGTGGCCGGCGGTGTTACCATCTTCTGCTGTATCCACATGGTGCCTCCGGTAAGGATGGCCATGACCATGTAGGAGTCCGGGTAGGCAAGATTCAACCACAGGAAGCTCTGCTGGGCAGGGACTCCCTGCTGGACCAGGCTCCACTGGTAGAGATGCTGGGATAAAGCGAGCAGGTCTTCGGGGTTGGCTGCCATGGCCTGCATGACGGCCTGGTAAAGGCCAATCCAGATGGGGAACTGTATGAGCATCGGCCAGAGGCACCCCAGCGGGCTGATGCCGGCCTGCTTGTAAAGCTGGGTCATTTCCTGCTGGAGCTTGCGCTGGTCCCGCTTGTACTTCCGCTGGAGTTCCTGCATTTTGGGCTGAAGCTCGGTCATGGCTTTGGATGACCGGGTCTGGCGGTTGGTAAGTGGGGTCATGGCCAGACGGATGACGATGGTCAGGACGATGATGGCCAGGCCGAAGTTGTTGAAAAGCATGCCTGCCAGGGCCAGCAGAACGTTCAAAACTGGCTCGAGGACGATCGTGTTCCAGAGGTTCATTGAGACGGATTCCTCACCGTGCCGGCGGGGTGGTGTTGAATTTCCAGACCACCTCGCCCGACTTAAGATTAATGCCATAGGCCCATTGAGTTCTGGCGTGGACGAACAACATATCGCCTGAAATGGCCGGCGGCGCCTGTACTTCGGCTCCGAGGGCGATTTTCTTAGCTTCGGAGCCATCCTTCACATTTACCAGGTGAATGTCTCCGACCTGGGAAACGACCACTAACTTGTCACTGTACAATAGTGGTGACGAATCCAGTTGTGACCCGGCGTCGTATTTCCACAACTGACGGCCGCTCGCGGCATCGATGGCATACAGAGAGCCGTCGAGGCATGGGGCAAAAACGGTGCCGTCACTGACCAGCGGCGGCGCCCAGAACCAGTTGCCGCCCTGGAACTGCCACTGCGGGGAGCCGTTCCTGGGGTCGAAAGCGTGGAGCTGATTGTTAAAAAGACCGAAAAGAACCGGGCCGGTCTTGCCGGCGCTGACCGAAGCGACTGCCGCCCCGGCTTTTATGCTCCAGACCAGTTTGCCGTCTTTAGCCGAGATGGCGTAGCCGTCACCTTCGAAGTTGCCGGTATACACAATGTCGCCGCTTACCACCGGTGTGGCCCAAATGCGGCCCGAAGTGGCAAACTCCCAGCGGCGGTCGCCGTAGGTGGTATCAAAAGCATAGAGCTTGCCGTCGGAGCTTGCGACATAGAGAGTCTCGCCAGTCACAACGGGTGCGCCGACGATATTTCCAAGGTGTTCGCCGGTCTCGCGGGGATAGACCCAGCGCAGGGAACCGGTCTGGGCGGCGATGGCCATTACCTTACCTTCGTAAGTAGCGACATAGACAAGGTCGCCGGAGAGACCTGGTGTGCCGTACGTGGCTGATGTGGTGGGCGCCGGGGCACAGCCCAGTCCGCTCGACCGCACGGTAACTCTGGGAGTGAACTCCCACTCGCCCTGGGCCGGGAAGTTCAGGTTCTGGATACGTCCCGTCTGGCTGAGACCCAGGATGCGGCCGTCCATAGCACCTAAGTAAAGGGTATTCTTGTCGATGGCGAAACCTGACCAGCCGCGTATCGGCGGCGGGCCGGTACAGGCTGAGAGGGCAAGCAAAGACAAAAGGAGCCCGATAAAGATGGCGATCCAGCGATGGTTACTCACCTGCGGCTGCCTCCAGGGTGTCGGAGTGGCGCTGGTGTCCAGGCGCGGCTTCAGGGATAGGGTCATAGCCGCCGCGGTTGAAGGGATTACAGCGGGCGAGCCGCTTGACGGTTAGCCAGATGCCGCGGGCCAGGCCGAAGCGCTCGATAGCTTCATAAGAATAGTGGGAGCAGGTCGGCGTGAAGCGGCACGATGGCGGCGTAGCTTGAGAAATGGTACATTGATAAATTCTAATCAGTTCCAGTGCCAGTTGCTTCATTCTTCTCTCGTAATTAAACGTGCCTTGTAGAGTAATTTCTCTACTGCCGCCCGGAGCTTCTGAAAGTCGCTGTCCGCACTATCAGGCCGGGCGACAATAACGATGTCCCACCCTGGCTTCAGGGGCATCTGCCTGACTATTTCTCTCAAGCGGCGCCGCACGCGGTTCCGAACCACCGCCTTGCCGATGCTTTTACCTACAGAAAGTCCTAACCGGCTTGCCCCGGTGCTATTGGGCAGTGTCTTCATTACCAGTGGGGGAGCCGTCCAGGAATGCCCCTTTTCATAGACCGCCTGGAACTCGGCCCTCCGGTGGAGAGCACCTATTCTGCCCACTGCACTTAGTCGGTTGCTGTCAGGCGCCAGCGTCCTTTAATCTTCCTTGCCTTCAGGACTTTCCGCCCGCCTTTGGTGCTGGCTCTCGCCAGGTAACCGTGGGTGCGGGCCCGCTTAAGCTTCCTTGGCTGGTATGTTCTCTTGGGCACTTTCTTCCTTCTCTGGAGTTGGTGTTGGGGCTGGAGCTGCCTGTGGTGCCGCGGCGACTGGTTCACGCCTCGGCATTCTTAACCTTGGCGGCCTCTCGATGATGCCAACGCCGCCGGTGGCGTGAATATGGCTGGCTGTGTACGGCAGGAGCGCCAGATGGCGGGCTCGCTTGATGGCCTGGGAAAGCATCCGCTGGTGTTTAGCGCACATGCCTGAGCGCCGGCGTGTGTCCATACGGCCGCGGTCAGAAATAAACCTTCCAAGCCTGGCAGCATCTTTGTAGTCGATATTTTTGGCCTTTTCGATGCAGAGCGGACATGCCTTTGGTCTGCCAAAGCGGCGTCCGCCGCGTCCGCCGCCGGGCCGGTAAGGGCGGCCTCCCGAACGGGAACCAGGCCGGAACGCTCTGGTACCCGGGCGCTTTGCTGGTGTTGAGTTCGCGGTGCCGCTGGCGCCTGCGGTCGGGCCTGGCGCACTCACTCCGCCGGTCGGATTAGTTGTCATTGCCTGTAAACCTCATTTTACTTAATAAGACCACCGGGACTGAAAACCGCGGTGGTCTCTCTGGTCGGGGCAGTCCGTGGAGTCCAGAGATAGAAACTGCGAACTCACCTCAATCTAACTAAAAAGGGACGTCCTCGGGCTCAATCTGGTCGCCTTCGGGGAGGTCTCCAGAGCCCTCGCCTTCGGCCGGTAGGGCCGCTGTCCCGGGTGCGCGGTCGAGAAGCATAACGCGGTTGGCTATTACCTCGACGCGTGACCGCTTCTGGCCGTCCTGGCCCTCCCAGCTCCGGGTCTGAATACGCCCTTCCACAAACACCTTTTTACCCCGGGCAAGTAATTGATTGCACTGCTCGGCAAGCTTGCTCCAGGCAACAATATTAAACCACTCGGTCTCCTTCTTGGTCTGTCCATCTGAAGCCTGGTAGGTCCGGTTGGTGGCCATGGTAAAACTGGTTACCGGATTGCCGGTAGGGGTGTACCGCATCTCCGGATCTTTGCCAACATTGCCGATGAGCAGGATTTTATTTAGCGTCACCTCGTGCCCCTCTGGCTATTTCTCCGTTTTCACCAGGAGATGCCGCATGACGTTCTCATTTAGCTTGAGGCTTGTTTCGAGGTCCCTGGTCTCCTTCGGCTCGAGCTTGAACCGCATAAGGAAATAGTTGCCTTCCCTATACTGCCCGATCGGATAGGAGAGTTTTTTCTTGCCCCAGGGGTTAACCTCGCCGGGTTCACCCTTGCGGTCGGTGACGAAGGACTTGACCTTCTCGACAACCGCCTCGGCGTCCTCATCGGCGACATCCGGCTTGATAATTGTTACCAGTTCGTAATCGCGCACATTAATACCCTTGACAATCACAAAAGTGGGCACATTATAGCACAGCCGTGAGAAAGCTAACAACAATGATGTTTGCCAAGCAAAGGGCAGTTCCTTAAAATATATTAGCTCGGGAACAAACCTGGAGATTAAGGAGGACAGCCACAGATGCCTACCTACGAGTACTCATGCGTCGAATGCCAGGAAGAGTTCGAGCTGATGCGCCCGATGTGCGATTTCAATAAGGACGCCACCTGCCCGAAGTGCGGCGGCAAGGCGCACCGGGTTGTTTCAGTCTTTGCCTCTAAGGCGGAGTATTCAATCAAGGTGCCGACCAAAGAAGCTTTCCGGGGCGAGAAGACAAAGAAGGCCAGAGCCAGACCGAAAGCCGCAGCCAGGCCGGTGAAAAAGGCTGGTAAAAAGAAATAGCCGGCGCACTTGATTTTGACAGATGTAAAGTGTTTCGGGCATAATGCCGGCGCTAAATATACTTAGAAAGGTAAGCTACTCGATAAGAACATGGTAAAAATCAGGTTGCGGCGGGTTGGCGCCAGAAACAACCCCAAATACCGCGTAGTTGTGTCCGACTCGCGTGCGGCCCGTGATGGCAGTTTTATTGAGGTCGTAGGCCACTACGACCCGATTCGTAACCCCGAGGTGCTGACCCTCAAGCAGGATAGAATTAAAGAATGGTTGAAGCGCGGCGCCCAGCCGACTGACGGCGCTCTCAAGCTTTTCTACAAGACCGGCCTCATGCCCAGGCCGGAACCGCCAAAGATAACCAAGAAAGAGGCTGCTCCTCAAGGGGGGACTGCGGAGGCTCCTAAGGCGGCGAAGAAAGTGAAGGCCGAAGCCCCGACATCCGAGAAATCGGAGACACCCAAGACTGAGGCCAAGGCAGCCACCAAGGAGAACAAATGAAGGAACTGGTTGAGTATGTGGCCAGGGCGATCGTCAACGCGCCCAACGATGTCAAGGTCTCCGAGGAGACAGTCGAAGGTACGGTTGTCATCAAGCTGGAGGTGGCCGCCGATGACAAGGGCAGGGTCATCGGCAAGCAGGGCCGGGTGGCGGAGGCGATGCGCACCCTCCTCAGGGTGAATGCCGCCAAGAGCGGCACCAGGGTAAGGCTGGAAATCGTTTAGGTTATCTTTCCCCCGCCCCACCAGATTTCTCGGCCACACCCACTTGAAGTGGGTACCCGGCATGGCCTCGAAATGGTATTTCCACACCAGAACCATATCGAACGCTGTAAGACACATCCGCTAACCATATCGAACGCAGTGAGATATCTGGTGGTGGGGAGGAGCGTAACCCCCACATCCAGATTCCTCGGGTCTGAACCTTCGGAATGACATCTGCTAAAGGGTGTCATCTCGAACGGAGTGAGAGATCTGGGGAGGCAGGTAACTAGTCTCACCCACTGCCGGCATTTTTATCCGCCGCCTTAACCGGCAAGGTAAAAAAAGCTGTGGTACCCTTCCCCAGTTCGCTTTCCAGCCAGATACGGCCACCGTGGGCTTCCACCAGCCCTTTACACAGTCCCAGCCCGAAGCCGAGACCACTGGCTCCCGGCGACAGACGGTGCTTGGCGCGGTAGGCGCGGTCGAAGACTTTAGGGAGTTCTTCTTCAGGGATGCCAACGCCCTGGTCAGCGACGCTGATGAACACTTCCTCGCCTCTGGCCTTCGTCTCTATGGTGACGGTGGTGCCCGGATTGGAGTACTTGACAGCGTTGTCAATCAGGTTATCGAGCACCTGACGGACGCGTTTCGGGTCTGCGCGGAGGTGCGGCAGACTGCTTAACGGGGTCAGGACGATGCTGTGCCTGGCGGCCCGCAAGCGGGCCTCGTTGACAGCCATCTCGACCAGCGCGCATATATCCATCTCCTCCGGTTTGAGCTTGAGCAGTCCGGCCTCAAGCCGCGACATATCCAGCAGGTGGTCAACCAGTTCAGTCAAGCGGTCGGTGGCCTTGTCTATCGATGTCAGGTGCTCGCGCTTTTCCCGTGGCTCGAGGCGCTCCTCGTAGTCCAGGAGCGTGGTCACGTAACCCTTAATGGTGCCCAACGGACTGCGCAGTTCGTGGGAGACCAGGTTGAGCAGGTCGCTCTTGAACTTGTCCAGGTGCTCGTATTCGAGTAGCCGGCGCTGGGTCTCGCGGTACTCGGTAATATCGATGATTGAGGCGAGGCTTTTCTTCGTGCCGGGCAACAAGGCTGCGTTGATTATGGCGTTAAGGATGTGCCCCTCTCGGTCAAGGACCCGAATTTCATACTGTTTCGGGGCCGCTTCCGGTTTGGTCCGGCGAAGGCGGTGGATGTCCCAGATAGTCTGGATGTCTTTGGATGGTAAGAATTCATCAAACTTTTTCTTGCCCTGGACTTCGGTGTCGGACCATCCGGTCATCCGCACCCATTCCTGGTTGACCAGCGAGATGGTGCCGTCCTCCTCGATGATGCTTACGGCCGTTCCCGAGTTTTCGAAGATGGTGCGGTACCGCTCTTCAGATTCCTGCAATGCCCGTTCGGCCTGCTCGCGTTTCCGGCGTTCCTCGGCTTCGGCCAGCGCCCGTTTAACAGCGATGGGTAACCGGGTCAGGCGTTCCTTAAGCACATAGTCGGCGGCGCCGGTCCTGATTGCGTCGACAGCGGTATCGTCGCCGATGGAGCCGGAAACGATTATCAGCGGTGGTGCGGAAGCCCGCTGACGCAAAATTTGTATGGCCTCAAGCCCGTTGAAATTGGGGAGGCGATAGTCAGCCAGTATCAGGTCGGGTTTGAAGTCGGTGAGCGCCCGTTCGAAAGCATGTTTATTATCAACCAGGTGTGAGATGAACTTAAT
>JBFMDU010000019.1:0-47435 GCA_040753815.1 Chloroflexota bacterium
CAAGTCGGATTCTGGCCTGCCGGGATGGCTCGGGCACTCGCCCTACCCGCAATGCCCCACGGATCATGGGTGCTATTATCTTCATGGCAACACATTGTAGTGTCACCAATGTTTCTGAACCAGATCAGAGGTACCCCGCTAGTTTTACCGGTATGGTCTTTGAACTGATGCGGGGGTCGAATTCTTCACATTTTCTTCACAAACTCTACAGACCATTACTTACTTTAAGACGTGGTAAGCGTTTATAAATTCAGCAGGGATGCGGCTTGTATAAGGTTTTCAAAATGGTGTAGATAATCTTATAATTGGTTCTTAAGCACGATTATTAATGGCCGGCCCTTCTTGGGTTATGAGGTCGGATGCGGCTGGTCTTGAAAGGTGGTAAATACGTTATGAAGCGCTTCTTGCTGGTTGTAGTGGTTGTCGTAATGGTTGGACTTGTACTGCTGTCCAGCTGTATACCCGGGAGCACCAGTCAAGCCCGCCAAACAACCACGGTTCGTGTGGGGGACCTAATAAGCGGCGTTGTTGCTACAGGTAATTTATCTCTTTCGCAAATGCAGGACTTGACTTTCAACGTCGCAGGTACATTAAAGGAATTGAAGATCGATGAAGGAGTGGCAGTTAAAAAGGGCCAGGTAATTGCGACGCTCGACGACCAATCATATCGTGATGATATTACCTCCAAGGAGTTGGCTTTGAGACAGCAGGAACAAGCCGTTCAGGGTGCTACGCTGGACCTCCGGAGGGCCCAAGAACAGTTGGAAGAGATTGCTCCTAAGACTTCCACCGTATATACATACTACACTGATGTCCCAACAGTACAACAGAATGTGGCGTTGGCGATTAGCAGTATTCAGGAGGCACTGGACAATCTGGCAGACGGCAAGGCTCAAGAGGCGAAGTGGGGACTGGATAATGCCTTGGAGTACCTGAATCTAGCATACTCAGCCTCCAGCACGAGCCAGTTCATACCTATCGAGAGACAGAAGGCTGTGAGTGATACCATTGTTACCCTCCGACAGTATACCTATCAAGCAGAGAAGAGTCAGTCAGCATATGACAGGGCGATTACAACGAGGGATTCAGCAAAGCTGGCGCTCGAGCAGTCCAAGAAGCAATTGGAAAAAACCGTATTGACTGCGCCGTTTGATGGAGTCATAGCGGCGGTTAACGTTAAGGAAGGGGCAAACATTGGCGTCAACACAGCAATCTGCCGCCTTGTCGACCCGACCCAGGTCGAAATGAAAGGATTGGTGGATGAGGGTGATGCGGGCAAGTTGAAGGTCGGGATGGAGGCGATTATAAGCCTAGATGCCGTGCCAGGGGTCGAGATGAAGGGGAAATTGACGTTTGTTTCACCGATAGCGACGATTCAGTCAGGGGTAGTGTACTATCAGGTCGTTATGTCTACCGAGCCGCAGAGGACGATTGTCGTGCGGGATGGCATGACAGCGAGCGCCAATATGATCCTGGAGAAGCGCACTGGAGTCCTCCTGGTTTCCCGCCGCGCGATTGCCGGAACAGTCCGTGAGAGATATGTCGATGTCGTTGTTGACGAAGCGACAGGCATGACAGAACGGCGCACCGTAACTACCGGGATGAGCGATGATGACAATATTGAGATCACGTCGGGGCTAAAAGACGGCGAGAAAGTTCTAATTGCCCAGGCACCCGGGACACGTACTACAACTTCGACCGGGGTGCCAGGAATGATGATCCGGTAAGAGCATAAAATTGGTCAAGATTGAGAAGGTAAGCAAGTTGTATAAAATGGGCCGGACGGAGGTCTGGGCGCTAAGAGGCGTGAGCGTTAATATTGACTCCGGGGAGATGGTCTCCATTATGGGGGCTTCGGGCTCAGGTAAATCAACGCTGATGCACGTGATAGGATGTCTTGACCGGCCTACATCCGGGAAATACTGGTTGGATGGATATGAAGTTAGCCGCCTTAACGATAACCGACTGGCGGAAATACGGAATAAAAAGGTAGGATTTGTTTTCCAATCCTATAACCTGCTGGCGCAGAACACGGCTCTGGCGAATGTGGAACTGCCGATGATATATTGCGGAGGCAAGCAACGTCGTGAGCGGGCGATGATGGCGCTTGAGATGGTAGGTCTGGCCCATCGGGCAAAGCACAAGCCGACTGAGATGTCCGGTGGTGAGCAACAGCGTGTCACTATCGCCCGGGCCCTAGTCAATAACCCGCCGCTTATTCTGGCTGACGAGCCTACTGGCAACCTAGATACAACTTCGTCGCACGAGATAATGACGCTGTTTCAGAAGCTAAACGAGCATGGTATAACTCTTGTCCTGGTGACACACGAGCAGGATATAGCCGGCTACACCAAGCGCACCATCAGATTGCGCGACGGCGAAATCATCAGTGATGTGAAGAATGATCATATTAAATAGCTTCATGATGGCCCTGCGTACCCTGCTGAGCAATAAGATGCGCTCCGGGCTGACCATGCTTGGCATCATTATTGGCGTTAGTGCAGTGATATCGCTGATGTCAGTCGGGCGAGGCACCCAAGAGCAGATTGTTTCCCGCTTCGAGAGTATGGGAACCAACTTACTCATGATCCGCCCGGGCGCCATGGTGGCTGACCGTAGGGTCCAGACAACACCAGCATTCCTCACCATGGATGATGTGAAGGCTCTATCAAAACCCGATGCGGCGCCAGCCGTGGCTATGGTAGCTCCCGAAGTAAGTATGAATGTTCAGGTGGTGGCTGATAATCAAACTATGAATGTCAGGGTGTTAGGAGTCACTCCCGAGTACGAGTTTGTTAGAATCAATCCTGTGGCTGACGGTGAGTTCATCGGCCAGCGTCATGTCGATGCCAGGTCAACGGTTGCCGTGCTTGGAAGCCGCATTGCAGATACGTTATTCGGCACCGTAAGTCCGATAGGACAGGAAATACGGCTTAACCGCTTCCAGTTCAAGGTAATCGGGGTACTTGAAACAAAAGGTGCTTTTGAAGATGACAACATATTGATACCGATAAGCACCATGCAGAACCGCTTACAGATGTTCCGCGCACGGGGACGGCTGACTGTCAACACCATTAACGTTCAGGCAATTTCTCGAGACCAGCTAGACGCTGCGGTTGAGCAGGTAAGCGATATATTGAGACAGCAACACAATATCGCCGATGGCAAGCCTGACGATTTTAATATCACCAGTATGGACCAGGTGCTTCAATCGGTCCAACAGGCTACGGAGCTGATGACCATGTTTTTAGGGATTGTGGCAGGGATCTCTTTAGTGGTTGGCGGCATCGGAATTATGAACATCATGCTGGTGTCCGTGGCGGAACGCACCCGTGAGATCGGTATTCGGAAAGCGGTGGGGGCCAAACGGCGTCATCTTCTCCTTCAGTTCCTGGTAGAGTCGGCTACCGTCAGCCTGCTTGGCGGTGGCATTGGCGTTGTGTTGGGGGAGGGGTTATCCAATCTTGCTAACGGTCTGCAGCTATCATCAGGTAACTATCTGGTAACAACAGTATCGCCGGACATAGTCGTGTTGGCAGTTATAGTCTCGGTATCAGTAGGCGTGTTTTTCGGCATTTATCCGGCCTTCCAAGCGGCCAGGATGGATCCGATACAGGCCCTCCGACACGAATAGGGAGTTATTTGCTCTGAATCAGAGAGAGGAATTCAGCTCGGGTGGCCGCTCTTGTCCTGAAAATACCACGCATTGCTGAAGTCACCACATTACTACCCGGTTTCTTAATTCCCCGCATGATCATACACAGGTGCTCTGCCTGAACAACCACGGCGACACCAGCGGGTTCAATCGCTTCCATAATGGCTTCAGCAATCTGAGTAGTCATACGCTCCTGAACTTGAGGCCGCTTGGCGCATATCTCGACCACTCGGGCAAGCTTGCTCATGCCAACGATTCTGCCAGCAGTATTGGGTATGTAGCCAACATGGGCTACACCGTAGAACGGCAACAAATGATGCTCACACATCGAATAGAAGGGAATGTCCCGAAGGACAATCATCTCCCGGTGACCTTCTTCAAATCCAACCTGGAGCTCGTTTTTAGGATCGACGCCAATCCCGGCGAAGAGTTCCTGAAACATCTCACCAATACGCTGGGGCGTATTCTTCAGCCCTTCTCTATGTGGGTCTTCGCCTATAGCCTTAATTAGAGCGGCCACTGCGGCCTGGATTCTTGCCTCGTCAATCATGGGTTCTTGCCTCCGCTCCTAGCGCCAGCCCAGCGCCTGTTCGAGCACTTTGACATCAACCGGAAGTTCTGGGAACGGTTCGGCATACCTGATTGGAGTGTTTGGATCCTTAAGGCCGCTTCCGGTAATGACGCAGACAATCCGCTTGCCCTTTAAATCAGCTTTTTCGCGAGCCATTTTTTGAAGTCCGGCCACTGAGGCAGCAGATGCCGGCTCACCAAAGACACCTTCCCGAGACGCAAGTAGTCGATAGGCCCTGAGAATCTCGGCGTCTGTTACAGATCTGATGACGCCTCCGGACTCATCTCTGGCGCGGATTGCAGTCTGCCAACTGGCAGGATTGCCGATGCGGATTGCTGTAGCGATGGTCCTGGGATGGTCAACCGGATGTCCAAGTACAATTGGCGAAGCACCTTTGGCCTGGAATCCCATCATCTTTGGCTTTCGGGACGCTTTCCCGAGACGGTGATATTCCACGAATCCTTTCCAGTAGGCGCTGATATTGCCGGCATTGCCTACAGGTATAAACAGATAGTCTGGTGCATCCCCGAGTTCGTCGATGATTTCGAATGCGGCAGTTTTCTGCCCCTCTATTCGGTTAGGGTTTACTGAGTTAACTAAGGTCACCGGGTGCTTGTCCGCCAGATTGCGTACCATTTTCAGCGCCTCATCGAAGTTGCCTTTAAGAGTGATTATCTTGGCTCCGTAGGCGATGGCTTGGGCGAATTTGCCGACAGCTATCTTACCTTTTGGTACAACCACGATCACTCTTAAACCGAACCGAGCACCGTAAGCAGCGGCTGAGGCGCTGGTGTTACCCGTAGAAGCACAGATTATTGTTGTGCTCCCAGCCTCAACAGCTTTGGCTACAGCCACAACCATACCGCGGTCTTTGAAAGAGCCGGTGGGGTTGCACCCTTCGAGTTTGAAATAAAGCTCGGCACAGCCGATTTCTTTTTCAAGCACCTGAGACCTGACTAGAGGGGTGTCGCCTTCGCCAAGTGTAATCAGCGGAGTAGCTGAAGTTACGGGAAGTAGTTCTTTGTATTTGAGCAAAACACTTCGCGGCATCTCAAGTCTCTATCCTTACGAAGTTGCTGATTTCCTTGACGACTTCAAGCCGACGCGTTTCTTTAAGCGCCTCCTGCATTGCCTGCTCTCTCGCCGGATGCGTGGTAATTACTATCTCGGCTGTCTGCTTTGCGGCGTCGGTCTCCTTTTGGATGACCGATGAAATACTGATCATGTGGTCGCCAAGCACCTTGGAAATCCTGGCAAGCACCCCCGGCGCATCATTGACCTTCAGTCTCAGGTAGTAGCACATCTGGACGTCGGAGACCGGTTTGACGGGCAAATTGCGGGCCGGATACTGGACAGCGTTGATACGGCGCTTGACAATGTTGCGCGCGATGCCAATGACATCGGCGATGACAGCGGAGGAAGTAGGGTGGGCCCCAGCGCCCTGACCGTAGAAAATCACCTTACCAAAGAGGTCGCCTTCTACCTGAATGGCGTTGTAGACACCGGTAACTTTGGCCAACAGGGAATCTTCCGGAATGAATACCGGATGCACACGGACTTCGATACCATGGTCGGTCTGCTTGGCGATGGCAAGGAGTTTGATGGCATAGCCGAGTTCGCGCGCGTAGCGGAAATCCTTGGCCTTGAGCCGGGATATTCCCTCGCGATACACGTCTTCGGGCGCTACGTTCGAATGGAAAGCAAGGCTGGCCAGTATGGCCAGTTTATAGCTGGCGTCAATGCCCTCTACATCATTGGCGGGATTGGCTTCGGCATAGCCAAGTTGCTGGGCCTGCTTTAGGGCACTTGAGAAATCAAGGTCTTCTTCAGCCATTCTGGTCAATATATAGTTGGTAGTGCCGTTAAGGATAGCATGGATGGCGGAGATACGGTTAACGATGATATCGCGCTGAAAAGGAGCGATAAGTGGAATACCCCCGCCCACACTCGCTTCGAACCTTATTTCCACACCGTTCTGTCTTGCCAGCAAGCAAAGATCATAACCGTGTTTAGAGATGACCTCTTTATTTGCGGTAACAACGTGTTTGCCGCTCTTGATAGCGGCGGTAATATAGTCCAGAGCTGGATGCTCACCGCCAATAAGTTCAATTACGATTGATATTTCCGGGTCGTTAAGGAGGTCGGCAGCATCAAGACTGACCGCCGCAGAGATACCGGCTGGGGGTTTCTTAGAAGGGTCTTTCTCCGCGATTCGTTTGAGGACGAGCACTGCATCCGCCTGTTCGGCCAGGACTTGCGCCCGATTGGTGAACACAGTGGCAACCCCATTGCCGATCGTTCCCATGCCAATTAAGCCGACATTGACGCGCTTGCTTCCGCTCATTTAGCCCTCTGTTTCGGGAGATGCGCCAGAGCCCATAGCATTTGATCAGGGGTTATTAGGTTCTCTACCTTAGTCTTCTTTGACTCTTCGTCCAGCCACTTTTGGAAAGCCTTGTCAATTAGCTGATTACGAGTGTCCTCGTCCAGAGCCCTGTCTTTCTCCTTGTCTATTACTTTGATGAGCCAGTAGCCGCCGGTGGTCTGGGCGCTATCCTCTCTTATAGGCTCGCTGATCTGGTTAACTTCAAGGTCAGCAATGCCTTCCTTTAAATCGGGACGAGCGTTGATGAAATCTGTGCTGAGCTCACCATTCCTGTCCTTACTTTCAGTACTTTGGGAAAAGTCCCTGGCGAGTTTGCCGAAATCTTCACCCGACTTAAGTTTGGCGATGATATCAAGGGCTTCCTGCTCGCTACCGAGAAGGATACCCCTGATTTGCCGGTTGCCACCCTCATCGATTTTCGTAACCTGGATTACCCAATAACCGACATACTTGACAAGGGGGTCGTAAACTGGCTCGCTTATAGAGCCTTTATCGAGTTGTGAAGCGGTCCCCCAGACCTTGTCTGTCCGGGCCAGTTCATCCATGAGCACTTTTGGCTGCCAGCCAGTCTTGCCATCCTTTGGTTGGGTCCACGGGTCGTAGGAAAACTCCACGGCCAGTTTAGCGAATTCCTCTCCTTTGGCGAGCTTGTCCCTGATGTTATTGTAGACCTCTACGCTCTCGAGGAACATCAGTTCCAGGTTCTGCTGGTCGGCGCTAGTTGGTACTTGAAGGCCAAAGTAGTCGGTACGTAGTTTCTGATCGAGTAGTTGGGCTCTGACAAGATCACGCATTTCGGGGGTGTTGTCGAGCTTGAATTCAGCTATCTTGTTTGACACTTCTTCGTCACCCACCTTAATGCCCATGGCATCAGCGCCGCGGGTTATTATTTCATTGCGCTGGATGTCCTGAACAACGTAGCTGATTGCTGAACTAGCCTGGCTTGGATCAGTCTTGGTATAGAGAGCCAGGACATTGGTGAAGTAACCAAGATTAAACTCTTTGTCGCCGACTGCAATCACTGGTTGAGACCGGGGCTCAATCTCATCGCGGTAGAAGCCAACGCCAACCAAAATGAGTACGGCTCCAATGACTGCGGCGCTGGCATAGGTGATAATCATCTGCCATCGGCGCTGTCGTTCCCACTTATCGAGTTGGCGCTTGGTGGGTAACCGCTTCGGTAGTGAGTCTCTCTGTTTTTGCTTCTTTGACATGAATCGGGACCTCAAGTGTGGGGGCTTGTATAGCGATGGTACCCCAATATCGATTTAGTGAATCAGCGTCCGTTGGGTATCGCGTCGAACGGTTGCGCCGAACGAATAGCTATGATACCATACTGCGGCCTGTCAGGAAAGCAACGGGGTGTAGCGCAGTCTGGTAGCGCACCTGAATGGGGTTCAGGGGGCCGACGGTTCAAATCCGTCCACCCCGACCAATCGTGGACACGTTCGGGATTTTTGGACAGTAATTTTTTCCGCATTAAAAACTGCCAGACTCCGGAGCATTTTATTTATGATTATCGTTGTGACGTTGTTAGCAGCCATATGATAGCCATATGATACAGTGTACGGCGGCAGGTAATAGTGGAAGACGAGTTAATAAAGGTCTACACCGCATCCGGCGAGACCGTAGCGAGCATAGTCAAGGGCAAACTTGAGGAAGCTGGCATACCTGTGCTTCTTAAGTATGAGAGTCTCGGAAATGTGGTGGGTGTGCTTGTCGATGGGTTGGGCGAGGTCAAGGTCATGGTACCAAGGCACTTCGAAGAACTGGCAAGGCGGTTGCTCGCCTGACGTTACGGCTTCTTACACTCAGCTGGAGCTGCGTGGACGGTATTAAGAACTCAGCCCCTATTTCAGCTCAAATTCAGTGTGTCCTAGTGATCTCTCGGCCGAACTCTTTCAAAGTGTTACCCCAGCGAAACTTTCTGATCCGATACACTACTTCACGCCAGCCCTCTTCTGACACCTTACCCATTCCTACCAAGTATAAAAGTTCAGGTTTGGCGATAAGGAGCGTCACACCGCCAAGCACCCATACCAGAGGGTTTACGAGAGGGGGTGGCTTTTCTACCAATGCAGCGCCAAGAGCCTGGACGTGTGCCTGAAGCGCTTCACCTGTAAGGCAAGGGTCATCCCGCCACAATGCTTCTTGCACCTGTCTTGCTGTAGTTGAGGTCTTTAGTCGAATGTCAGCTATCTGCAGCCAGGAAAGTCGTCCGGGATCCCAGCCCATGAACAACGGTCTACCCCGCCGTTTGGGGATCCACAGTCGCTCTTCCTTGTCCCGGGGTGAGAGAACTACATCTGTGATGTGATTGAGGTATTTCCCGGCGTTGACGCCCCACTTCAAGTAGCCAAGCGAGCCCAGATTCGGAGATACAGTTTCCATAACAGCTGTGTTCCAAGCAAAGTGGGTTGTTTGTAGAATCACCTGATAGTCAGTCCTGATGCGGGTAATCTTCTTGGGGAGCGCTGAGAAAATAGCAGACTGCATGCCCCGAAATTTCTCTGGTATCTCCTTTTCTATGAAGTCTCGGGTTGTCAGCAAGCGCTTTTGCTCTTCCTCGGGGAGCCGGTCCAGGTTGATATCGCATAAAACCTCCCACAAGGTCCTAGAGCGTTCTGTCTGTGGTGTCCCGCAAAGGGCCTCACTGGAGTTAAAGTAGCCGATGCTTCCGACTATGCCTTTCAGAGCCTGTTCGCGTTCAGGCCATTTTTGGACTACATCAAACAGCGGGCTATTCTTATCAAATAGCCATTTGGAACTGTCAAACTCGTTAGCTTCCAAGATTTGCTGAGCCAGAAGCTTGATCGGCTCAGGATTTGGCATGCTAGAAGATATCCAATATGGATGTTGAGTGCGCTCTAAGCCTCTGCTCACGATGGCCCACCGGCTCGAAGTCATGGGGTCTAAGGGACGGGCGACCAGCGAGAGAAATGAGGGGTGCCTTGCCAGGAACGAATGGAACGACTTATCCTCGTCAAGGAACAATTTCTGTATTACTTGGCTATCCACCGCCTGGATATCGCTCAAGACAAACTCGTCACCAAAAAGGGCATGAAGCTTAAGACGCCAGATTAAAAAGTCCAGCAAAAGCTGCTTCTGAGCTGGGGCTAGGCGGTATTCAGCGAGTTGGATATACGCGCTGTCAATCCACTGAGCATACCTCGACATGGGCTCACACCTCCGCAGAATAGCCTACCCAGGTCATATCTGAACTATGGGGCGGTGGTGGGTATCCGGTTTCTGAGCATCGTATTGCTTATTGGACAAGCCAAATACATAAAGGTCTTCCAACCCCTCATTCTTTATCGCATGCGATGCCAGCTGGTCAATCTCTATCAGCACCGCACCATTGCCGTTGAACTGCCGTTGTTGAATTTGAGTGTCAGCACCGGTGTCCCAGTACAAAGACCACCTGTCCCTATATATGATGACTATCACCTCACGATGCTCTGAGTGATAAT
The DNA here is from genome assembly GCA_040753815.1 of Chloroflexota bacterium. Lineage (GTDB taxonomy): Bacteria > Chloroflexota > Dehalococcoidia > GIF9 > JBFMDU01 > JBFMDU01. The sequence continues at coordinate 10,083 of JBFMDU010000019.1, forward strand.
GGTTCCCTCGTAGGTGGCCTGGTCGAAGCATGGCGATGTGAATATCCAACACTGAACCTAAGAACTCGATCTGCTTGGCAACGACGGAAAAACTGCTCCCACGTTCATCGCCCAGGTCTTGAAGCAGCGTAACTCTAATCGGAGACTCCTTCATAACACTCACCACTTGCAGTTGTGTAACAAAAGTATAGCAAAAGTGGACTGATCCGTTATTGTGTCTTTCGCAGTTCTACTAATACCGTGTTGGCTGCCCATGCCCCGCCAGGCGAGTGATTATCCGGGACCAATACGTTGGCGCATCCACCGTGGTCCACACCGTCCTTGTCAAGGTTTGACCATGCTCCCTGCGGTAGGTCAAGAACCCCGGGCATAATTCGTTCAGTTACCTTGGCGCATACCATTACCTTTCCCCGGTCGTTGAAGACCATTACCTGGTCGCCATCAGCGATGTTTCGATTACCAGCATCCGCGCTGTTTATCCATACGTATCGCGGTGATACTTCCTCAAGCCACGGGATGCCTTCCAATGTTGAATGGGTACGGGCGGGGTGGTGGGTGGTAATCAGTTGCAGGGGATATTTACTTGCCAGAGGGTCATCGTACCCTTCCGGAGGCGGTATGTACTTGGGTATCGGTGGTAGTAAAGGATTACGCCACTCGGCGAGATGTTCGGAGTAAAGCTCGATTTTCCCGCTCAAGGTGGGGAAGGGATTGTGGACTGGGTCAGCAATCTGCTTCGTGAAAGAGATAAATGGCTCGGCAACATCCAGCTTGACCACACCATCATTTTTGAAGCGGTCGAAGTCCGGCAAGTCACCCGTGCGCGCTGCGATTTCGCGGAGCAAGACTTCGTCATCTTTGTTTTCATCGTAGTCAGCCATGCCAAGTCTTGGCGCCAGCATAACACAAATGTCATGGTCGCTTTTTGACTCATATAGAGGCTCGACCGCCTTGTTCAAATAGAGATAATAAGGCGACCCCAGCCATGGCGGCACAGCATCTTCGCGTTCCATGAAGGTATTGGTTGGCAGGACGATATCCGCAAATTTTGCCGTCGGCGTCAGGCGCTGTTCGTGAACAACAATGAATTCGAGACACTTAAGTGCCTCGATGCCTTTATTAGTGTCAGGGTGTGAACTGAGCGGGTTTGTTGACACCACATAGAGCAGCCTCGGGTCGCAGGGGTAACCGCCAGCCTTACCACGGAGAATAGCGTCCCAGAGTTTGGCACGGCAGAACCTAGCAGCAGTCGGTTTAGCGGCGCCTCTCAGTCGGTAGAGGCTATACTGACGTATCGCCGAGTTGTTTTCGACCAGATTACCGGGACTTTTCTTACCCATCTCGCGACTATGGAAGGCACGCATAAAGCCGCCAGCATAGCCCCCCTTGATGCCGATATTGCCGGTCATTGCGGCCAAGGCAGCAGCCGACCGGGTAAATTGCTCACCCATGGCACCTCTGGCAGGCCCCCAGCCGGGAATCAGTGCCCCTGGTCTGTTTGTAGCGTACTCGTGTGCCAACCGGTCGATAGTAGTTGCCGGGACACGTGTAATATCAGATGCCCACTCAGGCGTCTTAGGTATGCCGTCCTCTTCACCAACAACGTATCTGTGGAAGTCCTCAAAGCCTACAGTGTAGGTATCGAGAAAGCGCTTGTTATACAGGCCATCTTTAATCATGACGTAGGCCATGGCAATAAGCATGGCGGCATCGGTACCGGGTCGGATTGGTACCCACTCATCAGCGTATACGGCAATGCTGTTAGTAAGCCTAGGGTCAACGGAGACTATCCTGATGCCTTTCTCTCTAGCTTTGATCAGCCATAAGGGGGTGGAAGTGTCCCAAATAGTGGCGGCTGGATTCCATCCCCACATAATAATCATCCGCGAATTGAGCAGGTCCTCTCGCGCGCTCCCGGTGGTCATGGTGCCGTAAGTGGCCATGGAGGCGAAGAGAGCGCCTTCGAAAGACGGTGTTCCCCAGGGCCTTGTATAGCCGCCGAACTTTGATAGCAAGCGCTGGACAGAAGCACCGTTATGGAGAACACTCCGGCTCCCACCCCCCGTAAGGCAAACGATGCTGGCGTTCCCCCAAGTTTTTTTCACCCGAAGTAGTTCTGAAGCTACGATGTCCAGGGCCTCGTCCCAGGACACTCGTTGAAACTTCCCCTCGCCACGGTTGCCGGTGCGTTTCATCGGGTACCGAAGCCGGTCGGGTGAATACAGTCTCTGTCGGTATATTCTGCCTCTGAGGCAGGCCCTTAGTTGGGGCTCAGTACCGATATCAGTCTCATAGCGTACGACGCGGCCGTTCTTAACATGGGCTCTCAGGACACATCTGCCGCCGCAGTCATGGGCACAGGCGGTATTCACGATACCAACGGGACCTTTCATGTTCTGACTTCTCTGCTGCGAGGACCCTGTGCTGAAATGTCTATTTGACGATAACCCTGCCCTTCATGTACGGGTGGGGTATGCAATAATATTCGTAGGTGCCGGGGCTGGTAAAAACAAAACTGAATGCGGCGTTTTTAGACATGTTGCCGCTGTCAAAAGTCTTATCGTTACTGGTCACGGTGTGGACAACAGAGTCATTATTGGTCCAGGTTACTCTAGTCCCGGTAGGGATTTCGACTGATGGGGGTATGAAGGCAAAGCCACTGATAGCGACAGAGACGGACGTTGGTTGTGGTGATGGAGCTTGCGCTGATGCGGGTTTCGGAGTCGGAGAACTGACTGGTATGCCAGCGGCACAACTGACTGCAGTAAGGAGTAATGCAAGACCTGATAAGACCAGAATACGATGTACTATGTAAAGCCTCCTGAGAGGTAGGGGCTGTCAGTATGTTTGCAGCTTGTGACGACCGTATGCTATTTTACCATGCACCAGAGGTTTGTAATATGAAATATTATCAGGTAATGACTACATGCCCATCGGAGATTGAAGCAAAGCGAATTGCCCGGGCGTTGGTTGAGATGAGGCTTGCCGCCTGCGCTCAAGTAAGCGGGCCGGTCCGCAGTACTTACTGGTGGAAAGGAAAGATCGAAAAGGCAACAGAGTGGGTCTGCTTGTTGAAGTGCCCCGTCAGAAACTACGCAAGGATTGAGAACGCGATAAGGCAGATGCATAGCTATAGGGTGCCTGAAGTCCTGGCAATGCCGGTGGGGGCAGGAAATAAGGAATATCTGGAGTGGTTAGAGGCAGAGGCCGTTCCTGTAGTTGCCACTGATGCCAACTCTCACACTGGTAAGTTATCCGGATTGAAACGCCGAGCGCCAGCTAAAGCCGTGTGACAAAGCTGATTACTGGTCTGGTTGGCCGTTGTGGTGTAAGACTTTCTTGATGCGGTAGCAAACTATTCCGGCGGGAGCCGACACTTCGATGGCCTCTCCTTCTGACTTGCCGAGGAGGCACTTGCCTGTAGGTGACGCCGTGGATATTTTACCTTTAGTGGGATTGGCTTCACGGGAACTGACCAGTGTGTAGCACATCTCTTCGCTCGAAGAGATTTCCTGGAGCACAATTGTATCCCCTATGCCGATCTTCGAAGCCGGCCGTGATTGGGCACCCATCACAGTAGCCGTCTTCAAAATTGCTTCCAGTTCCCGTATACGTGCTTCTACCTGTGCCTGATGTTCACGAGCGGCATCTAACGGAGCGTTTTCCCTGAAATCACGGTCAGCCCTGGCTTTCTCCAGCTCTTCAGCAATGCGCGGACGTTCGGTGATTAGTCGCTCAAGTTCCCGCTTGAGTTCCTCAAATCCCTGCTGGGTCAAACTCACCGGCACGGCTGTATTGCGTTTAACAGGACCGGTGCTTTTACCGGTTGTTTTTTTGACATGCAGGTGCACCGACAGGTTTGTTTTACTCCACTCCTGTTTGTAGGCAAAGCTGAGGAAAGCGCGGACAGGTTCAAGCTTTTTTTGCGGCTCTGTCGATGAGGAGGCAACGTGTTCAGCATAGGCACCAACATCTGGAACGTTAATCTCATACAGTGTCCGACCGGAGCCGAACCAGCGTACGAAGTTATGTATTTCCTGAGGAGTGGTCCCCTGGTCTTTCGAAGAGAGAGTAGCCAGATAACGGCCAGCGGCTTCAGCAAGAGTGGGCAGTTTTGGTTTCTCGGAAGTCATCTAGTGTACCTTATGTCTTGAAATAGGGCCAAAGCGGAATGATAAGGCACGGGACTTTGGGTGTCAACCTTGATGAAGTTAGCTTGATGAGAGATGAGAGCTAGCCGCTGGTAGTGGGTGTAGTCGGCTCAGACGGTATGTCAGCTCCAGACGTGGGCTTGACGAACTTGTAGCCGACTCCACGCTCGCTCAAAATCATTTTTGGCGGCTCGGTGGTATCGCCCAGCTTGACACGCAATTGATATATATATTTCTTAAGCGTGCTGACATCAATGAATTCCGAACCCCAGACGGCGTTAAGAAGGCTTTGATGGCTCAGCACTTTACCCTCATTCCTGGTCATGTAGGAGAGCAAGTCGAACTCGTTCGGCGTGAGGTGTATGGAGTCGTTATTCAGGGAGACCTCACGGCTGGCATAGTTGATAGTGAGAGGACCTGCCACCAGCGGCGGTGAACTCTCATCTTTCACTTCGGGCACGCGACTGCGCCGCATGACTGCTTTCACTCTTGCCAAAAGGTCAAGCGGGCTGAATGGCTTGGTTATATAGTCGTCGGCGCCTTCTTCCAGACCCCTGACTTTATCGAGCTCATCCTCGCGCACAGTCAGAATGATAACCGGCACGCTGGAAAAGAGGCGTATTTGTTTTAAGACTTCGAACCCGTCCATGCATGGCAGACCGAGGTCAAGAATCACGATGTCTGGTGATTCATTCTGTACGAGGTGAAGTCCACGTGTCCCTTCAGGCGCGCTGATAATCGATGCTCCCTGCCAGCGGAGCTGGAAGCACAGGGATACTGTCCGTACGATTTCGGGGTTGTCTTCAATTAGTAGAACTTTCATCGCCTAATTCCACCTGACCGCGACAGTTTACCATTTCAGTATATTCAGTATATATAGTATCACATGCCGTGGCAGGCAATCAGTAGTTGGCAATCATAAATCGGAGAATACGAGTAGTCTGGCGGCGTCAAGCACTGACCGGGAGTGAGAAGTAAAAGACATTGCCACTGGTATGGCTTTCCACCCATATCTTTCCGTTGTGGCGCTCAATGAGTTGTTTGGAAATGGCCAGTCCCAGGCCCAGGCCGGTAGTGAGCCGGTTCGGGTTGTCACCACGATAGTATGGCTCAAAGAGCCGGCTTCTTTCAAGTTCGGAAAGTGGTATTGCTTCGTCACTTATGCTTACTACCACCCGGTCATGCTGGACTTCAGCGGCGATGCCGATAACCGCATCTCTGGGTGAGAATTTAGAGGCGTTGCTCAGCAGGTTGAGTACGACCTGCTCGATACGTGCGGCATCAGCGCTTACCACCGGGAGTCCAGAAGGTATAGTATTCCTATATGTCTGCCCTTTTTGTAAGAATACCGGATCAAGCTGGCGTAGCGATGTTTCCACAATTTTACTCAGGTCAACGTTTCCCATTTGGAGTTCTAGATTAGCACTCTTTAACCGGGCGAAGTCGAGCAGTTCGGCAACCCGTCGATTAAGGATTAAGGCACTAACTCTAACACTATCGACAAGGTTAGAGCGCGGGTTCGAAGGGTCAAAAGGTATTTCCTCGGCGAGAAGTTCAGATGAGGCAATGATTGAGGTAAGTGGAGTCCTCATCTCATGAGCCACTGCCATCAGGAATTGGCTCCGGCTGGAGGTCTCCTTCTCCAGGCTTTCCCGGAGTGACCTTTCGGCCGTGTAGAGATAGGCGTTCTCCAGATTTACTGCCAGACGGCTGGCGGCATCCTGAAGGATTTTCTCTTCGTCAAGACCATATGGCGTGCCAGACCGCTTTCGTCCGACGGCAACGATCGCGACCAGGCGTTCCTCCATGGTCTTGACCGGTACGTACAATTCGGCTTCTAGTGAAGCGATAACCTGAGCCTGCTGGTTTGTCATGCCCAGCAACTGAGGATGTAGTTGAAGCTGGTTGCGTCTGACGATTCCTTCATGAGTCTCCATCCATGACACCAGGGGGTTATCGAGTGAGATAGCCGCTTGTTTGAGGGGGTCGGGTGTGGCCATATCCTTCAGACTGCTGGTCTCACGGATAAGTATGCGGCACTCATTGCATTGCAGGGCTTTGCACAAAAGCTCGCTGGCATTCCTGGCGAGTTCCGGGACCTGCTCGATAGAGTATGTCTTGATAGTCAGCTTGGTGAGCATTGCCAGAAAGTCGTATCTACCCCGATAAAACATCCGGTCCACGACGTCCTGTGCCCAGCGCCAGAGCGGCTGAAGACCGATGGCGCCGGCAATAAGCAAGAGCACATAAACAATGATGATTTCTGAGAGTTGTGACAGATAGTAGTTGAGGGTGAGGACCGCCGCCGCATATGGGATACCTACGATAGCACTCATTATAAGGTAGGCTGTCCCCCGGCGGATGATAATCTGGATATCGAGCAAGTGGTATCTGGCGATGGCCAGTGCGGTGAGGATACAGAAGATTATCAGGCCGATGATAGCGCCCGGGTATAAGGGGAGCCCAAAAACTGGCAGGACATCAAAAATGCCGCCAACCATGCTGAGGCTGAGGCCGGCAATAACGTAGCTCAGGCGGTTGCGGTGTTCGGCAGAGACTTCGCGGCGCTGTCTCCTTATCAAGACCACCAGTGCCCAGATTGCTGGCCCGAACAGGTAAGGCATCCACAGGTAGGATAGCGGCCCACCAAAGACCGGAGCATAGCCGTAGGGCTTCAATTGCATGCCGCTGACCACGAGTGGTGCAATTTGCGGAATCATGAAAACTGCGGCGATAACATAGACAGCAACAAGCGGCCACTTGTATGAGCGCGCCCGGGAAAAGACCAGACAGAAGTGACATAGCAGAGTTGATAGAAACGGCAGGGCACCGACAATCATCCTTTCCCAGGCGTAAGCGCTATCCAGGTCGGGACTGGCACGCATGCTATAGATAATAGAACCGTATGCCATTAGCGCCAGCAAGTACAGGACGAAGAGCCAGTGGGCGCTAGTCTTATTCCGGGCAGCTATTATAACTGTTACCAGAAGCACCAGACTTGAGAAGACGAGGATGCAGGGGGGTAATAAGTAGCCAATCATCCTGTGGCGTGTCCTGCGGTACTGTGTCTCAGCAGTGTGTCAAGCGTGGTCTGTGGTGCATTCATACGGGGTGGTTTAAGCTGTACCAGAGGGGCACCTTCAGCCTTTTTTTCTTCGTAGTAGCGTTTAAATGTCCCCTGAGAAAGCAGGGTGGCATGGATGGAACGTGCTTTGAGCATGGCACTCAGGTCACGGTAGTTCCAATTGACTTCAACCAGTGCCCGGTGCAGGGCCTCTTCAACCTCGTGGGGAGTGGTATGGTCCTTTGGCTCTAAGTATACATGCAGTACCGGTTCGCTGGCGACAACTTCTTTCCGCGCGGTCCAGTCCTCAAGCTTGAGTCCGGATTTCGTTACCGCCATCCAGATGTCTTTCTCGCCGAGCTGGGCGAATCCGGCGAGGTCGATAAGGTCGCGTACCCGGCCGGCAAAAACGAACTCCGGCAGTTTGATCCCGGTTTCCTTATCTTCAAGCGAGACTACTTCAAAGATGTCCTCCATACGATATCGTAAGAAAGGCATTCCGTAGAAACTGGTAATAAACACCTCGTAACGCTCGCCAGGTTTCACTTCCGAGAGAAGACAGCTCCGGGGACGGTATCCTTTGTCATTGGTCATCTTGACAGCTTCGGATTCAGATACAAACTCTGGGAAACATGGGAACGGGCTGAAGTAAAGTCCTTTGCGGTTCCATGTCTGGACAGCCGCGGCTCCAGCCTCGGTGCTTCCGTAGAACTCGTAAGGCTCTTTGCCCCAGCACTCGAGCAATTTTGGCTTGTAAGCCGCAGTGTCCATGCCATAACAGATAATCGCTTTGACAGACCAGAGGTCACGGGGAAGCATTGGCCGTCGGGCCAGCTTGCTCAACAGCTTGCCCCTGAGTCCCCGTGCCGCCACTTTCGGTTGGGACATGAGTTTTCCAATGCTAATCTTTCCCGACTGGGAGGCAAATGCTTCAGCGATTCTGACAAGCACGCTGGTCTGCGAACCGACGATGTCAACCCCGTGGCTCATTGCCAGCTTAAAGCTTTGCTTTATCCGGTCCTCAAACTGCATGCCCTCGGCATCCTCAACTGAGGGAAGGAAACGAAGGCCAAGCCTGTCGGCCAGGACCGTGGCCATGAAGCCGGAAAAATAAGGCCGCGGCGGGAGATTGTAAACGACCTTGAGGCCCGGACGGAGGCGGACGTCGCCTTTCTTGCGGGCGCACGCCAGGATGAGTGTACCGACACTGTCCTCGGTTATCCGGTCCAGAGCACGTTTAGTGTAAGGAACGTACTTGGAGGCTCCGGAACGACCTGATGTGTACGCCCAGCAGACAGGCTTTTCGGGGAGGATGTCTTCCCTTTTTTCATTTAAGAATGGAGCATAGTCTTCATAAGTAGTAAATGGTACAAGCTTTCGGAACTCCTCAACTGTTCCTGGCATGGTGTCGCCGATGATTTTACGGCCGAGTACGCTGTTATAGGCTAGCTGTACCTGCTCCGGGAGAAGACGTTCCTGGATTTGCATGAACTCGGGAACCGTCAAATCAAGAAAGCCACAGTAGCGTTGCCAGGTTTCATACGTGTTGGTGTCGCTGATGTCAACGACACCAACACGAGAGGCTGATGCAGTCATTCAGAGCCTCCTGATAACGGTATTTAGTATTTTAGTATTGAAGATGTAACCGACTAGCCAAGGATTCCCTGGCCGGACATGACCGCCAGGCTGGCGGGGAAAGCCGGTGGTGTGGACGGCGGCGGAAAACCTTCCCATACCGGGGTAGTCCCATCCGCTATACCAACAACGTGGCCGGTGAGGTTGGTCCAATCATCAATACTGATGATGATGAAAACGTCACCGGTAAACGTGCCATTGCCCCTGAGGCCAAGGTAACTTCCGGTGCCGGATACGAAGGCAAATTGGCCGGATGCGAAGCTGGCTCTGGCTACAAAACACAGCGGATACACGGTTCCGCCTTCCCAGACCGACGAATAGTTCAGGGTGTATCCGACTTGTATAGGCGCCGCCATCGAGCTGGTGAGTTTGGCGGTAGCTGTCCCGGACGCGTTAGCGATGGTTAGGTCGCCCACGACACGGCCGGACTGGTCAGGGGCAATCAGACCGGAATAAATGAATTGAAAGACGCCTGTACTGAATACATTACCCGATTTTACCGCGCCGAATACCGGACGTTCTGATACCTTCCAATAATAAGTCCCTTCAGGATTGCCAACCTGCTGAACAATACCGGGACCGATCCCCTGAACGATTAATATTTCATTAAAGGTTACTTTGACAGGGTCCTTAGCCGCCGCCGGCAGGGCTGGCATCAATGTCATGACCATGAGTGCTACAAGCACAACCGCCAGGATATGCTTCATGTTTACCCTCCTTATTTGGGTTGGTAACCAACCCATGCGTTTGGATTCACTTTTGTTAGTGTTAGCACAAGTATTGTAAGCTGTCAACAGGATTTTTACCTTCGCGGAGCTTGTGTTAGCGTCGGCTGTGACCTTTTCAGTACCAAAGTAATAATGGCTTGATAATAGGCAAACGGTTGCCTTGTGCCGTCACCTATGATAAAATTACACAGCGAAGGAGGAACTTGCAAAGTTCCCATGGCAGGGCAGCGAAAGGAGGAGAGTATGTCGTACAATTGGGGGCCCCATTTCATCGTTCCGACCGGCGTGCTGGAAAGCTACTCCGGTATAGTTCAGCTTAGAGAGAGGCTTGACGACGACCTGCTGGCAAAAGAGCTGGAAGCGCTGGGGCTGTCAGGGCCGTTGGTGAAGGTCTCTAACCCCTGGTACTACCGGGCTAAGGGCAGTGACACCTGGATTAAGATTGGCGAATCGACTGATAAGGCATCTAACTTCCCGGTCAAGTGGGACACGCGCAATCTGCCGAACGGTAAATACGAGGTACTCGGCTTGATGCACGTATTCGTGCGGAAAGGTACGGTCGAGAACGCTATCGCCAGGCAAAGCGTGGTCGAGGTAGCGGTCAAGAACTAGCTATTTAGCTTGGGTATATAGGGTAAGCCATGGGGGGACGTCGGAGACTCCGACGTCCCCCCATTATTTCCGGACTCAAATGTGGCCGGCCTAATTCGTCAGCGCCGGATGAGTCTTGGGTAGTGTGTCATGGCAGGAGGCACAGGTAATCTGGGAAGAGATATGGACGTTCTCTTTCACTCCGCCTTTACCATGGCAGGAGAGACATCCGGTTACGCTGGCCGGGACGGCATGAGCAATGGTGATACTGCCCTGGTCGGTCTGCTTGTTAAGTAGCTCGACAGCATACTTCACCACCGAAGCTGTAATCCAGGCGCACCGCTCAGCACGTTCCGGCGAAGTAGTCTTAAAGCCCGACTTTTCACACCAACGAGTCACCGATTGGTGGCACAACTGAGATTCAGCTACTGAGGTGACCATGTTAGCGAATTTCGGTGATTTCGGTTTGTAGTCAGGGAGGGACTCAGCACCATACCATCCGAATAGCTCATTGATGATGGGATTGCCGGTCTTGGCCTCATGGATAAGGTAGATAGCTGCAGCGGCGCCGTTCAAAGAGCCACAAAGAGTACCCCAACCGATAACGCCGGCAGCGCCATACTTCGCCATGGCGGTAGGCATAGTGGTATAAGGCTGGCCGACGACGGACCGTAGTTCACCAACGATACCCTCAAACGCACCGTACATGCAACCACCGTTATAATATGCTTGATAGGAACGCTCGGCGGCGGCGATCGGGTCCAGCTTCTTATATGGCCATGGGTAGACCAATGTCTGTAGTTGTGTGGCGGTGGGGGAAGGAACTAATGCCGGGTTTGATTGTGGTGGAGATGCACTTGGTGCCGCACAGGAGATAGCACCGCCGATGCCGGATAGGGCAACCATTCCAAGGGTGACACCTCCCATGCCTTTGATGAACTGCCGTCTGGTGGTAGTATCCAATGTACTCCTCCTTCTCATTGTCCGGGACGGTTGTGTGACGGTTTAGATAAAGTCGAGGGGGCGTCCACATGAACCATACCCTGGTACGGTATGTTATAAAACCACAAATTTGTCGCTAAGTCAATGGGTATTGTTACTGACTGGCTTACAACCGCCTAGTCCATGTGTTCAATTTTGCTCTGGGCAGGTTGCTTTCCCTTCAGCACTATAGAGAAGCGGTCGTACCTTTCTCCGGTCCTGGGATCAACATCGTGCCAGCGGGCAAGGAACTCGCTTTTTCTTAGCCAAGTTCGGCGGATCGATGAGGGGTCTTCAAATACAAAGATATTGTTGCGGTACCCGATAAGGATTGCATAGTGCCCGTCATCATCGTCTTCTCTCCAATCCTTAAGAGTCATGGGCCTTTCGGCCCAGGCTTGCAGGAGAACGATTACGGGGTAGCCGTCATCTATATAATGCTTAGCGGTTCTTAGAGAAGTCCCACATCTGGTGACAACATGGAACCCGTACTTTTCCGCCATAGCTACCATGTTCTTAACAGAGGTCCCGTTCTTGTCACTGCCCAACTCCTTAACCATTGTGTCTTCACGGACATCTATCCCATAGTACCTGAAAACAACCTGCAGGGCTTTGGCGCCGCAATCAAAGTCGAAAGCCTGTCTTCCAATCGGTAGAGCAATCATTACAGATACCTCATTACAGGACCATCAACCACGCTTTGAAACAGAGGGTGCTCCGTCACCAACAAAGCCACAATACATGTACGGCGATTAGCTCACAGAGGAGTAAGCGGTCATCGTGGCTTCAGATTCTAGCACAATCGGTCTTGGTCAGAAAGCAGGCAAAAAACGCACGGGAGGACTATCCGCTTGAGCTTTGCTATAATTGGTCACATTATTATCGAAGCCAGTGTGCTGAGGAGACAACGTGGATGAAAAAGATATTTGAGATACTGCAGGATAACGCTCGCACGACTTCGGAGCAGATTGCGACAATGACCGGTATGCCGGTCAGCAAAGTTAACGAAGCCATCAAGCAGGCGGAGAAGAACCGCGCTATCCTGAGGTACAAAACGGTAATCAACTGGTCGAAGCTCGGAGAAGAGCAGGTCTGGGCGCTGGTAGAAGTTAAAATCACGCCCCAGCGGGACGTCGGATTCGACAAAATCGCCAGGCGTGTCTACGAATTCCCGCAGGCACGCTCCGTATACCTTGTTTCCGGCACCTATGACCTGGCAGTCCTCGTAGCCGGAAAGACAATGCAGGACGTTGCCATGTTCATCTCCGATAAGCTGGCACCTATCGAGGGAGTTCAAAGCACCGTAACCCATTTCCTTCTCAAGAAGTACAAAGAGGACGGTGACATCATCGAAGGCGGCGAGGAAGTAAAGCGCCTCCCCGTCTCGCCATAGCCGTAAATGGCGCTGGAGATAGCTATGTCCGCAAACCACTCAATAAAAACAGCACGCAGTCCCATATCCGATAGGGTTAACATGGTTTCGCCATCCGGGATCAGGAAGTTTTTTGACCTGACCTCAACGATGCAGGAAGTCATCTCGCTTGGCGTCGGCGAGCCGGATTTCGTCACGCCATGGCATATTCGAGAGGCCGCTATCTACTCAATCGAGAAGGGGTATACCATGTATACCTCGAACTTCGGCCTCATCGAGTTGCGGCAAGAGTTGGCAAAGCATCTGGCATCGCATTACGGAGTCTCTTACGACCCAACCAGAGAACTGCTCATCACCACTGGAAGCAGTCAGGCACTAGACCTCGCACTCAGGGCCATCCTCAACCCGGGTGATGAAGTCATCATGCCTGACCCGTCCTACGTAGCTTACCCGGCTTGTACTATCCTGGCTGGCGGCACGCCAGTGACGGTGCCGACCTCCGAGACAGCCGATTTTCACATCGGTTTGCGTGACATTGAATCACGCCTCACTCCCCATACCAAAGCAATCTTGCTTGGCTACCCGGCTAACCCGACCGGCGCTATCATGCCGCGCGAGGAGTTAGTCCAGATTGGTAATCTCGCTCGAGACCGCGACATCATGGTCATTTCCGATGAAATCTACCGTGAGCTTGTTTACGGAGTCGAACCGGTATGCTTCCCGGCATTGCCCCGTATGAAGGAGAACACTATCCTTGTCGGTGGTTTCTCCAAGTCCTATGCTATGACCGGCTGGAGAGTTGGCTACGTAGCCGCCAGGCATGAGCTGATTGAGGCTATCACTAAAATCCACCAGTACGTCATGATGTGCGCTCCGACCGCCGGCCAGATGGCCGCGGTAGAAGCTCTCAAAAACGGCGATGCCGACACCGCCGACATGCTTCAAGAATACGACCAGCGCCGCCGTGTTATCCTCAAGGGGATTAGGGATATCGGTTTCACCTGCTTCGAGCCGAGAGGCGCCTTCTACGTCTTCCCATCAATCCGCAAGAGCGGCATGAGCTCCGACGAATTCGCCGAAAAGCTGCTGATAGAGGAAAAGGTGGTGGTTGTGCCCGGTTCCGCATTCGGTAAGTGCGGTGAAGGGCACGTGCGCTGTTGCTACGCCACCTCACTTCCTGAAATCGAAGAGGCCCTGCGGAGAATCCGCAGTTTCATGCGCCGTCACGGCAAGGCATAACTTAACGCCCGCGTTTGACGCTGCAGTCTGCGAGCCATTTAAGGAACTCCCGCCTCAACTCGTTGCCTGCCCCGACTATCTGGCGCGTCAGCGGTGTTGCCATCCGCCCGTCCCAGTCTGAAACCATACCACCCGCCTCTTTGACCAGCAATATCCCGGGGGCCATATCCCACGGATACAAATACTTGTGAAAATAAAGGTCTAACCGGCCGCCAGCAATATAAGCCAGAGACAACGCCGCTGAACCCATAACCCTGATGCTATGCACTTCCGGTCGAAGAAGGCGCGCCAGTTCGAGCACCTCCTCACCCCATTTGACATCGTACCCGATGTCAAACCCCAGGATGGCGGCCTCCAGCTTAGAACGTGAGGAAACCCGAATCCGCTGGCCGTTGAGGAAAGAACCCGAGCCCGCCTGAGCATGAAAGCACTCATCCAGAAGCGGGTCATAAGTAAGGCCGAAGATAACATCAGCATCTTTTGCCAGAGCAATGTTAACGCACAGGAAAGGGATACCGAAAACAAAGTTATTGGTGCCGTCGAGAGGGTCAACTATCCATGTGTAGCCGGAAAGCTCGGAGGTGTTGTTCGTCTCTTCGGAAAGGACCGCACAGACAGGGTACTCAGCACGCAGAATCTTGAGGATAACCTGCTCCGCAAGCACATCAACCTGAGTAACGAGATTGCTCTTTCCCTTGACCCTGACCTGATTGTGACCGTGGAAGTGGGATCTGATAATCGCCCCGGCCTGTCTGGCCGCACTATCAGCAATCTCCAGAATCCCGCGGCCGCTTGATGACTTTGGAAGCTCAACCATTGACAGGTCTGGCCGCCGGCAGATTGAGGAAACCCATTCTCTGGCGGACCTCAGCGATTGTCGCCTGAGCGATAGCGCGTGCCCGCCTGGCCCCGTCCGCAAACACGTCATTCACGTAATCGGGACGGCTTGCCAGTTCAGCCCGGTGCTCACGGAACGGAGCGAGTGAAGTATTCATACTGGCTGCAAGCTGTTTCTTACAGTCAACACACCCTCGCCTGGCCGAGGTACATTCATCACGAATTTGACTGACCTGACCGGCATTAAAAAACTGATGTAGCCGGTAGACGTTGCATACCTCAGGATGCCCCGGGTCATTTCGGAACTTGCGCGCCGCGTCCGTAACTGCCGTCATTACCCGCTGGGCCGTTTCTTCCGCGGTCAGTGCCAGGTCAATGGTATTGCCGTAGCTTTTACTCATCTTCTGCGCCCCGTCAAGTCCCAGCACCATCGGAAATGAAGTCAGCTTCGCTTGAGGCTCAAGAAACGTGTCACCAAAGATTGAATTAAACCGCCGTACAATTTCCCGCGCCAACTCTAGATGCGGCAGTTGGTCTTCACCAACCGGCACTACCTCAGCTTTATAGAGGATGATGTCTGCGGTCATAAGCACCGGATAGCCGACGAGACCGTAATTAACGTTGTGCGGCTGGGAACGTGCCTTTTCTTTAAATGTCGGCACACGCAGGAGCCACCCCAATGGAGTCACCATGCTCAGCAGAGTATGAAGCTCCATAACTTCAGGCACATGTGACTGGACGAACAGGATGCTCCGCTTGGGATCGAGACCAGCCGCCAGCCAGTCCAGCATCATCTCATGAGTGTTCTCGGCTAACTTCTCCGTCTCCTCCATGGTCGTCAGTGCGTGGACATCCACCACACAATAGATACACTCATACTCATCTTGTAGCTTTACGTAGTTCTGAATGGCACCGAGGTAGTTACCGATATGCTGACGGCCCGTGGGCCGGGCCCCGGAAAAGACGCGTCTCATGGTCAAGGTAGTTTATCAGAAAGGCAACAGGCTAACAAGGCACATTAATATCGGAAAGTCAGGACCAGTAGCTATTAAAATGGGTTGGGGAATCGCTTGCGGCCGAACCCAAGCAACCCATTCCTCAACTTTGCTATCATCGCCCTATCGGGAACTCCTTTGCGGAGTCCCCACGCCTGATGCTTGTCCAGACTTTCCACCAGCGCATGCATCAGACCCTCGCGCTGTCGTTCGAAACCAAGCTGACCGGCCTGGCTAACGTTAACAATATCCTGACGCGTATCAGACTTTGCTTTACCTGGAGTCCCAGAATACCTATTCCAAGCTTGTGCGCTGTGGAGTAGTCCATCACGGGATGAAGATGGTTTTACCCTATCTATCCGGTCACTCGAGTTCTTACCATCCGACCGGCTCTTAAACGCCTCCCTGGCGCCGTCTCTGTACAGCAGGCCTTCCCTCCTGGCCTCCGGTTGAAGTCTACCTCCCAGTCCCGTGCCATTCTTTGAAGCCGTCTCCTTATTGATATGAGCCTGCCATGCCTGCGGATTATGAAGCAGTCCCTTATTAAGGGCTCTACCGGTCTCCGCTGGGGGCTTCCTCTGGGCCTCGATGCGTTGTCGCAGCGCCTCCCGCGACCACTTCTGATACAGTTCGCCGCGCTTACCTCGACCTGATGCCTTATCTTTGACCTGATGCTGGTCAGTCTTCGCCTCCACAAGCTTCTGCCCAAGCTCGACATTGTGCAGCAGAGCAACTCTGGCCGATGCCTCAGCAGGAGTCACCGCAGTCCCAATCCCAAACCGCTGTCTGAGACTACGCCACAACTCCTCGCTAAACCATCTGCCTTTTTCACTCACCGCCGGTTTATTTGACCCGCCACCTGGTCTTTCGACCTGCCCAACCGCCAGACACCTCAGACCAACGAGCCTCAGTTTCTCATGCTCACTTTGCGACTCCGATACTAAAGACTTCTCTGCAATCAACTGCCTCGCCGCGAGGCGCGCAAACCTCCGAATCAGCCCCTCTTTACCCTGGCTTGACTTTTCATCAAGAAGTATCCGACGCTCCTCAAAAACACGGCTCAGGTCACGCCGCATACTCTCAGGTATATAAAGCAATCCCCAGCCGAAGCCGTCGGTAATAGCATCAGCCGCCAGCATACCTCTGGGACGGTAACTGCCCCAGTCCGGTTTCGTAACGCACTTCAAAGTGACATCGATTATTGACGGCAGAAACTTCAGAACAACCACACCACGCAACAGGCCGGACAACAGAAAAAGCGCCAGCAGTTTGTGTCCAAAGATGGGGACCAGCACTACTGCCAAATACCCGCCAAGCAAGGCGCCAACTGCGGCCCCTGTACAGTTTAAAGCACGGAATAACGCGATGTACTTGATGCGGCCACCAGCCGGCGCTGCCCCGTACATGAAATTGGCCGCGCAGAGTTCAAACCCGGCCAGAGCTAGACCCGTGATAATCTGAACAAAAACCAGATAGACGATATTCTGAGACACCAGCCACAGGACCGGTACCATCGGGATAACCACCGAGACCAGCTTGATGACCCTGAGACTACCCCTGGCATCAGCGTACCTTCCCCAGAATCGAAGAATGGCCAGCCTTGCCGCTTGCTCACTGCAGATAACAATCATAAACGCCAGGTAAGAAAACTGGAGTTCCGAAAGCATGAACACAGCAAAGAAAGGTGACGCCAGGAAGATTGTGAAGTACAAAGACGCCGCAAATACCATAAATTGGCCAACACTGCCGTTCCTTACCGCCGGGACTACATCATGGAAGCCAAAGTGACTCACCTCCTCGCGCCGCGCTATCGGGACATCCTTCATCCTGCGGTACATGAACCACGATGCCAGTCTTGCCATCGCGGCAAAGGCGAAGATGATTGAAAAACCAACAAATACCTGCCCGGCGAACCAGTTCAGTATTACGCCGGCGGCAATAAAACAGCCAAGCTCACTGGCCCCCATGAAAGTCATCCGCCGTCCCATGTATCTGCCCCGCACCCCCACCGGTACCAGGTCCGTTATCCAGCTCGCCCAGATCGGGCCAACGACAATAGTCGGAACAACCGAGATGATGTAGAACAGGAAAATGGTCTGGACCAGGTAGTCCCTGACCAGGAATGGAAGAATGATGAACGGAAGGAAGGTGACAACGTCAACTAGGACGATGAGCAGAATGGCGTGCCGGCGGCTGCCTATTTTCCTGACGTAGTCGGGAACCTTCAAATAACAGAAGGCCAGTGCCAGTTGCGCCAGGGCAACCAGCCAGCCAACGATTGAAGCTGAGGCGCCGGCCGCCAGCGCATACGGAACGTAGTACTCCTCAGTGGCGCCTTCACTCGCCGCCGATGCTACCCCCTCGCCGGCGGAGTACCCTATGCTCGACCTTACTTGCTCACGAGAGAGAGTCCCGGATGAACCAGCACGCTCGGGGTCGCCGTCCAAGTAATCACCTATATTCAAATGACCGGCCGGCGCTGATACGGCCGGTCATTGTCGCCTTCCAGATGCTATTAAAGCTATTCTAAACGTGACTTTACAGAAAAGCAATAGACTGCGGAAAGAATTTGCGTGGATGATTCGTGAGATTACTGCGGGGAAACGCTACATTCGCTCGGGCGCTGTCATCCCCATCAGGCTGAGGACACGGGCCAGTACTACCCTCACCGCCATTACCAGCTTGAGCCGCGCCCTGGTCACCGCCTGGTCGCTTGAGACCACCCGGCACTGCTGGTAAAAGCTGTGAAAGATAGTAGCTAGGTCCTGGGCATAATGGGGAAGATGATGCGGTTCGAGACTGGCGGCCATCATCTCCACTAGTTCCGGCAACTTAACCATCTCGCGAATAAGCGCCAGTTCGGCCTCGTGGGTCAGCAGAGAAACATCGCCATCGTTAAAGTCGATACCCTGCTCTTGAGCCAGACGGAGGATGCTGGCAATGCGCGCATAAGCGTACTGGACATAGTAGACCGGGTTTTCCACGGACTGCTTCTTGGCCAGTTCCAGGTCGAAGTCCATCTGACTGTCGGCGGAACGGGAAAGGAAGACAAACCGGCAGGCATCTACCCCGACTTCATCCATGACCTCAGCCAGGGTAATAATATCGCCGCTCCGCTTGGATAACCGCACCACCTCCTGACCACGCCGCAAGGTTACGAGCTGGGTGATAACCACCGTAAGACGTTCCGGAGCGACTCCCAGGGCGCCGACTACCGCCTTCATGCGTGATACGTGCCCCTGATGGTCCGCTCCCCAGATGTTAATGACCTGGTCGAATTTCCTCTCCAGGAATTTGTTGTAATGGTACGCGATGTCCGAAGCGAAATAGGTCGGCGAACCATTACTGCGGACCAGGACGTTGTCCTTATCCTCACCAAGCGCCGTGGAAACGAACCAGGTGGCACTCTTCTTCTGGGCTACATATCCCCCGCTCCTCAGAATAGCCATAACCCGGTCCCACTGGCCGCCCTGGTACAAATCGTGCTCGTTGAACCAGACATCGAACTTGACGCGCAAGCGGTCCAGTTCAACCCTGATGGCATCAACCATCTTGCTCAGGCCGATTGCGCCAAGCTCTCGTACCGCCTTATCCCCGGGCATTATCAGGAAGCGGTCGCCTTCGGACGAGGCGATTTCCCTGGCTAGCTCGACCATATATGTGCCGAAGTATCCCTCCTCCGGCATCGGCACATCCCGGTCGAAGCACTGCTGATAACGCACATACAGCGAATTCCGGAAGTTGTCTATCTGGGTGCCGGCGTCATTGACATAGTACTCTTTCTCAACGTCATAACCGGCCGCGCTCAAAACATTAGCCAGCGTACTACCTAATACCGCACCGCGCCCGTGACCGACATGCAATGGCCCCGTCGGATTCACGCTGACGAACTCGATTTGCACGCGTTTGCTGCCCTCGAACGGTATGTTGCCATAAGCGTCACCCTGCTTGAGGACAACGTCCACCTGCTCCGCCAGCCATTTGCCGGAAATAGCGAAGTTGATAAAGCCCGGAGGCGCCACCGTCACATGCTCCACGCCGTCAACAGGCGGGAGCAGTCCAGCCAGCTTCTCGGCAATCGCCATCGGGTTGGCGCGGGCAGCTCTTGCCAGCTTCAAAGCCAGGCTGGAGGCATAGTCGCCATGCCTGGGGTCCTGCGGGCGTTCAATCAATATCTCGGGCAGTGCCGATGGGACAATGTCCCCGCGCTCCTGCGCGGTGCGCACCGCCGCTTCTAGGGATTCGGCTATTTTTCGCTTCAACATAGTGGGTAAAAGGGAATGCCGCCTTATCAGCGGAATTCCCGAGGCCAGAGACTACTTAGAGGACTTCTTGGAGGCTGTTTTCTTGGCCTCCTTTTTTGGCGCGGCCGTCTTCTTGGAGGCTCCACAACCACAGCGGGGCATGATATAGGCCCTCCTTTCTTTAGCGCTCTGGCGCGTTTGAAGGCTTATTCTACACGAAAGCCGTCACAAGTCCAAACTATTTGACATCATCTGGTATATTGATAAACAGTCCGGCTACCCCCAGGCTACAATCCGGCTTACCCATTTCATAATTGGAGGTAATCATGACTGGCATCCGCTGGCAGTCTATTCCATTACTAATGGTCCTCATTATCCTGTTGACAGCGTTGCCGGGTTGTACCGGCGGCAGTGCACCACCCACTGCGGTCACACCGCAATCACCACCACCCGCATCTACCGTAATCCCACCAACGCCCTCGCCTTCGGCACCTAAACAGCCGGAAATAAGGGTCAGCAATCTCACTGTCGAACCGACCATCGTATATCCTAACCAGGAGGCGGTAGTAGAGGCAGTGGTGACCAATCTAAATCCGGTGGGTGGAGACTACCCGGTCACACTGTTAGTTAACGGAGTGGAGACCGATACGGCGATGGTCAGTCTTTCTCCCGGAGCGACAGGCAAGGTGAAATTCTCCATCGCGCGTGATTCTGCCGGCGTATATGAACTTAAAGCGGGCGGTATTACCACCACCCTCAGAACCGTGGAAAGTGAAACCTTTAACAGCAAGGAGTTTCAATACCAGATTAATTATCCCAAAGGATGGACGCTCAAGCAGGACAAACCGGAAATGGTCCTCATCACCAAGCAAGGTTTAGGAGGGGTCTCGATCACCTGTTCAACCCATCCCGTCGAGATGTCTCTGGATGAATTCGTTCGCGCATTTGACAGCCAAATGCAGAAGGACCTTGCCGGCTATAAGTCCCTTGATCAGAAGAGCATCACCCGAAAAGATGGTCCACCAGCGGTACTGAAGACATTTACCTATAATGCTGGTGCCAGCGAACTGAAAGCGCTGGTGCTCTTGATTAAGACCGGCCGTTACGGATTAGCTGTAGTTGCGGGTGTCTCGGCGGACCAATGGGCGGCTAATGAATCACTTCTTACGGCGACGCTTGACAGCTTCAAACCGCCGGTCATGTATACCGGAACTTACAACAATACTACTCTCGGCGTCGGCGTTACCATTCCCACCGGCTGGGATGGATTAGCGCTGAATGACCGAACCCGGATAGTGCGCTTTAGAAGCGCTCCTGACACGCCGGTTATTATTTCTGATTTAGCTACAGAGACCTTGGCCAGTAGTAAATCGGCTGAGGACTACGCGCTGGAATTAGCGTCCGCCTTTTCCCGGAACGGCGGCCAGATTATCAGTCAAGCCGATACCGTTCTCGGTGAGGGATTGCCGGGTTACGATATCCTTCTCAGTTATCCGGTCCAGGGCGGAGTAATTCGTTTACGCCTGACTTCCGCCGTTCGTGGCACCCGTGCTTTCACGCTACTTACCCAAACAGCCGTCACTACCTATGATAACCAAAAAAGCACCATTGACCAATTCGTCAAGAGCTTAACGCTGACTGAACCAATGCCTTTCGGAGTGTCCCGCCAGGACTCTATCTTCCTCTACCGGGGAGAAATCGTTACCCTTGACCCGGCCCTCTCCGAAGAAAGCCCGGAGTCAATCGTCGGGGCGGTATTCAGCGGTCTGGTGAAGCTCGACAAGGACCTTAAATTAGTGCCTGACCTGGCTGAGAAGTGGGTGGTTAGCCCCGATGGCAGAACCTACACTTTCACTATCCGGGCCGGGGCACGATTCCATAATGGCAAGCCGGTCACTGCGAGCGATTTCAAATACTCATGGGAAAGGGCTTGCGACCCGAAGCTTGAGTCGCCGAAAGCCCGCACTTTCCTGGGCGATATCGCCGGCGCTAAAGAGATGCTGGAAGGTAAGGCAACCGAGCTTAGCGGTGTCAAGGTGATTGACGACCGTACCCTGCAGGTCACACTGGACCAGCCCAAAGCATACTTCCTTGGCAAACTGGCTTATATTACTTCCTATGTCGTTGATCGTGCTAATGTCGCGCGAGGGAAGGAGTGGTACACCACGCCCAACGGAACCGGGCCGTTCAAGTTAACCCAGTGGAAGAAAGATGAGCTTCTGGTGCTCGAGCGTAATGACAACTTCTACCAGGAACCAGCCAGAGTTAAAAACATCGTTTTCCAGCTTTTTGCCGGGCGGCCCATGATGATGTATGAGAAGGGAGAGATTGACTTCACCAGCGTCAGCCTTTCCGATATTGACCGGGTGCAGGACCCGGCTAATCCGCTTAACAAGGAGCTAATCACCGGAACGGTATTTATTACCGATTTCCTGGGTTTCAATGTAACCATGGCCCCTTTCGATGACCTTAAGGTGCGGCAAGCCTTCGCCATGGCGGTCAACTGGGACAAGGTGCTTGAGGTATCACTCAAGGGCAATGCCGGCCGAGCCACGGGTATACTCCCCAAGGGGTTCCCGGGCTTTAACCCTGACCTGAAGCCGTTACCTTACGATCCGGCTAAGGCCAAGCAGTTGATAGCGGAGTCGAAATACGGGAGCGTGGACCGCCTGCCGCCAGTGATTTACTCAGCTTACGGGTCCGTTGGCTCAGCCGCAGAGGCAATGATCGCCATGTGGAAAGCCAACCTGGGGATAGATGTAAAGGTTGATGTTATCAAGGAGCAAAAGGAGTACTTCCGCCGTTACCACAATAGGGAATTCCAGCTTTTTACGCACGGCTGGCGCCCCGACTATATCGACCCTTATACCTATCTGGGGGACCTGTTCGAAAGTGCCAGCCCGGAGAATCTCTGGGCCTACGCTAATCCCGCTGTCGACGCGGCCTTGAAATCAGCCGCCGCCGAAACTGACGAAGCGGCCAGGCTTAAGAAGTATCAGGAAATCGAGAAAATGATACTGGCCGACCTTCCCGCGATGCCCTTTTACAATGATTGGAAGTCCTACGAAGTAGTTAAACCCTATGTCAAAGGTCTGAGGCTGTTCCCGATAGCTGTAAATCACTGGAAGGACCTGTCACTCGAGCGGAGCTAGCAAGTGATGATGACAAAGCTTGGATTGATACGCTCCGCGGCCGCCGTCATCCTGGCGGTAGCCGTACTGATTGCTACCGGTTGTTCTGCTTCGGCTCCAGTTGCTCCCCCATCGCCTCTACCACCGCCTACCGTAGTACCCAGCCCAACCACACCTCCAAGCAAAGCGCCTGAGACGCCGCCGGTACCTACCCCTCAGGTCAGGACAAAACCGGCACCGGCGGAAGTCAGCTTAACAGTCAATCGAGCTACAATTGAGTTCCCTGCCCGAATAATTTTTTCACTGGAGGGAACGAGCGTAAAGCCGGTTAAGAGCCTTACCCTGGAATACGGGACAGACAAGCGCTCCATTATCGAAGAGGTGACCAGGGTTGAGCCGGCATTCGCACCCGGCTCAGCCATCAATACACGATACACGTGGGAAATGAAGAAGTCGGGTGGGGCGCTGCCGCCCGGGGCAACGGTCTGGTGGCGCTGGCGTATAACGGATGATTTAAACCGGGAATTTCTTTCCCCACGGAACGTGACAACCTTCGTTGATACCAGATTCCAATGGCAAATCAAGCAACTCGACCTTCTGGATATATACTGGCAGGGTGATAATGCCTCGCTGGTTAATGACCTGACTTCAGGACTGGAAGCCATGCTGTCACGAGTTAGGCTGGGAGTTAATGTCCCCAGCGAGAGAAAAATAAAGGTGTTTATTTACCCGAATGTTGAACAGCTTAAAGCCGCTATGCTTTTCCCGCAGGACTGGACCGGTGCTGTGGCCTTCAGCCAGTATAACATTGTACTGGTACCTGTAAATGCATCGAATCTTTCGTGGGCGCAGGGAGCTCTCGCCCATGAGATTACGCATCTACTGGTGGGTGAGGCGGTGTTCGGCCCCTTTGATGATATACCAGTGTGGTTGAACGAGGGGCTGGCAGAATATGCTGAAGAAAACAACTTAACCGTTGGCGAAAAAAATCTAATAGACAGCGCCATGCGGGAAAACCGGTTGATATCCGTGAGAAGCCTCAGCTCCAATTTCCCTACCGATTCCCAGCAGGCATACCTGTCGTACGCTGAAAGTAAAAGCATCGTCATCTACCTGATAAACCGGTTCGGTTGGGAGAAAATGAGAGAATTGCTGGCGGTTTTCAAAGATGGCGCCACCTACGACAGCGCCCTCAAGAAGGTGTTCGGCCTGGATAGCGCCGCTCTCGATAAGCAATGGCGGGATAGCTTACCTGCATAACGGGTCTAGCTCCACTCGGCCACGCCGGGCCAGGTCCGGGCCAGTTCCGCCATCAGGGGCCGGTATTCAGCGGTCTTAAGAACCCGCACGTCCTTCCACAGCGCCATCGCCTCGGTCCGTGCTAACTCCAGCAAGGCCACGTCCGATAGCTTGGCCATACGAAAGTCGGCCAATCCGCTCTGACGTGTCCCGAAGAACTCCCCGGGACCGCGCATTTTCAGGTCCTCCTCCGCCAGCACGAAGCCGTTGTAGACCCGCTCGATCAGCCTCAACCGTTCCCTACCCTCCTTAGACGGATTTTCCGCCAGCAGGAGACAGTAGCTGGCGTGCTGGCCGCGGCCCACACGGCCGCGGAACTGGTGAAGCTGGGATAGGCCAAACCTGTCGGCACCCTCCACAAGCATCACCGTCGCGTTAGGGACATCAATGCCGACCTCGACCACCGCCGTAGAAACAAGAATATCGAGTTCACCGGCGCGGAACTGCGCCATGACGCCTTCCTTGTCCTCGGCCGACATCCGTCCATGAAGCAGTCCCAGGCGCAACTGCGGAAAAATCTCGCCGGACAAACGCTCATACTCAGCAACTGCGGCTTTGGCCTCGACCGCCTCGGACTCCTCAATCAGCGGGCAGATGATGAACGTCTGCCGGCCTTCCGCCGCCTGTCGCCGGACAAAATCATACGCCTTAGGACGCTCCTCCGGGTACACCCACCTCGTCTTCACCGCCAGCCTGCCGGGAGGCAGTTCATCAATGACGGAAAGGTCCAGGTCGCCATAAAGCGTCAGGGCCATGGTCCGTGGGATCGGCGTCGCTGTCATCGCCAGGACGTGCGGGTTAAAGCCTTTCTGACGCAAAGCCGAACGCTGTTCTACTCCGAAGCGGTGCTGTTCGTCAACCACTGCCAGTCCCAGTTTCTTGAAAGCCACGTCTTTCTGGATAATGGCATGGGTGCCGATAATGATACCGATTTCACCGGATTCAACCCGCTGGTGCAGAGCCTTCTTGGCCCTGGCAGAAAGCGCCCCGACCAGGCGCGCTATGACCACCGGCCTGTCAAGCACCCCATGGTAGCGTAGCACTCCCTCGCCGTCATCTTCCTCTCTACCTCCCAACATCTTCAAGAACTGGCAAACACTGTTGAAATGCTGTTCGGCGAGTATCTCGGTTGGCGCCATGAAAGCGCCCTGATAGCCGTTATCTACGGCCACAACCAACGCCACCACTGCCACCACTGTCTTGCCACTGCCAACCTCACCCTGAAGAAGCCGCGACATCGCCTTGGGTTTCTGAATATCCGCCAGAATCTCTTCAAGCGCCTTTATCTGCGCCCGGGTCAGCGCGAACGGCAGGCTGGCAACCAGCCGGTCGACCAGACCACGGTCAACCGATAGCGGACTGCCCGGCTGGCTTTCCTGCCATTCCCGCTTTCTTCCGAGCACGCCCATTTGAAACAGAAAGAGTTCATCAAACGCCAACCGCCGCCTGGCCCCACCAAGAGCCTCCTGAGAATCAGGGAAGTGGGCCTGCCGGACTGCCCATGACAGCCCTTCCAGACGGCACCCTTTCTGGATTGCCTCAGACATAAAGTCCACCAGCCGGTCAGCCCAGCCGTCAACAACGGTCCGGGCCAGGCGGCGCACCTGCTTGGGAAAGAGACCCTGGGTCAGCGGGTAGACCGGCACCAGACAGCCGGTGTGAAGCAGGTCATCATCAGCCTCCCCGATAAACTCCCATTCAGGCGATTCAAACTGCTTGACCCCGCGGTAGACTGTTATCCTGCCGCTGATGGCAATCCGCGAGTTGATCTTGAGGCGCTCAGCCAGGTACGGCTGGTTGAACCACACCGCCCGCATGTTCCCGGTCTCATCGCCGACCACTGCCACCGTACCCCGCCGGCCGCCGAGGAACTCCACGCTGGCCTGCCACACCATGGCCACAATGGTCTGCTCTTCGCCCTCTTTCAAATCGGCGATGAAGCGCCGGTTGCTGTAATCAATATGCCGCCGCGGGAAGAAATAGAGCATGTCCCGGACCGTCTTGACCCCCAGCCGTGCCAGCTTGCCACCGATACCTGAGGCAACACCCTTAATGCTGGTAATAGGCGAATCAAGACCTCCGGTGGTTACAGGACGCCGCACAACTGGCTTTGGACGAGATGGAGGCATTGCTTCAGGCATAACTGCTACAGACCGCTGTGCCTCATCCTCAGCAAACTCCAGCCATGCCAGTAAACGCTCCACCCACTTACGGCGCTTTTCGGCATCCCATGAGGCATAGTTGGGATGGGTTAGCTGAAGCTCTTTGAGACGGGCAAGGAACCGCGGGCCGACTTTGCGCAGGCTGACATCGGCGGCCCACCTAGAGATGAAACCATCAAGCCCACCGATGACAGCGCCATTGTCATAGTGCCGCTTCTGCTCAAGCCTGAGAATGCTTCCCAGCGGCTCTACGGGGACAATCAAGTGACCGGCTCCGCGTTAGAGGATGGCTGGAGACGGAGAGAGGTTTTTTGCCTTCTCGGCGGCCGGGACCGGGATTTCGCCGGCTTCTTTCCTCCCCTCGATGAGGGCCACATCGAGAACGTGCGGTCCGACGTGAGCGCCGAAGACCGGGCTCACCTTGGCACGGAGGATGCGCTCCTTGGGGAAGACAGAGGCCAGACGCTCTACCAGAGCATCTGCTTCCTGCGGTGTGGTGGCATCCTCGACAACCATCCTGTCAATCCTGGTAAAGCCGCGGGCGAATTCCACCAGATAGTCCACAGCGCCGGCACGGTTACGTGCCCGATGATGCGGGAAGGCCTCTCCATCCTTAAGACCAAGTACCGGATGAACCTTCAAGAGACTGCCGAGAAGCGCCTGTGCCTTGCCGATGCGGCCGCCGCGCCTCAGGTACTCAAGCGTATCAAACGCCATTCGGACATGCGTGCGCGGTACAGCGTCCTTGACCAGGGCTATCACCTGCTCAAAGGTGGCGCCGGCTTTGGCCGCCTCAGCCGCGGTAACCACCACCAGCATCAAGGCCCCGGCAACCTGCTGGGTATCAATCACCTCAATCCTGGCATCCAGCTTGACCATGTTCTTGGCCTGCATAGCGCTTTCACCGACGGCGCTGATTTTACGCGATGTCATGACGGCGACTATGGCATCCGTCTCTCTGGCCAGCTGGTTATACAGCTCGACGAAAATACCGGGGCCGGGCGCCGAGGTCGTCGGGAACACCTGCTTGCTCATCAGCTTCTGGTAAAAAACATCCGTAGTGATGTTCACCGTATCCCGGTACACCTCGGTGCCGAAATGCAAGTTCAAGGGCACGACGCTTATTCCCAGCTCCTTAATCAGGCTGGCCGGCAGGTCTGAAAGGGTATCCGTCACAATTTTAACCACGAAGCTGTCCTCCTGTGTTATCCTTCCAGAGATACAATGTAGTTATAGTGCGGCTGACCGCCGCGGACTAGTTCAACCTGGGCCTGTGGGTATTTCTCCCGTATTTGCTGGACCATCTCCTCCGCCTGCGACGCCTGTGTATCAGCCCCGTAGTAAACAGTTATCACTTCTACCTTCTTACAGGCCGTCTTCTGTAAAGCACGCAGGAGTACCGGCCCCATTTCGTCACCATTAGCGACAAGCGCCTCGTCATCGACAATGGCAATATACTGCCCGCGCCGTATCCTCAGCCCGTCGAACCGTGTCGAGCGCACCGCCTTGGTCACCTCAATGGACTGCACCGACTTCAGCGCCGCTTCCATAGTTTTAGTATTGTCCTCAAGACTGCCCTCATAGTTATAGGCGAGAAGGGCCGCCACACCCTGCGGAATCGTCTTGGTCGGGACAACCGTCACCTTCTTGGAGGTCAGGGTGTGTACCTGAGACGCCGTCAGGACAATATTCTTGTTGTTCGGTAGAATAATAACCTTATCCGACGGGACCATCTCGACCGCCTGGAGAATATCCCGGACGCTCGGGTTCATCGTCTGGCCGCCGGGAACGATGGTGGAAGCGCCAAGGCTTTGAAGCAGCTCGGTGATGCCCTGTCCAGCGGCGACAGCGACAATGCCAATATCGAGGGTCGGCAGTCTCTCCTTCTGCATCTCGATGAAGTCAACATGCTGGTCGTCCATGTTCTGAATCTTAAGCTGATGGAGAGTACCCAGCGAGACCGCCCAGTGCAGGATAGCACCCGGGTCGAGCGTGTGTATGTGCACCCTAACCGCACTTTCGTTGCCAACGACAACCAGCGACTGCCCCTTCCGGTCAAGACGTTTCCTGATGCGGTCGGGATCAAGATTCTCGCCGGTGATGATGAACTCGGTGCAATAGCCATAAGGCTCTTCCTTGACACTAGCCAACGGCGCTACCTTCGGCGGCATCGGGTCGCTTGCCGCAACCAGTTGCGGCCGCCGGTACTGAAGTTCCTCAGCTTCACCCCGCAGATAGTGTAAAGCGCCGTCAAGAATGACATACAGGCCCTGCCCCCCCGCATCAACCACCCCCGCCTCCTTAAGCACCGGAAGAAGCGTCGGTGTCATGGCTACTGACTTCTTCGCCGCCTCAACTACCGCCTCCATAACCTCTGTCAGGGTGACGCCCTCCTTCTCCGCGGCCTCCGTAGCCGCGGCCGCGGCATCACGCATGACTGTCAGAATCGTCCCTTCCACCGGCTTTGATAGTCCCTGATAAGCCGTCTGAGAAGCTTCCTCCAACGCTTCCGCCCATTCCTTCGGCCCGATACCGTCCTTATCTCCAAGTCTCTTGGCCATACCCCGGAATACCTGTGACAGGATTACCCCAGAGTTGCCCCGGGCCCCCATCAAAGCCCCGTGCGCCATCGCTTTCATCACCTGTGCCGTGCTGTGGTCCGGGGCGCGGAAAGCCTCTTCCATAGTAGAGCGCACCGTGAAGAGCATGTTGGTGCCGGTATCACCGTCAGGCACCGGGAAAACGTTAATGGCATCAACTTCAGGAGCGCTCTTCTCAAGCCAGGTGGCGGCGGCCCCGAACATATCACGGAGCTCCTGACCGGTGCCTATCGTTGCTTTCATATTTCTCCTTGCCAGGGCCGCTAATCAGTGTACAAACAGTTGACGTAGAGGAAATGTTGGGAGGGACAAGCGCCCTAGCTGTGGATTATTGCTAGCGCCGATTGCGGTGTGGTATCATATCCGCCATTACACCTTTTATATTACACTAAAGGCTTTTCGAGGTAAAGAGGACAGTCCTGTGAACACCAAATGCGACCTTTGCGGCAAAGCCGCCCAGTACGGCAGTAACGTGAGCCATTCCAAGGTTCACACCAAGCGCCGATGGATGCCCAATATTCACCCTGCCACCCTCATCATCAACGGAAAACCGGTGCACGGCAACTACTGCACCCGCTGTATCCGCAGCCAGCAGAGGCTGGTCCGCTAGCCAGCGGCCGCCTTTCTCAGCTTCAAGAGCGCCTTCGCGGCGCTCTCTTTGTTATTAAAGACTGCAGCCCCGGCCACCAGCACCCTGGCGCCGGCCTTGACTACTTCTGCCGCGTTATCCGGACCGATGCCGCCGTCAACCTCCAGCTCTGCCTTCAACCGCTCCTCATCCAACACTTCCCGCAGGGCTTTTATTTTCCCGAGCGTTTCCGGGATAAAAGCCTGTCCGCCGAAACCGGGATTGACCGTCATCAGCAGCACCAAGTCAACCATCGGCAGTATCTCTTCTACCGAAATCAGCGGCGTCGCCGGGTTAAGCGAAACTCCAGGCCTGACCTTGAGGTTGCGTATCGACTGCACCACACGGTGCAGGTGCGGGCAGGTCTCGACATGGACGGTGATAATATCGGCCCCGGCCTCAGCAAACTGATTAATGTACCGTTCGGGACCAGTTATCATTAAATGGACATCCAGCGGTATTTCGGTCAGCTTCCTGACGGCCCTGACCACCAGCGGCCCGACGGTGATATTCGGCACGAAGTGCCCATCCATCACGTCGACGTGAATATAATCGGCCCCGGCCTTCACCACCTCAGCCACCTGCTCCCCGAGCCGGCTGAAATCGGCTGAAAGAATAGACGGGGCCAGCTTGATGCGCTTACCTGCCATTCTGACCACGCAACAGTCTCTTCGCCTGCGCCAGCGCTTTGTTGACCTGCTCCGGCGACGTACCACCGGGGACCGACCGCGACGCCACCGATGACTCTAATGTTATGTCAAGAACATCTTTACCGAACCGCGGCGAGAACGAGCGGTATTCCTTCAAGGTCAACTCGCTTAGCCCCTTACCCTTACCGGCGGCGTACTTTACCAGACCGCCGATAACGCTGTGCGCCTTCCGGAACGGCAGGCCTTTCTTGACCAGGTAGTCGGCGATATCGGTCGCCAGCGTATAGCCTCCCACCGCCGCAGCCCGCATCCGGTGGGACTTGACCTTAAGCGTCGCTACCAGCCCAGCCATTACACTCAGGCTGGCAACAACGGCATCGACGGTATCGAACAGCCCTTCCTTGTCTTCCTGCATATCGCGGTTATAGGCCAGCGACAGGCCCTTGAGCGTCGTCAGCATTGCCGCCAGATGCCCGAATACCCTCCCCGCCTTGCCCCGCGCCAGTTCGGCCGTGTCGGCGTTCTTCTTTTGCGGCATGATACTGCTTCCGGTGGCATAGGCGTCATCGACTTCGATAAAGTCGAACTCGGTCGAAGACCAGAGGATAATCTCCTCCGCCAGCCGCGACAGGTGTACCATAATCAGCGCCGCCGCCGCCTCATATTCAACTACAAAGTCGCGGTCGGACACGGCATCAAGACTGTTGCGGCTGACTCCTCCAAACCCCAGTTCCTTTGCCACCACATCCCGGTCCACCGGATAGGCAACACCGGCCAGCGCCCCACTGCCAAGCGGCATCACATCAACCCGCTTGAGACAGTCCTCAAGCCGTTCGACATCGCGCTGGAACATCTCGAAGTACGCCAGCAGGTAATGGGCGAAAAGTACCGGCTGGGCCCGCTGGAGATGGGTGTATCCTGGCATTACGACCGTTTTATTGGCCTCGGCCAGTCTTATCAGTGCCGCCTGGATGGTGCTTAGAGCGCCGACCGTCTCGTCAATGGCGTCTTTTATGTACAGGCGCATATCGAGCGCTATCTGATCGTTGCGCGACCGCGCCGTATGCAGCTTGCCGGCAACCTCTCCAATTCTCGCCGCCAGGAGCGCTTCCACGTTCATGTGGATGTCCTCAAGGTCTCCCGTCAACTTGGCTTTCCCCGACTCAATATCCTTGAGGACGGCTTCCAGTCCGGTGATTATCCTGTCCGCTTCGGCCTTCTTGATGATGCCTGTCTTTCCCAGCATGCGGGCATGGGCGATACTGCCTGTGATGTCATGGCGGTACAGCCGCCGGTCGAAGCCGATGGACGCAATATAAGCCGATGCCGCTTCATCCAGTTGCCCGGTGAAGCGGCCACGGAGCTTTTGAGGCTTGCTGCTCATTCAGCGCCTTCTTAATACTTGCCTTTGGTCTGTCGTTCCGTCTGTACCATCGCCGGCAGTCCCCATATGTGGATGAACCCGGGCGAATCGCTCTGGTCGAAGATATCCCCTTTATCATAGGTGGCAAGAGCATGGCTGTAAAGAGCGGTCGCCGATTTCCGGCCGACCACAGTGCAGTTGCCCTTATGCAGACGCACCCTGATGACGCCGCTGACGTACCGCTGGGAAGCCTTAATATAAGCGTCCAGTTCCTGCTTGAAAGCGGTGAACCACAGGCCGCCGTAAACGAGCTCGGCGTATTCCTGGGCGACCCGTTCCTTGAAGCGCAATTGCTGGCGGGTCATGGTCATCGCTTCCAGCGCCAGGTGCGCCTTGACCAGTACCGTAGCCGCCGGCGCTTCGTAGATTTCCCGCGACTTAATGCCGACCATGCGGCTTTCGATATGGTCGATCCGACCAACCCCGTTGTCCCCGGCCAGCTTGTTCAGCTTCTGCACCAACACCACCCCACCCAGCTTCTTGCCGTCGAGGCTGACCGGTATGCCCTGTTCGAACCCGATTTCGACGTATGACGGCTTTTCCGGGCAGTCTTTGACCGACTTTGTCCAGCCGTAGATATTCTCCGGCGGCTCCACCCACGGGTCTTCGAGGATGCCCGACTCGATGCTCCGTCCCCAGAGGTTCTCGTCTATCGAGTACGGTCTGGTCACCGTGACCGGCACCGGGATTTTGTGCTTTCTGGCGTAGGCGATGGTCTGCTCGCGCGTCATACCCCACTCCCGGGCCGGAGCGATGATTTTCAAATCCGGCGCCAGCGACATTGTGCCGACATCGAAGCGGACCTGGTCGTTGCCCTTGCCGGTCGAGCCGTGCGCCACCGCCACCGCTTTTTCCTGACGCGCCACTTCGACCATCAGCTTGACAATCAGCGGCCGGCCCAGCGCCGTCGCCAGCGGGTACTGCCCCTCGTAAACGGCATCGGCCATCAGCGCCGGGAAGACATACTCGTTGATAAAGGTGTCTTTGGCGTCGATAACCAGCGACTTGACCGCCCCGACCTTAAGCGCCTTCTCCCGGATAGCCGGCAGGTCTTTCACCGTGCCGATATCAATGCAGACGGCGACCACGTCCATGTTGTATTTTTCGCCAAGCCAGCGTACCGCGGCCGAGGTATCAAGCCCGCCGCTGTAGGCCAGGACTACTTTCTTTCGGTTTGCCATTGCTTCAGGACCTCCCTCAATATCGCCAGCCCCTCATCGATTTCTTTTCTCTTGATGATGAGCGGCGGGATAAAGCGTAACGCGTTCGGCTTGACCCGGTTCACCAGCAACTGCCGTTCCAGACAGGCGTTGGTCACCGCCTCGCCGATGTCGCTGTCAAACTCCAGCGCCAGCAGAAGCCCGCGGCCCCGGGCGCTGGTAATGAACGGGAACTCCTGCTTCAGCTTGATAAGTTCCGAGATGAAATACTCGCCCAGTCTCGCTACCCTGCCCGGGATGTTCTTTTCGATGACGTACTTGACCACCGCTACCGCCGCGGCGCAGACCAGCGGGTTGCCGCCATAGGTCGAGCCGTGCTCCCCCGGTGCGAAGACCGAAACGCGCTCTTTAGCCATAAGGGCGCCAACCGGCACCCCACCTCCAAGCCCCTTGGCCAGCGTCATGATGTCCGGCTCGATGCCATACTGCTGGTAGCCGAAGAGCGTCCCGATGCGTCCGAGACCGGTCTGCACCTCGTCGAGTATCAGCAAAATACCCTTCTCACTGCACCAGGTGCGGACCTTCTTTAAGTAGTCGCTGGCGGGCATGTTGACGCCGCCCTCGCCCTGGATTGGCTCGAGCATCACGGCGCAGGTCTTGGCGGTGGTCGCTGTCTTGATGGACTCGACGTCATCGTACGGGACGTTGACGAAGCCGTCCGGCAATGGCACGTACGGGTCCTGGAACTTTTGCTGGCCCGTAGCCGCCACCATCGCCAGCGTCCGGCCGTGGAAGGAGCTGTAAGTGGTGATAATCTCATAGGCGCCGTTGAGATAGAGCTTGCCGTAGCGGCGCGCCAGCTTGACCGCGCCCTCGTTGGCCTCAGCACCGCTGTTGCAGAAAAAGACGCGCTCCAGGCACGAGTTCTTCACCAGCAGTTCCGCCAGTTCCACCTGCGGCACGGTATAGAACTGGTTGGACGTCTGGATGAGCTTGCCCGCCTGGCTCTTGAGCGCCTTGACCAGCACCGGATGGCAGTGGCCCAGGCTGTTCACCGCCCAGCCACCGACGAAGTCAAGGTACTCTTTACCAGCGCTGTCGCGGACACGGCAGCCCTTCCCGCTGACAATCGTCACCGGAAGGCGCTTCACCGTGCGCATGAAGTATTTAGCTTCAAGTTCCTGCCACTCGTCCATGCTATCTCCCAGGCCTGTAAGCACTTCAACCGGCACGAGGCCGGTTGAAGTGCTTATTATACACTCACCGTCGTGCCCTGTCCCTTGCCGTCAACCTCGTTCAACAGGGCATGGGGCTGGCGTCCGTCGATGATACGGGCGGCCTTAACCGATTTCAAAGCCTTAACGCAGGCGCGTATCTTCGGTTCCATGCCGCCCGAGACCACGCCTGAAGCAATAAGCGCCTCCCCCTTGGCCGGCGTTAGTCTCGGAATCAGTTTGCCCGATTTATCGCAGACGCCAGCGACGTCAGTCAGGAAGATAAGCCGCTCGGCCTTCAGTGCCGCGGCGATCTCACCGGCGGCGGTATCGCCGTTAACATTCAGAACCATGTCCTCGCCGGCTGTACCGTTCACGTTCAGGCTGACCGGCGCGACAACCGCCATGTAACCGGCCTTCAGCGCCGTTTCCAGCAACTCGGTATTCACGCTTACCACATCGCCGACCAGGCCCAGGTCCGGGTCGGTGATTTTCGCCTTGAGCAGGCCGCCGTCAACCCCGCTCAGCCCGGTGGCCTTGCCCCCGGCCAATTCAATCGCCGCCGTCAGCTCCTTATTGGCCAGGCCGGCCAGCACGGCCACGACTACCTTGAGCGTCCCGGCATCGGTCACGCGCAGGCCCCGGACGAACTTCGTCGTCACGCCCTGCCGTTTAAGCCAGTCGGTCACCATCGCCCCGCCGCCGTGCACCACCACCAGCGGCACGCCGCGCTTCTGGAGCGCCACCAGGTCTTCCACCGTGGTATCCCCGCTCCCGAAGGTGCTCCCGCCTATTTTTATTACTAAAGTTCCCTTCATAAACTCCTCCGGAGTCCTGAAGGGGCATCGCCCCTTCAATGACCCCTTCCTCTACTTGGGAAGTCAAGAGGGGCTTGCCCCTCTTATGAACCTTCTCCCTTCCCTTGAGAAGGGAAGGGGCAGGGGTTAGGTTGTTAAGTCGTATAATCTGCGTTGATTGCAACATACTCCTTGGATAAATCACACCCCCAGGCGGTGGCCTTACCATCCCCTAGGTTAAGGTCAACCCTGATGCTGACCTCTTTCCCTCGCATGGTTAGGCCGAGGGCCTTCTTATCGAAGTCCTGCGGCGTCCCCCGACGCATCACGCAGGTACCGTTCAGGTACATATCGATGCGGCTCTCGTCCAGCCTGACGCCGCTCCGTCCGACCGCGGCGATGACCCTCCCCCAGTTGGGGTCGGCGCCGTGGACCGCCGTCTTCACCAGCGGCGAAGTGCTTATAGTGCGCGCTGCCTGACAGGCATCCTGTTCGCTGACCGCACCCTCGACCGTGATTTCCATCAGCCGGGTCGCGCCTTCGCCGTCCCGGGCGATGCATTTAGCCAGATACAAGCACACCTCCTCCAGTCCCGCTTGAAAAGCCGGCGTATTCCGACGGTCCACTTTCATTCCGGACATGCCGTTAGCCAGGACAATCACGCTATCGCTCGGGCTGGTATCGCCGTCAACGCTGACCATGTTGAATGACCGGCCTACGGCCTTCTTCAGGGCGTTATTCAGGAGCACCCGGCTCATCGAGGCATCCGTTGTGATAAAGCACAGCAGGGTCGCCATATTGGGATGAATCATACCCGCACCCTTGGCCACACCGCCGATGGTGAACTTACCAGAATCGGTCTCTACCGATACGGCAATCTCTTTCGGGAACGTATCGGTGGTCATCATCGCCCGGACCAGGTCGTGACCGCCGTTCGGGGCCAGTTCCAGCCGGCTCAGCGCCGCCTTAAGACGGTCCATCGGCATTTGCGTACCAATAACGCCGGTGCTGGACACCAGAACCGAATCCTTAGAAACACCTAGCTTCTGTGCCGCTACCACCGCCGTCTCGGCCGCGTTCTTCATCCCGGGCTTACCCGTACAGGCGTTGGCGCATCCGGAGTTGACCACAATAGCCCTGGCAGTGCCATTCTTCAACTGTTTCTGGTCAAAGACCACCGGCGCCGACTTGATTTTGTTGGACGTAAAGACTCCTGCCGCCGTGCATGGCTTTTCCGAAAACAGCACGCCGAGGTCGAGCCGGCCCTGGTACTTGATACCGGCCTCGACGGCGCCGGCCAGAAAGCCCTTCGGCGTGGTCACGGTGCCGCCCTTGATTCGTGTCAGCTTCGTACTCATAGCCGGATAGTATATCAGCCGCGAACAGCACTGCCAATGAAAAGCAGGGCGCTACACCTTCCAAAGTAAATCTTCCATAAACCAGCATTATAAAGTTATGCACCCAATCTTTGAAACCAACGAATCACCACACCATGGCCAGAGAGCAACCCACCCTCTATTCGCCAAGTTTCTGTTTGACTAGGATTAGCACTTGGCACTTTTCTAAGTCTTTCTTCACGAGGATGTAATGGGTCAATTACTACGCCAATTCTGATGGGATGTGCTACAGTCACTTCAATATTGATTGTCGAGTCAGTTAAAGAAAAGGGAATTATATTTTCAGATGGATATACACTTTCTCCCTTTAACGTTACGACTTTCCTTTGCCCCGGTTCGAGCTTGACGCTAGTTCTCATTTGTATCTCGGCCTCACTTGTTTCATCAACTCTTAGCACGTCCTCTGGCAACGACCTACCGTCAACCTCAATTGCTACAAATCTAGCCCGATCGCGATATTTACAATCCGGACATCGATCAAGCGCAGCCACAACAGGATAATCAATTGACCTTACAGTATCTAGGTTTTCTAACATATAACTCCAACAAGTGCTTACTGCTAGGAAGTCATTACTAAGCTCTCCTCGATCACTAAGGTCATATTGAATATCGAGATTTCTTCGAATAATTGGATTACGTAAGAGATGAGCAGCAACTTCATCCCATATTTCTTTCGGAAAAGTATGTCCCAAGCTAGCTTTGAATACGTCTTGGCCGACGGTTTTGAGCATATTCTCCATCTCATTACGTGTATTCTCGCGAACATACAATTCCACTGTAGCACCAACCACAGACGCAACGATTAGTCCAATTCCCACATGCCCTAAAATGCTCGTTATAATATTAGAGACCATCTGGCTATATACAATAAAAGCAAGCCCAAGGATGCCTGCGAAAACTAATACAACGATGAGAATACTCTTACCTCTCTGACGTTTCCCCCGTAAACAGTATCACTCCCAATTAGAGTTCTCCGATAGAATTACGTATGACAGGAGGACTCGACATGGTACGCAAGAGGTACACCGAGGAGCAGATCATCCAGGCACTTAAGG
>JBFMDU010000020.1:0-365017 GCA_040753815.1 Chloroflexota bacterium
TCCTTAAGTGCCTGGATGATCTGCTCCTCGGTGTACCTCTTGCGTACCATGTCGAGTCCTCCTGTCATACGTAATTCTATCGGAGAACTCTAATTGGGAGTGATACTGTTTACGGGGGAAACGTCAGTACATACCGAAACTGGTCTTTTATTTGCTGTCTCCGTCAACATTATCCCTTTAAGGAATCCCGACTTTGAGGTTGAAAAATTAAGATAAATAATGATACAACTGTGCGGATGGACAGCCTACAAGTAAAATGATATATGGAGATTGCCTGGATTTCAAGAGGTAGCAGTGGTAAGAGTAGAATCACTGAGCTGAGATGATAAAGCTTAATAGACTCACAATCATCTATATCTATTTAGCGGTTGCTACCGCGGCTTTTGGGTCTGTCCTGACTGTTGTAGTCGTCATCGGTGCCTCATACTTCGGTCTTGATATATACCGGAACTTATGGCTGCTTGCTATTCCTCTAGTATTCTCGCTTATCCTTAACGTATGTCTTATAGAGCTATACCTCAAGTTTGGGGAAAAGTGACCAGACTCTCCCCTAAGCTTTTTAGATTGAAACTGCCTGACATTTACTTAGTACAGCAATCGCCTTGAGGGCATAGTATTTGTTACGGAGTTACAAACCCAGTTTGCGGGCGGTGTGGAATCCCTCCCAGATTGCCTCAATGATACGCCTCGGTTCGATGCAGTCCCCAACGGCATAGAGGCTGGTTACCTTGCCAGTGAGATTCCGGTGCAGTTCGTTCTGGGAGCACATGTCCCGGCAGAAGACAACGCTATCAATGTGGAGGACTTCCTCAATCCCGTCCTTAACTACGACAACTTCACTGAGGTTCCCTCGTAAGATGTCGGTACCAGTCCTGATCTCAACTTTATAGTCCGATAACATTCTGAGCAGGTATAGCCTGTTGACGCGGTAGGCGTCGTTAGATAACTCTGCCCGGCGGCTGATAAGGGTGACCTGATGGCCTTGCTGTGCCAGGTGAATGGCTGTCTCGACACCAATCATACCGCCGCCGACCACAAGGACTCTTTTGCCGGGGTTGGTCTTGCCAACCAGGACATCGATGGCGTTGATGGCCCGGCCGTTAAGCCCGGGCACGCTTGGCGGCTTCAGGACAGCCCCCGTAGCCACAATAACATGGTCTGCGCTGAAAGTGAGGATGTCCGCTGTTCTGGCCTCTTTGCCAAGCCGGACTTCTATCGGGAGTTTCCGGATACGTGCTGTTTGGTAATTAAGAAGGTCACGGAGGTCTCCTTTGAATTCAGGTGCGGCCGCTGGTATCAGGTTGCCGCCGAGTGTTCCGGATTTTTCCCATAGGGTCACTTGCAGTCCCCGTGTGGCGGCAACGCACGCCGCTTCAATGCCGGCGGGACCACCGCCGATGACCAGGACTGATTCCCTCTTCTTCGCCGGGGAAAGAGCATATTCAAGTTCATGCCCGCATAGCGGATTAACGGTACAACTTGTGGGCCGTCCCTTCACCAGTTCGCCAAGGCAGCCATTATTATCACCGATGCATGGAGCTATGTCAGCGAGTCTGCCCTCTTGTACCTTATTGGGCCAATCTGGGTCGGCCAGCAAGCCACGGCCGATGGCAATGAAGTCGGCTTTGCCGTCCTGGAGAGTTTTCTCAGCAAGGGCCGGATAGTTCATCTTTCCGACCGCAATGACCGGTATCTTTACTGCTTTCTTTACTGCCTCCGCCATGTCAACCATCAATCCCGGCGGCTGGTAAGTGGTCGGGTGCGGCCACCAGGCAGTCTCATAACAGCCAGCATCGACATGCAGGGCGTCATAGCCCATTTCCTCGAGCTGCCGGGCAATCCATACCGATTCCTCCACGATTCGGCCGCCGGGTAGGTGGTGGTCAATTCCGTACCGGTAAATGACCGGGAAATCGTCGCCGGCATCTGCTTTAATGCTGAGGATGGCTTCGCGGGCAAGAGTCAACCGTTTTTCTCTGCTTCCGCCATACCTGTCGGTGCGGCGGTTCCATAACCCGGTCATGAATTGGTCGAGAAGGTAGCCTTCGTGCCCGTGCAGTTCAACGGCGTCGACGCCAGCCATCCGGCAACGCTTAGCCGCGGCGCCGAACGCGCGGCTGAGGTCTTCGACCTCATCGGTGGTCAGAGCCCTGGTAAGCCTTTCGGGATTGAAGTGGCACGGGGTTTCTGACGCTGACACGGGCGGAATATTTGGGTCTTGCAGGGGTACGGTGACCACCCGGCCAAAGCCGGCGGTCAGTTGTACGCAAAGCTTAGCACCGTAACTTTGCACG
This sequence comes from Chloroflexota bacterium, assembly GCA_040753815.1. Taxonomy (GTDB): domain Bacteria; phylum Chloroflexota; class Dehalococcoidia; order GIF9; family JBFMDU01; genus JBFMDU01. The sequence goes on from JBFMDU010000020.1 coordinate 2,295, forward strand.
GCGTTTGCGATTTGTCTTAGCGAATCCAGTTGCTGATCATCGTACAGGTTCATGAAGGTGCGCCGGCTCATCGGTTCAAGCTTCTGTGTGACAAAGACCAGCATGGTCGTGATGAGTCCGGTGCCGCCGCGGGCACGGGCCAGATAGTATTCCCTGACCTTTTCTCCCCATGTCCCCTCAACAGCCGCCGCGCCGCCAATGCCCATTGCCGCCAGCACGATACGGTTCTTGACAGTCATGGTGCCGATTCGGCCAGGTTCAAATAGCTTCATCCACGGTCTCCTGAATTGCGGAAGGGAAAAGCAGAATAGAATATTGACTATAACGGTTGCTGGTTCAAGTCCAGCCGTAGCTATCACCGCCCTATCTGCATCTCACATAACTGGAAGCTAAACTGGAAAGTTCTGATTGAATAAAGACAAACTCCACCCTCGGCCTGGGGATATTAATTTCCGGAGGCTGGAGTCAAGACTGAGACTTGGCAATAGAGTCAAGGGCCACCCGGGTGGCCCTTGACTCCTAGTTTTTTAGTTTACTTTTTTAGCCTATCTTAAAGACCTTGGTGCCGCAATTCGGACACTTGCCGCGCGTGGCCGGCCGCCCGTTCTTGAGGGTAACCGCCTTGGCATCCTGGACTTCCACTTTCTTCCTGCACTTGACACAGTACGCCTTCATTAAATGAACCTCCTTTTTGATAGTTCACTATTAAGGCTACCAGCAACTTGGCGTCTGGTCAATCCCTGTGGGGATAAAATTTAAACTTTTACAGGCATGCGGCTATTACTGTCGCTTCCTGAAGGAAGCCTCCTGTGGCTTACTGTGACCGCTTGAGCCCCCGCAGGTAGTTAATTTGACCTGTATGCTGGCTGATCTCAACGACAATGCGTGCAAACAGTTCGCCGGTAGTAGTCTTGCCGAGGCGTGGATGCTCTATCACGCGGTCGAAGTCTGCCGGCGTCATTGACTGGATAAGTGACAGCGTCCGCTCGCGAACGGCTTTGTGGTAGCGTAAGAGTGACTCAAGTGGAGGTACAGGGAAAGCGGCCACTTGTTCTGAAGTGAAACCGAAGCCGGAAATATTTGGGTCAGGCGGCAGGTTAAGCGAGTTCGGCCAGGCCGGGTCTTCCCATACCTGCGGTTTCTGCTGTATGTTGGCGACGAAGCGGTCCTCGCCGCGGGTCAGGTGCCAGAGGATGAATCCGATTGGATTGGCCTGCAGCCCCGGACGCCACTTCATTTCCTCCAGCGTCAGGTCGTTGGTGGACTCATTCAGGTACACCTCAGCACGCTCCAGTGTCTTAATCAGGAACTCTTTGACTTCCATCTTGCTTCCCTCCTAATAACTTCGCTACTGTGTAACTCCAGGCTATTTTATGAAGAGGTTTTATAAGGGGCAAGGCCCCTCTTAACACCCCTGGGAACCCGTGCCCTTGTGTGAAGAGGGCTTTGTTTATTCCGCCCAGTATGTGTATTATAGCCGCATTTACGGTTAAGTGATGACAGAAGCGGCATTTTCCTTCACCAGGCTCCAGTTAAGTCCTTACAACACGAACAGCTACCTGCTCATGTGTCAGGAGACTCGCGAAAGCCTGGTCATTGACGCACCTGGCGAAGCCGAGAAGATATTGCGTCACCTGGAAGGCACGAAGCCCAAGTATATTTTGATGACCCATAGCCATCATGACCATGTTTTGGCACTCAATTTCTTGAAGCGGCGGCTTGGCGTGCCAGTCGCCTGTCATCCAGATGATGCCGGCGAATTGCCCCTTGAACCTGATGTCGAACTTCATGACAGCCAGCTATTTACTCTGGGGCATATGAAAGTCCGGGTCCTGCATACGCCAGGGCACACCCGTGGTAGCTGTTGTTTTCTGGCTGAAAACCACCTCTTCTCAGGCGATACTCTTTTCCCCGGCGGCCCCGGCTGGACGGCCAGCCCTGAGGACCTCCGAGTGCTTCTCGATTCGCTAGCACGCAAGGTGTTCGTGCTTCCTGATGATACTGAGGTCCATCCGGGTCATGGGGAGGGGACCACCTTGGGGTATGAAAGAGGCCGGTATTCTGCCTTCGCCTCGAAGCCGCTGTTTCACGGTCTCTGTGGAAATGTAACCTGGGACAGTGTTTGATTCGGTCGTTCAGTAGGGTATCTCGATACGGCGGAGTGACTCGCCGAGGACAAAACCCTTGCCGCTGGCCGCCTTTTCGCAGCGCTGACGGACCATTCTTTCAATTCGCGGCCAGATATGCGCCACCTGGCTCTGGTGGCACTTCAGAGCGGCTACCTTCAAATCAAATGTTGATGTGATGTCGGAACAGTAGTTTGGGTCATCGCTTCCCCAGAGGAAGACCTCTCTAACCGTGTGGGGCTCAAGTCCGGCTCTGATAAGGTCCGGGTATGCCGGGCGGTTCCGGGCGAAGGGGTAGACCGCATCTAACACTACCTGGCCGGTGACGCGATGGTCCCGGTGCCATATATAACGTCGATATGGGTCGCTGGTCGCTACCACGTCCGGACGGTGCATCCGGATAAGTCTGACCAGCTCCTTGCGGAACTCCGGCGTATCTTCGAGCGTCTGGTCAAGGTGGCGCAGGAACACGACCTCCTTCACTCCGAGGACCTTGGCCGCCGCCAGCGTCTCTTTCTTGCGGACTGCTGCAAGTTTCCGGGGCGTCATTTCGAGGTCTTCGCTCCCTTTACTGCCATCACTGCAGATAACGTATATTACTTCCGTACCCTGACGCGCCCACTTCGCCACGGTGCCTCCGATGCCGAACTCAGAGTCATCGGGGTGCGGTGAAATGACCATAGCGCGGGTATGCTGTGCCATATTTAAGCCTCCGTTCACGGGTTGTCAGTAGCCTCCTGCCTGGCGGCCTCGTCCTCCGAGAGGTATAGATTGGGTGCTTCCATAGCTTTTAACTCAGCAAGGTCCGGTATTCCTGGAATAGCGTCCCTGTGACTTCCGGCCAGGCGTAGCGGTTAACCGCGGCGCGTCTCGCCAGTTTTACCTCATCACTCTGGTCCGAGTATTTCAGCGTATACGTTATAGTACGGGCCAGGGATAATGGCGAGTTTTCCGGGACTATCCAACCTAGACCTGGATGCTTGAGCACCGACCTGGCAATGCCGACATCTGTGGCTACAACCGGCGTGCCGCATGCCAGCGCTTCCAGGATTACGAGGCCGAAGCTCTCGTATCGGGAGGGAACAATGCAGATATCAGCGGCGCTATAATAAAGCGGCAGTATCTCGTGTGCTACTCTGCCCACGAAGTTAACGCATCTGGCGACGCCCGCCGCCCGGGCCTTGTCTTTCAAGTAGGCAACAGCCGCGTCGCTATGCTCATCACCACCGACAACGATAAGCTGGGGGGCATGGTGGCAGTCAACCATCCCGAGCGCCTCAATAAGCTGGTCCAGCCCTTTCACGGGGTCGATGCGTGCCACACACAGAATGACCCTATCACCATTAAGTCCCAGTGTCTGGCGGGCGCTGGTCCGGTTGTGCGGACGGAACAGCTCTAAATTTACGCCGCATGGCACTACCCCAATTCTGTCCCCAGGTACTTCGTAATGCTCGCACAGCGCCTCACGCTCACGTTCGGTCGGGGCGATGATACGGTCACAGTGATTTGCGACTTCTTTCTCTGACACGATTCGGAGGTCAGTCTCTGGCTCGCCGGCTCCGACCAGGTTCTTCACCGCACCTAAAGTATGGAAGGTGACGACATGCGGCACCCGCCATCCAGTCTTGAGTTCCTGTCCCACTGGTCCGGAGACCCAGTAGTGACTGTGGACGAGGTCATAAGCGCCGCCCTCGGACTTGCGGAATTCTTCGATGCTACAGGTATAGCGTTCGAAGTAGGCGTAGAGCGCTTCTTTTGGCAAGGCCTGGTCGATGCCTTCTTCGACGTGAATTATTCTTACACCATCTCCGAGGTTGACAATGCAGTCATGGTCTGAATCGTGAGTCCGGGTAAAGATGTCGACCCGGCATTTACGTTCTGCGAGCTGGAGGGCTGTTTCGCGCAGGTAGACATTCATTCCACCGGTGTCGTGACTGCCGACCTTGCCAAGTGGACAACTGTGGACCGCGATCATGGCCAGATTGTAGGCAGTTGTTCTCAATTTAGTTGATATTGTCCTTATTTTGTATTAAGCCTGACCAGGCATCGTTGAAGTGGCACCTCACGCCCTCCCAACCGTAACTTGTAAACCTCACCGCCCTTGAGGAAATCGAACTTGCGTTTACCCTTGTCAATGCTGTCGCGAATACAATAAAGCTTAGATGCCAGCCCGACGTTCAAAGCGGCATAGTCCGGGTCGTACCCGCTATTGTACAGATATACTGAGTTGCCGTAATTAAAGGACATAGTGGCGGCGACAGTCCTGCCGTTAAGCCGGAGTGAGCAAATTTTGAGGACGCCTCTATCCGCCATGGCCCGTGCCAGCATCTTGAAGTAGGCTTCCATGGCTGGAGTCATAAACGCGGCTTTGTCCCGCCGGCTGATACGCATGAGGCGCAAAAATGTCTCAATCTCGACCGGGTCAGCCTTACCGCTGGCCTGGTAGGTGATAGCTCCCCGCTCCTCCAGTCTCTTGAGTTTCCGCCGTACCTCGTGGCGTTGTTTGCCGTCCAGATGGTCGAGAAAATCGTCCCAGGTCCCGGGCAAGTCCACTTCCACCGACACATCAAGGGTGGTACAGCTTCCTGTCAGTTCTGACAGACCGGTAAGATTCGAAAGATAGGACAGCGCCGTTGAATCGGGACGGAGCGGCGCAAGGTCAAGGTTTTTCACACCCCATGTGTGCAGAACCTTGAAAAAAGTACTGAAGAATCGCTCTTCATATCCGGGCCTGACGATGAAGTCAAGATAGTCGCAGACATCGGTAGTGCCGATGAAGCTTGCCGTATCGCCGGAAATTACCAGAGGCGCGATGCCGATTAACTCGCCGCCGTCTCGAGCGGCGGTGAGACACAGCCGGTACCCCAGCGGCTCACGGAACTGGCGCCAGCACAGCTCCTGCCATTCTGGGAAGGAAAATACGAAGTCGGCGCGGGAGTCCGTCTGTACCGCCATCCATTGTGTGCGAAGAGAATCAAACGTTTCCCGGGAGAAAGAAACGCTCGTCTGGACTCCAGACGCCTGTACACCGTGTTGCTCAATCATGGCGCGCATTATAAATTATGTAACGCCATTTTTACGAGTTTTCGACGTGCTGGGTAGTGATGGGTCGATTTTTTGACTCACTATAACGTGGCTGTTAGACTTCAAATAGATGATGCGAACCCCTTAAAAGCAGGCAAATTTATCATCGGCATTGTGGCAGATAATCAGTTTAGGAGGGAGACATGGCTATTGAACCGTATGTTGCCGCGGTCTGTCAGGTGAAGAGGGTGCCGGTACGGGTCGGCGGCCTAGCTAGAATCAAAGAGAACATCGAAGCTGGCCTCCGAAGGTATACCCAGTTTATTGACTACGTCTGTGCCGGCGGCATGGCCGGCAAAGGACGCTTCAGCATCACCGGTGCCGTCAAGCTGGTCTCGTTCTGTGAGTATGCTCTGACGGCTTCGTACACGCCGGCTGACCCGGCTGACCACCGCTACAACAACCAGGAGACGCTCCAGCACCTCGCTATCCGTATTCCAGGCAAGGAGACTGATGTCCTGTCTGCCAAAGCGAAGCAGTATGGCATCTATATCGCGGCGGCTAACATCGAGTTTGACCCGGCCTGGCCGGATATCCATTTCAACACCGGCTTCATTCTAAATCCGGAGGGTAAGGTCATTCTGAAGTACCAGAAGACGCTGACCAATAACCCGACCGAGATTGCTTGCAGTGCCCATGACATTATGGATAAGTACGTCAATCCTATCACAGGGGAACCGGACCCGTTTCCGGTGGTGGATACCCGTATCGGTCGGCTGGCGTTGATGATATGCGCCGACCTCGGGTCGCCGGAACTGCCTCGCGTCTATTCGATGAAGGGCGCCGAGGTCGTTATTCATCTGACATCGGGTAATGCCCACAGCATGGGCGGGCCCCGCTCGATGGGTATCACCGAGGCAGTCAAGCGGGTCCGCGCCTTTGATAATGCCATCTACTTTATTAACTCGAACTGCGGGCCGACTCCCGGGGCATGGTACCCGGAGGAGCAGATTTCAGGCCATTCCGCCATTATCGACTACAAGGGCAACGTGCTGGCCGAGGATGCTACCGGCGGTGAAATGGCAGTCCGGGCGGAAATCGATATCGAAGCGGCGAGGCTATACCGCGCAAGGTACTACCATAACTCGATTACCCAGCTTCGTTCTGAACTAGTCGCGCCCTACTACACGAAGCCGGTCTACCCGGTCAACACCTTCCTCAAGGAAGGACCCTTGGAAGCTGGCCTTGACGAGCGACAGCAGAAGTACTTCACCCTGGCCCTGGAGAACCTTAAGAAGCACGAGCACTACTATAAGGAAACGGATGTCAGATAGGCCGGCGTTAAGCAAGCAATATTTAAGTAGACCTAATTAACCACCTGCCAAGAGTCAGTACTCCGGCGGCGCAGGCGATAACGAGACCGACTGCCAGCATGGCCGAGGCATACCAGAAGGGCTGGGGAAACATCTGGATAAGGTGGTCGCGGGATGGGTCTAGTTGCCACATCAGGTTGCTGAAGCTGATGACATGGAACTGCCAGAAGAGCTGGTCGAAGCCAGCTATTGAAGTGACCGCCAGCGATACAGCCAGCGCCAGGGTTAAAGAACTGCCCCATATCAGAGCGATGCCGATTGCCCTCGCTGGCCGGGTTGCCAGCAGCGCCAGAATGGCCAGACAGGCGGCTATCAAAAATCCAGCGACCTCCTCAATCCGGTAGTCGAGCTGGATGAGGTCGCGGACGTCCTTAAGATGAACAAGCTCCCGCTCATTGAAAAGGGGGACTCTCATGCCGCCCTTGGAAACTACCATCTGAGGGCTGGCGGCATCCGTGTTGAAGTAGGCGATTAATTGCCGGCACGCCTGCTCAAGTTCCCCCTGGTTGATGACTGTGGTCTCCAGCACACCGGGCTGGCTGATGCTCCAGTAATATAGCCGCGGCTCATTGATTTCAGCGCGGAGGACGGTGGCAGTTAGAAAGAGCGGCAGACACAGGACAGTGACAATAGTTGCGGCGATGCGGCGGACGGCTTCTTCTTTGCTGTTAGTCACACGGCAATAATACCACACGGGAGATGCTCTTTACGCTGGATAGCTTCGTTCGATATATACTGATATAATTCGAGGACACGTTTGTATGGAGGATGAATATCAGCAGTAGCGACCTTAATAATCTGGCGGTGCCACGGCATGTGGCAATTATCATGGATGGCAACGGGCGCTGGGCGGCCCAGCGCGGTCTGCCGCGTATTGAGGGCCATAGGCGCGGCGTTAATAATGCTAAGGATGTCGTCTCAGCGTGCGCTGCCCGGGGTGTTAAGCACCTTACCCTGTATGCCTTCTCTACTGAAAACTGGCGGCGTCCCGCGGCTGAAATACTCGGACTCTTCGACATCGTGACCAGAATAATCGACCAGGCTATTGACTACGGCCGTGCCGAGCAGGTCAGGTTCCGGGCGATTGGTAGAATTGAGCGGTTGCCCTCGAAACTGCAGGAAGTTATTCACCGGGCAGAGGAAGCCACCAGGGGTTTTGACCGCATCCATGTTAGTGTTTGTCTGAATTACGGGTCGCGTGATGAAATTCTGGCGGCGGTGCAAAAGCTGGTGGCTGAGAAGGTGCCGCCCGAGAAGGTAACCGAAGACCTTTTCGCACGGAGTCTGTATACAGCGGGTATGCCGGACCCCGACCTGATTATACGCACCGGCGGTGAACAGCGCCTCAGTAACTTCCTGCTGTGGCAGGCGGCCTATGCCGAACTGTATTTTACCGATGTCCTCTGGCCGGACTTTGATGAAGCGGAGATAAGCAGGGCACTGGATAGCTATGCCCGCCGTCAAAGGCGCTTTGGCGCAGTTGCCGGCGGTGTCATATAGCTTAACAACGGTGCATCCGGGGAGGTGAGTCTAATGTCTATGCTGACACCCGGTAAGATACGTGGACTCCAGCAGATTTCGACGCCGGGAGGCGTCCTGGCTATTTGTGCTATGGACCATCGCGGCTCCATGGCGGAAATGCTGAACAAGGTGCGTCCCGGCTCCGGCACCTATTCGGCCATTGTCGAACGCAAGCTTGAGCTATGTTCCATCCTGGCCCCTCACGCCACCGGCGTTCTCCTCGACCCGGAATACGGCGCCGCCCAGTGCATCGCGGCCGGGGCGCTCCCCGGTGACCGGGGACTGCTGGTTAGCATCGAGACCAGCGGTTATAGCGGGACGAGCGAGGCCAGGCTGACGACGCTTCTGGAGAACTGGGGCGTCGACAGGATTAGGAAGCTCGGGGCTTCGGCAGTGAAGATACTGGTCTACTACCGGCCGGAACTTAGAGAGACTGCGGATAAACAACTTGATGTGATAAAGCGGGTTGCCGTCGACTGCGAGCGGCACGATATCCCTCTCCTGGTTGAAGCGGTCGGCTACCGTATCGCCGGCGAGACCGCCGTTGACCTGGCCAAAAAGAGGCCGGACATAGTCATCGAGACCGCCAGGCAGATAACGGCTCTTCCGGCAGATGTCCTCAAGGCAGAGTTCCCGGCGGATGTCAGAGACAGTACTGGCGAAGGCGAACTATTACTACGGTGTCAGCGCCTGAGCGAGGCTTCAAGGTTGCCTTGGGTGGTCTTGAGCGGCGGTGTTGATTACGAGACCTTTTTCAGACAGGTGGGAATTGCCTGCCGCGGCGGTGCCTCCGGCTTTCTCGGCGGCCGCGCCATCTGGCAGGAAGCGGTAGCTATGGAGGACAAGGGGGAGCGGGTGAAGTTCCTGTCAACCGTGGTCGTTGACCGGGTCAAGCGGCTGGTTGAGGTGACGGCGAAATATGGATTGCCGTGGTATCGGAAGCTGGGGCTGGATGGTGGAAAGCTGGCCGAAATAGCCGAGGGATGGTATAAGAGATACTGAATTTGAGACGTACTAAAATCGTATGCACCATTGGGCCGGCGACAGGAACAACGGCGGCGATCGGGGAACTTATTACAGCAGGGATGGATGTCGCCCGGCTCAACTTCGCCCACGGCGACTATGCCGAGCACGGGCGGTTTATCCAGACGTTGCGGCAGGCTGCAAGCCGGACAGGTAAGCACCTGGCTATCCTGCAGGACCTGCCGGGGCCGAAAGACCGTACGGGCAGGCTCAAGGGAGGCAGTCTGCGGCTTAAAGATGGTGCCGAACTGGTGCTGACGACACGACAAATAGTTGGTGATGATAGGCGGATATCGGTTGGGCTGGAAAGCCTGGCCAGGGACGTCAGGGCCGGAAATACTATTTTTCTGAATGACGGCGCGATACGTCTCCAGGTGCTTGCCACGAACGGCATTGACATAAAATGCCGGGTGCTGGTCGGTGGCGAATTGGGGGAAAACAAAGGTATCAATGTGCCGGGCGTGATGTTGAGTACGCCATCGGTGACAAAGAATGACCTGGAGCACCTGCGCTTCGGTATCCGTCAGGGGGTCGACCTGGTGGCCCTGTCATTCGTCCGCGACGCGGGCGAGATACGGCGGGTGAGGGATGTTATGAAGCGGCAGGGTGGGCGCCAATTGCTCATTGCTAAAATTGAAAAGAGCGAAGCACTGGAGAATATCGACTCCGTTATCGAAGCCGCTGACGGCGTCATGGTGGCGCGGGGCGACCTCGGTGTTGAAATAGACATCGAGCGGGTGCCGCTGGTCCAGAAAGAGATAATTCGGAAATGCAACCGGCTGGGCAAGCCGGTCGTTGTAGCGACGCAGATGCTCGAGTCCATGGTGAACTCACCCCGGCCGACCCGTGCTGAGGTAACCGATGTGGCTAATGCTATCTTTGATGGCGCTGATGCCGTCATGCTGTCGCAGGAGACGGCCATCGGTAAATACCCCGCCGAAGCGGTGGCGACCATGTCGAGAATCGCCTGCGAAACAGAGAGCGCCCTGCCGTATGACGACATTTTAGAGGTGCGGGGCCGAGACCAGTCGCCGGAGACCGACGACGCTATCAGTTACGCCGCCTGCCGTATCGCCGACCAGATAGGCGCCGCGGCGATTGTCGCTTTTACCACTTCCGGCACCACGGTCCGCCGTGTATCCCGCTACCGGCCAAAGGCGCCGGTGGTCGCTATTTCCTCAAGCGAGGTCGTTTGCCGGCAACTGGCGCTCTCCTGGGGGGTCCAGGCTACCGTTGTGCCGGAGGCGAACAATCTCGGGGAGTTATTCTCACGCGGGGCATCAATTGCCCGGAAGAGCGGTATGGCGAAAAAGGGTGATACTGTGGTCATTACCGGCGGTGTGCCGGTGGGAGTGCCGGGAAGCACTAACCTGGTGAAGGTAGCGAGGGTAGAGTAAACATAAATGTCATTCTGAGCGAAGCGAAGAATCTGGATGAGTGGTAGGATTACTGTCCCCGCCGCTAGATTCCTCAGCCTTCTGAGAACGGCTTCGGAATGACATTAAGAAGTAGGGGGAAAGTGCCGCAGGGGTTCATTCCTTCACCATATATTCCCCTTCCAGCCGGTAGCCGAACTGGCGGAAGTATTCCCTGGCGCCGACTCCAGCCAGAATACCCAAGTTCGTAGCCTCGAATTCTTCACGTGCAATCCGCTCGGCTTCCTTCAATAGTTGCTCGCCCCAGCCCTTGTGCTGGGCGGCGCGGTCATCGCGCTCACCAAGCGGCACCTCGGGTCCAAAGACGTGTAGCTCTCTGACCATAGCGCGTTTATCCGGCGGCCGTGAAAGCTCGATGCGCAGGCGGAGCAAGCCGAATAGTGTTTCCTGTTCGTCCTCGAATGACAGGAAGACCTCATTGCCGCCAGAGGCTTCGTAACTGCGGCGGACCAGGCATGGCGTACCAGGCTTCCAGCCGCCGCGCAAACGGTGGCCGTATTCCCGGCACCGGATACAGCGGCATTGAAGGCCGAGATCGAGCAAGCGCTTTCTGATAGTGCCCCGGAGCGCCGAATCGCGGCATCCGGCGATAATGAATTTGGTTGGGATGTCGCGCATCACACGGGGGATGCGCACCCACGGCGGTACCATTGTCTTGATGTCTATCAACAGTGAGGCCATGCGGTCGTTATCGTATGGTTGAAAGCGGCCCTCGCGGTACCATGTCTCAAGCTGTGAGCCCTGGACAACCAGGGTCGGGTAGAGCTTGAGGCCATCGGGCCGGAAGCGTGGGTCGTCGAAGAGCATCCGTGACAGTTCCAGGTCCTTTTCCGGGGTGCTTCCCGGCAGGCCGGGCATCCAGTGATAGTAAACTTTGAGGCCGGCCTGCTTCAGCCGGAGCGTGGCATCAATTACGTCAGCTACAGTATGCCCGCGCCGTACCGTCTGGTATATGCCGTCATCGAGCGTCTGGACGCCAAGCTCAACGCGGGTCGTCCCGAATTCGAGCATGGACTTAATATGCTCATCACTGCACCAGTCGGGCCGGGTCTCGATACACAGGCCGACACAGCGATTTTCGGCTGTTTCGTTGATTTTTTTAGCTTCTTCCAGGCTGGCCGACGGCTGGCCGTTGAGGGCATCGTAGCAGTCTTTGATGAACTGGTACTGGTACTCGACAGGATAGGCGAGGAAGGTGCCGCCCATGACGATAAGCTCGACCTTGTCCACCGGGTGGCCGAGGGTGACTAGCGTCTTGAGACGCTCGATAATTTCGTCGGCGGGCCGGAAGTCATGCCGGCGGGCGCGGAGGACGGCTGGAGATTCGATGGTATAGCTCTGCGGTGCCCCCTCATGCGTTGGGCAATAGACGCACTGGCCGGGACAGCCGTGCGGCTCGACCATCACGGCCACCGGGGCGACACCGGATATGGTGCGGGCTGATTTCTTCATAGCCTGACGATGGTGAAGTGTAGCAGATTTGGGGTAATCAAAGGTACAATGAAGCCGATGGACAACCGCGCGGCCTTCGACCGTATTGCCGAAATCTGGTACCGCATCTATCACCGGACGCGGTTCCAAGATGACCTTCGGGAATTAGCCGGGCGCTGGCGTAGTGGTCGCTTGTTGAACATCGGCTGCGGCCATGGCCCGGACTTCGAGCCGTTCAAGAGCGGATTTGAACTGCATGGGGTTGATTTCTCGCCCGGTATGCTGGCAATGGCGCGCCGGTTTGCCGGGGAGAACGGCCTGCTGGTCAACCTTATACAGGCGGATGCCCGGCAGTTGCCCTATGTTGACGGCGCCTTTGACCGGGCGATTGCTGTGGCTACCTATCACCATGTCGAAGGCGCCAGGGCACGCCGTCAGGCGTTTGAAGAACTGAGGCGTGTCCTCAAGCCGGATGGGGAGGCGTTCCTGACCGTCTGGAACCGTAACCAGCCGCGCTTCGAGCCTTCCGGTGGTGATACTCTGGTGCCATTTCGTGTTGGGAAAGAGACTGTCCAGCGCTATTACCACCTCTACACTTTCGACGAGTTCGGTAAGGCCCTGGAGGAAGCTGGATTTGTAATTCTCCGGCTTGGGCCGGAGGCATCATTTCGCGGCCAGACGAAGGAAGTATCCAGAAATATCTGCGCTCTGCTCAAGAAGTGAACCTGTCCCCATGCTCCCTTTGCAAGAAGAAGGGGAAAGCCGATAGACTATTGCGCCAGCAAAAGTAATCGGCTAGAATCTTTGTAAGGGAGGTGGTGAACATGACTGCTAAAGCTTATGTCCTCATTGAGACCGGTGTAGGTAAGACCAACGACGTCATTAAGGTCCTCCAGAAGACGGCGGGAATTAAGAACGTGGATGCGGTGACCGGCCCTTATGACATCATTGCCATCGTTGAGGGCGAAGACCTCAATGCCATCGGCAGTCTCGTCACCGGCAAAATCCATCCGATTTCTGGTATCACCCGCACGGTGACCTGCCTCTCTATTCGCATCGCCTAGCCCCGACGCTTACGGCGTAATCTTCAAATGACCGAAGAACAGGCGAAGTGCGTCTTCTGCCGCATTGTGTCCGGCAGTCTGCCCGGTGATATCGTCTATCAGGATGACGATGTCGTGGCTTTCCGGGATATACATCCCATGGCGCCGACGCATATCATCATTGTGCCCCGCACTCATATCCCTTCACTTAATAATGCTTCAGACCAACAGGGCGCTCTTCTGGGGAAGATGATGCTGGTCGGGAAGAAACTGGCGGAGCAGGAGAATATCGCCAGCCGGGGTTATCGATTAGTAGTCAACTGCGGGACTGAAGGCGGCCAGGTCGTGCCGCACCTTCATATGCACCTGGTGGGCGGAAGGCGCCTTGACGACGAGCTTGGCTAGGCGCTGGTAAGCTTTTTCAGACGCGCGGCAACTTCAACCACGATATCGTCCGGCGTTGATGTGCCGGCGACGATGCCGATATGCTTCTTACCTTTCAGCCAATCACCGTAGATTTCGTCAGCCGTTTCGATGGAGTGGGTTTCTGCCTCCTTAGCGCAGGTCTCGGCAAGCCGCCGGGTGTTGGCGCTGTTCTTGCCGCCGACTACCAGCATCAGGTCACACCGTCCTGCCAGCTCTTGTGCTGATTCCTGCCGCTGGTGGGTGACCTGGCAAATAGTGTTAACGATGTGGATTTCACGCAGTCTTGTAAAAGAGGCGCTTAGCACCTTTTTAACGAAGTCTCGGAAACCGGCCTGGCACTGGGTTGATTGAGAGAAGATAGCCAGCCGCCGGGGTGTCTCAGACCAAGCAGCGACGTCATCAGCTTTAGTAGTAGCTATGGCTTTTTCGCCGCTCCAACCGAGCAGTCCTTTGACCTCGGTGTGCTCCGGGTCGCCGAAGATGACGATGCCATAACCGGCTCTGGCGAAGCGCGATACCGCCTTCTGAGTGCTTTTGACGATGGTGCAGGTGGTATCGACGACTTCCAGTCCCCGCTTCTGGATAGCTTTGAGTGTGACCGGGTCGGTGCCGTGGGCGGTGATGGCCACCAGCTTGCCCTTGACATCACCCAGGCTGGAGACCTGCCTTATTCCCTTCTTCGATAGCGATTCTACGACCTGGCGGTTGTGGACTACCGGGCCGAGCGTTTCGATTTTGCCGTTGATTCCGGCGGCCTTTTCCAGCAGGCTGATGGCGCGTTTGACGCCACAGCAGAAGCCAAGTTCCGGGGATTTCTCAATGATGATTCGCGGCTTCATGGTTGTTCCCGGCATAAAGGCCGCGGTACTCCGGCGGCAGGAGTTCGGCAATGTGCTGCATGGTGATGGTGCCCATTAAGGCCAGCAGGTCTTTGTCCATGGGCCCGCCGGCATGGTGCGGCAGGTGGAACGGCTTGCCCACGGTGACCGTGATGCTGGGGCGGCGCAGAAGCCAGGTGAAGTCGATGAAGTTCTCAGTGCCGGTTATACCCACGGGGATAAGCAGAGCGTTGTTTTCGAGGGCGATGAACATCGCTCCTGGCAGGGTCGGCTGAAGCTGACGGGTCTTGCTTCGGGTGCCTTCGGGGAAAATGCCAAGCAGGAGATGGTCGTTGAGTATCTTTCTCGAGTTGCGCATGGAATCGCGGAGCCCGCGCAGGTTATCGCCGCGCTGAACGACCGGGAAGACATGCGCCCAGGGCATGATGAATTTGAAAAAGGGATGTCTCCAGAGTTCCTCCTTCCCCATGAAGTTTATCCATCTGGGAAAGTCAATCAGGATGAGGATGGGGTCGAAGTTGCTCAGATGGTTGGAGACAACAATGGCCGGGCCGTCCTTTGGCACATTCTCCATACCTTTGACTTCGAACCGGGCAAAGACCTTGAAGAGGACACGAAGGATGAAGGCCACTACCTTGTGTGACCACTTCTTCCGTGGTATTCCGTGGTAGGCCTCTTGTTTGGTTTCCACTTTACAGTCCTTGACTGTGGCGGGGGGCGCTGTTGTGACGGCTATTGTGTGCATGTATCTAAAATAGTAACGGCAGGCTTCGGGATTGCCCGACCGGAGTCAGTAACCTGATATTGCATTCGAGTGTGGCGTAATATGTTAGTAAGGGTTCGGGCGGCTGTCAAGCTGAAGGGGGTGTATACCTTGACTTTACCGGGTCGAGTCCATAAAATCGACCAACTCAGGCGCTTCTGTCAGCGCTATACAGTCTGATGCCGCCAAAAACTGTTACATACGAAGACCTTAACCTCGGATTTGAATTTCCGTCATCGGCTTATACGCTTGAGCCGCAGACGGTCGCCGCTTATTTGAAAGCAGTCGGTGAGGGGGGTGAAGCTGAGAGCGGCCCCACTGCAGTAGTACCCCCGGCGGCTCTTGCGGCGCTGGCAATGCGGAGCCTCATAGCCCAGCTAACCCTGTCGCCGGGCTCGGTCCAGCTTTCTCAGGACCTCGAGTTCCTCAGACCAGTAGCTGTGGGTGAAACTGTAACCTGCCGGGCATACGTCGGCAAGAAGCAGGAACGCGCCGGCCTTAAGATGGCTGTCTTTGAACTGGCCGTCTTCAATGCCGCTGGAGATAAGGTCATGGCAGGAAGAACGCTGGTCGGTATGCTGGAGAAGAAAGTATGACGGGTGAGCCGCCAGACAGATTGACATTGACTAAACAGGTGACCAAAGAGGCCATCCGTCTTTATGCTGAGGCCAGCGGCGATTTTAACCCCATCCATGTTGACGAAGCCTTTGCCGCCAAAACGCCGTTCGGCGGTATCATCGCCCACGGCATGATGATGCTCGCTTATGCTTCTGAGATGATGGGCAAGCAATTTGGTGAGAGCTGGCTTTCCGGCGGCATCATGCGCATCAAATTCAAAGGCCCGGCCCGACCCGGCGATACTTTGACCATCACTGCCGAAAAGCAGGATGACGAGGTCATTTCGGGGAAGCGTTATCTCAAGTATGCGCTGGCCTGCCAGAACGATAAACAACTGCCGGTGATTGACGGCCAGATGCTGGTCGCGGTCTGAAGCCGGCCAAATCAGGAGGTAATCGACGTGACCCAGACTGGCAAAAAGCTCCGCATCGCCATTGACGCCATGGGGGGTGATTATGCTCCCGGTGAGGTCGTCAGGGGCGCCGTCATGGCTGCTGAGAAGGAAGGGGTGGAGATTAAGCTGGTCGGCGTGCCGACGGCTCAGGAGGAGATTGCTAAGTGTAATAAATCGGGCCTTCCGGTGAGCCTGCTCCCCACTGATGAGTACGTACAGGAAGGCGAGCCGCCGGCCATGGTCCTGCGCAAGAAACCCAAGGCCTCAGTCCTGCTGGCGGCGAAGATGGTGCGTACCGGCGAGGCTGACGCCGTGGTCAGCGCCGGCCCGACCGGCTCGGTAATGGCGGCGGCTATGGGTGTCATGGGGTTGATTGAAGGCATCGAACGGCCGGTCATTGGCGGGCCATTCGTCGGCTTCGCGCCCAACAGCTTTGTCCTCGACCTGGGCGCTAATGTCGACAGCAACCCGTATCACCTGCTTAACTTCGCCGTTATCGGCGCCGTTTACGTCCGGCGCTTCCTCAATATTGACAACCCCAAAGTAGCGCTCCTGAGCGTTGGCTCTGAGGAGGGGAAGGGCAACGAAACGGTCAAGGAAGCCTACAGCCTGTTCCAGAAGAGCGGCCTTAACTTCATCGGCAACATCGAGGGCATGGACCTGGTCAGCGGTAAGGCTAATGTGGTGGTTTGCGATGGCTTTGTCGGCAACATCCTTATCAAGTTCTCCGAGGGCATCGGCTACGCGGTCAACCGGTGGCTCAAGGCTAATTTCAAGGGCCAGGTGCCGGATGATAAACTGGAGAGTCTGGCCGGCCAGTTGTTTACCATGACCAATATCGCTGATAAGGCTGGCGGCGGGCCGATTCTGGGTGCTAACGGCGTGGCCATCAAGGCCCACGGCCGGAGCAAGGCTGAGGAGATAGCCAAGGCGATTAATATGGCTAAATGGGTGGTTGAGACCAACTTCGTCGGTGAGCTTAAGGCGGAACTGGCCCGTATCAAAGAGACAATCAAGCCCCAGGCTTAGAATCATCACATCACAGGAGGAGTTGACAATGGCCTCAGCAGTTGAAGAAAAAATCAAGGAAATCATCACCGGTATTGTCCATTGCGAGGGTAGGGCACTGACGCCGACGACCACCTGGAAGGACCTCAAGGCTGACTCGCTGGACCTGGTCCAGGTGCTGGTCCAGTTAGAAGAGACCTATGGCATCGAGATTTCCGATACCGATGCCGAGAAGCTGAAGTCGTTCGGCGACCTTGTTGCCTACATCGAGGGCATTGTTGCCGCTAAGGCGAAAGCCGGCTAGGAGGCATTGTGGATAGTGAGTTTAAGGGTAAGGTCGCCCTGGTCACCGGCGGCTCGCGCGGTATCGGCCGCGCCATCAGCCGGAAGTTTGCCTCGCTGGGCGCTGACGTTGTTATTGACTTTTTCCGCAACCGGCCGGCGGCGGAGCAGACGGCGAAGGAAATCGAGGCGCTGGGCGTCAGAGTGCACATCGTCCGGGCCAACATCGGCGACCCGGAGAAGGTCAAGTTGCTTTTCGATGAAGTTAAGAAGACCTTCGGCAAGCTGGACATTCTGGTCAGCAATGCCGCCTCGGGCGTTGCCCGGACGGCTATGGAGCTTGATGCTCAGGGCTGGGACTGGACGATGAACATCAATGCCCGCGCCCTGCTTTTCTGCGCTCAGGAGGCGGCGAAGCTTATGGAAGGCCGCGGCGGCAAGATTGTCAGCATTTCCAGCCTTGGCTCACAGTTAGCCATGGGCAAGTATGTTGCCGTGGGGGTATCCAAGGCGGCCCTCGAGGCGCTGACCCGTTACCTGGCCATTGAGTTGGCCCCGAAGAACATCTGCGTTAACGCCGTAGCCGCCAGCGCCGTCGAGACCGAGGCGCTCAAGCTCTACACGCCGGAGCAGAAGAAAGCCCTGCTCTGGCAATCGACCCCGGCCGGCCGCATCGTCATCCCGGAAGATGTTGCCGGTATCGTCGCTTTTCTCTGCAGTGATGCGGCTTTCATGATTCGCGGCCAGACGCTGATTGTTGACGGCGGCGTCTCGATAGCGCCGGTCTTCGGATTGGAGTAGTATTCCCTCTTCGTTCCTAAGGCGCATCCGTTATGTGAGTACGGCTGTTGGACGAAGCCGGACGAGCATTTTCGATGTCAGAGCGCGGGATGATTTCAAGCAATCCGTTGCGTTTCACCTTGGTTACGCCCTGAGTTGAACTAGAAGAGCCGGCCGGGCTCTTGTCCTTCTCCATGGCGTTAACCCTGGCGACACCCGGTATTTGACAGATTATCGAGGCAAGGGCAAGCGGTCTTGAAAGAAACAGGTTGATGTTGTAAGTACCGTCGTTATTACTGCCGTAACTGGCTACCTCGACCCCTGAAATACGCTTGATTGCCCCCAGTAATTGTGTCAGCCATAAAAACCCCGTCCCGCGTACTATGCGGATGGTTGTTTCACCTTCGTAGAGTCTCGAGATTGAATCCTCTTTCTGGCCGGTTTCTATGCCTGGTGAATCGGAAGGACGGGCGGCGGTTAGCCTGGCAGGGGCGGCTTCCAGGGTTCGCAGGAGTTCTTCAACCGGTGATTGAGTAACCCTGTCCACTGCCCCTTGTGGCATGCTTTTCTCTACCTGGGGGCTGGGCTTTTCAGCCGCTGACTGCTTCTCCCCGGTGCTGGTTTTATCCTCGACAGGCGCTTCCATGTCGAAACTCTTCAGGGCCTTGTTAAGTTCGCCTTCCAGTGTCGTCGCGAAGCTGTCCAGGTTACGGCTCACCTCCTGTACCTTACCGTCACCTAAATCTTTTACTTTAATCAGGGCTTGTTCCTGCATTTGCTGCGCCCGTTTGGCGGCTTCAACGATATCAGTAGCAGCTCCATTAAGGACTAAGCTGGCATCCCCTATCAGGCAGGCGCAGCCTTTCCTGGTCTGTTCAATCATCTCGCGGGTCTTGTTACTGGCGTCTGCAAGGACCTTGTTACAGCTTTCAATTGATGAAAAGCACTTCCGGCGCGTGTCCTCAACAATTGTCCGGGCTTTATGCTGGGCTTGCTCCAGTACCCTGGCCTTCTCTGCTTCGGTTTCCCTGGCCGCCTTTTCTTTGATTTGGGCACAGGTCTTCCGCGCTTCCTCAATCGCGCTATCCATGGTAAGGGAAAGACGTGTCAGTGAAGCGAAGCTCTCCAGCCTTTTTAAAGCGGCATCACTGGACCCGGTCAATGATTCGAGGAGAGCGGTCACTTCAGCCGGGTCCAGTCCGTTTTCAACCGTGTGAAACTCCCGGCCTAGAACTTCTGTCACCCGGCTCTGGTTGCCAGGCGCTGATGCGGTCTTCCCTGTATTGTCTTTCTTGGGATTGGTCTGCAGAAACAAGATGGTACCCCTCCAATGATAGGGTACAGTCCATCTGGTTTAGGTTGAATCACCCGAAGGTACCAAAACGGTACTGTTATGATTCTGGAAACTCAGGAAGTTCGAGTATGGTAATATTGCTTCAGCAATATCCCTCTCCCCCGATGGAGAGGGCAAGGTGAGGATTAAACCATGAACACCTTAAAAGACCGCGTTGCTCTGGTCACCGGTGCCTCGCGCGGCATCGGCCAGGCTATTGCCGTCAAACTGGCCAGCCTCGGCGCGAAAGTCGTTATCAACTACCGGAGCAATGATGCCCGAGCCGCCGAAACGGCTGACCTCATCACTAAGGCTGGTGGCGAAGCCATGCTTGCCAGAGCCGATATCAGCAATTCCGAAGCCGTCAACGCCATGTACAAGGACATTACAGCAAAGTGGCAGAAGATAGACATTCTGGTCAACAACGCCGGCGTCACCGCTGATGGCCTCATCCTGCGCCTTTCAGACAAAGCTTGGGATGATGTCATGGATACCAACCTGCGTGGCGCTTTCCTGTGCTCTCGGCTGGCGCTCCGCACCATGCTCCGGCAGTCCTGGGGCCGTATTATCAACATCACTTCGGTGGCCGGTCTTATCGGCAACGTCGGGCAGACTAACTATTCCGCCTCCAAGGCCGGTCTTATCGGCTTCACCCGGGCGCTGGCTAAAGAGGTCGGCTCCCAGCAGGTCACCGTCAACGCCATTGCCCCTGGCTTCATCGTTACCGAGATGACCGAAAAGCTGACCGCCGAGCAGAAGGACCTGGCGCTGTCCCGCATTCCCCTCCACCGCCTTGGCACCCGTGAGGACGTGGCCGGTGTGGTCGCCTTCCTCTGTAGTGACGCCGCCGGCTACATCACCGGCCAGGTGATTGCGGTGGATGGTGGGGTGGGGATGTAACCTCTGCGCTGGTAGTCGTTGGCGGTAGGAGCTATTGAGGAATAAATCAGATGAAGACATCGAAGTACAATGTTACCTTTCCTGAAGAATTGGATCGGGTCCTTAAGGAAGGTTATCAGGCAAGACGAAAAGAAGATGCCGAACTAAATCAGGAGTGGGAGGCGTCGACTTTGGATGTGTCGGGTTCTTAGAAATCACCATCTTTAATATCAAGATATCCAGGACGGGTCACTTCCGTACCATCTTTATACGGATAAGTCAGATCGTGGTGTTATAATTGGCCGTGGGTATCCAGCGATAGTCCGATAGGGGTGGCTGACTGAGTACTGATACTACCTTCATCACCAACGAAGGCGGACAGACGCTTCTTGAGCGGTTCCGGGTTCTCATCAAGGACACCAGGTTCTTCGATGTTCTTGTAGGTTATTTCTACACCAGCGGCTTTGCCGGCCTTTACCAATCACTTGAAAGCACCGAGCGTATCCGGATTCTCATTGGTATCGGCACCGGGCCGGAAACGATAGGTCTTATCAAGCAGGCGGCACTCCAAACTGCAACTATGTCCCACGCTGAGACCAAGGCGGCGTTCACATCGGCGGTGGTTGGGGAAATGGATGGCTCGGAGGACAGTGGTACGGTTGAAGCGGGAGCGCTCAAGTTCGTCGAATGGCTCCGCGCCGGCAAACTCCAGATACGTGCTTATCCAGCGCATAACCTTCACGCCAAGCTCTACATCATGACCTTTACCGAAGGCGATAAGGACGTCGGCCGGGTGATAACCGGTTCCAGCAACTTCACCGCCGCCGGTCTTATTGATAACCTGGAGTTTAATGTCGAGCTTAAAGACCGTGCTGATTATGACTTTGCCCTGGGGAAGTTCAATGAGTTATGGGCAAATGCGGTGGACGTGTCCACTGACTACATAGCAACGATTCAAACGCGGACATGGCTCAATGACAGCATAACCCCCTATGAACTCTATCTCAAGTTCCTGTACGAGTATTTCCGGGAGAAAATCAACCTTGACCAGGAAACACTGGACAAGCGCTACCTGCCGGAGAATTTCCTTGACCTGCAATACCAGGCGGAAGCCGTCGCCGATGCCCGCTCTAAACTGGAGGAATATGGCGGCGTTTTCATTTCTGACGTTGTTGGTCTTGGCAAGACCTATATCTCAGCGATGTTAGCCAATCAGCTTGACGGACGCAACCTTGTTATCGCACCGCCGGTCTTGCTTGACCGTGACAACCCCGGCTCATGGCCCAGCGTCTTCTCCGATTTCCGTGTCCCCGCCGATTTCGAGTCGCTGGGTAAGCTGGAAAGCTTAATTGAGAAGGGAACGGACCGGTACCGGAATGTCTTTGTCGATGAAGCTCATCGCTTTCGCTCGGAGACCACGCAGACATATGAAATGCTGGCGCAGATTTGTCGGGGCAAGCGGGTAATTCTCGTCACTGCCACGCCGCTTAACAACCAGCCCCGGGATATTTTAAGTCAGGTGAAGCTCTTTCAGAAAGCGCGGAAAAGCACCATACCGAATGTGACGGACCTGGAAGCCTTCTTCAGCCGGCTTGAGAAGAAGCTCAACGGTCTCGACCGGCAGAAGGACTATGAGCAGTACATGCGGGTGGTAAGTGAGAATGCAGTTGCGGTCAGGGAACGGGTGCTCAAGTACATCATGGTGCGCCGCACCCGCTCCGAGATTACCAGATACTTTGCCGATGACCTGAAAACGCAGGGCTTCAAGTTTCCGGAGGTGGCCGACCCGGAAGCGGTCTTCTATCAACTGAACGATAATGAGGATTCCGTCTTCAATAAAAGCATGGAACTAGCCATAAAACAATTCAACTACGCGCGCTATACGCCCATGCTCTACTACCAGGGGCCGGTGACCCAGCCGGAACAGTTGGCCCAGTTCAACATGCGCCGTTTCATGAAAATCCTGCTGGTCAAACGGCTGGAAAGCAGTTTTTATGCTTTCCGCAGGACGCTCGAACGATTCATCAGGTCTTATGAACAGTTTATCGCCGAGTATGACCGGGGTAGCGTCTATGTCAGCAAGCGGTACGCCAGCAAGCTCTTCGACCTGCTGGAATCGGATGATGACTACGCCATCCAGCGGCTCATTGATGAGGATAAAGCACAGCGCTATGAAGCCTCCGATTTTAAGCCGGAGTACCGCCGCGACCTTGAGCACGACCTCAAGGTATTGAAAGATATTGCCGGACTCTGGCAGACGGTCAAGCGCGACCCCAAGCTGATGACCTTTGTTGAACTGCTGGCCTCGAGTAAACTGCTCCGGGAGAACAAGCTCATCGTTTTCACCGAATCGATGGAAACCGCCGAGTATATACACGGGCGGCTCAGAGCCGTTTATCCCGGGAAAACGTTTCTTTATACCGGCGGCGCCAGCGCCGCCGACCGGGAAGAGGTCGCGGCCAATTTCGACAAACGCGCCAGATATCCCCGGGACGACTATCGGGTCCTGGTGACCACCGAGGTGCTGTCCGAAGGCGTTAACCTGCACCGCTCCAACGTTGTTATCAACTATGACATCCCGTGGAATCCGGCGCGGATGATGCAGAGAGTCGGGCGCATCAATCGTGTCGATACCAAGTTCGATACCATTTACACTTACAACTTCTTCCCTACACGGCAGTCCAACGACCTCATTAAGTTAAAAGAAGCCGCCCAGTACAAAATCCAGGCATTCATTGAGATGCTGGGAGCCGATGCGCGTCTTTTGACCGAAGGTGAAGAGATTAAGTCCCATGACCTGTTTGCCCGGTTAACGTCAAAGAAGAGCATCACCGGCGAAGACGAGACAGAAGAAAGCGAGCTTAAGTATCTCCAGGTTATTCGGGAGGTCCGGGACCGTGCGCCTGACCTTTTCGACCGTATTAAGAAATTGCCGCGGAAGGCGCGTAGTGGGCGAGTGTACGACGATTCTGTGAATAGTCTCTTGACCTACTTCTGCCGCGGCAAACTGCAGAAGTTCTACCAGGTCGGGACAGGAAGCCCTCAGGAGATTGACTTCATGGCGGCGGCGAAGGTGCTTGAGGCTGAAGCCGAGACGAAGCGGGAAAGACCCGGGGATGACTACTTCGATTTGCTGGCGCGCAACAAGCAAGCGTTTGAGGAGGCGACGACAGAGGAAATACCGGACCTCCGCATGAGGGGTGGTCGCGACGCCGTCACCCATATTCTAAAGGTTCTCAAGACCACTGATATACGGGAGTGCAAGGAGTTTACTGAGGATGATCAGGCCTACTGTCATGAGGTTATCCGCTTGCTTGAGGAGGGCGCTCTGCCGCGCCAGACAATCAAAACCCTTTCTGCCAGACTCCAGAAGGAAATTAGGCCATTGCGTATTCTGGCACAGTTAAGAAGAACAATCAGGCCGGAATTCTTTAAGGATACGATGGCTGAGGTGGGGACCCGGAGTACTGGCCCACGGGAAGTCATACTATCGGAATATCTGGTTAGCAGGCCGTGACCGCACACCAGAACAACTATGCTTTCATCGACAGCCAGAATCTCAACCTCTCCATTCGGGAGCAGGGGTGGATACTTGATTTCTGGAGGTTCAGGATTTATCTGGAGGAGAAATACGGTATAATCAAAGCCTTCATCTTCATCGGGTACGTGCCTCAGAATCAAGCCCTCTATACCAATCTCCAGAAAGATGGCTATATCCTTATCTTCAAACCAACCTTGAATTTACCCGACGGCGGCGTCAAGGGGAATGTTGATGCGGAGCTGGTCCTCCACGCGATGATTGAATACCCGAATTACGATAAAGCTTTAATTGTCACCGGAGATGGTGATTTCTATTGTCTGGTAGATTATCTGCTCAAGAAGGACAAATTACTTAAACTGATGGTTCCGAATGAGAATAGATTTTCTTCTTTGTTCAGGAAAATAATGCCGAATATTATATTCATGAATAATATGCAAGGGATGCTAGGGTATAAGAATGCCAAATAAAAAGAGAGGCATTGCTATGGGACTAACCCCATAGATTGGCCTCTCATCGTGATTCTGGTTAAAGATTAACATACATATACACACATTGTCAATGGGATTGTCAAGGGAAAGCGCGTAATGGACAGGCAGGCAGCCGTCAAACTCATTAAGGACACTTTTGAAAGTCCCTTCGATAAGGGAAAGTTCATCAACCTGGCAATGAACCTGGTTAAGTACCTTGATACCTCAAAGAATTTCACCTACCAGGGCAACATTATCCCCGATGCTTACGAACAAAGTATTCAGACTTTGGAGCGGGTGGGCAAGTACGAAGACGCGGATGACAACAAGATAGATGTTCTCATCGTGAGGCTCAAGAAAGAACGCTCGCTTGAACGCGCTCGTACTACGCAAAGAAATTTTGTTGCGTGGTATTTGAACGGCAGCCGCGGCGGCGATCTCAAAGATGCGGCTCTGGTGGCCTTTACTTCGCCGGAGAGCCAGGACTGGCGGTTTTCCCTGGTCCGCATGGACTACAACATCGCTCAGTCGCCAAGCGGCCGGGTAAAGCTTGAGAAGGAGCTCACGCCAGCCCGCCGCTATTCTTTCCTTGTTGGCGAGAATGAAAGTAGTCACACCGCCCAGGTGCAGTTGCTTCCTATACTTCAGGATGATGAAAGAAAGCCGCTGTTATCCGACTTCGAAAAAGCCTTCAACATTGAAGTTGTCACCAGGGAGTTTTTTACCAGGTACCGAGATCTGTTCAACGACGTGAAGGAAGCCCTGGAGGATGTGCTTAAGCAAAATCCGAAGGCGCGGGAGGATTTTGAAGCGAAAAATGTTGACCCGGTCAACTTCGCCAAGAAGCTCCTGGGACAAATCGTGTTTCTGTATTTCCTGCAAAAGAAGGGCTGGTTTGGCGTTGGCCGCGATGCGGACTGGGGGACGGGCCCGAGGGATTTTCTGCGGCGCTTATTCGAAAAGAAAATTGCCTCCTACGGCAACTTTTTCAACGATGTCCTGGAACCGCTCTTCTACGAAGCTCTGGCGGTAGAGAGGACTGACGACTTCTACAGCCGTTTCAACTGCAAAATTCCGTTCCTCAACGGTGGTTTGTTCGACCCAATCAATAACTACGATTGGGTACATACTGATGTCCTCCTTCCCAACAAACTGTTTTCAAACAATGAGAAAACAAAGGAAGGGGACACCGGCACCGGAATCCTGGACGTCTTTGACCGGTACAACTTCACCGTTAAGGAAGATGAGCCCCTTGATAAAGAGGTAGCCGTAGACCCGGAGATGCTGGGCAAGGTTTTTGAAAACCTGCTTGAAGTAAAGGACCGCAAATCAAAGGGGACTTACTATACTCCACGCGAAATAGTCCACTACATATGCCAGGAGAGCCTTATTAACTATCTGGATACCGCCCTGAATACCGGAGAGGTGCCATTGGTGACTACGCCTCCTTCACAGGGGAATCTGTTCGGCAAGCTAGAACCCGAACAGGGCACTCTGAAAGCGCCGGACTACCGGGCGATTGTGCCCCATGAAGATATAGAAGCCTTTGTCCGCATGGGGGAGCTGGCGATTGAGCATGATACCCGGGTGGAAAGCTACGGCAAAGAAACCGAGCGCTATTCCTACAAGCTCCCGGAGAGTATCCGCTGGAATGCCAGGCTCATAGATGACAGGCTTGCCGATATCAGGGTGTGCGATCCCGCCATCGGTTCCGGGGCATTCCCGGTGGGCTTGATGACGGAGATTGTCCGCGCCAGGAATACCCTCACCACCTACCTGAGGGATAAAACAGGGAGAACGAACTACAACTTCAAGCGGCACGCCATCCAGAACTGCCTTTATGGCGTGGATATTGACCCCGGCGCTGTGGAGATTGCCAAGCTCCGCCTCTGGCTTTCCCTGGTGGTAGATGAGGAAGACATCAAGCAGATTCAGCCCCTGCCCAACCTGGACTACAAGGTCGTGTGTGGAAACTCTCTACTGGGTGTGGAGCGGAATATGTTCAACAACGAGTTATTCCAGAAGCTGGAAGAATTGAAGCCTCTTTACTTCGATGAGACCAATGCCAAGAAGAAGCAGGATTTCCGCAGACAGATTGACCAGACAATCAAGAAGCTGACGAACGATAATGAAACCTTTGATTTTGAGGTCTATTTTTCTGAGGTGTTTCATGAGAAAGGCGGTTTTGATGTTGTAATCGCTAATCCGCCATACGATGTAGTGTCCGATGGCAGACTCAGAGAACTGTTTAACGAATCTATATACGGTAGGGCCAATCTGTACGGACTTTTCATTCACAAGGCGATAAGAGATATTCTGCGGGAAAGTGGAATACTATCATTCATAAATCCCAAAACCCTGTTGGCTGATGCTTATTTTGTTAATCTCCGGAAAGTCGTAAAAACCACAGGCGATTTCATTCAGATTATGAAAATCGTTGACAGACATAAGGTTTTCGATGAGGTACTTCAAGCGTGTATTATTATTGTTTATAAAAAAGGAGCGCCAAAAGACAATCATCAGATTGTGATTACAGAAATTGGGGAACGTAGAGACATTGGCAACCCACTTGCATCGCTTCCCGTTCCGAAAAAACACATTTATCAATCGGAGCAATTTGACGGTTGTTTCTTTTGCTCTAATAAAAAGGAAAGCTACTCGATTTGGAATAAGGTGCTTATATCGGCAAAGCCACTGTCATCTCTGGGATTCTCATTCACAACAGGGAAAATACAATGGGATTTATTCAAGGGCTACTTGATTGAAAAACCGGTAAGAGGAGCGGCTAGGTTACTCTGGGCTGAAAATATCCAGAGATATACCCTTAAGGATACTACCAAGAGAACAGGCTTGGAGTACCTGAAGAACCCGCCGGCGGAACCCAGTATAACCAGCGATACAATTATTACTCAAAGGACTACGGCAGACGAGCAAGAATACCGAATCATCGCCACAATTTTCTCACCTGAGACATCAGGATTCAATGCTTTTTCCGAAAACCATACTAATTACTTGGAGAAGAAGTCAGATAGATTGCATCTAAACTATATCCTAGCATGCCTAAATTCGAGACTATACGACTTTATATTTAGACACCTTAGTAGCAACACACAGGTTTCTTCGGGTCAGCTCAATTCGCTACCATTTCGAGTATTATCAGAAACCCAACAAAGACCCTTTGTGAATCTTGCAGATAAGATTCTTGCTGTGAAAAAGGACAACCCTGATGCCAATACAACAGAATTGGAGGGCCAGATTGACCAGATGGTGTATGAGCTTTATGGCTTAACGACAGATGAAATAGCGGTGGTGGAAGGTAAAAAATAGTGACACGAAAAGTAAGCCCGGAAGATAGGAGAAAGAAAAATTTCCTGGCCAAATTTCAGGCGGCCGCGGTGGAGCTTAATGCCGCTTCTCATCGCGATGTTGAATCCTTGAAGTTCAGGGACTCATCCAGTTTTCATGGTTACCGGGACCTGCTGACAGAGCTTGGCTCGCTCAAAGTCGTAGAGATTCAGGGTAATTACCAAGGCAGAGCCTGGAAGCTCACTAATGCCGATGATAACTCCGTAATCATTGTGGAGCATGAGACCGGGCTGGAGATTCTATATATCGTGGGGGCTGTAGCCTCTATCGTCAGTCTGGTTCCGCTGGTCGTCAATACCTGGAACAGGATGCGAGGCCACTGGCCACCACACAGGGGGCGCTTTGGCCCGGGCGGATCGGAGAGAAGGCGCTTTGATAAAAAAGACCAGCTAATTGAAGAACCTGCTCCTCCGGTGGAGGCGATAATGTTCCAACACCTGCTAAGTCAATATGACAGGTTGAGCGAGCGTATTTCATCCCTGGAAGCCGAAGTATCAAGTCTGAAGAAACGAATAGATAGCCCGTAAAAGAACGGCATTAAGAGGAAGAAAACGAAGACTGGAACCGAGGAATGAATTTCGCGTTGAGGCCAGATAAGGGGGGTGCTAGGAATGGCAGATTATTATTTCGATATTGAAACGTACTCAAAAACACCTAGCCCCAGTTTCAACGATGATGAAATCATAGCAATAACTTACCAACAGATTGATAGCAGAACAGGCCAGGCAAAGAATAAGTTAAATATATTGAAGTCCTGGGAATCGTCCGAAGCTGATATTCTGCAAAAATTTCATACTGTATTATCCCCTCAAGAGAAATGGACGTTCGTGCCAATCGGATGCAATCTTAGCTTTGATTTTACCAGCTTACTATATCGTTGGAGAAAAGCTGGCATGCAGGTAAATGCGAAGAATCTGTTTGCCGAACATCCATACATAGATATTCAGCCAGTCCTGATAATGTTCAACAAGGGTTCATTTAGCGGTTGTACTCTGGAAAAATACGCTGGGAAGAAATGGTCGGGGTCAAAGATTGCCGAATGGTACACGAACAAGGATTATGACGCCATTCAAAATTATATTGAAGATGAAGTGGCTTGTTTTCTCAAGCTGTATCAATTTTTAGTTCAGAAACTGCCGAATGTCTGGATAGAATATGCCAAGGGAGCAGGAATAATTGTTTAGGTAATTGGCCTTGTCCGGAGGACAATCGGGGAAAATATGATAGTAGATAAGCCGGATGAATACTGGGTTTGGCTGGAAAGGCAGGCTTCGCTACCAGGTATTTACTACTGCCCGAGAAACAAGAAAGAGTACCTGGAGCACTGGGGGAAATGGCTTGTATTTGATTCGTCCACTGGGATAAGGGGTTTAGCCGAGAAGGTTGACCGGCACGTTGACGTAGGCGAAATAGACTCTGCCAAGTTTAATAGAGAGCCTTCAGAAGTCGGGCGCGGCGACTGTGTAATGTGCGTTTACTGCGATGACAGGGACAAAGAAAGGGTCTGGGCTATACTCCGCTCACTGGGAGTGCCAAAAAGAATCTGGAAGTATGAACAGCAAACCCATGAAGATTACAAACCTGGGGGCCGTTTATATGCTAAAAGATTGAGGAAGGATATTGAAAAAGGAAACTCGTAAACATATGGCAGAGCAAGCGAATGAAATGGTATACCAACTAAAAGTAACTCTCAGGGAAAGCAAGCCTCTTATCTGGAGGCGGGTTCAGGTTCCCGGCAATGTTACTCTCCACAAACTACATATGATTCTACAGGCTGTAATGGGTTGGACCAATTCCCATCTCTACAGTTTCGATATTGCGGGTACTGAGTACAGCATACCTGACCCGATTGAAGACGACTTTAACGAGTTCCACTTCGTGGATTCTCGCAGGACTCGACTTAGCAAGGTTGTATCCCGTGAGAAAGTCAGATTCAGCTATGAATATGACTTCGGCGATAGTTGGGAACACGATATTCTAGTTGAGAAGATTTTACCAGCAGAACCCGGCGTACAGTACCCCCTCTGCCTGGCTGGTAAACGTGCCTGCCCGCCAGAAGATTGCGGCGGTGTCTGGGGCTATGTCGACCTGCTCAAAATAATCCGCGCCCCAACACATATAGAATACGAAAGAATGATGGAATGGCTTGGAGGCCCATTCGACCCGGAGGAGTTCAACATTGACGAGATTAACCGGTCTCTAGCGTATTTTCGCCAGATGGGTAAGCCGAGACGTTCTGATATTCCTGAGGTGTTTCGGCAGGCATTCGAATCGGAAGATGAGTTGTAATCTTCCAGAAGATACGCCGGATAGGCTACTTCTCAGGGTCCGATTTAATTCTTCTGGTATATCCTCTGGTAGAACGGCGCCGGGCCGAGACGCTTGATGAGGTCGGCGATGCTCTCCTCGCCGACGGCTTCGTCGCGGTATAGCGTCACCACCGCCTCCAGGGCGCGCATCATGGTCTCCTTGTCGGTAATCCGGAAAAGGACAAAGCCGGGTTGATGGAAACGCCCGAGACGCCCGCCGACGAAGACGCGGAAGCCAATTTGTTCGGGCTCATAGACCTGCGTCGGGCAGACCTTAATGCACTGGCCACAGTAATCGCAGGCGTTGAAATCAATCTCGGGCCGTCCCTTTCGCAGGATGATGGCATTCTGCTTGCACCTGTCCACGCACAAATAGCATTCGGTGCATTTACGGTCGGTAATCTTCGGCTTCATGACTCCCGATATGCCAAAGGCGCGGGCTTCAGGTGTGATGCACCCGTTGGCACAGCCGGCCAGAGCGACGATGAGCTTGTGGTGGTTGTTAATGGGGCGCTTGAGCGATAGTTTGTCGGTAATGATTTTAGTGACGTCAAGCTCGCGGAGCTTGCGTTCGACTTCGGGTTTAAGTACCCATGGTTCAAAGTTGCGGTCGGCCGGCTCGGCGCGGCAGGCATTGACAGTGAAAAGCTCGATATCCCGCTTCAGCATTTCGCGTGCGGCTGTTTCAGCGCGTTTCCGCAGTTCGGCTTCGCTGGCCCCGGCGCGTTTTTTGAACTCCTCGATACGTACTTCCTCCGGGACGCGCCCGTAGTACGCCTTTTTGGTCTTTTCCATGTCCTCGCGCGTCACGCGGTCATGCCCGGCACGGCGGGCGATGGTCTCGGCGTGGATTTTGGCACCTTCGCGGGTCGAATCGGCAATCAGCAGGCCGGTAAAGATGTCAGCGGCGTCGTTGTCCCAGTCCATAGATGTCTCCTCACGGTAAGTTGGTTCTGCAGATTTTAACACACAATAGCGGGCGGCTTTTAACCGCTCGACTACGCTGTCTCGCGCGGCCTGACGACGAGAACGGGAATGGCGGAGTGCTTGAGGATATGGTCAGCGACACTGCCGTAGAAGAGGCGGCCGAGACCGCCTCTGCCGTGGGTGGCAATGGCGATGAGGCCTACCTTCTTTTCTGCCGCGTATTTTACAATGGCCTCCCCCGGGGGAGCTCCCTGGAGCAGGACGGTCTTTACCTTCAGCCCTTTCCGCCGCAGTTTCTGTGCCATCTGCCTTAAGTAGGTCCGGGCCTGTTTTTCCTCCCTGTCAAGCTGGTCAACCAGCGTCTGCGTGCTTACCGGCCCACCGGCCATGCCGGGTACTCCCGGCAGCATCATCACCGGCTGTGATGTCACTACCTGGAGAAGCAGTACGGTACTGCCATGCTTCTCCGCCTCGGCGGTGACATAAGGCAAAATCTGCTCTGCAAGTTTGGAACCATCGAGACCGACGAGAATCTTCCTGAACAAGTTGCCCTCCTGCTTGTGAATTGGACCTGTGAAATCGGCTGATAGCGCCGGTAAGTGTTACATAAGACTATCAATATCGCCCCGGTCGCGCAACTGTGCTCTTCTTGAAGCAGGCCTGACGGAAAACCGGCTGAAACTTGCCCTCGTTCGGCGAATATGTTAACTTATGTGCTTCAGTCCCATTGAAGCCTTCGACGGAGATAGGGAAATGCCGAAGGTACATTTCATCGATGTGACCAACCGCGATGCCGTGCAGGCTTCACGTATCAAGCTGGCCAAACTACAGAAGACCATGGTCAACCTTTATCTTGGCCGGATGGGTATCTACCAGTCCGAGTTTGCCTTTCCCTTTACCAGGCACGAGAGCAACTATATCCGGGGTAACCTGCGTCTCAAGGAAATGGGAGCGATGGGCAACCTGGTGCTTGAGGGCTGGTGCCGGGCCATCGTCTCTGACGTTGACGCCTGTCTTGAGGCGGGCGTCAAGGACATGAACCTGTCCATCTCGACCTCCGACCAGATGATACGCCATAAGTTCCGCGGCAAGCTGGATAGGGCCGCCATCGTCCGGGAGATGACCGAGGCGGTGAAGTATGCCCGGAAGAATAAGGTCGCCACCATCGGTGTTAACGCCGAGGACGCTTCCCGCACCGATATAGCTTACCTGGTTGAGTTCGCTCAGGCGGCTAAGGAGGCCGGGGCCGACCGCATCCGCTACTGTGACACGCTGGGCTATGATGCGCCGACGACTATTTACGAGCGCTGTAAGACGCTGGCCGAGAAAGTGAAGCTGCCGGTGGAACAGCACTGCCACAACGACCTGGGTATGGCCGTGGCCAATTCAGTGGCCGGGGCGACCGGTGCTATGGATGGCGGCGTTGACGCTTACATTAATACCTCCATCAACGGGCTTGGCGAGCGCGCCGGGCAGGCCGATTTGCTCTCCTGCATTCTGGCCTTCAGGTTTGCCGCCGGACTTGAGAAGTATGAGATTGGCGACCACATCAATCTTAAACATGCCGCCCGGATGGCTAGGTATGTTTCCTATGCCTTTGGTGTGCCGATACCGATTAACCAGGTTGGTATCGGGGCCAACGCTTTTGCCCATGAGGCCGGCATCCATGCCGACGGCGCCCTGAAGGACCGCCGCAATTACGAGCTTTACGACTTTGAACTTCTTGGCCTTGATGATGAGGATGAGGACCAGCCGACACGGGGCCGCGTCATTACCACCGGCGAGTACGGCGGCCTGGCCGGCTTCAAGTATGTCTACGACCGGCTGGGCGTCACCTTCCCTGATGACACCACCGCCAACCGCATTCTGGAACTGGTCCGCTACGCCAACGCCCACACCCAGCGGCCATTGACCAACGATGAACTGCGCCTTATCGCCAGCTTCCCGGACGAGGTCCGGGATGTACTCACCGTCAACCCCTAGCGGTGGGCTTCGGTGATAAAGCTCCGCCCCGTAGGTATCGTCCGCAACCGTATCAGGACTTCGGGACACCGCGACTGGCGCCGGGTCGAATCCAGGATTATTATCGAGCCTGAGTTCGAGCCGGCGCTTGACGGCATCGAGGGCTTCTCTAACATCATTGTCGTCTTCTGGATGGACCGTCTTGAGCCACGGGGCAGGGAAGTCCTGAAGGTGCATCCCCAGGGTGATAAGGGACTGCCGATGGTCGGAGTCTTTTCAGCGCGAAGCCCGGTCCGTCCCAACCCGCTGGGGCTGACCACGGTGAGACTGGTGGAACGGAAGAGGAACGTGCTGAAAGTCGCCGGCCTCGACGCCATGAACGGTACGCCGGTGATTGACATCAAGCCTTTCATTCCCGGTCACGACCTGCCGAAAGACGCGAAGGTGCCGGGCTGGTTGAAAGAGGCTGAGAGGCGGCACAAGCATTGATTGTCGATTTCCATACTCATATCTTTCCACCGAAAGTCAGGGAGAGGCGTGAGGACTACGTCAAGCGGGACCTCTGCTTTGCTGAAATGTACGCCGACCCGAAGGCGAAGATGGCTACGGCGGAAGAGCTTATCGCTGCCATGGATGAGGCCGGCATTGATGTTTCGGTGGCGCTGAATATCGGCTGGGTAAGCCAGGATATCTGCCGGGAGACGAACAACTACATTCTGGAGTCGGCGGCGAAGCACCCGAAGCGTATAGTACCATTCATAGCTGTCCAGCCGGAGGCGGGCGATGCCGCGGTTGGAGAGGTGGAGCGCTGTGCCGGGGCGGGGGCTAAGGGTATTGGCGAAATGAGGCCGGACGTGCAGGGCTTCGACCTGGCAAGCCATCGGGTGATGTCGGCGCTGGTTGAGACGCTGGTGCGGTGCGGCATGATATTTCTGACGCACGCTTCCGAGCCGGTGGGGCATGTTTATCCGGGTAAGGGTTTGGTGACGCCTGATAAGTTATATGCCTTCGTCAGCGCCTTCACGGAGCTGAAGGTGGTATGCGCCCACTGGGGAGGGGGCCTGGCGTCTTATGCCCTCATGCCCGAGGTCGGGAAGGCGTTGACCAATGTCTATTTTGATTCGGCGGCAACGCCTTACCTCTACCTGCCGCAGGTCTTCCGGCAGACGGCTGACCTGGTGGGAATTGAGAAGGTGCTGTTCGGGACGGACTACCCACTGCTGTCGCAGCGCCGGGTGATAGCCGATGTGGATAAAGCAGGGCTGAGCGAGACGGAGAGGAGGGCGGTGTTGGGGGGTAATGCGGCAAGGTTACTGAGGATGACGTAGATATGTCATTCCGAAGGGGCGAAGCGCCCCGAGGAATCTGGTGGGGTGTCGGTAGTTAAGAGACCCCACCGCCAGATTTCTCACTTCGTTCGAAATGACATGGGAGAGCAGTTATGTCCGAGCTGATTCGTTGTTTCGTGGCTATTGAACTGCCGGAGCCGGTCAAGGCGGAGATGGCCGGCATTCAGGCGAAGTTCAAGGCGGCGCGGATGGACTTTTTGCGCTGGGTAGGGCCATCGGGGATTCACCTGACCCTCAAGTTCCTCGGCGAGGTGTCCCATGAACGGGTGCCGGAGATGGTCAAGGCCATTGAGGAATCGGTGCAGGGTATTCAACCATTCACGCTTCAACTTGACCAGGTCGGGGTATTTCCGAACCCGCGGCAACCGAGGGTGCTGTGGGTAGGGGTGGGTGGCGAGTTCTCGGTGCTTAAAACACTCCAGGAAAACGTGGACGTGGCTTTTAGCATGCTGGGCTTTCCCGAGGAGGGGCGTGAATTCAAGGCCCATCTGACGCTGGCGCGGGTGCGTGATGATGCCACACCCGGCCAGAGACAATCACTCGGGGATATGGTAGCGCGCACACGGCTGGAATCGGCGTCAAGGTTTACCGTCGGTGGTGTCAACCTGATGCGAAGCCAGCTCACGCCGAAGGGGGCCATTTACACCTGCCTGGCAATGGCGCCGCTGGGAAAATAAAAAGGGCACTGTACGTACAGTGCCCGAATGCCCAAAAGAAGTCCGGCTTACTCCTTCTCATCCTCCTCGTGTTCCACGATGTATTTGTCCATAATCTTGAGGGCGCGGCCGGCGATATCAGGTATCGAGCTGTGCGCCTCTTTTTCAGACAACTGCTGGATGGTCCGGACTAACTCCTGGATACGGGCGAAATCCCGGTCTCTGACGTACGGCATCGGCTCACCTACCTCGTTCTTTTTCCGGCGGCAGCTGGCTTCTTTTCCGGATACAGCTTGAATTCGCAATACGGGTCGCCGACGGCGATACATTTCCGTTCAATGCAGACATAGTGCGCCGGCTTTTTCGCGCCGGCGAAGACCTCGGCCATGCCGGCGAAGAAGCCGGCCAGGAATGAGCAGACCGGGCCTTCCGGACGGCTTTCCTTAAGGTACTCGGCCAGTGAGGAGTGCTTGACGCGGAAGACAAACTCGTCGCCGCGCTGGACGGTCCGGCCGCGGCCGTGGCCGTAAGTCTGGATATAGAACGGGATGCTGGCGATGCGCCGCCTGATCTCACCGTCATTACTGATTTTTAGGCTGTAGGCTCTCATGATGTCCTTTTGAACGACGTGAGCGCCCTTGCGCGCCGACTCATACATCATCTTCATCGCCCTTTTGTAGCCGAGGACGGCGATCATCTGGCGGTAAAGTTCAACGATGACGCTGTTGCTGAGAAGGACGTGGCTATCGTTGTGGA
This sequence comes from Chloroflexota bacterium, assembly GCA_040753815.1. GTDB lineage: Bacteria > Chloroflexota > Dehalococcoidia > GIF9 > JBFMDU01 > JBFMDU01. The sequence continues at coordinate 37,927 of JBFMDU010000020.1, forward strand.
CGAGGAGCCACATGGTCTCGCTATCACGGGTGATGAAGGCGGGGAAATCCACCATGACCTTTTCGCCCATAAGTTGCTCCTCCAGACAGGAAGTGTAAACATGACCATCATAGATGAGTGGCGCAGGTGAAGTCAATCGTGGGATAAGTAATGTCATTCTGGAGGTTATTTCTTATGTCATTGCGGAATGACATCGTCCTGCGTCCTGTTGACCTGGCGTTGAAGCTGGTATAGATTAGTACCCACTCGACTTGTTAAGGAGGGAGCCTTGGAAAAATCCTCTACGGGACTTAATGTCAATACGGCGGCCCTGTTGTGTTACGTACTCGGCTGGATAAGCGGGCTGGTATTCTTTATTCTGGAAAAGGACAGCAAGTTCGTACGTTTCCATGCCCTGCAGTCCATCATCGTCTTCGGTATCTTGAGCCTGGCGAGTTCATTTCTGAACTGGCTGCCCTACATCGGGGGTATCCTTAGTGCAGCTATCGGTGTGGTGACCCTTGTACTCTGGATTGTCCTGATGGTCAAGGCCAGCAAGGGCGAGAAGTATAAGGTCTGGTGGGCTGGCGATTTCGCTGATAGACAGATTAGCTAATTATATTCCGCATAATGACGAATGACGAGTTCCCCTGAACGTCATCATAAGCTGAAGCCGGTAGCTCCGGGCGCCGGTAAGTGGTGGGACATTGAGCACATCCGCTATCTGGTCCAGACCGGGTTTGCTGTCTTTATCGCCGTCCTTATCTACAATCGCGCCGTTTCCGACCTCTCCGGGCCGTCAGCACCAACCTCACCAGAGGCATATTGCCCACTGGGCGGATTTGAAACTCTCTATAAGTACGTGACTTCCGGCGGTCAGTTTATTTCACATGCCCATCTTTCTAACCTGGTGCTGTTTGTCGCAGTGCTTGTCACAGCGGTCTTTGCCAAGTCGTTTTTCTGTGGCTGGATTTGTCCCCTTGGGGCGATCCAGCAGGCGATAACCGGCTTCAGGCGGTGGGTTCAGAAAAGGGTTAGCGCTCTTGGCTGTATTGCCATCTGGCTCGGTCGACAGACAAAGCCGGCGGCGTTCCTCGACCGGTGGTTCCGCTACGCCAAGTACCTGGTGCTGGCGTGGATTATCTGGGGCACTGTTACTTATGGCGAAATGGTGTTCCGTGATGTTGACCCGTGGGCGGCGTTGCTTAACATAGTTGAGTCTCAGAGCGGCATCGGTTTCTGGGTTCTTATCGGGACGCTGGTTGTTTCCCTGTTCGGCGACCGTCCCTGGTGCCGTTACTTATGCCCGCTCGGCGCTATCATCGGAGTGGTGGGCAAGCTCAGTTTCGTCAAGGTCCAGCGTGAGTCTTCTGTCTGTATCGGCTGTAAATGGTGTACCCGCGAGTGTCCGATGGACCTGCCTGTCCATGCCAAGAGCCGCGTCGCCGCGGTCGAATGCAACATGTGCCTTAGCTGTGTTGACGCCTGTCCCGCCGGCGGGGCGCTGGAACTGCGCTTCAGCCTGCTGGGGACAAAGCATGAGGGTGCCCAACCGGAGAAAGTAAAGCCGTGAGCCAGTCTCCTGTTACAACAGAAAGAAGACCGCACCGTGACCGGGTTATCCCGACTCGGAACCGCTGGCGTTCGCTACCGGTAAATATCTTTCTGTTTATACTTATCGGACTGGCGCTCTTTCTCGGTACTTGTCAGGGGGTGCAGTCGTTGGGCTGGTGGAGTACATTGGGTGGGGGTACAGGTTCTGAGAAAGCCACAATCACGGGTACAAATCCGGAGGAGATCAAGGGCTGGATGACCATCAAGCAGGTGATTGATGCCTACAAGGTCACTCCCGAGGAATTCTTTAAGCAATTCAACATCCCAGCCGGGACTTCCCCGGAAACACCGCTTAACCAGCTTGAGAAGATAGTTGAAGGGTTTTCGGTAACCACGGTCAGGGACTGGCTTAAGGTGCGCGCCGCCAAGTAGCTTTAATTCCTCCCTTCGTTTCAGTATATGACTTATCAGGCCTGTCGAGGTGACGTGAAGTGGGGAACTATATGAGGTTTCGTCTGGGCGCTATTATTGCGCTGATTGGTCTCATACTCGGCGCCTGCACGTCTTCTCCGTCTGTGCCACCTCCGGTATCACAGCCGCTGCCAGCGCCAGCTTCACCCCCAGCCATGACTCCTCCAGCGTCATCAATAGTAAAGCCTTCGCCATCCCCGTCTCCCATGGCGGTGCCGGCGCCTGGCTTCTCACTCACTCTGAGAGGACATTTCGGCTTTATGCCGGCCTCGTGGGACTTCGAAGCGGCAAGGCTTGCCGGCGGCACCTATGACCGGCCGTATTTCGAGTTGTTTGAATGGGGCCGGATTGAGCACCTGCCGGGGCAGTACGACTTTTCCGAGACCGATAAATACGTCCGCCGTGCTCAAGAATACGGAATGCACATCTTGGCCAACATCCAGCCGTTCGCATCGTGGGATCAGACGAAATGCCATTCTGACCTTACGGCGACAACCGGCTTGGGCGGTGGAGGCCCGACTATGACACGGGGCAAGCCATGCAACATGGAGCGATACCGGACCTTCGTCATGCGGCTGGTGGAGCGCTACGATGGCGATGGCGTTGATGATATGCCGGGACTGCGTGTGCCAATCAAGCACTGGGAGATGATGAACGAGCCGGAATTTCAGACACCGCCACTGGTATTCTTCCAGGGCTCGTCGGCGGACTATCTCGAGACGCTTAAAGTCACTTGGGAGGCGGTTAAGAAAGCTGATACGGAAGCAGTGGTAGTACAGGGTGGTATGGCCGGGATGATGGAGGAGTGCGTAAGGTTCTGGCAGGGCGTCTTTGACCTCGGCGGTGGTGAATATTTTGACATCGCCAATATGCATTCCATCGGTCACGGCGAGCACCTGAACATACCGGCATTCAAGCAATTTTTGTCCCGTAACAGGCTTCAGGACAAACCGGTTTGGGTGACCGAGGTCCAGTTCCAGCAGGCGCGGGAAACGCAGGTATTTTCAGCCGAGGAGTTCGCCAGAATCCTGACGCGGAGCTATATCTTTGCTCTGGCTAATGATGTTGATAAGCTCTTCTACGTTAACATCCGCCTGCCGCCGGTGAGGCACGGAGTGCCGTTTGACGAGCGGTCGGCCCTCATCCGCGACAATGGTGAAAAGGCGCCTCTTTTCTACGCTCATCAGACAGTGGCCAGGTTACTCGGTGACTTCGAGGCAGGTGATAGAGCCGTTATCCTCCATGAGAAGGTTGGGCCATGGCATATTGAGGAGGGGCAGTACCGGTTTTCCGTTAAGGGACGGACAGTCTATGCGCTTTTTGGTAGTGGGGTGCTTCCCTCGGAGCTAAACGGCAAGGTGAGAGTTACTGACATATCGGGGTTGTCACGAATTGTTGAAGCCAGTTCAGTAAGGCTTACCGACAGCCCCATCTTCGTTGAGCAACTTAGTTAAATCGCTCGTCCTTAATTAAGGCGCCTGATCTGTGGCTGAAGGAAGAGACTAAGCACACAGCCCGCCGTTAGCAGGATCGCCAGACCGCCGATGCCCCATTGCACGCCGACCCCTTCCGCCAGGATAGCGGCGAAAAATACCCCGATAGTGCTGATACCGGATTCCATCAGGTAGATGCTCATGACACGGCCGCGATAGCCTTCCTCGGAATAACTCTGAAGAAGGGCGTTCGACAGGAGCATACGGCCGGTCTGGCCGAAGCCGACGATGGCCATGAGCGCCAGGGATAATATCCATACCGACGAGAAAGAGAAACCGGCCAGCGCCAGGCCCAGTATCGCCCCGGAGATTATCAGCATCAGGCCTCGCCGTCGGCTTGGCAGTGAAGCCAGGATTAAAGTGCCGACCATGGCTCCGGCGCCGGAAACGCTGACAAGCACGCCCAGCCCGGTAGCGCCTACCTTCAGGATATCATCGGTAAAGACGGCCAGTAACTGCATGTAAGGCGAAGAGAGGAGGGTGATGAACAGTATCAGGACAAGGATTGAAAAGAGGATGTTTTCCTTCCAGACATACTTAAGGCCGTCTTTGATTTCGGCAAACGGGTTGGTCATTTTAGTCCGTTTCGCGGTGCCGGTCAGCGGCAGAGGCAGGGTCAGGAAGATGGCCAGGACGTACATGACGGTCATGATGTAGTAAACCGCCTCGAACCCGATGACATCAATGAGGATGCCGGCCAGCGCCGGGGAAAGCAAGCGGGAGATATTTCTGACGAGGTTATTGATGGAAAGAGCGTTCATTAAGAGGTCGGTCCCGACCAGCTCGGAGATTATGGCCTGGCGTGAGGGCATGACAATGCCCAGGACGCCGCCTCTGAAGAAGGCTGTCACCGCCAGCAACCACCATGACTCCGGATGCTCCGGGCTGAGGTAGCCGACAGTAATGAAAACGGCGATAACCAGTGAAGCGACGGCATACGCCGTCTGCCCGAAAATTAGCACCAGCTTCTTGGGGATACGGTCGGCAAGGACGCCGCCGAAAAGTGAGAGCACAATTTCAGGTAGGGCGCTTATCAAGGCTACCGTTCCCAGCAGAGCTACCGAACCGGTGATACGATAGACGAGCAGTGACCTGACGATGGTCTGCATGTACATCGCCGTGGTCTGAAGGGTAACCGTGCCGAAGTAATACCGGTAGTCGCGGTTTCCGAGCGAACTGAATGTACGCAGGTTGCGAAATGTCATAGTACGATTCGGGGGGCCGCCTAGAAGTAGAATGTCTGCTTGGAGTCGTACCCCTGATCCTTTAATTTGGCCAGGTAGTATTCCGCCTTGTGAAGGGTGATGATAATCCCGTTTAGCTGAAACGGCAGGTTCAGATAGCGCTGGTGGTCACGCTTGAGCAAGCGGCACATCCCGGCATATTCGGGAGTGCCGGGATAACAGATAACAGCGGTGCCGGAAATCTGAAGCCCGACCTTTTCTGGCAGGGTGTACAGTGCGAGCGAGACACTCGGGTTGAGCAGAAGGTTGGCATACTTCTCCGAGCCCTCGCAGAAGGCGTAGACTTTGCCGTCTTGATAAGTGTAACCGATAGTCGTGCCGCGAACACGTGTCCCGGCTCCGGTGCAGAGGATAAGATAAAGCTCGCTCCGGAGGATATCCTCGATCCGCTTCTTGAGTTCGTCGCGCGGCATCACCTTCAGGTTCCGGGACCTCGCCGCACGCAGACGCATGGCGGAATCGACTAACTGCGCTGGTTCCACTCCGTTAGCACCACCAGGAATAACTTCGAGGTGCGCCTCCGGGTTGTTAAGGCTGTGGCTCATGGCTTTGATGATTGACCATGCGCCCGGCGGGTCGCCGCTAATCAAGAACATGGCGGTTGGCTTCGTGGAAAGCCAGCCTTTGTTGTCGGCGACGAAGGCATTTAGTCTGGTCGTGCACGGTTCAACACCTTCGCCTCCGACGATGACAAATGTGTAACCATCAACTGCTTCCTTTTTGAACTCCGAAATCGGGAAGCACTTGCATGGACCGAGTATCAGCGACATCTGTCTTATCGCCATCCTGGCAGTGTCATTGCTGGTCTCATAGAGAATAAGCGTCCGTGTCATTGTTACCTCCTTGAATTAGCCTGTTTGTGGGCCGGTTTCTCCTTAAGTTCTTCGCCGGTAATCATCCGCCATGCCGCCTGGTAGACCTTCTTCACCTCTTTGGGGTGTCTCAGGATAACGGCCTTGTGATTTTCGTCCCAGCCGTGGAGCAAGCCCGAAAAGCCGCAGGCGGTGAGGGCTTCCACGGTCTCAAACCGGTGGAGGTTGAGCCAGGTAATCATTTGTTCGACTGAATGGTCATAGGTATCGGTGTACGGGTAGCCCCAGGTGACGATGACCATAGCCCGGCGGCCCGGCTTAAGCCGTTGCCCAAGATGCCCTCTGAGGCAGTCCAGACGGTCGAAGAAGGTGGACATCTGGGCTGACTCCCTTCCAGTGTAAATCGGGTAGCCAACTATCACGACGTCGGATGCTTCCAGCTTGGGATATATCGCTGACATGTCGTCTTTGATAGTGCACCAGCCTTCCCATCCTGGCTCCTTACACCTGCGGCAGGAGACGCAGAACTTCATGTTGAGCGTCTGTAAGAAAATCTTTTCAGTGGCGGCTCCGGCATCTTTGCAGGCGCGCAGAGCTTCTTCAATCAGGACGTCGGTGTTGCCGTGTCGCCTTGGCGAACCGCAGATAGCCAGCACCTTCATCTGGCTGGCGGGCTTGGCAGGTTTTGTGGCCGTGCTTGGCCATCTGGTTACGATATAGGGCCTTTTATAGTAGCCAGCCAGGTCGTTGTAGTGGGCACGGCGTCGCCGAGCATAGCCCGCTGGGTCTTCGAGCATATGGAGGAACGGCTCGAAGCCCTTATTGACGACCATGCGGGTGGCTTCGAGGACCAGCGGCTGGTCAGCCTCTTTGGCACCCCGCTCGGTCATGAGCAGGGAGAGGATTCGTGTGATGCGGGCCTGGCGCCTTGGGCGCATGATGGGCGCCCAGCGGACAAGAATAAAATCTAACGCCTTTTGGCCATCTTCAGTAAGTTTTACCTTTGTCATGTGTGTTGCCTCGCTTTCTTAGCGCTTGTTAATGCCCGGCGGCACGATGCTCGGATGGCGCAGCGGATGGCTTTATTGCTTTATCAGCAATTTCGGCCTTGTGGCTTAGCCAGGCGAAGATAGAGATACCGATGAGACCAACCGCGGCACAGAAATAAAACACCGAGGATATCCCGCCGAGGTAATCATAGATGAAGCCGGCGCTGATTGGCCCCACGCCCATGCCAATGCTGGTGGCCAGGGCGAAGAGGGCGATAGTTGACCCCATGCCGAACTGCCGTCCCAGGTTTACTGATATAGCTGACGAAGCGGGCATTGAAACTGCCGCGCAGGTGGAGCGTAGGAAAACAAGACCAACCATGACGGCGAATGTTTTTGAGAACGGTATCAGGGCCATGGCGGTAAAAGCGATGATGCCGGCGAAGATGATGATGCGCCGGCGGTCAAATCGGTCGGCAAGGCGTCCGGTGACTAACTGAAGCCATGAGGTAATGAATAATGCTCCGCCAACAATGAAGCCGATATATGACCGGCTGATGCCGAGTTCGAGGTAAGCAAAGAGGGGCAAGAATGCAGTAAAGGTAGAAAGGCTGATCTCAAGTGCTGTCCGCTCCAGGAAAAGTCCCTGGAACATCGGACTTGCCGACAGTTTGCGAAATGAGAGCGGCTGTCGCTCACTTGGTTTCCGTTCTGTTCCTTCCCGCAGAACCACGGCCACAGCGATAAATGAGAGAAGGTTCATGAAGCCCATTACCGCGAAGGCGGCATCGATATTGATGAGGTCGGTCAGGGTGCCGCCGAGAAACGGGCCGGTGGCTGAGCCGGAGAAAAGCGCCGTATTAAAGTATCCCTGCCAGCGGCCTTCCTCTCCTCGGGGTGAGATGTCTCCAATCCAGGCGCGCGCCACCGGGAGAATCATACCGCTGACGGCGCCGTGAAGAAGACGTACTGCGAATAGGAAGGGAAGGTTCTCAGCGAGGACATAAAGCAATGATATCAGGGCATAGGCAAAAAGACCGGAACCGAGGAATATCTTGCGGCCTTTGCGGTCGGACCACCGGCCGATGAACGGCGTGAGGACAGCACGCGACACAGCATAGCCGCCGGAAATAAAGCCAATCCAGACGCCGGTAGCGCCGACGTCTTTGGCGTAAATGGGCAGGATGGGGTTGAGTATCCCCATCCCGAGCATGACAGAGAAGACGGTCAGCCCGATGACCGGAAAGACCTTTCGAATCATGTTCCGCCTTTCCGACGATAGTCAAACCGGATTCTGGCCGGACTATGCGATATTTTACACCCGCGGGAGCGGGAGCGGGTTGTGCTACTTGCGGCTTAATTCATGGACGGCATCCACGAGCGCCCTGGCATTCTCTACCGGAGTGCCGAGCGGGACGCCATGGCCGAGGTTGAATATGTGCCCGCGCGCCTTCCTGGCTCTTGCCAGCACGTCCTTGGCCCTGGCGACTATTTGCTCTCTTGGTTGTAACAGAACGTAGGGCTCGAGGTTGCCCTGGACGGAAACATCCTTGCTCAGGTGGGCAATAGCCGCATTGAGAGTGACGTTGTAGTCGATGCCGATGACATCGGCGCCGCACTTGCTGACTGCTACATGTCCGCCGTGCTGGCCCAGACCGAAGTAGATGATGGGTACGCCGGTTTTTTTAATGTCGGCAATGATGCGCTTTACGTAGGGGAAATTAAATTCAAGGTAGTCCTGCGGTCCCAGCACGCCGGCAAATGAATCGAAAATCATGAGGGCGTTTGAGCCGGCCTTTGCCTGCATTTCCAAGTAGGAAGCGGTAAGACGGCTTACCTTGTCCATCAGTGACTTGAAAGCTTCCGGCTGGGTGAAGATGAAGGTCTTCACTTTACTGAATGCGTGCGTGCCGCTACCTTCGATCATGTAAGCGGCGACGGTGAACGGCCCGCCGGCAAAGCCGATAAACGGGACCTTCCTGGCCAGTTCTTTGGCCAGTATTTTCTGCGCTTTGTAAACAAAGCTCAAGGTCTCTTCGGGGTCGGGTACTATCAGGCGGTCCACGTCCGCCTTGCTTTTGATGGGGTTGGCAAACGATGGACCTTTACCCTCGTCGTAGCGGAGGTCCATGCCCATCGGCGCTACCGTCGTCAGGATGTCCGAGAAAAAGATGGCGGCGTCAACGCCCAGAACGTCTACTGGCTGGATTGTTACCTCTGCGGCCAGCTCGGGGGTGCGGCACATAGCAAGAAACCCATACTTTTCCGAGACCTTGCGGTACTGGGGAAGGAAACGCCCCGCCTGCCGCATCATCCAGATAGGGGTATAATCGGTTTTCTCGCCACGGCATGCTTTAAGAAAGGTGTCATTCATGGTCGCCTCCTCTTATTGCCTGATTATCAGGCTACTTATATTGTGCCAGTAACGAATCAATCTGCTTGAGGAAGTAGTTGGGGAAAATCGGCTTTTCGGCAATACCGGTGAAAATCTCCGTGGGGAGACCGATGCGGCTCTTCCAGGAGTCAGGCTGGTCGCCCATGATGTCCTGGGTGATATGGCCGCCGCCGGTAATCATCAGCGAGATAAATTTCACCTTCTTACAACCTGACTTCTTGACCTCTTCGATAACGCCATCAATGCCGGGCGGGCCGTGGAGGGTGGTAAGGAAAGCATTGCGGTAGTTAGCCCGCAATATGCGGTCGATGGCCAGGAAGCATTCGTTGAATTCGAAATCCTTCAGGGCACCATGCCCGACGAAGACCGTGGCAGTTTCCCTGCCATCGCCAAACTCTGGCTCCAGGGCTTTGACGATGCCGGTAATGTTCTCTTTGTGCGAGAAGAATGGCATGGCATGCTTCACCTGCATACCGTGCGTATCGACTTTCATTGCTTCGCGGGAGAAGGTGCTTTCGCTGGTCATGAGGAACTGCATAGCTACCTTCTGACGGCCATCTGCGGCCAGCCGGGCCAGAAGGGTGGTGGCATCTATCAGCGGGACCTGCCGGTTGAAGTACCAGTTCTGCCCGCGTGCCTTAAGGGCGGCGAACATGTAGACCGCCTGGATGCCCCAGACGACGTCGTGTCCGGGAAAGCGGTCTCGAATCAGAGAGTCGAGTTTCTCCAGCACCTTCTCCCCCGGTTTATCGGCACTGCCGTCGGCGATCAGGGCGATGACCGGCTTGCTCTTGTCCTGCAATAATACCAGCCCCGTGGGTTTCGCATCGGGATGCAGGCGTCGCCATTTGGTCATGAGCTCATCGTAACTTTCAGGCCGGCTTTTATCAGGCTTCGGTGCCCGGACAGGGCAAACTTCCAGACAGCGCGGCGAATCGCGGAAGCCGATGCACTCGGTACACCGGTTGGAGTCAATCTTAAAAATGTCGCCACCACTGCTGATGGCGTGATTGGGACACTCATTTTCGCAGGCCTCACAGCTAAGGCACTCCTGAGTTATGGTGTAGGCCACTGGTGACCTCCTGTGGTTTATGTGCTGGTCTAGTCGGCGGCGGGACGTCCGCCCGGTCGACCTCCGGCGGCGAATACCTTTTCCGCTATCTTCGGCAGTTCCGCGGTAAACTTCTGACGGTTGTCCGGCAGGGTATCGAATGGCAGGCCATAGAAGCCGTTGTCATTGATCCACTTATAGAGAGCATCGATCTCGTTGTCGTCGAGGACCCTGGCTACCGGCTGCATCTGTTTGCCCCAGGCGCTGTATTTGGGGCTGAAGAAGTTGAAGGCGTGCTGCCAGTAGTCGTTGTACTGGGTGTTCCCGTTCTGACCGGCCAGCGCCGTCCCGGTTGACTTGGCGGCCACGTAGCCGCACCCGAGAGCGCCTTTGATGGCTGTCTCGGCGTAGGCGACGTTGTCACCAATGCATATGGTATTACCGCGTGCGGTTTCCCGCACCGGAGGACGTAATTCCTGATTACAGCCTTGACGGTCGACAATCTTTGACCTAGCGAACCACGAGGCGAATGGGGAAGACTTCATTGCCTTCTCCAGGATTGATGGCAGGTCGGTGTCTGAGACCAGGCTGGTAGAACAGCTTATCTGGAACCGGTTGCCAGCCCACAGGCCAACGTTGACAAATCCCCGGTGCATCGAGGGGATTGTGAGATGCAGGCTGGTCCCATCAGGATAGGGGGAGTCGATTCTATCGAGTATATAGCAGAGGTATTTTAACTGCGGTGCACCCGGCGGACGTCCCTGGTTGAAGCCGAGTTGCTCAATCAGCGTCGAAAACCCGCCATCAGCCACAATTGTCCTGGCGGTCTGGACAACCTCCGTTTTCCCGCCGGACGTGAGGTTAAGAGTTACGCCTGCCGGCGTGTCTTCAATGCGTTCGCAAGTTGTGTCCGCCATTAATTGACAGCCCGAGGCAGTGGCATCTTTGAGCAGACAGGACAGGAGGGCTTCTTTGTCAATATGGAAAGCGGTGATATTCTCCCCGGGTTTCTCGCGGTGGAAAGCGTAACCTGATGGTGAGACCCAGGTTTCGCCATAGTAGGCGCCCAGATAGCCATCGAAATCGATAGCATCATCAAGGTTCTTCAGTCGTATCTTGCATTTTCCGTGGTCGATTTCGAAGGCTAAATTTACCCGGTTAAGCTTAACGTCGTCGAAGGTCTTGTCGGAGCGGAAGCCGCCGGGTCCGATATGGAGGTTTCGGGTGCAATAGCGCCTGACCCGTGTGACATCCCGTTTCCTTTCTACCAGCAGTACCTTCAGCCCGTCACGGGCGGCAGTTCTTGCGGCCATCAGGCCGGCAGGACCGGCGCCAACTATGGCAAGATCATACTTCATCCGATTACGCTCCTTTCCGAAGTTGTAGATACGAAAGAGGTTACTTATGGTTGACAGTGATTGATAGTATGTGTATACTCAATTTTTGATAGTATGGTGTATAGAATATGCGTATACACATAATGTCAAAGCCTAGCACAGGGTCTCTTCAATGTCAATGACTGGCAGGGTGGGGTAGTATAACAGCCGTCACCGGCTGAGTAAAGGGGTATCAAGTGGTCAGTTCGCCCAAGGGTTTTAGGTCATTAAAAGGAAATCCTTTGATTGACACCGACCGCGAGCTATGGTCAGTGCTCCGGAATATTGGTCATGTGATGAAAAGGGTGAGGGATAGAGAGCTGAGCAGATATGGAGTAACCACACGCCAGGCGGGTATTTTGCACCATGTACATGCCCTCAGTGAAGAAGCCACACCCACTACTATTGCCCGTGCTACCTACCGGGAACCGACTACTGTCTGCGCGATTCTAAGCCGGATGGAGAAGCAAGGCTTAATTAAAAGGGTTAAAGGCGGACGTAAAAAGAACCAGGTGCACATCTGCCTTACCAAAGAAGGAGAGCGGGTACGTGTTGACGCAGCGGGCAGAGAATCGATTAAAAGGATAATGTCCCGGCTGTCTCCTGCGACCCGTCATCAGCTACTAATGGGTCTCCGCGACTTCCGTCGCAGTCTGGTCGAAGAGCTCGCGGAGAGTTATCGGTATTCGTTTCTTGAGAAAGCTCTGGCCAGGGCAGGGTTGCCGACCGCAGGGCCGATGAAGTAGCTTTTCGGGTCCGGTATGGAATGGCAGGCAACGAGGCCTGCCTTTAGTCGATAAATACGCAGCAGGGGGTATGACGGATGAACAGGCGTCTAGCGGTGAAGTTGGTATTTCTGATTGCGACCATAGCAATGGTGGTGATGTTAGGGTGTGGTGGTGGGACGGCGGCGCCGGTAACACCGGGTTCCTGGCAATGGCCCAAGACACTTAACATGCTGGCCATTGGGACCTCGGGTATGACCAAGACGGTAAGTTGGTCTGCCATTCTAGAGGCATCGGTCGGCATGACAATCCGTGTCCAGATGGAAGAGAGCTATGCACATGCTGGCCGGCTGATGAAACAGCAAAAATTCCCCGTAGCCGAGTTCAGCACATCGACGCTGGGGAGTATGGTGGAGGCCATTGACGAGTTCGCATTGAAGGATGGAGGCCCGTGGATGCCCGGTGTTGTATGGGCTGCCTCATATGGGAGCACGGGATTCATGGTACGCGGCGATTCCCCTATTCGTGTTCCGCAAGACATCAAGCCGGGTATGAAGATGGCGGTTTCGAGAAAGACCACCGGCATGATGCGGATGTACCAGTCCCTTCTCGCTTGGGCGCAGGTGAAAGAAGAGGATATGCTGTGGCTGGAGACAGGTGACACCCCTAATGCAGTGCGTGCTGTAGTGGATGGACGTGCAGACTTCGTAATGGCTCCTCCTACCGGTGAATATATTTATGAAGCGGTTGCGTCGCCCTATGGTGCCCGCTATATTGATCTCAATTCACAAAAAGACCCTGAGGGCGCCATTCGGTTTCAGAATGTAGGCCCCATGTATGGTTTCGCACCAATCCGAAACGGTCCTAAACAAATTCAAGGTACTTGGGCAGTATCCGGTCCCCGCATGTACTGGTCGTATTATCAGGCTGACCCGGACCTCATCTACAATCTGGCAAAATGGTTAGACCTCAATTACGACAAATACAAAGATAAATTCGACTCCAATCAATGGATGACGATGGAAATACTCCAAGAGGGTCTGGCTGAGGTCTTCACGCCGGTCCATCCCGGCTTGAAGCGCTATCTCAAGGAAAAAGGTGTCTGGAATGATATTTATGAGAAGCGCGATAAGTACAACTACGATATTTGTCAGGCATACATTGATGCCTACCCGAAGGCCATTGCGGCCGCGGAAGCGAAGGGCATCAGTGTGACGCCGAGTAACGATAAATGGATAGAGTTCTGGGAGGACTATAAAGTACAGAACAAGATGGTAATGCTGCGTAAGCACCCGAGCCTGGAAGTGAATGCTCCAGTGACCTATTACCAGCATGCTGTTACAGCACCGGGAACACCAACTCCCGCGCCGTCACCGACGCCGGTGACTCCGCCGCCTCCGGCCGCAACCGACGTTCCGATCGAGGTGGTGTCCGCTGAAGGTGTCCATCCTGGTTCTAACGCCAAAGTGGTTGTAAAGACAGCTCCCGGTGCTGAAATTACCATACAGGTCACTCTGCCGGGAACCGGCACTATCAGTGCCTACCCATCTGAGAAGACCAAGACTGCTGGAGCTGATGGTACTGTTACCTGGGAATGGAAGGTCTCTGAGCGCACCCGCAAGGGAGAAGGCACTTTTACCTTCACCGCTAAGAAAGACGGCAAAGAGGGCGTCCTGGTGCATAAGATTGAGTTCTAGCACGGTGTCACTTTAATGCTCTTATGAAAATAGACAAACAGTTATGCTCATGAAGGCTTGAGGCCTTCTGGTAACACTAGCCAGCACTATCGTGTAGACAGAGAAAGGGGATTGAACTACATGTCGACCACCTCGAGTGGGTCAAAGCCCATGGAGATGGAGAGACAGCGAGGCCTCAGCCGTTACCATTTCATGCCGCTTCCTATCAAGGTTATCTTTATCGCCGGGCCAATTGTGTCCGTGACCATGTTCATTCTTCATTATTTCTCAATCCCCGTCTTCGGTCAGTTACTTGCTTCGACACTATACTACTACGCCCTCTTCGCCAGCCTGGCTTTCAATGTATTTGTCGGGCTCGCCGCCACACCTAAAGACCGGCTCAGGCCACCGCCGTGGTACGACTACGTTCTGGCATTCCTTTTCATGGGATGCATGCTTTATTTTCTGGCTAATTCAGCCGAAATCGGCGCCCGTAACTGGGATGTGCCTCCAGGGCCGGTTCAAGTAGTGGTAGCAACGGTGGCTGGTGCGCTGTCCATCGAAGGCTGTCGCCGTGTAGGCGGCTGGTCATTCGTCGGCGTTTTGATTGTCGCAATTATTTACCCAATGGTCGCCAGTAACCTGCCCGGGGTCCTTTATGGCACCAGTTTTACCTTCGATGAAGTCATGGGTCAGTTTGCCTATGGCGCCGGTGGACTGCTTGGCCTGCCCGCCCGTATGTTCGGTTCTCTTATCCTCGGGTTCTATCTCTTCGCCGGTATGGTCAATGGCATGGGTGGTGGACCTTTCTTCCTGAAGCTGGCCACTGGCATCGCTGGGCGATTCCGCGGCGGTCCGGCCAAGGTGTCAGTGCTTGCCAGTTCTTTCTTTGGGACGCTTTCAGGTTCAGTTATCGCCAATATTGTCGGCACCGGTTCTTTCACCATACCGGCCATGAAAAAGATGGGCTTCAGCCCTGAATATGCGGCGGCGGTCGAAGTCTGCTCATCATCCGGGGGCGACACCATGCCCCCGATTATGGGCGGGGCGATTTTCCTTATGGTGATTATTGCCGGCGTTGACTATGCCGATGTCATGGTTGCCGCATTCCTGCCTACGTTTCTCCACTTCTTCTGTCTTCTTATCCAGGTTGATTCGTACTCCGCGCGCAACGGCATACGGGGTCTTCCCAAGGCAGCGTGTCCTTCCATCAGAAGGACTCTGCTGGAAGGTTGGATTTTCCCCGTAGTTATCGCCTTCCTTGTTTTTGGTCTCGTCTATATGCGCTGGGGAGCAATTACGCCCATATATGCCATCGCTCTTACCTACATTCTGCACTTTCTAAAGTGGTCTGGCCGCCGGGTCATTATCGGGGTGCGGGGAGTGAAGCAACCGGAGATGTCCCTCGTTCCTAGTGCTAAGCGTGCCGGCAGGGATTTGGAGACAGCTTTCTCACAGGCCGCCGGTCTCATCAATTTTGGGGCGGCTACGTTTATGGGTGTGGCCTTTATCCTGGTGGGCCTGGTCAAGACCGGATTGGCTGCCGGGCTGACAACGTATGTCGTGGGCTTTGGCGTGGAAAATATTTACCTTATCTTGCTCATCTGCTGTTTAGTTTCGGTCATTATGGGTACAGCGGGCATGGAGCGTTCAGCATACCTTTTCCTTGCCGTGACAATAGCGCCAGGGCTAGTAGCACTGGGGCAAGCGGCGCCAGAACTAGCTGTGACTGGCGGGATATCAATCATTGCGGTTCATTTATTCCTCATCTGGTACATTGATGTGGGAGGGTTCTCACCGCCCGTGGCGGTCGACGCCTATGTGGCAGCCTCCTTGGCCAACGCCAATCCTGTTAAGACAATGTGGACGGCCTGCCGTCTTGGTATCACCATGATTCTGGTGCCGTTTTTCTTCATTTTGCGGCCGGCATTGCTTATTCTCGGCTTCGGGCCGCTGGATGTTCTACTGCAATTATTCCTGGCCATGACAGGTCTTTGGTTCCTGGCTTCCGGTCTGGAGAAGTATATGATTGGCGCCGGTGCGGTTAACATGCCGGGCCGTGTGCTTCTGATATTCGGAGGGTTCATGTTCGCCTTCCCGATGTGGAATGTGATGGCTATCGGTGCCGTCATCTGTGTTGCCGGCTTTGCTTATGTCTGGCTTCTCAATCATCGACGAAAGGTTCTGGCTAAGGAGACGATAACGAGGTAAGTGGTAAAGATAGTTAATTATCATTAGGAGGAAACATGAAAAGGATAACCTGGGTAGCAATTAGTATCGCGGTTCTTATTCTTCTGCTTATCCCACTAACGGCCTGTAGCTCGCCCGCACCCGCTGCTCCTGCCACGTTACCAACTACATCAGCGCCTCCTGCCGCTTCCAAACCTGGTGCACTGACGCTTGACGTGACACCGGTGCTGGACGGTGTTGCCGACAAGGAGACCACTGTTACCGCCACAACCGCTCCCGGTGCCAAGGTCACTATCCAGGTGACTAATCCCAAGACCGGGACAAAAAGCAGTTATCCAAAGGACAAAGAAAGAGTAGCCGATGCCAATGGAAAGGTCGTCTGGACCTGGACTATACACCGGCAGGTGGCCAAGGGCGACGGCACAATCTCTGTGACTGCGGAACTGGGTGGGGAGAAGGTGATCAAGGAAGTGCTTTTCCGCGTTGTACAAAGTGATTACTAGAGAATAGTTTAGTAAACAGGAGGGGAGCCAATGAAGTCAAGGCTAATTTACGTTTCCCTCGTGCTGTTCCTGGGATTGCTCGGCTTCATTGCTGCTTGCGCTAATCCGCCGGTCATCGGAACTTCGATAGCCGCGATGACCTGGTGGGATACTTTCATAAGAGCCTTTATTAGGGACAGCTTCCTTGGGTATGTAATCGTAATGCTTCTGGCGGTTCTTGGGTTCTTTCTCAAATCGCGCTATCTCCGCTTTGCCATCCTGGCCTACGCGCTTGTCTATCTTGGCTTTGTACTTGGCGTACCGGTGAGCTCACTTGGTCTGTTATCAACGCTCACTCTGTATGTGAACACAATTGCCGGCATTAAGCAGTACCTGTACCTTTTCCTCATATTCTTTGTCGCTATCATCATTGGTTTTGCTGTTGGCCGGGTCTTTTGTGGCTGGGTCTGTCCTATGGGCGCCATCCAGCAGTTCCTGTTCCGCAAAGGGCTTTCAATCAGAGTGAATTGGCGCGTGCACAACTGGCTGAGATGGTTAAGATATGCCGTCCTGGTAGCCCTGATTGTAATCGTAGCGGTGTGGCGGGTGACCTGGTGGGGTCCGAACGACCCGTTCCGCAACTTCTTTCGCCAGGACTTCACTCCCGTCGGCCTGGTCTTGATGGTGGCCACGCTGGCCGGTTCGCTATTCGTAGGTGCCCCGTGGTGCCGCTATGTGTGTCCTCTGGGCGCTATATGGGCACTGTTCTCGAAGCTGTCGTTCTACAAGGTGCAGGTGGATGGTGATAAATGTACCGACTGCGGCCGCTGCTGGCGTGAAGACTGTATCTACCAGGCAATCAGTCCCGGAGGTGATGGGGCCAAGCCGAAGGTCAACCAGCTCGAGTGTACCAGTTGCCGTGAGTGCATCGACAAGTGCCCGGCTAATGCGATAGGCTTGAGAGTCAAGAAACAATCGGCACGTCCATAAGTCCTTGTTAATAAGCTATTATGCAGGGGGAGAGCGGAATGTAGCAGTATGATTTTACGTTGCAGATGTTGTTCTAAGAATTAAGGAGGAAAGCTGTGAAAATGAATATATCATTGAAATGCCTGCTTCTCAGCCTCTTGATAGGTGCACTCATGGTGATGCCTTGGTATGGCTGTTCGCAGGGTTCGCCGGCTGCCCCTGCGGTTACGCCGCAGGTTACACCATCAGCGCCAGCGGTAATATCCCCATCGCCCACGTCGGCGACACCGGCACCTCAACCCGCTTGGAAGTGGCCTGCGGTTTTACACACCGCCGCCCGGGGTACTTCGGGCGTGGCCAAAGAAGTAAGCTGGATAGCGGTGATGGAGGCAAGCACTGGCATGACTATACGCGTACGCCAGGAAGCGTTGGTCCTTAATATCATTCCGCTCCTCAAGAATAATGAGGTCACGCTTGCGACTATCGAGCGTACCGGCGTCGCAAGTGCTATCGAAGCAGTACAGGAAGACGCCAATGCCAAGGGCGGACCGTTCATGCCCGGGATTGTCTGGAATTCCTCGCTCGGAAGCCAGGGTTACATGGTACGTGGTAACTCTACTATTCATAAACCTCAGGACCTTAAGGCTCCCGTGAAGGCGGCCGTGAACAGCATGAAGGAGGGCTCTACCGGGCCGATACTCGCCTTGCTAGCCTGGGCGGGGCTTGGTGCGAAGGACGTTGTCTGGGTCAATGTCGGTTCAACAGATGCAGTGTCGCGTGCGGTCGTAGAGGGGAAGGCGGACGTGGGTTTTGTGCCGCCGATTGCCCCGGACGTATTTGACGCCGCCTCGGCACCCAGCGGCATCAGGTTTATCAATATGAACCCCAATGATGACCCGGAAGGGCTCAAACGTTTTCTCGAAATCCGGCCCATGTATATGTTCGCGCCGAGTCAGGATGGGCCGGAACATACCAGGGGCACCTGGATGCCCACCGGTTACACCCCTGTTCTTTCCAATTACAACAGCGATGGCGAACTTATATATCAGATTGCTAAGTGGCTGGACGGGAATTTTGACAAGTACAAGGACAAATACGCCTCGAACCGCTTTATGACCCTTGAGCACACTCTCATAATGCTCAATACTACCTTTATTCCAGTACATCCCGGGTTACAGAAGTTTCTGAAGGAAAAGGGTATCTGGACGCCGGCCCATGAAGAGCGCAACAAGTTCAACAGGGCCTGGATACAGGAATACATCGACGCCTGGACGGAAGCGCTCGCCAAGGCCAAGAGCCAGAATATTGCAGTTGATCCGCTGAACGAAAAGTGGATTCAATTGTGGGAAAACCTGAAGAAAGATAAAAACATTCCGCTTCTTAGCATGCATCCCAGCCTTACCGTGAACGCCAAAGTGCGCCTGCCTGTCGGTTACGTACCGCCCGCTCCGGAACCGGAGGTCAAACAGTCACAGGATGTCCCGATAGAGATAGTTGACATAAAGGGGCTTCATCCCGGCGAGCATGCTGTTGTAAAACTGAAGACGGCGCCTGGCGCCAAAGTAACGCTGATCTTTACTATGCCTACCGGGAATGATAGTAGTTACCCAATGCCGAACACGAAGGTTGCTGGCAAGGATGGCATGGTAACGTATGAATGGGACCCGCATTACAGCATTCCGAGTGGACGTGCTAAGCTGACTATTACTGCCAGCTTAGAGGGGAAAGAAGGCAAACTCATCCACGAATTCCAGTTCTAGTAGACTGCTTGGGCAGGGGCTATCATGCGATGGCCCCTGTTTCCTGTAAAGAAATGTACCCTGGTTTTCCTAATAATACGATGCGATTTAAGCTATGACTGGGATAAAAACCCGGCTAGGCACCGGTGAAGTCAAGCACGGCCTCAGCCGCTATTACTATATGCCATGGCCCATAAAAGTCATTTTCCTCCTTGGCCCGGTGGCTGCTGTGGTGCTCTTCGTTCTACACTGGTTTGCGGTACCGGTCGGCGGCGAGGTGCTGGCGTCAGCACGTTACTACTATTTAATATTTGCCGCGCTCGGGTTCAATATTTTTATCGGGCTTAGTGCCACGAAACGGCAGCGGTACCAGGCGCCTCCCTGGTATGACTACCTTTTGGCAACAACTCTCTGGGGATGCATTATCTACTTTGAAATAAACTTCCGTTCCATTGACGTAGGCAATTGGGAGACACCGCCGGGCATGGTGCAGGCGGTCACCGCTATAGTTACCGGTATTCTCAGCATTGAGGCCGGTAGGCGTATCGGCGGCTGGGGTTTTGTGGCTATCATGGTACTTTCGATAGTTTATCCCCTTATTGCGGAAAGTATGCCCGGTCCACTGTATGGAATAAGCTTCTCCTTCGACGAGGTGCTTGGGGCATTCGCTTTCGGGAAGGACGGTATGCTTGGTTTGCCGGGAGAACTGCTGGGCGGGCTGGTACTGGGCTTCTATATTTTTGCTGGCGTTATGGGTGGTATGGGTGGCGGTCAGTTCTTTCTGAAGATGGCGACATCTCTACTGGGCCATGTCAGGGGAGGCCCAGCAAAAGTGGCAGTGCTCGCCAGCGGTTTCTTCGGCTCTCTTTCAGGCTCTATAATCGCCAACATAGCTGGAACCGGCGCCTTCACCATTCCCGCAATGAAACGTCTTGGTTACGCACCGGAATATGCCGCCGATTATGGGTGGCGTTGTCTTTTTCATGTGCGTTATCGCCGGCGTGGAATATGTCGATGCCATGATTGCCGCTTTCATACCAACTTTGCTCCACTATTTCGCCCTTTTTGTCCAGGTGGACTCTTATGCCGCAAGGCAGGGATTACGGGGGATGCCACGTAAGGAGTGCCCGCCGATTGGGCCGACGCTATTAAGCGGATGGCCGTACATCTTCCTCATCGTTTTCCTGGTATTTGGCATGGTCTATATGCGATGGGGTGCGATTACGCCCATTTATGCGGTTGGTGTAATTATCATCCTGCAGTTTGGCGGCTGGATAGTCCAGCGAATCGTAAATGCCATAAAGGGTGTATCAGACCCTGAGATGTCAGTAAGCGCCAGTTTCTGGCGGGCGTTCTATCGGGTTGAAGATGCTCTGGCGCAGGCTGCATCTCTTATCAACTATGGCGCCGCAAGTTTCTTCGGGGCCGCCTTTATTCTGGTCGGTCTGCTGAAGACCGGTATGGCGGCCGGCCTTACTAACTATATCGTAAGCCAGGGAGGAGAAAACGTTTATCTGATCCTTCTGATTGCCGTCGTTTTTTGTCTTGTTATGGGCATGGTGGGACTGGGGCGTTCCGCTTATACTTTCTTGGCTATCACTGCAGCCCCAGCCATAGTTGCCCTTGGCAAGGCCGCTCCGGAGTTCGCGGCCGTCGGCGGTATCAGCGTTATTGGCATTCATCTCTTTCTTATCATGTACTTCGGTTATGGGGGTCTGACACCACCGGTGGCTCTGCATGCCTTCGTTGCTGCCGGTATTGCCGGGTCGGACCCTATCAAGACCTCTATCACCGCATGCCGTATGGGTATCGTACTGGCGCTCTTCCCCTTTTTCTTTGTGATGCAGCCGGCTCTGCTTATCGTCAACACTCCCTGGCACCAGGTATTGCTCTATACCAGCCTGTCCCTGCTGGGAGTCTGGTGGATGGCTTCAGGAATAGAGAGTTATCTTTTCCTGGTTGGTCATTTGAGATG
This sequence comes from Chloroflexota bacterium, assembly GCA_040753815.1. Lineage (GTDB taxonomy): Bacteria > Chloroflexota > Dehalococcoidia > GIF9 > JBFMDU01 > JBFMDU01. The sequence goes on from JBFMDU010000020.1 coordinate 59,047, forward strand.
GTGGGCCCGGGCGGCTCTAATCGTCGGCGGATTCTTAATCGCTTTCCCGCAATGGAATCTAAAAATAATTGGCTTTGTCCTCTGTATTGCCGCAATAGTTACAACCTTTCTTATTAACCAAGGTTGGCGTCAGGGAAGGGAGGCGGGATAGCAGTGATTTTGCGCATTAGCCATGGTATTGCCTGTGTGAGCTAGAGGCTTCAGAAAATTCGGATTAGAACCTCCTGGCTGCTTCCTCAGGAATGACCTGCCTGTCTTATACAGGTTTTGTAGCCATGAAAACGGCAGGTTGTGTGTACTCGAGATGCGAGTCCCGTAGCAGTACTTTGCCCTGGCGGAGTGAGACAACTGGTTTGCCAATTACAGACCTGCCTTCGTAGCCCGTATAACCGGCACGGGAGTGCAGGTTAGTACTACTGACGGTCCATTTAGCGCCAGGGTCTATGATGGTGAGGTCGGCATCGGCGCCGATGCCGAGACTACCCTTCTCCGGATAGACACCGAGTCTTTTGGCCGGGTTTTCACACATGAGTTGGACCAGGCGATTAGCGATGATGCGGCCTTTAGCCACGCCTTCGCTGTACATTAGCGGTAAGATGGTCTCCACCCCCGGCGCTCCGAAAGGTGCTTCCATGAAGTCTTTCGCCTGGAGTTTTTCACTCATTTCCCACGGGGCATGGTCGCTGGCGCAGATATCGATGTACCCCTGCCGGATGCCATCCCAGAGGGCTTCGTTATCGGCCTTCGTCCGTAGTGGTGGGGCCATTTTCAGGAGTACTCTCTGGCGGCGGGTGTCCTCGTCAGTCAGTAAAAGGTACTGCGGGCAGGTCTCGATGGTGATATCCCAACCGGCATCGCGGGCGCGCCTGACCTCATCCAGGCCTTCTTTTGAGGACAGATGAACGATGTATATAGGGCACTGGGTATCATGACACAGTCTGGCCACTCGCCGGACGGTCTCGGCCTCGGAGGTGCTGGGACGGGATTGAAGAAAGTGGTCGGCATCGTACTTGCCCTGCCGGTAAAGCTGGTCTTCAGTTGCTCCAATAGTGTTGCCGTTTTCGCAGTGGAACATGGCCAAGCCGCCGCTCCCGGCGATTTTCTCCAGGGCGATTGTTAGCAGTCTATCATCGAATCCCCAGCCGCGGGCAGGGTGGTAGCCGAGCATGAATTTGAAAGTCCGGATGCCAAGCCTGGCCGCCGCGGGTATCTGGTCGATGATACCGCGGTCTGGTGGTGTGAGACAGTGGATGCCGAAGTCGATTTTCGATGTCTTCTGGCCTTCGGCGATAATCGGTGGGAAGAACTCATCCAGCCTGAGACCGGAAGCATCAATGGCGCGGTAGATGGTGCCGGGTATCTGCCTGGCGCCTCTGACGGCGCCGATGTAAAAAAACATGGTGGTAAGGCCGCCGTGAGCAGCGGCGACAGAGGCAGACTCAATGGTGTCGGCGGCCGGGCTGTATGGGGTATAAACGTGGACGTGAGCGTCAATAGCCCCGGGGATGACCAGCTTGCCGGCAGCGTCGATGGTCTTACTGGCTTCGACCGGCTTGCCCGGTTCAATCACACCGGCGATGCGGCCGTCTTTAATGGCCAGGCTTCCGTCACGGGAGCCAGTGCCGGTTACCAGCGTCCCGCTAGTCACGAGCAGGTCATACATGGCGGCCACTTATAGCATACGGGTAAGGGAGCGGTCAAGGAAGATGTACATGTCGTCCTGGAGGGAAGCGAAGAGCCTGGCGGAGGTATTGTCTCCACCCCGCCAGATTGCCACGGTTGCTAACGCTCCCTCGCAATGACTACCAGTAGTAATGGCAGTTTGATTGGTGTTATGCTCTATGGTAGTATAGAGCATATCAATTATTAATTCCGACGGAGTTCCGGGTGGCACAGCGCCGACGTCCTTATACCAGAGACATTGATTCCCTACGCCGCAGGATGAAGCGGATTGAGGGACAGGCCAAAGGCATCCTCAAAATGATCGATGATGACCGCTACTGCATTGATATCGTCCAGCAGTTGACCTCGCTGGCCGCCGCGGCCAGCGAGGTTTCCATGATTATCCTCAAGGACCACATCGAGGGATGTGTCTCGCAGGCCATCCGCAACCAGCAGGACGCCGATAAATACGTGGATGAGCTGGTGGATACTATCCATAAGGCTATGAAGCAATAGGTGTAGTGAGGTAAGGAATGGCTGATAACACCAGGAAAATAACGTTGCCGGTTAGCGGTATGACCTGCGCTTCTTGCGTCGCTCATGTCGAAAAGGCGCTCAAGGGAGTAGATGGAGTCGTTTCCGCTAGTGTTAACTTGGCCACGGAGAGGGCTACCGTAGAGTACCTCGAAGATAAAGTTACCACGCACGAACTGAAAGAAGCAGTGAAGGATGCCGGGTACGAGGTGGTTGATAACGCGAAGCCGGGCAAGACCGCTTTTGGTGTCACCGGGATGACCTGTGCCTCGTGCGTTGCCCACGTTGAGAAGGCACTTAAAGGGTTAGAGGGGGTGGCTTCGGTCAATGTTAACCTGGCAACCGAGAAAGCTACAGTGGAATACGACCCGAACCGGGTCGGGATGGCCGACTTCAAGCGGGCCGTTGAGGAAGCCGGTTACGGCATTAGCGCCGTCGTGACCGAGGCAATTGCCAGACCGGAAGCGGCTGACTTGACCGGCCAGAGAGAAATCAGGCGATTGCGCCAAAAGCTTATCTTCGCCGGCGCTGTCGGCATTTACATGCTCTTTATCGCCGTTGCCGAGGTTGCCGGACTATTGCCCCTGCTCCCTCCCGTTATCAGTAATCACTACTTACTCTGGGTGCTGGCGACGCCGGTGCAGTTCTGGGCTGGCTGGCAGTTTTACCGGGGTATGTGGGGTGCGTTGAAGCACCGCACTGCTAACATGAACACCTTGATTGCCGTCGGTACTTCGGCTGCCTACTTTTATAGCATGGCGGCGGTGCTGGCCCCGGGTTTCTTTACCACTGCGGGGCGCGAGGCCCACGTCTATTTCGACACCTCGGTGATCATCGTTACACTTGTGTTGATGGGCCGGTTCCTCGAGGCCAGGGCCAAAGGGCAGACTTCCGAAGCTATTAAGAAACTTATCGGCCTGCAGGCTAAGACGGCACGCGTCGTGCACGACGGCAGAGAACTCGACGTGCCGGTAGAAAACGTAGTCGTTGGCGACATCGTTGTAGTCCGTCCCGGGGAGAAGGTGCCCGTCGACGGCGTTGTCAGGGATGGACACTCAAGTATTGACGAGTCGATGGTGACCGGGGAGAGTCTGCCGGTAGAGAAGTCGTCGGGCGACCAGGTCATCGGCGCCACCATCAACAAGACCGGCAGTTTCAGGTTCGAAGCTACTAAGGTCGGCCGGGACACGATGCTTGCCCAGATTATTCGGGTGGTTGAGGAGGCCCAGGGAAGCAAGGCGCCAATCCAGCGGATGGCCGATATTATCTCGGCTTACTTTGTACCAGCCGTCATTGGTATCGCTCTGGCGACCTTTATTGTGTGGTATGTCATCGGGCCTCAGCCGGTGCTTAGCTTTGCCCTGCTCAACGCCGTGGCCGTTTTAATTATCGCCTGCCCGTGTGCGCTCGGCCTGGCTACACCCACCGCTATCATGGTCGGCACCGGCAAAGGAGCTGAGAACGGCGTCCTTATCCGCAGTGGCGAGGCGCTGGAGACGATGCATAAGATAACTACAGTGGTGCTGGACAAGACCGGTACCCTGACCCGCGGCCAGCCAGTAGTGACCGACGTTATGGTCTTGGAAGGTTTCGCTCAGGATGAAGTCCTGCGGCTAGCCGCATCAGCGGAGCGTGGCTCTGAGCATCCTCTTGGTGAGGCAATTGTGACCGCGGCGAGAGAGAAGAACCTGCCACTGGTCGATGCCGCCGGGTTCAATGCTGTTCCCGGCCGGGGGATTACGGCACGGGTTGATGGGAAGGATATCATCTTGGGCAACCTGACATTGATGCGGGAGCAGACCGTTGGACTGGATGGGTTGGAGGAAGCCGCGACCCGCTTTTCCGGTGAAGGGAAGACGCCGATGTTCCTGGCTGTCAGCGGCAAGCCTGCCGGCGTTATTGCCGTCGCTGATACCCTCAAGCCGAATTCAAAAACAGCGGTGGACGCTCTTCATGAAATGGGGTTAGAGGTGGTCATGATTACCGGCGATAACCGCCGCACCGCTGAAGCTATCGCCAAACAGGCGGGAATCGATAGAGCTCTAGCTGAGGTGCTTCCCGAGAATAAAGCCAGGGAAGTGAAGAGACTCCAGGATGAGGGTAAGATCGTGGCCATGGTTGGCGACGGCATTAACGATGCGCCGGCGCTGGCGCAGGCAGACGTTGGCGTCGCTATCGGGACAGGTACCGATGTGGCTATGGAGGCGGCTGATATCACACTGATAAGCGGCGACCTCGGCGGCATTGTGACGGCGATATCTTTGAGCAAACGTACTCTGCGTACCATCCGGCAGAATCTCTTCTGGGCTTTTGCCTATAATGTGGTGCTGATACCGGTAGCCGCTGGTCTGCTGTATCTGGTGTGGGGGCAGGGTGGGGTGCCCGTGGGACTCCGGTTCTTCTTCGGCGACTATGGTTTCCTCAACCCGGTTCTTGCGGCGGCGGCCATGGCCTTCAGTTCCGTCACTGTGGTCTCCAACTCGCTGAGATTGCGCGGGTACCGGCCGCCGAAACTGGCCTGAGGAGAATCAGCCGATAACTGGACCACAACCGGTCCTGGCATATTACTAAATTGTCTGAAGGGAGAAACATCGATGGAATGGGATAGCAAAGCCGTAGCCGAGTTCATTAAAATGCCTCTGTCTAAAAGCGCCAAGGAAAGCGCCAAAGTACAGGCGGAGAAGTTCGCCCGCAAGAATAAGAGCGATAAGGTCACGCTCAGGGAGATTGAGCAGACCAGGAAGGTCGTCTTCGCCGATCTCCCCGAGGCTGTGAGACTTAAGGAGATGGAAAAGCGCATCGCCGAGGGCGAAAAGGACCTGAAGGAAAAACTGGAGAAGGAGGCCCGGGAGATACTGGCCCGGGAAATTGACCTCTTCAACGTGGAGATGTGCCACGCGCAGTTCTTCCGCTGTCGCTCGCAAATTATTGATGTCAGGGAGGTAAAAAGACAGGTCGATAAGAAACTGCGGGAATTGAAGGTAACTGAGATGGTGGCCGACATGCTCCCCGATGATGAGCGCATTATGGCCCACCACCGCTTTACGGTATCGATTTCGGGCTGCCCTAACGCCTGCACTGCTCCTGAGGTCAGGCCCTTTGGAGTGCATGGCATCTCCAAGCCCATGGTCGTTGCCGGTGTTGAGTGTACGCAGTGTTGGGCCTGTGTTGACCGGTGCCGCCGCGGCGCTATCGTGATAAGGGACGGCGGGCCGAAGATAAACGTCCACCTGTGTGATATGTGCGAAAACTGCGTCAAAGTCTGCCCGACGGGTAAGCTGGTATCGGAACGCAAAGGATACCGGATACTTGTCGGCGGCAAGTTCGGGCGCTTCCATCAGGTAGGCTACGAGTTATACAAGATGGCCGACATGGATCAACTTCTGGCCGCTATTGAGGCCAGCATCAAGACCATTAAGGAAGAGGCGGTGGGTGAAGAGCCCCTGACTTCAATCATCAACCGCGTCGGTGTCATGCCAATATTCGAGAAGCTAATACTGAAGGATGGAAAGATGACTGCCAGGACGACGTTGGATGTTACCGGAATGACCTGTGATAAGTGCGTGATGCACGTCACCAAGGCGCTCCAGAAAGTACCTGGCGTGACCGGCGCTAAGGTTGACCTTACCTCGGGCAAGGCACTGGTGGAATACGACCGCGCCAAGGCCAGCCTTGCGGATATGGAGAAGGCAGTCAAGGACGCTGGATACGGAATCGCCAGAGAAGCAGCGCCGTCTCCGTCACCGGGCGGCGATAGCTGTTGCGGGTGAGACGCCCGGGACGGGCTTTCTGTTTGATAGTTCCCTCGAGAATACGCCTTCTGGTCGATTGACCGTGCTTAAGGCGGATGTTAGCATAGGAAAAACAAGCATTTCTATTGGTTTAGTTTTATTCCTTGAGCGCACTCCCCGCTATCGTGGTCATTATGAACAATTATCATGGAGGTATTCTGTATGAAGGCAAAACTGTCGCTAATCTCTCTGGCAGGTCTACTCGGACTCCTGGCGTTCTTGGTGGCATGCTCCGCAACTACAGTCCCGGTACAGCAAATGACCTGGTGGGAAATAGTCCGGTTCGCGCTTATACAAGATAACTTTCTGGGTTACCTGATACCGCTACTGCTTGGTGTCGTCGGGCTATTTCTTAGAGTCAGGATGCTCCGTTTTGCTATCCTCGCATTTGCTATCGTCTATCTGGGTTTTGTTCTGGGCCTGCGCCTCAGCGGTCTTGGCGGTCCATCCACGTTCATTCTGTTCCTCCATGAGACCGGTATCAAGGTCAATATGTCCTTTTATCTGACGTGGGTGGTTCTGATAGTCCTCGGTATATTCGTTGGCCGGCTCTTCTGCGGCTGGGTCTGCCCGATGGGCGCTTTCCAGCAATTCCTGTTCCGCAAGGACATGGCGCTGAAAGTCAGCCCGCGCATTCATAACTGGCTGAGGTGGCTCCGGTTCGTCGTGCTGGCGGTGATGATTATAACCGTGCTTGCATGGGGCATGAGATGGTGGGGCGCTAACGACCCGTTCCGCAACCTCTTTCGCCTGAGCTGGGAACTGACATCGATAACGGGTACGGTTCTGCTAGTGTTTGTGCTGGCCGGTTCTCTGTTTGTATTCGCCCCGTGGTGCAAGTACGTCTGCCCGCTTGGCGCCACCCTGGCGCTCTTCTCCAAACTCTCGTTGTGGAAGGTCAAGATAGATGAGGCCAAGTGTACCGACTGCAAGCGGTGCTACAAAGTCGATTGCGACTACCAGGCAATAACTCCGGGTAATGGGGGTGTGAAGCCCAAGGTTAACCAGCTTGAGTGCACCACCTGCGGCGAGTGCATCGTCAAATGCCCCGAAGCGGCACTGAAGATGACCTGGTTTACCAGGAACATGAAGGAAAAGAAACCGGCCGCTTAGAGGAAAACATAAATCGAACGTAAGGGGGAGGCCCGAACTCGGACCTCCCCCTTTTAATAGGTTACATTATTTATTCTCACCCCGCCTTAATGGGGAATGTTAATCTAAACCCGGTACATCCGCATGGTAATAAAACGCTTGAGGACGAAGTAAAGTATTGGCCCCAGCACCGCTATCGCACCAACAGCGATAAGCACTATCTGCCAGACCGCCAGACCGCTTGAAGGCTGTGGGGCTAAGACCACTGGCGCAGGTTGCGCTGGCGTTGGCGAAGGAGCTCTTGTTCCTGGGGTCGGTGATGGAGTTGATGGTGCAGGCGCGCTGGCGTCTACGAAACTTGCCGTGACTGTAATATTCTTATTAATCGTTATGGTTGTGGTAGATGAGGCCGGGTTAGCTACCTCGCCGCTCCAATTGGCGAAGCGCCACCCCGGGGCTGCCGTTGCCTTGAGTTCTATAGTTGTACCTGCCGGATAGAGATGGCTTCCCGTTGGCGGACTGACTGTGCCCTGACCGCTTACCAGGATGGTCAGACTATAAGCAGACGAACCGGTTGTGAAATTCGCCGTTATTGATTTGTTAGCGTTCATGACCACCTGCGTGGTCGGGGATGTAGGGTTGGCAACATCACCTGTCCATCCGGTGAATTGACCGCCGGAAGGAGGGGTGGCTGTCAGGTTTACGACCGTGCCGGATGCGTAACTGTGGGAACCTGGTGCCGGACTGACGGTGCCGCCGCCATTGATGGCAATAGTGAGCGTGTAATTTGCTGGCGCTGGCGTTGTTCCACCGCCCGGGGCTGGTGCGCCTGCTTTGACTACCTGGACCTGGCCGTTTACCGGGGCGGCGCTGATACGCACGCCGTTTTTATCTCCCAGGTCCAGAATCTCCATAATGATTGCGCCGGTGCCCTGCGTGCTACTCACTCCGGTAATCGTTAGGGTTGCGACGGTTGCGTTGCCTACCAGAAAGTTGGCTCCGGTAAACCCGGCGATTGTTGCCTGGCCGCGGGCGTTGTCAGGCGTGCTAGCCGATATTCCCCAACCGTTAATGTCAGCCGGAGTAATGGCATCGATTTTCATTACATAGGTGTTCCATGTAAGCTTGAAGGTGAAAGCGCCAACGCCGTTGCCCGCTCCCAGGTTGGGTATGTTCCGGATGGTGATAGGAATATTACTCTGGCTGGCTCCTTCATTGACAATTACCGGCGTTCCGGAGTTGACCTCAACGGTCGTCTCGTTAGCTACTGCCGGTACTGTCATAAAAGCTGATGCCAGGCCCAGGGCCAGTGCCAGGAAGAATAGTTTATAGCCTCGAGAGTTATTCATCTCGCTCACCTCCGTTATAGCTATTATAACGCAAAAAAGGGGGCGGCCGTTTAAGCCGCCCCCTTCAGGTTACCCGTCAAACAGCATTACGGTGTCACCGTCTCATATGAAGCGTTGCGGTTGCCGACAATCATCTGGGCGATGAACATGGCGTCGAAGATGTCAATCTTGTCGCCGTTCGTGTCGTGCTTGACACAGGCCGCATTTACCGCATTGAGTTCGGTGATGGGCCGGTTGCCGACAATCATCTGGGCGATGTACATGGCGTCGAAGATGTTGACGGTGCCGTTCGCCTGGGCATCGCCGCGCTTGAAGGTCATCGTCTTGGCGCTGTCTTCGGGTATGTTGGCACCGCCTTCAACCGCGATAATCTGGCTGAAGCTGACGTTAAAGGTGTAAGCGGTATTCTTGTCGCCGGTGAGCTTTATCTTCAGCTTGGCGACGGTCGAGTTGTTCGGCTGTTCCGGTGAAGCAACAGAGGCTACGCCGAAGACGCCGGTGGTGGTATTAATCGTCGGGTTCAGGTACGGAGCTGCTTCAACTATCCCGACCAGCTCCATGCCGGCAAAGGCGCCGAGCGCGCCAGTCGAAGGCGCTGAGGACGAGGCGGTGGCGGAGAAGCTGGCAACACCGCCGGGAATATCAACCTGGGTGTCGCTTCCCGGGTTCTTCCCGCGGTTTATCTTGACGTTGACTACAGCCACGTTGCCGGTCTCGACTCCCTGGCTCAGAGCAGTCTCAGCCACCATGCTCACAATCGAAACCTGGGCACCGTAAGTGGCCGAGGGCACCGGGTTGCCGTCCTTGTCGCCGAGGCTGGTGACGCTAATGCTGAGAGTTGTTGATGTACCGGAACTGCCAAGCGCCGTTATCGCCAGGTTGCCAATTACGGTATTAGCGGTCATGTACTCCGTGCCGGATGCAAAGCCAGCGATGGTGACGGTACCGTTGGTGTTGTTCGGGGTGCCAGCGGATATTGACCAGCCGGTAACACTGGCGGCAGTCAGGCTGTCGACGCGGATAACGTCCTTGTCCCAGGACAGGTTGAAGGTGAAGGCGCCGACGCCGTTGCCCGTCCCCAGGTTCGGGATGTTCTTGATGCTGATTGGTATATTGCTCTGGGATGCGTCGGGGCTGAGGGCGATGGCGTTGCCGTTATTAACGTCGATCCTCGCCGGGGGCAGGGTCTGGAAGGTGGCATCGTCACCGGTCCCGATGCCGTGAGTGCCGCCGTCGCCTTTAGCGCGGAAGTGGTAGGTAGCGCCGGCGGTGAGGCCGGTCAGGTTGGCAGTGAAGGCGCCGGTAGCGGTCTTGGTCTGGGCGGTCGTCGTCGTGCCGTAGCTGGTCGTCGTGCCGTACTCAAAGGAGACAGTGGCGCTGGTAGCTGTGCCCAGGCTGGTGAGTTCGCCGCCAAGAGTGGCGCTGGTGTTGGTGATGTTGGTCGCCGTGCCGGTGGTTACTGAAGGCGGCAGGGTCACAATCTGTACCGGCGCGTTAACCGCCGTGGCGGTAATGTCGTCGCCGTTGGCATCGCCAAGGGAGGTAATGGTGACGGCCAGGGTGGTGGTGGCGCCGGGACTGCCGATGCCGGTGACATTAAGGGTTGCTACGGTGGTATCGGTGGTCAGGTAGCTGGAACCGGTGAAGCCGGCGAGCGTTACCGAGCCGGTGGTGTTATTGGGTGTGCCGGTGGTAACCGTCCAGCCGGAGACCGAGGCGGCGGTGATGCTGTCAACCCGGACCACGTTCTTGTTCCAGGTGATGGTGAAGGTGAACCCGGCCACGCCGTTATTCTGGCCGAGGTCAGGTATGTTCTTAATAGCGATAGGCAGGTTATTGGCCGCCGCATTCGGGCCGATGTTGACCTGGTTGCCGCCGTTGACCTCCACTCTGGCTGGGGAGGTGGCGAAGGTGGTAAAGGTCATATTGGCGCCGTAGGCCACGTTGCCGCTTCCGGCATCGGCCTTGGCGCGGAAGTTGTAAGTGGTGCTGGCGGTCAGGCCAGTCAGGTCAGCGGTGAAGCCACCGGTAGATGTTTTTGCCTGTGCGGTCGTCGTTGAGCCATAGGAGGTAGAGGTGCCGTACTCGAACGAAACGTTGACCGAGGAGAACCCGCCCAGAGCGCCCAGCGAGCCGTTCAGGGCAGCGGTGATGTTGGTCACGGCGCTGGCCGCTGAGGTGGTTACCGACAGACCGTTCTGGGTGGTGAAGGTCTTGTTCTCGCCGGTGGCGACCATGCCGCCGGCCTCGGCGTAGGCGCGGAAGTTGTATGTCGTTCCGGCGGTGAGACCGGTGACGTTGGCGCTGAAGACGCCGGTGGCCGTCATTGACTGCGGTGTCGTGCTGGTGCCGTAACTGGTGGTCGTGCCGTACTGGAACTTGACCGTCACCGTGCCGGAACTGCCGAGGCTGGTCAGGTTGCCGTTGAGGGTGGCGCTGACCGAAGCCGCGTTGGTAGCGGCGTTTGTGGTTACAGCCGGCGGAGTGCCCGCACTGGAGATGGTGAAGTTGGCTGTACTGGCATCCTGGACTCCGGTCTGCCCGATAACAGAAACACGGATGCGTGCCTGGGCAGATGTGTCGCCAGCGACAAGCCAGTCATGGTTGCCGTCGTTGACCGTGGAAGCGACGATTTCGGTATAAGTTGAGCCGCCGTCACGGGAAAGCTCAATCTTGATGTTGGCCGAGCCGGATACGTTGCTGGTCTGCCAGAAGATGGTCTTGGTCGCACCGACCGGCCAGTCCTCGCCGCCGTCCGGGTAGGTGAGGGTGATTGATGCCTGCGGCGCCTGTGGGACGGTAATCGTCTGGTCGTCACCGTAGGCAACGTTGCCGCTCCCGGCATCCGCCTTGGCGCGGTAGTGCACGGTGCTGCCCGGAGTCAGGCCGGTGATGTTGGCGTTGAAGAAGCCGACGGCAGTCTTTGACTGCGGCGTCGTGGTCGTGCCGTATGAAGTGGTCGCACCATATTCAAACGAGACCTGCACCGACATGGCGCCGCCCATGGTACCCAGGCTGCCGTTAAGCGTGGCCGAATCGTAGGTCACGTTGGTCGGCGGACCTGATGAGACGGTCAGGAAGACCGGCGCGCCGCCGGTGGTGAAGGTGAAGTTTTGGCCGAAAACGGCGCCGCCGGCGCCGGCTTCACCCTTAGCGCGGTAATGGTAAGCGGTCTGTTCCGTCAGGCCGGTGAGATTGGCGCTGAAGAATCCGGGAGCAGTTAATGCTTGCGGTGTGGTGGTCGTTCCGTAAGTGACGGTTGTACCGTACTCGAAGGACACGTTGACGCTGGTGAAGTAGCCCATACGCGTCAGCATACCGTTGAGAGTGGCGCCGGTGCTCTGGATGCCGGACGCCATCATTGTCGTAACTTCGACGTTAACCACGGCCACGGTGCGGAAGTTCATGAACGGGCCGAAGGCCATGCCGGCGAAGCCGCCATCGCCCATGGAGCGGAAGCGGTAGTCGGTATCCGTCATGAGGCCGCCGATGGTGAACTCGAACTTGTCCGGCCAGAACAACATCTGGCGCGGTGTGTTGTTCAGCACAGTGGCTGACTGCGTGCCCCATTCGAACCAGGTGTCCACCTGTGGGGCGGAGCCCATGAAGGTCAGACCGCCGTGGAGCATGGCCGAGTTCGGGGTGATATCGGTGGCGCCTATGGTCACGACCTGCGGCGGTTCCTGCCGCGGCCCGGGAGCCGCCCAGGTGGGCGCGTAGTCGTGGGTCGGTACATTCGTCAGCCTCTGCTGGTTGGAACCGTCGGCGTTCATTACCCAGATTTCTGAGTTGCTGCCGGTCTCGTATCGTGTAAAGACGATGCGGCTGCCCTCCGGCGACCAGGCCGGGTACTCGTCAATGCGTGTATCGTTGGTCAGCCGGGTCTGGCCGGAGCCATCGGCATTCATGACGTAGATATGCCTGGTACCGTCGCGGTCTGAGGAGAAGACGATTCTGCGGCCATCGGGCGAGAACCTGGGGAAGTCGTCGTTGGCAGGGTTATTGGTAAGGCGAGTCGGATTGGTGCCGTCGGCGTTCATCACGTAGATTTCATTGTTGCCATCGCGGCTGGATGTGAAGACTATCTGCTGGTTGGATGGCGCCCATGACGGCCAGAAATCGTTGGCCTGGTTATTGGTTAACCGCGTCACGTTAGAGCCGTCGGCATTCATCGAGTAAATTTCATGATTGCCGTCGCGGTGAGAGGTGAAGGCAATCTTGTTCCGGTCGTATGACCATGCTGGCCAGGTATCATCGTCGGAGCTGGTGGTCAACCGCTGGACGTTGGAGCCGTCCGGATTCATAACGTAAATTTGCAAAAAGCTGCTGTCTCGATTGGAGGAGAAGGCGATTCGCGATGCATCTGGTGTGTATGCTGGCGAGACGTCCGAAGAGAGGTTATTGGTAAGGCGAGTTGGGTTGGTGCCATCGGGGTTCATTGACCAGATTTCGTTGTTGCCGCCGTCACGCTGTGATACGAAGGCAATGCCGGCGCCAACGCCCATCGGCGGCGGGTTGGTGATGAAGAACTGGGTTGGCCCGTAGCCGATGCCAGCGGCGCCGCCATCGCCCTTGGTCTTGAAATTGTACTGGGTCTGCGGCGTCAGGCCGGTGATTGGCGCGCTGACGTGCCTGGGGTTGGTTAGGGTCTCCGGCGGGGTATTGTTGTTAAAGTTGCCGGTGGTGCCCCACTCAAAGGTCACGATGACTGATGACGCTGAACCAAGGCTGAAGAGTTCGCCATGCAGGTCAGCCGAGTTGTGGGTGATGTTCATCGGGAACATCGTGCCCATCATTGGCGCGGCCTGCGGCGGGCCCATGGTCGCCCAGAGCTCGGGGTCGGTATTGTTCTGCACCGGTGAAGGCGGCGGGTTGGTTATTTGTTTTATTTCGCCATTAGGCGTCTTGACAAATAGCTGGTAACCGGTAGCCCGGTTGGAATCGAAGAAAACTGCCTGGCTGTCCGGTGCCCAGGAAGGCCACTCGTCGGTGGCGCTGTGCTCTATTATTCTGTTCTGGTCAGCGCCGGTAGCGGTCATGCTCCAGATTTCCCAGTTGCCGCTCCGGTTGGACTGGAAGACAATCTTGGTGCCGTCCGGCGACCACTGCGGATGGTCGTCACTGCTGGTGTTCTCGGTCAACCGCTGGCGGTTGGAGCCGTCGGCGTTCATCACGTATATCTGGCGTGACGCTTCTGCCGTCGCGCCGGATGAGAAGACAATCCTGGTGCCGTCCGGTGACCAGTCCGGGAAGCCGTTGAAGACGGCGTTATCGCCGGTAGTCAAGCGTACCGGATTGGTGCCGTCGGCGTTCATTACGTAGACCTGGCCGGCGCCGCCATCGCGGTTCGAGGTGAAGGCAATCTTCGTGCCGTCGGGTGACCATGACGGTGCGTAGTCGTTGCCGGTCAGGGTATTGGTTAGCCGGGTTTTCCCACTACCGTCGGGATTCATCGTCCAGATTTCCTGGTCGGACTCGCCATCGCCCACAGAAGCCCAGGCGATCCGGGTACCATCCAGTTTCCAGGTCGGGTAGAGGTCGGCGCCTGCGTTGTTGGTAAGGCGTGTCACAGTCCCGGCCGCGGTATCCAGGAGATAGATTTCCGTGTTGCCGTCGCGGTCGGAGACGAAAACAATCTTACCGGGCTTGGCGCCCTGCTCGGTGGTGAACATCATGTCCATGCCGAAAGCGATGCCGGCCGCCTGGCCGTCAGCCACCGCCTGGTAATAGTACATCTGGTTCGGCTGGAGCCCGTTAAGGACGAAGTTGAACGGTCCCGGGGCGTTTTTGGTCTCAGCCGGCGTCATATTGCCGTACCAGATATTGGTGCCCCAGTTGAAGAAAACGCCCAGCGCCGGGGCCGCACCGAGTGATATCAGATTGCCGTTGAGGCGGGCCGAGTTGCCGGTGACCTGGTCGGGTGGATTGGTGACCACAACCGGCTGGGTTGCGCCGCCGACGACGAACATCTGGTCCTCGCCGTAGCCGGTGCCGAAAACGCCGCCATCGCCGACCGCCTGGAAGTTATAGGCCATGCCAGGATTCAGTCCCTGGATGATGAAGCTGAATGGGCCGGTGGCGGACATAGCCTGCGGCGGTGTGTTCATGCCATACTGAGGGCCGATGCCCCAGCGGAAGAAGGCCTGGACGGTAACAGCGCCGCCCTTGCTGGTCAAATTACCGTTAAGGGTGGCGGAGTTATTGGTGATTGCCGTCGCCGCATTGGTCGTGACTGCCGGCGGGTTGCCGCCCATGATGGTCATGAAGACGGTATCGAAGTCGTTCGGGTCATAGACCCATGGGCCGCCCGAGGCGCGCGCTTTGAGACGGTAATGGTAGGTAGTGTTCGGGCTGAGCCCGGTGACATTGATTTCGAACGGGCCGGTGGCCGTGCGGGTGACGAATTCGGTCATAAGGCCGTAGAAGCTGGTCGTGCCATAATCGAAGTAAAGGTCAACCGCCTGCTGGCCGCCCATGCTGGTGAGGTCGCCCCGCAGGGTAGCGGTGGTAGCGCCAACGTTGCTGGCCGGACGTGTCTGGAAGGTGAACGGCGACGGCGGCGCCGGGTTGGTCATGAAGCTCATATTGGCACCATAGCCGGTGCCGGAAGCGCCACCATCGGCGGCCGCGCGGTAATTGTAGAAACTGCCCGGCGTCAGGCCGGTCAGGCTGAAGACGAACGGCCCGGTCGCAGTACGCGGTTCCCTGGGTGTATCTACCGAGTAGGCCATGGTCGGGCCGTACTGGAAGAAGACATCGACGGAAGCTGCTCCGCCCAGGTAGTTAAGGTTGCCGTTAAGAGTAGCGGTGTTCCAGCCGATACCGGTAGCCTGGCCAGTGGTGACGGCCGGGGCACCGCCGGACTGGGCAAAGTTGGCGGTAACGTTACGGTTTGTGTTCATAACAACGACAGCGGCGGATAATCCGGTGGCATCACCGGTCCATCCGGTGAAAACGTAGCCAGTAGAGGCGGTGGCGGTTAGGGTCACACTGGTACCGGCGGCGAAGGAAGCGCTTAGTTGTCCTGGCGCATTAATGCCGGGCGGGTTGCTGGTCACGTTGCCGCCCTCAGGGGGTACCATGGTGACGTTAAGGGTATAGTTAGCCGCGCTCTGGACAAAGTTGGCGCTGACGTTCTTAAAAGAGTTCATCGTGACCTGGACGACGGTGCCCGTGCCCTGGGCATCGCCGGTCCAGCCGACAAAGCTGTATCCGGTAGCGGGGGTAGCGGTCAGGGTGACGACCGTGCCGGCGGTGAAGTTGGCCGCCATGTTCTGCGCATCGATGCCAGGCGGGTTGCTAACCACCGTACCGCCCTGGAGAGGTATCCGGTTAACATTCAGGGTGTAGCTGGCCGCCTGCTGGGTGTAATTAGCGGTGACAGTGCGGTTGGCATTCATCGTCACCTGGACAAACCCGCTGGTGCCGGAAGCATCACCGGTCCAGTTCTGGAAGGTGTACCCGGGCGCCGGGCCGGCATTGAGATTAACGATGGTGCCGGCCGGGAAGCTGGCAGTCCAGTTGCCCATGCCGATGCCGGGCGGGTTGCTGACAACGTTGCCGCCGTTAGGCGGGTTCATAATGACGGTAAGGGTGTAATTAGCCGCCTGCTCGACGAAGTTGGCGGTGATGGTCTTGTTGGAGTTCATCGTTACCTGGACCATCAGCGTGGTGCCGAAGATGTCCCCGGTCCATTTTTCGAAGTTGTAGCCCTGCAACGGCGTGGCGTTGAGGGTGACCACGGTGCCGGCGGCGAAGGTGGCTGTCTGAGTGCCCAGGCTGATGCCGGCCGGGTTGCTGGTAACAAAACCGCCGGTGGCGGGGTTGAGGATGATGTTCAGGGTATATGAGGATGCCTGCTGGCCGAAGTTGGCGGTCACGGTCTTATTCGAATTCATGGTGACCGAGGTATTGGCAGTGAAGCCGGTGGCATCGCCTGACCAGTTGAGGAAATTGTAGCCGGTAGCCGGGGTGGCGGCGAGGTTAACGATAGCTCCGGCCGGGAACTGCGCCGTCAGGGTAGCGCCGCTGATGCCGGCCGGCGTGCTGGTGACATTGCCGCCGCCGGTTGGGGTTATAACCACGGTCAGGGTGTACAGAATCTGCGTGCCGGTGGTGTTGAAGGTCTGGTCGTTGCCGAAACCCATACCGGCCGGGCCGCCGTCAACGACGGCGCGGTAATGAATAGTGGTTCCGGCCGGCAGGCCGAAGACGTCAAAGAAGTACGGGCCGGTGTTCATCAGGGTAATCGGCGGTGTGCTGTTGCCGTAGGTGGTCGTTGCCCCTGCCTCGAAGAAACCGAGGATAGAAGTCGCCGAGCCGAATGAGGTCACCGTGCCATTTAACCTGGCGCCGTTGTTGGTAATATTCGATGCCGGGTTAGTGGTCACCTGAGGCATCGCTCCGGCGGTCATGAACATGGCCGTGACGTATTTGTTGGAATTCATCATGACCACGATGGGGTTCTGCTGGCCGTAAACATCGCCTGACCAGCCGCCGAAGGCAGAGCCGGTGTCCGGGTTAGCCTGGAGGGAGACATTGGTTCCCGCTGGGAACTGGGCGGTAAGGGTAGCGCCGCCGATGCCGGCCGGGGTGCTGACGACATCGCCGGTGCCGGCGCCTATCTTGATGATGGTCAATGTATAGTTCGCCGCTGTCTGCTGGTTGAAGGATGCGGTGATGAACTTGTTGCTGTCCATGGTGACCTGGATTTGTGGCTGGTTGCTGGTGACAGCGCCGGTCCAGTCAACGAAGGTCGAGCCGGGGGATGGGACAGCATTAAGGGTTACTACTGTCCCGACCGGGAATTGCGCCATGTTCTGATAAGGGGTGTTGATGCCGGGCGGATTGCTGGTGACCGTGCCCATACCGGTGCCGGCGTTATTGACCTGGAGAGAAAAGGAGCCGGTTGACTGCGAGTTAAAGGTCGCCGTGACGTTCTTGTTGGCGTCCATGGTGACCTGGATTGACGGGGTAGTGCCGGTGACGGCGCCTGACCAGCCGGCAAAGGTTGAGCCGGCGGCCGCCGAGGCATTAAGAGTGACTACCGTTCCGGCCGGGAACTGCGCCGTCATACTGCCCATGCCAATGCCCGCCGGGTCGGAGTAGATGAAGCCCTGGCCGGTGCCGGCGATGGATACGTTGAGGACAAAACTGCCCGCCTGCTGCTGGTTGAAGGTGACGGTGCAGGTCTTGTCACCATCCATGATAACCACGATGTTGGGGAAATTAGCGACAATTGCCCCCGACCAGCCGGCGAAGATTGAGCCGCTGTCCGGTACCGCGTTGAGATTGACCTGAGTTCCGGCCGGGAACTGGGCGGTCAGGGTAGTGCCGCCGATGCCGGCCGGGTTGCTTGTTACATCGCCCGTGCCCGTGCCGGCCTTGATTACGGTTAAGGTAAAGTTCTGGGCGGTGCCGGAGCCGATGGTAAAGACATTGTCGCTGGTATCGTTAATGCTGGGCGTCGCCAGGCTGGAAATCCTGACCCTGGCCTGACCGGTGGTCGGGGTTGTTACCGTCCAACCCTGGGAACCGTCATTGGGTGTGTCGGCGAAAAGAGTTTCCCAGTTATTGCCGTTATCCCGGGAAAGCTCGATTTTAACGTTGCCGGTAAAGCCGGAGCCGTTCCAGGTGATATTAGGGGTAGCGCCGACGGTCCAGTATTCGCCGCCGTTAGGTGAATTGATGATAAGGGAAGCGCCGACAGGTGTGCTGAATGGTTGGTTCTGGCCGTAACCGGTGCCGGCGGCGCCGCCGTTGACCGCGGCGCGGTAGTTATAGTTAGTACCGGCGGTAAGGCCGGTAATATTCTGGGTAAAGAGGTTGGGGGCATTCAGCGCCTGGTTGGGAGTAGTAGTGCCGTAGGAGGTGGTCGTGCCCCACTCGAAGAAGCCCTGGACGGGCGGAGTCGTGCCGCCGAGAGAGGTGAGGTTGCCGCGAAGGGTGGCTGAGTTCTGGAGGACGTTATCGGGAGCCAGGGTGGTGACGGTGGGAGCGCCGGAGGTATCGCTGATGGTAAAGGGATTATCGGAGGCATCCCAGATGGATGGCTGGTCGAGGCTGGAAATCTTGACCAGGGCCTGGCCGGTAGCCGGGCCGGTGACGGTCCAGGCCTCGGTGCCGTCGTTGGGGGTGTCGGGGAAGAGAATGGCCCAAGAGGTGCCATTATCACGGGAGAGGTCGATTCTAACGTTGCCGGTAAAGCCGGAGCCGTTCCAGGTGATATTGGGGGTAGCGCCGACCGTCCAGTTTTCGCCGCCGTTGGGGGTGTTGACGATAAGGGAAGCGCCGATTGGGGTGGAGAACTCGGTATCGTTGCCCAGCCCGATACCGGCGGCGCCACCGTCGGCCTTAGCCTGGTAATGGTAAGTAGCGCCAGCGGTGAGGCTGGTCACGTTACTGGTGAAAGGGCCTGGAGCAGAGAGGTTGGTTGCCGGCGAGGTGGTATTGCCATAGGAAGTGGTGGCACCCCAGTTGAAAGAACAGTCGGCGGAGGTAGCGCTGCCCATAGAAGTCAGGTTGCCACGGAATGTGGCTGATGTTTGAAGGACATTGTCCGGGGTTAGCGTCTGCACGGTGGGTGCCCCCGTACCACCGCCGGAAAGGGTTGTGAAAGTTGCATCCTGGCCGAAGACAGTCCCGGCCGGGCCGGCTTCAACCTTGGCGCGGAAATGGTACAGGGTGCTGGCGTTTAGCATAGTAGGGAGGTCAAAACTGAAAGGACCGGCAGCCGTCAGCATCGAGGGCATGGTTGGTTGACCGTAAGAAGTAGTGGTTCCCCATTCAAAGGAGCATGCCACCTGGGGCGCCCCGGTGGGGTATTCGGTGAGTGTTCCATTCAGCGTGGCCGAGTTCGCGGTCACGTTGGTTGCGGTGCCGGTAGTAACCGCGACCGTCTGCCCCATTACCGGTGGCGCCGAGGCCATCGGAAGCAGGCTGGAGATTAACATCAGCACCGCTATCACCCCGAGGGCGCGGCTGACGGTGCTTTTTACGGTGGACTTCCGAATCAGGCTGAACATGGGGACCTCCTGGATTTAATAATCACCTGGCGTGAAATGAAGACACCGCCGCCCCGGTAATGAAGCAAGTGGGTATGGGTGCGGCAGATGTTCCAGCCGCGGGATGTGCAAGATAAGCTGGTTATCATCTGTAATGAATTCGATTATAGACCATACGACATAATGTTGCCTAGTCCCTATCAGTTGGATTACCATCACCTTTTCATCACATTTTTATCACGATGTCTCAAAACGGTTGTTCCTCAGGCCGACGACGTACTGCGCGATGTACATGGCATCGAAGACATCGAGCTTGTCACCGCCAGTGCCGTCGTGCTTGACGCAGGCAGCATTTAGAATGTTTATCTGGGATAGCGGCCTGACGCCGACGATATACTGGGCGATGAACATAGCGTCAAAGACATCGACTGCCCCGTTGCCGTTGGTATCGCCACGCTTGAAAGTCAGACTGTTGGAGTTCTGCTCCGGCACGTTGCTCCCGCCGGTGGCGGCGGTTATCTGGCTGAAAGCGTTGTTGAATATATAAGTAGTCGCGTTATCTCCGGTGAGCTTGAGCGCCAGCCTGGCGGCAGTGCTGTTATCCGGCTGTGCCGGCGCGGTGATACCGGTGGTGCCGAAGACGCCAGTGGTGGTGTTTATCGTCGGTGCCGGGTTGTCGTAGGGCGCCACGCCCCGGACGGCGATAAGCTCCATGCCGACGACCGCGCCGAGGGAGCCGCTGGAAAGCTGGGATGACGAAGCGGTGGCCGAGTAGCCGCCGACGCCGCCCGGAATGGTGGCGGTACTGCCGGTGGATATATCTTTTATGCGGTTGATGTTGACATTAACGACAGCTATCAGGTCAGTATCAATCGACTGGGTCAGGCCGGTCTCGGCGACAAGCTGGCTGGCGGCGAAGGTGGTAAAGGTCGTATCGGCCCCAAGGCCCATTCCGTGAGCGCCGCCGTCGCCCCGGGCGCGGTAGTGGTACAGGGTGCTGGCGTTAAGACCGGTGACCGCGGCGTTGAAACTGCCGGTGGCAGTCTTCGCCTGGTCCGGCGTAGTGTTGCCGTAAGCGGTGGTCGTGCCGTATTCGAAACTGGCATTAACCGATGTGGCCGTGCCCAGCGCCGTCAGGTTGCCGTTAAGGGTAGTCGAATTCGTGGTCGTACCGCTAGCCGGTAACGTGGTTACGCTCGGTGCTGTGATAGTGCTGAAAGTAGCGTCGTTGCCGGTGGCTGTCCCGTAAGTGCTCTCGGCTTTAGCCCGGAAATGGTAAGTGGCACCGGCGGTGAGGCCGGTAAGGGCCTGGGTGAAAGCGCCGGTGGCGGTCTTTGCCTGCGGCGTGGTGGTTGTCCCGTAACCGGTAGTTGTGCCGTACTCGAAGGACACGTTGACCGTGGTGGCCGAACCGAGCGATGTCAGGTTGCCGTTGAGCGTGGCGCCGGTGGTCGAGACGCCCGTGGCACTGCCGGTGGTGACCGTAGGCGCCGTCCCGTAGCTGAAGGTGTCGGACATGATGGTATAAGGCCAGGTGGCCGAGTAGGTATCGGGCGGGGTGAACTGCGGCTCGCAGACTACGGCGTACCAGTTGCCCTGGGCGTCCGAAGCCGGGACAAAGGTGCGCTGGGTATCTAGGACGCCGCCGGAGGTGGAAGTAAGCGACTCGGTGTTAATCTTAGCCCCTGAGCCGCTGTACCAGGCGGCCCGGTAGCTATGGTTCGGCAGGAAACCGGTACCACGCAGATAGGCGGTGGCACTGCCGGAGAAAGCGTTGCTGGCGGTGGTGCGTGCGGCATCGGAGTAGGAGCCGAGTACCGGCAGGGTGTTGATAGCCGAGGAAGCGTCAACCAGCCCCCAGCCGTAGTTGCCGTCCCAGCCGGAAGCGCCCTTATCAACTGCTGACTTTTCCAGGGCGTGCCTAACCTGCGCCTGCGTCCAGGTCGGGTTCTTATTAAGGATAAGGGCGCCGACGCCGGCTGCCAGCGGGCAGGCCATACTGGTGCCCTGCATGACGTAATAGTTGGCAGGCTGGCCGCTGGTACCATTGCTGATGATATAGTAGTCATAGGTGGTGGTTCCTGGGGTGTAAAGGCTGTCTCGCGCCGAAATTATTTGTGCGCCGGGGGCAACGACATTCGGCTTCGGCGGGCTGGCATTGTTCGGGTCGTAGGCGTCAACACGCGGCCCGCGGCTGGAGAAGGTGGCGATGACGCCGGGGTTCGGGTTTAACGTCGCGGTATAGGTCGTCCCAAGGTAGTTTGTCCAGCTTCCGCGTGTTACGTAAGCCCCGACGGCGATGGCGCTGTCGGCTTCAGCCGGAGCGCCCAGGGTGTAATAGGCATCGGGTTCATTGAAAGAGAAACTGGTTGAGCCGCCGTAATAGTAAATATGATAACCCTGACCGGTGTCGGACAGGTTCTGCACCCTCACATAATAAGTGCCGGCCGGAAGAGCAGAGCCGCTGGCAAAAGAGGTATCGATTGCCTCGGTGCCGCGCGGGCTTTCCGATTGCGAGCCTTGCACGAGGCCGGCGGTGATTTCCTGGTAGCTGGAATTATAGTAATGAAGCCTCAGATTCCTGTTAGTGCCCAGGCCATCGTACCAGACGAGTCCCATCCACGAGTAGCTGGAACCCGATGTGATAGTGAACTGGTGGTAGTTGCCCCAGCTATTCGATGGCGCCGTGCCTGAATCGTGCCACCCGTAGGCGCCATTATTGCCGGCCGATATGAAAACAGTGGCGCCCTGGCTGACCGCGTAGTCAACACCCTGGCAGTTGGAACTACTGCCATCGTGGTAGGTACTCCACCCTCCGTAGCTCATGGTGATGATTTTCGCGCCGCGGTTGTCAACCGCGTCCTTCATGGCGTAGATTTCAGCGTCGGAGGTGGCACTGCCGGTAGTATCATTGCCTATCTTGTAGAAGGCCAAGCTGGCGCCGGGCGCCGAGCCTTTGTAGTTGCTGTTCAGTGTGCCGCGTCCAAGGACGCTACCGGCGACATGGGTGCCGTGGCCGGTGACAGTATTGCCAATAGTATCGTCAAGAATCGGGTAAGCGGAGTAGTCCTTGGCATAGACCGGCGTCGGGAAGTCAGCGTGCGATGTATCCAGCCCGGAATCCAGCACGGCCACGGTGACGCCGGTGCCGGTCCAGCCGCCGGTCCAGACGTCCCCCACGTTCATAGCGGTGCGGCCGTAGTCGTTCTGCGGGAAGGACAACTGCTCGGCGGAATCAATACGGGCGATATCGGCCCGTGCCGCCAGGTCGCCGATGCGGTCAACCGGCGCATCGGCCAGGACGAAGCCGGTAGGATGCTTGCCGACCGGCGGCATCCATGACTCGGGATAGACGGTGACGCCGATGGCGGCCAGCTCGCTGACCTGTCTGGCGGTTGGTCTCTGCGCGAAGTAGATAAAGACCTGCTCGTGGGTCAGGTTTTCATTATCGCTAACGACGTTCCGGTCGACATTAGCCGGTGCGGCGGCCCTTCGGAGCGCCGCCGGCTGAGCGGCTTTGGCCATCTTGGCCTTGATGCGGAGGTCGAGGAAGCTCGATATCTTGGAACCAGGCTGAGGGTCAGCCGCCATGGCCGGCTGTCCCGGCGGGATGGCCGCTAACAGGAGTACCAGTACGGCCAGCAGGCCGGCTGCTATTGAAATTAATTTTTTCATGCCCTGCTCCTTTAACCTGTTCCCTGCCTCTTTCCCTTACTAAGGGGATTAGATTTTTTGAAGGGCAAGGCCCTTCAAGCATCCTGCCGGGCCTTGCCCTTCGAGCATTCTAGCCGCCTCCCTGCGGTTCGGACTTCTTTTCCGCGGTGTCAAGGCGGATGACGAAGTCTTTGGCCGCCAGGGCATCGAGCTTATCGACCGGCATATCGGCCAGCAGGAAACCGGCAGGATGGTTTCCTGACGGTGGTATCCACGACTCGGGATACGGCGAGACGCCGATAACTTTTAGCTCCGCCGACTGCTCCGTCGTTAATGGTTTGGCCAGATAGATGAAGACGCGCTGGATGTTTAACGGTTCCGTGCGCATACCCAGCTCTTTCATCCGGGCCAGCGTTTCCGCGGTCGGGCTGGATATCTGCTGTTTCCTGAGTGAGACCTGCTGGAGCAGTTCAAAGCTGGCCTTGGCCTGAGCGGCATTGCCCTGCGGACATGCCAGAGCCAGCATGCCTACTATGATGATTATTGCCGCCGTGACGGCGGCGGGCCAGTTTTTCAACCTGTCTCCTTAGCCCCTTTCCTTGTAAGGAAAGGTTTACTATTTTCTGAAGGGCCTTGCCCTCCAGGCTACCCTGTAATTGCGAAGGGCACCGGGCACCCGAAGGTGGTGCGTCCGGTGCCCTTCGATCAGGCTGCTTTATTCCCTTAAGACGAGACTGGTGGGGTGGGTGGAGCCGGCCTGGCCTTCTTCTTGAAACCGAACCACCATACCAGTATGCCGATGACCACTATGGCGGCGACGATGCCGATTACCATGCCAACCGGGATGCCCGGTGTTGGCGCCGGTGCTGGTGCCGGTGTTGGCGCTGGCGCCGGTGCTGGAGCTGGCGCCGGTGTTGGCGTTGGCGTTGGTCTCGGCGCTGGTGCTGGCGCTGGTACCGGTGTCGGGGTTGGAGTCGGGGCCGGGGCTGGAGGCGCCGCTACCTTGCCAAGCAACGCGAATATTGTAAAGTGGTCGAAGTTGGCTGAAACCGTGGAGGTCTTGGTATCGACCGTGCTCTTCCCGGCGACCCACTGCTTACCATCGTAGAAGGCGAGGTAGAGGTCAGCCTCGCTGACGCCCTTGGGCAGAGCCTTCGGGTCGTAGGTCATGGTCAGCGTTATCGATGGTTTGAACTGGGCGCCGTTCGGGCCGAGTTCGTAGGACATGATCAGGGCGGCACCGGATGGCGCCGCAGGCGGTGTTGCCGGGCCGGCGGTGAAGGTATTCAACGGACGTCCGTCAGCGCCAAGCAACTTGGTACCGGCGGCGATGTTGATGCCGAGTTTGCCGTCGGTAGTCTGGAGCCTGGTGTCCCAGATGGCGGCGCCGGATGAGTCAACTCTGAACCCGGCTGTGCCCAGGACGTTCAGGCCTCTGGTGCCGACAGAGCTTGAGAACGCACTCCCACCGCCTCCGCCACCACCGCCGGTCGCGCGGGAGCTGAAGGCGCCGAACTTGGACAGATGGGTAATGGTGCCGAACAGGTAGTGCTCAACGGTATTGGCGCCGCTGTCAGACACGACCTCCCAGGTGCCAAGGGTGGTGTTCCAGGTGTACAGTCTCATGTTGGCTTCAACCGTGCCTGGCGGCAGGGTCCGCGGGTCGTAGTCGACCCGTATCTGTATCTGCCTCAGGTTGTTGCGGATGGCCGGGTCGGCCGTAATTTCAAGGTAAACGCCGGTGTTAGTGCCTCCCTGTGGAGCGCCGACGTTGCCGGACGGGTTGCCCATCTGCTGGGTAACGCTGATGCTGCCGGTAACGTTGGTGTTGGTTTCCACCTGCAGAGTGGTGTTGGATGTGGTCACTGGCGTCGCCGAAGAGGCGCTGGTGTTGATAGTGTTTTTAGCGAAAGTGCCGTTGGCCGAGCCGCTATTGCCGGCAAGGTCAGTACCGCGGGCGGTCACGGTGTAACTGCCGTTAAAGCCACCGGTTGGGGCGTATGTGCCGCGCCACTGGTTAACGCCAGTAGGCGTCATGGGTATAGCGGGATTGATGTTGACCGTCGGCGGGGCGGCAAGGGCTTCGCTGGAAGTGACGGTGATGGTGACGGAATCGGTCGGGTCGCTGATGCCAAGCGTAATAGTCGGCGCCGTGTTATCCAGGGTCACATTAACGATGCCGGAACTGCCGATATTCGGCGGCATGGCGCTGTCCTGCGCCGTGACCTCTAGCGTGTTGGCGCCGCTGTTGAGGGTGACTACCTGGTTGAAGTTGCCGCCCGATACGGCGATGGTCTGGCTAACGCCGTTTACGATTAGAGTGGCTGAGGTTATGGATGTTGGGCTTACCGTGCCGGTGACATTGACCGCGGCGACGTTGGTGAGTGAGTTGTTAGTCGGCGCAGTGATATTGACCGCTGGCTTGGTGGTATTCAGGGTGACGTTAACGGTGGCGGTGCCGGTGTTGCCTATGGCATCAGTGGCGGAGCCGACGATGGTATTGGCGCCGCTGACCAGCGTCACCGCCTGGGTGAACTGCCCGTTGGCCACCGGGACGCGTAGCGGTACCCCGCCATTCAGCGTCAGCAGGACGGTATTGATAGTCGGATCATTGACGGTGCCGGTGACATTCTGGCCGGGTACGCTGACGATGCTGTTGTTAATCGGGCGGTTGATAGTGACTACCGGTGCCGTGGTATCCAGCGTGACATGCCTGACGCCGGAGGAGCCGAGGAAGTTGGCATCGCCCTGGTGGCCGGTGGTATAGGCATTGGCGACGATGATGTTGACGCCCTCGGTGAGGGTCACATTGGCATTGAAGAAACCGCCGGCGATAGTCATGGGTGTCGAAACGCCGCTAACGGACACGGTACCGGCAGTGGCGTAGGTAATGGTGCCGGATACCGTCAAAGCGGCGGTATTGGTCAGCAGGCCTTCTGGCGGGCTGGTCATGACGATGGTGGGCCGGTTGGGGTCAACGTCAACGATGACTGTAGCTGAGTTACCGGTGTTGGGCGGCACCGCGGTATCAACGGCCCTGACGAAGATGTTGTTGGAGCCGACGTTCAGGGCTACCGTCCGGCTGAAGTTGCCGGTCGGGCCGGGTACCACAGCATTGGCGACGCCGTTAACGACGATATTGACCGTTGAGTTGACGTCATCGACGTTGCCGGTGACGGTTACCTGGGTGTCCCTGATGACGACACCGTCAGACGGTGTGTTCATAACGACCGTCGGCGCGATGGTATCCGCAGCGACTGTCAGGGTCGAGGTGCCGGGTACCGCGCTCCAGGTGGCCTGAATGGTGATTGTGCCGGCGCCGGCAGTCGTTGCCAGGCCGGTGCCGCTGATAGTTGCCACGCCGGTAGCGCTGGAAGTCCAGGCAGCGACGGTAGTCACGTCCTGGGTGGTGCCGTTGGAGTAGACGGCAGTGGCCCGGAACTGGACGGTTGGCGGGTTACCGGCAATGAAAGTGACGTTCGGATTGACCGGTGTCACATTAACGGAAGTGAGTACCGGCGGGTTGACGGTCAGGGTTACCGCCGGGCTGGTGACGCCGCCGAGAGCGGCGGTAATCTGGGCTGTGCCCGCGATAAAGGTGGTAGCTGTGCCGCTGCCGTTGATTGCAGCTACAGCGGTGTTATTGCTTGACCAGGTTACGAAGCCGGTGATAACGGCGGTTGAGGAGTCGGAGTAAGTGCCTGTGGCGACAAATGCCTGCGTCTGGCCGGCATTGACTGTCGGCGCTCCTGGCGTCACGGCGATACTGGTCAAGGTGGCGTTGGTCACCGTCAGCACTGATGCACCGCTGGTGACGCCGCCGCTGGTAGCGGTGATGTTGCTCGTGCCCGGGGCGACGCCGGTAGCCAGACCGCCGGCGGCAATGGTGGCCGTAGCCGTAGTGCCGGAAGTCCAGGTGGCCGTAGCAGTAACGTCAGACACCGTGCCGTCGGATTTAGTGGCCACGGCGCGGAACTGCTGGGTATTGCCGGCGGCGATAGTAGCTGCGGCTGGTGTGACGGTAACCGTGGTGACAGTGGCCGCGTTAACGGTGAATGTCGCGGTGCGGCTGATACCGCTCATGGTGGCAGTTATGGTGGTTGTGCCGGAAGTGCGGCCAGTGACCATGCCTCCGGTGAACGGCGGGCCGGGGGCCCCGAGGTGGGTGCCCAGGCCCGAGGAGGTAATTGAGCCTATCGCCGTATTGGAACTGGTCCAGACGACATCGTTGGTTATATCAAGGTTAGTGGCGTCTGAGAACGTGCCGGTGGCCGTCAACTGCTGGGTGAGGCCGGCGGCGACGTTCAGAGTACCGCCGATAGTGATGGTCGTTAGAGCCGCGGCCGTGGTGAAAGTCAGGTTGGCGCCGTTGGTGAGGCCGTGGGCGCCGCCATCGGCCACAGCGCGGAAGTTATAGGTAGTATTGGCGCTAAGACCGCTTAAGACGGCGGTAAAGTTGCCGGTCGCGGTCATGGCCTGGCCGGTGGTCGCCCGGCCGTAGAGCGTGGTTGTGCCATATTGGAAGAAAACGTTGACGCTGGCGGCGGTGCCGAGGGCGCCGAGATTGCCGTTTAGGGTAGCGCCGCTGGCCGTAATGCCGGAAGCGGCGTTGGTGGTGACAGTTGGCGGGGTGGCGGTAGTGGTGAAGCTCTGGTTAGAGCCAGTGGCCGTGCCGTGAGTACCGCCGTTAGCCGCGGCCTGGAAATTGTAGGTGGTGGCCGGGGATAGCCCGGTAATCGCGGCGGTGAAGGCGCCGGTGGCAGTCAGGGCCTGTAATGCGGTCGTGTTGCCGTAAGCCGTGGTCGTGCCCCAGTTGAAGTTAACGTTGACGGTGGTAGCAGTCCCGAGCGATGTCAGGTTGCCGTTTAAGGTGGCGCCGGTGTTGGTGATGCCGCTGGCGGCGTTGGTGGTCACCGCTGGCGGCGTGGTGCCGGTGGTGAACTGCATGTTGGCGCCGTTGGCTGTGCCATGAGTGCCGCCATCGGCTTTGGCCCGGAAGTCATACTGAGTATTGGCGGTCAGGCCGGTTAAGGCGGCGCTGAAGGTGCCGGTGGCTGTCTTCGCTGCAGGAGTAGTTGTTGAGCCATAGGCCGGTGGCGTCGCCGCCACGCCGTAATCGAAGTTGACGTTGACGGTGGTGGCGGTGCCGAGGTTGGTCAGGTTGCCGTTGAGGGTTGCTCCCGTAGTCGTCAGACTGGTAGCGGCGTTAGTAGCGACCGTCGGAGCCTGGACGCCGGTGGTGAAGGTCAGGTTGGTGCCAGTGGCGGTGCCGTGGGCTCCGCCATCAGCGCGCGCCTGGAAATTGTAAGTGGTTCCGGCGGTAAGCCCTGACAGCGGGAAGGCGAAAGCGCCGGTAGCTGTCATCGCCTGGGCCGGGGTGGTATTCCCGTAAGTGGTGGTAGTGCCGTACTGGAAAGACGCGTTGACCAGCGGCGCCGTGCCGAGGCTGGTCAGGTTGCCGTTAAGGGTAGCCGCGGTAGTGCCGACGCCGGTGGCGGCATTAGTGGTCACGGTCGGCGGGGTGACGAGGGTGGTGAAGGTCATATTAGCGCCGAGAGCACTGCCGTGAACTCCGGTAACCGAGGCACGGAAGTTATAGGTGGTACCGGCTAAAAGGCCAGCGACGTTGGCGTTGAAAGCGCCGGTGGCATTAAGCGCCTGGAGCGCGGTCTGAGAGCCGTACTGCGTAGTCAGGCCATAGTCGAACCAGCCATTGACTGTCGTGGCTGTGCCCAGCGAAGTCAGATTGCCGTTAAGCTGGGCGCCGGTAGTGGTAACGTTGCTTGCGGCCACGGTGGTCACCGCCGGCGGTGTGGTGCCGGTGGTGAAGGTAGAGTCAGGTCCCTGGGAATTGCCATGAGCACCGGCGGCCAGGGCGTGGTAATGGTAGAGGGTCGCCGGCGTCAGGCCGGTGATGGCGGCATTGAAAGTACCGGTAGCCGTCATCGCCTGGGCTGTGGTGGCTGTGCCGTAGCCGGTGGTCGTGCCGTACTCAAAGTTGACATTAATCGGGGATGCCGTGCCGAGCGATGTCAGGTTGCCATTGAGGGTAGCGCCGGTGGTGGCGACGTTCGTTGCCGGTAATGTCAGCACGGTCGGTGGAATGATAGAGAAGCTCTGGTCATCTCCGTTGGCAGTGCCGTGGATGCCGGCATCGGCCGCGGCCCTGAAGTGATAGGTGTTATTAACAGAGAGACCGGTTATGGCGGCATTAAAGGTTCCGGTGGCCGTCATCGCCTGGGCAGTTGTGTTTGTGCCGTAAGCGATGGTGGTGCCCCAGTTGAAATTGACGTTGACCGTGGTCGCCGTGCCGAGCGACGTCAGGTTGCCGTTCAAGGTAGCGCCGGTGGTGGTGACGTTGGTGGCGGCGTTGGTGGCGACCGTCGGCGGTGTGGTGCCGGTAGTGAACTGCTGGTTGGCGCCGGTGGCCGTGCCGTGAGCGCCGGCATCAGCCTTAGCGCGGAAGTCAAGAGTGGTAGCCGGGTTCTGGCCGGTAATGGTCGCGCTGAAAGTGCCGGTGGCCGTCATAGCCTGCGGCGTTGTCTGGTTGCCGTATACCGGAGGCGTCGCCGCCGGCCCCCAGTCGAAGTTGACATTGACCGTGGTAGCCGACCCCAATGAGGTCAGGTTGCCGTTAAGGGTGCCGCCGCCAAGAGTGATATTGGTGGCGGCGTTGGTGGTGACCGATGGCGGCGTCAGCGTGGTGAAGCTCATATTACTGCCGGTGGCCGTCCCGTGGATGCCGCCGTCAGCCGCGGCCCGGAAGTTATAACCTGTCCCCTGAGTCAGGCCGGTCAGCGCGGCGGTGAAGGCGCCGGTGGCGGTCTTGGCCTGCACCGCCGTGTTGTTTCCGTATGATGTAGTGGTTCCCCAGTTAAAATTAACGTTGACCGTCGTTGCTGTGCCGAGCGACGTCAGGTTGCCGTTAAGAGTGGCCCCGGCCAGGCCGATGCCGGTTGCCGCCTGACTCTGGACAACCGGCGGGTTGGTCAGGGTGGTGAAGGTAACATTGGCGCCGACGCCGACACCCTGCGTGCCGCCGTCGCCCCTGGCGCGGTAGTTGTAGGTGACACCGGAATTGAGTCCGGTCAAGTTGGCCGAGAAGGTGCCGGTGGCCGTCTTGGCCTCGGCGGTCGTCTGAGTACCGTAGGAAGTGGTCGTGCCGTACTCGAAGTTAACGTTAACGGTGGTAGACCCGCCGAGAGCGGTCAGGTTGCCGTTAAGGGTAGCCGAGTTGATGGTCACATTCGTGGCCGGGTTGGTGACCATCGTTGGCGGGTTGCCTATGTTGACCGTGCATCCGACCACGGTGTGGTCAATGGCGGTACCGTCCTTGTCGCCGAAGCTGACGACGGTGACCCCCATATTGCCCGTCTGACCGGAGGTGGTGCCGGGTGCGGCGCTGACATTTAAAGTGGCGATAACTGTGTCAGTCGTCAGGTAGGCCGAGCCGGTCAGGCCGGCGAAGTTTACCTGTCCCTGGGTGTTGTCGATGGTGCCCGGGGTAAAGGTCCAACCGGTGACCGTGGCCGCGTTGATGGCATCGACGCGGACGATGGCCGGGTCCCAGGTGTAGCGGAAGGTGAAAGCGCCGACGCCGTTGCCGGTACCGAGGTTGGGGATGTTCCTGATAGCCAGCGGCACATTGTTCTGGACGCCGCCGGGCGGGATGACAAGCAGGTTGCCCTCGTTAACCAGGATGCGGGCGCCGGTATCGGTGGTAAAGGTGACATTAGCGCCGTTAGCCGTGCCGGCCGTGCCGCCATCGGCCTTAGCCCGGTAGTTATAGCCGGTGCCCGGGGTCAGGCCGGTGATATTGGCGGTGAAGGCGCCGGTGGCCGTCTTGGCCTGGGCAGTAGTGGTGGTCCCGTAACCGGTGGTCGTGCCGTATTCGAAGTTGACGTTGACGGAGGTGGCATCGCCCATCGAGGTCAGGTTGCCGTTAAGGGTAGCGGTGCGGGTGCCGATATTGGTTGCCGCGGTTGTGGTTACTGCCGGGGGTGTTTTCAGAGTAGTGAAGGTGGCGTCAGCGCCGGTAGCGTTGCCGTGAGCGCCGCCGTTGGCTGCTGCCTGGAAGTGATAGAGAGTGTTAGAAGTCAGGCCGGTGACGTTGGCGCTGAAGGTGCCGGTAGCCGTCTTCGCCTGCGGTGTGGTTGAAGTGCCGTAGCCGGTAGTGGTGCCGTAGTTGAAGGAGACATTTACTGTAGTTGCGGTGCCGAGCGATGTCAGGTTGCCGTTAAGGGTGGCAGTGGTCTGAGCGATGTTGCTGGCCGCGTCGGTGGTGACAGTCGGCGGGGTGGCTCCGGCTATGAAGGTGACGTTATCGCCGTTAGCGGTGCCGTGGGCGCCGCCGTCGGCCTTGGCGCGGTAGTTATAGGTTGTCGCCGGGGTCAGGCCGGTGATGTTGGCGCTGAAGGTGCCGGTGGCCGTTTTCGCCTCGGCAGTTGTAGTCGTGCCATAAGAGGTGGTTGTGCCGTATTCGAAGTTGACATTAACAGTGGTGGCCGTACCAAGCGAGGTCAGGTTGCCATTAAGAGTGGCGCTGGTGGTCTGGATATTGGTGGCGGCAGTGGTGGTAACCGTCGGTGGTTGGGCGGTAGTGGTAAAGGTGGCATCGGCGCCGGTGGCATTGCCATGGAGTCCGCCGTTGGCCGCTGCCTGGAAATGGTAGAGGGTAGCGCCGGTGAGGCCGGTGATATTGGCGGTATAGGCACCGGTGGCCGTCATGGCCTGTGGGGTAGTGGAGGTGCCGTAGCCAGTGGTGGTGCCGTAGTTAAAGGACACGTTAACGGTGGTGGCGGTGCCGAGGCTGGTGAGGTTGCCGCCAAGAGTGGCGGTGGTCGAAGCGACGTTGGTCGCCGTTCCGGTAGTAACGCTTGGCGGTGTAGCCGCCTGGGTGGTAAAGGTCGCATCAGCGCCGGTGCCGGTGGCCTGACCGACGCCCCGGGCGCGGTAGTGATAGAGAGTGTTGGGCGTCAGGCCGGTGACGTTGGCGGAGAAAGTGCCGGTGGCCGTCTTGGCTTCGGCGGTGGTCTGAGTGCCGTAGGAGGTGGTCGTGCCGTATTCGAAGTTGACGTTGACGGTGGTAGCGCCGCCGAGGTTGGTCAGGTTGCCGTTGAGGGTGGCTGTGGTGATGGCGACGTTGGTGGCGGCCTCGGTAGTCACGGTCGGTGGGTTGCCGACAACATTGACCGTACAGTTCTGGGCGGTGCCGGTAAGGTCGTTGCCATCCTGGTCGCCGAGACTCTGGATAGTAACCGTCAGGTTAGTAGTTGTGCCAATCGAACCAACAGCAAGGAGATTCAGATTGACGAGCACGGTGTCGGCGGTGATGCCGGTTGATGACATGTAACCGGAAATGGTTACCGTCCCATTGTAAGGCGCACTGCCATATAGGACTGTCCAACCTGACGGCAGGCTTGTGCCGGTCGTGATTGATGAGACGTTGATGACGGTATTTGTCCAGGTTAAGACGATTGTGAAACCGCCGACGCTGGTGCTGGTGCCGCCCAGAGAGATACTCTTAATGGATACCGGGACATTGGTCTGGGTGCTGCCTGGGGTAAGGTTGATGGCGGTGCCGTTGTTGACCGAGATAGTGGCGCTACCCGTGCCCAGTGCTTGTGGTTGAGCAGCGGCCGCAGTGGTAAAGGTGGCGTCAGCGCCGGTAGCCACACCGGCCGCCCCGCCGTTAGCTTTGGCCCGGAAATGGTAGGTAGTTGCCGGACTCAAGCCGCTTACATAAATGGCAAAGGCGCCGGCGGCATTTTTTGTCATCACCGCAGTGCTGGCGCCGTAGCCAGTGGTCGAGCCGTAGTCAAAAGAAACAGCGACCGATGTCGCTGTTCCCAATGATGTCAGGTTGCCGTTTAAGACCGCGGAGCGGGTGGTGACATTGGTTGCCGCTCCCGTGGTCACCGCGGGTTCCGCCGCGGAGACCGCTCCGGCCGGAAAGAGTGACAATAACAGGCCAATCGTAACGAGCAGACCGAGAAACTTATAGAACCTCATGGCAATCCTCCTAAATGCGCCGCAATCTGTGGGCGTCCGCGATAGTGCGAACTACAAAAGAAAATCAAATTAATACCTTAAATAGAATAATCGGGACGAGATATTTCCTGTGTATGCCACTCACCAAACCCTCACAGCGCCCGCATTGAACCGCAGGCCGTTATCCCGGGGACCATTATCACATAAGGCGTAAGCATAGTTAGGGCGGTAGTACGCAGGCATTATACCACGTTATGCAAGGCCGCATAGTCATGTCTTGTTACCTTAAGGTTGCTTTATTATCAGAATTCAGGTCCAGGTGGTCTAAACGCGGGTGGCGGTGGGCTGAGGTATTATTCCACGCCTGGCCAGGTCAGCGGCCACGTCAGCTAGACCAACCTCGTTGAGCTTGTCTGCCGTGGGGATGCCTGTCTCCAGGTCGCAGCCACGGAGTTCATAGTACATATCGAGGAGCTTGCCGTAGTCGTCGCCGCTCATTCTGAGCTTGGTATAGTCGAAGCGCGGGTGCGGCTTGCCGAACTTCTTAAGGTACCACAGGGCGAAGGGGTAGTCGTCGATGCGGTGTATGCCCTCGCGGGCATTGAAGGCGCGTTCCAGGAGCATCTCACGCTCGGCAGCCCGGGTACAGTCGGCAGAGCTGAACTCGATGCCGGTGGCGGCAGTGAGCAGCCGGGCAAAGTCCGGTATGTCAATGCCTTTGACCAGCAGTACCTCTCGGGCGGCGAACTTGCAGGTGCCGGTCATATCGGCCATGGCGAAGTAGTTCTCACATTCCCAGACGCGCAGTGCATACTTGCGCTGGGGAGTATAGGGGATATCGGTGAACATGCTGGGGTCGCCGTACCTTTCACGGCCTAGCTTTTCCAGTATCTCGTTGGTCATTTCCGGCTGGCGGTTGGGTGTTTCGATGCCGGGACTGCCAGTAAGATGGTCATTGCCCCGGGTGGCCACGGCGTGGGCCAGAGTTGTCTTGACCGAGGACATGAAGCCGGTGTACGGCGAGGGATAGCCTTTGCGGTGGCTGATATTAAGGTCGGAGCCGCGGCCGAGCTTCTCCGCGGCCCTTACAGGGTACATATCTATAAGCTCGCCGAAGCCTTCTTTTCTGGTTATTTTGTCAAGTAGCTTGAGGAGGACCTCCTCGTTTCCGGGGGCCAGTTCGAGACCATCGGTATCAGCCTTATTGATAATCCCATTTTTATAGAGGTCCATAGCCCAGCGAATGGCGCCGGCCGGGTGCATGGTGTCCAGTCCCATCTTGTTGCACAGGTTGTTATAGTGGGTTACAAAGTCGGCGCCGACGCCCATATCGACCCCGGCAAGCTGGGTGTTGCCCTCGAGGCCTTCTCCCTGGGTGCCGGCGTATTTTCCGGACTTCACTTTGAGCCAGTGACTGCAGTGCAGGGCGCATCCGGAACAGGAGACGTTTTTGTCATAGAGTTTTTCGAAAGCCTGCGACGAAAGCTCGGGCTTGATGCCACCCATGCTTTTCATCACGGTATCACCGACCCAGGTGTTGGTGCCGTAACGGCAGTGACTGGCGTACATCGGGTCTTCTTTGAACCTTTGCCAGAGCTCTTTGGCCAGCACCGCCATTTCTTTAGGACGGGCGATTCTGACGCCTTTGGTGCCGCGGACGGCGACGGCTTTGAGCCGCTTGGCACCCCAGATGGCCGCCAGACTGCACTTGCCGCAAGCGCGGGCAAGGTCGCCGATGATGGCTGAAGAGTAGCACTGGTTTTCCCCGGCCGGCCCAATCTTTAGCGCCTTGATGTTGTGGTCGCCAAGCTCGTGCCGGAGCAGGTGCTCGGTCTCCCATGTGTCTTTGCCCCAGAGTTGAGAGGCGTCGCGGAGCTCGCAGTGATCGTCTTTAATCCAGAGATAGACCGGCTTCGGCGACTGGCCTCTGACAATAATAAGGTCATAGCCGGCCCATTTCAGTTCCGGGCCGAAGAAGCCGCCGAGGTTGCTCCGGAGGAAAATGCCGGTTAGAGGTGACTTGGCCACAAGGTCGGCGCGGCCGGCGCACGGGGAGAGTGTGCCGCATAGTGGTCCCTGCCCGATGGTGAAGACGCTTTCCGGCGATAGCGGGTCGACCCCGGGACCAACGTTGTCATAGAGGGTTCTGGTGCCGAAACCCAGACCGCCTATATGCTTGATGGCCATCTCACGGGAGAGAGGCTGTTTCTCAATTCTGCCACTGGTGAGGTCGACATTAAGAATAGCGCCGGCCCAGCCGTAAAAGTCAGTCATGGTTCGCTCCCTCAGTTATATCTTTTCCTTTCCGAGGTGGTGGTTATTCTTCCTGTGTCATTCCGAAGAAGCGAAGCGCCTGAGGAATCTGGTGGGACGCCTCTCCCACCCCCAGATCCCTCGCTACGCTCGGGATGACAAGATAATATCGTGTCACTTCCTCTGCGCTATCAGCGCCGCCAGTTCTTCTTTTCCTTTCTTCTCCCGCTCGGCTAGCGCCGGGTCAGCCTCGGTGTACTGGAGGCAGGCGGTGGGGCAGAACTCGACGCAGACCGGGTTCCCATGGCACAGGTCGCAAAGGACTTTGATGGTCGAGCTTTGTTTCGGCTTCGGGTTTTCGCGGGGAATGCCGACCGGTCCGCCGTAAGGACAGGCTTCGGTGCATTTCTTGCAGCCGATGCAGAGTTCGGCGTTGATGCTGACCAGGCCGGTCTTGGAGTCTTTGGTCATGCAGTTTCTCACCGGGCAGGCCGGGATGCACTTTGGCTCATCACAGTGGCGGCAGACCGCCGGCATCATGATGCCCTCTTCCTCGACGCGCACCAGGTGGATGCGCGCTTGTGACGGATTGACCATACTGCCCGTCTTTTCCAGGGAACAGCGCATGGCGCACAGCTCACAGCCGACGCATTTTTCGTAGTCGATAACTAGTCGCTTCATACCGATTCCTATCTCCGGACTTACTGGATGGTTGTCTCCGGTCTGTCTTGTGCGGTTATTCTAAGTGTGCATGGCGGGGAGTGTCAAACCATAAGCCCAGGGCGCTTGCTCTTGCCGTCAGCGCCCGTATATAATCAGAAGTCCGCATGGCAGCGTAGCTCAGTGGTAGAGCAGGGGACTCATAAGCCCTTGGTCGCTGGTTCAATCCCAGCCGCTGCCACCAGCATACTTAGAAATCCCTAACAGACCAAAGGGCTATCCGTAAACAGTTTCACCCTCAATTAGAGTTCTCCGATTATGGGCCGCAGGTCAGGCTAGCTAGTCCACTATCGTTTTCGGCTTATCCACATACTCCAGCTCCCACCTGGCGTGCTCCAGGTACCACTTCCTGGCAGCGTCATAATCTGGCGGTAGAGCGCCTTTGTTATGCCGCTGGTAAGCTGTCAGCAAGTCCGGTGGGAACTGCCCCTGGTTCTGCATGAAGAGCGGTATGTAGAGCTCCGTACGCAGACCGCCACGATACTTTGTCGGTGTCATGTGCGGATTCCCCGGCATGTGGCCGAAAGAATATGCTGACGTGCGGGACTGCCCAATAGGAATCGTAGCCGACACTATTTCCTCACCGACGCTATCAGCTTGGGCGACTACCTGGCCAAGAGGATTCACAATCATCGATCCTCCGGCCATTGCCACCTGGACTGGATTCAAGGACTCGTGAGTGCCGTTGTTGGCATAGATGCCCCAGCAGTCATTGTAAGCGCAATCGCCACGGAACTCGGTCAAGAACTTACCACCCCTGTTTCCAGGGCCACCACCGCCAAACGACCGACAAAGTATCTCAGCCCCGTTGATGGCAAGACAGCGCGCCGCTTCCTGGAGCATGCCCTCGGAGCATATATAGGTAGCCAGGTTACCTATGGGCGTCCGCGAAACCGGCCACACGGCGTCCCAGCCATACCGCCGGACGAATTCGCTAAGGACATCGAAT
Organism: Chloroflexota bacterium; assembly: GCA_040753815.1. Taxonomy (GTDB): domain Bacteria; phylum Chloroflexota; class Dehalococcoidia; order GIF9; family JBFMDU01; genus JBFMDU01. Next base: position 96,044 of record JBFMDU010000020.1, read on the forward strand.
ACGGTAGTAGCATATTCGATACCGATACCGGGATAGCCGAAATAGGCCTTCCAGTGATTATGTATGATCTCGCCGGTGGGGGCAATAATGATGCTCGCGTTGAAAAAGTGTCCAGGCCAGTCCGGCTGTTGAGTGTAACTGGCGAACTCAATGTAACAGCCCAGTTCCTTTGCTTTCTTCCCTATGGCTTCAGTCTCTGGGCCTGGTACCTTGATGGCGACTCTTAGCCACTGTTCACGCGTCCAGTTACGGCAACAGCCAGCCTCACCACGTGTCAGGGCAAACTCCGGGAAGACGAGAAGGTCGTGACCTCGGGCAGTGTCGCACATGCGCAGGAGGGTGCGGAGGTTCCTCTGGATGCCGGGGGCGGGATTGGCCACCTTCACTCGTTCGGTAGCCATCTGCATGGCTGCGACCTTGATCTCCTGTTTCGCCAGAGGCACGGTCGAGTAACCTAATTCAGGTTGCATTCTACACCTCTATTTGCGAATTTAATATGCGACCAGTTCTTTTTGCGTTCCAGCCGCTCCGCAAACCCTTCATTATCTATATTGAAGGAACAGCATGAAAACCACTATTGCCAGATTCCTATCACCAGTTAGCATTCTCTGTGTGGTAGCGCCGGTTGTCCTTGGAATCCTTTGGAAGGTACCTTGAGAACAGGTTCGCCGGGTATTTGCCGATATACTCGTTATATACAGGAGCATAGAGTTCCTTTCTGAGGGCAGGTATCGAGTGGCGTTTGCGGAACGCTGCGATCGGAATCCGGTCTACAACGACCTGCTCCCTATTAGGGTCCGCAGCCTTCACTATACGACCGTAGTCATCAATAATTATCGAGTAGCTGTCGCAAAGGATGCCCCAGCAGTTGTTTTGCTGGCAATCCACCCGCATCGCAAGCCATGGATCACCCACATTGGCATGCACTCCTATAAACTGGGAATGTACCTCTCGCCAGCCGCCGTAGGGCCGGCAGAGAATCTCCGCACCCTTAAAGGCGTACGCCCGGGCCGTTTCCGTCTGGAAACCTTCGGAACAGATGTACACGGCCAGATTGCCAATGTCCGTTCTTGCCACTGGCCATACCGCATCCCAACCATTCCGCTTTATAAACTCGTCGAGGACATCGTGGATGGTAGTAGCATAGGCTGTCTTCTGGGGTGCCGTCCGCGCCTTCCAGTGATTGAGGACAATTCTGCCCTCCGGTCCAAAGATAATTCCAGCGTTGAAATAATGGCCTGGCCATTCCTTCTCTTTAGTGTAAACTGCCACACACAGGTAGCAGTTGTGTTTCTTGGCGAGTTGGCCAATGCGGTCAAGCTCCGGCCCAGGGTTCTCAACAGCCACATTCAGCCAGTCATCTCTTGTCCAACCGGCCCCATAACCCTGGATCGTCATCTCAGGGAAGACGAGAAGGTCTATGTGGCCGTTGAAAGCAACCGCCATATCAACGAGCTGACACAGGTGGTCTATGTTGTCGTTGATGCTTCTCCTTGTAAGGTCCTTGGGGTCTGCATTCTTCTTCGTCATTTGCACAGCCGCCACCACTATCTCGTCTGACCGCAGAGGCACCACTTCATAGTTAGGAAGCTCTCTCTCCTTTGTCATCGTGTCCCTCCTTTCAGTCGTGGTCTAAATTGCGACACGGTCGAATTTTAGCACTCTAGCATGCGCCAATACCAATCGAGCTAACACTAATAAGGGCACGATGCGCTATAATATCCGGCTGTGCCAAACGGAGAAATAACAGCAACGCCGCGGAAGGTGCGTGAGGACATCCGCAATGTGGTCATCGTGGCCCATGTTGACCACGGCAAGACCACGCTGGTGGATGCCATGCTCAAGCAGAGCAAAATCTTCCGCGATAACCAGCAGGTTGGGGAGCAAATTCTCGACTCTAACCCGTTGGAGCGCGAACGCGGTATTACCATCCTGGCTAAAAATACCGCGGTCATTTACAAGGGCATTAAGATTAACATCATCGATACTCCGGGCCATGCTGACTTCAGCGGTGAGGTGGAGCGGGTGGTCAACATGGCCGATGGGTGCCTTCTGCTGGTTGACGCCGCCGAGGGACCGATGCCCCAGACGCGGTTTGTCCTTCGTCAGACGCTGGCCCGCGGCCACAAGCTAATCGTGGTCGTCAATAAGGTTGACCGCTCGGACGCGCGCACCGGCGAAGTCCTGAGTCTGACACAGGACCTCTTTCTGGAACTGGCGACTGAGCCGGAACAGCTCGACTTTCCGGTCTTCTATGCTATCGGCCGCGACGGCGTGGCCTCGACTGATCCCAAAAACTTGGGCCGGAGCTTGATTCCGTTGTTCGAGGCGCTCATCAACGAGGTGCCGCCGCCGCGCATTGAGGAAGGCCCCTTTCAGATGCTTGTTACCAATCTCGATTACGATACTCATAAGGGCAAGATAGCCATCGGGCGCATCTTTCGTGGGAGCGTCACCAGACACGACATCGTGGCGGTTGTCGATAGCAAGCACAACATCACACCGTTCCGTGTCGAGGGGGTTTTCACTTTTCTCGGGCTTGGTCGGGAGACAGTTGAGTCGGCTTCAGCCGGCGATATCGTGGCTATCACCGGTCTGGACAAGGTTAGCATTGGTGATACCGTTGCCAGCTCCGACCGGCCTGAAGCCCTGCCCGGCATTTCCATCAGCGAACCCACGGTGAAGATGACCTTCTTGGTCAATGATTCGCCGTTCGCCGGACGCGAAGGTAAGTACTGTACCTCACGCCACCTGCGGGAACGGCTTTACCGTGAGCTTGAGACTAACCTGAGTCTCCGGGTGCAGGACACGGATAGCCCGGATGCCTTTTTGGTTTCCGGGCGCGGCGAACTGCACTTGTCGATACTGATTGAAACGATGCGGCGCGAGGGGTACGAGTTCCAGGTATCGAGACCGGAAGCCATCACCAGGATGGTCAACGGACAGTTGATGGAGCCGGTAGAGATGCTGACCATCGATACCCGGGAGGTCAACATCGGCGTCCTGACAGAGATGCTCAGCCGCCGCCTGGCCAGGGTAGCCAATATGCAGGCTGACGGTAAGGGCAACGTGCGGATGGAGTACCGGATACCCACACGGGGGCTGATCGGCTTCCGCAGTGAGTTCCTGACCGCCACCCGGGGGGACGGTGTGACGAACACTATGTTCATAGGCTACGAGCCGTGGCACGGCGAGATGGTCTCGGCCAGGGATGGTGTGCTGATAGCGGCGGAGACAGGGACGGCGGTAACTTATGGACTGAACGTTGCTCAGGGCCGCGGCGTAACTTTTATCAAGCCAGGCACGGCGGTTTATGAAGGTATGATTATCGGGATGAACTCGCGGGCGAATGACATCGAAATCAACGTCTGCAAGGAAAAGAAGCTGACCAACGTGCGGGCGTCCACCGCCGATATCGCCATCAAGCTTTCGCCGCCGGTAGAGTTCAGTCTTGAAGAAAGCCTGAGCTTCATTAACGACGACGAACTGGTCGAGGTGACGCCCAAGAGCCTGAGACTGCGTAAGAAGCTCCTGACTCAGCTACAGCGGGTCAGGTCGGGACGGGTGGGGAGGGTTGTAGTTGAGTAGCCGCCTGCGGTTATTGTCCTGGAATAAGATGGCCGAATACAAACCAAGGTGCAGTTTCAATAATGAAAATCGGCTTCCTTGAAGTAAGGTCAGACCCGTTTATAGCCGATGTCATAGCCAGGTTAAGCGGGTTCGAGACCGAATTCATTTCCCTGTCAGCTTTGCCGGCGCCGGTATCCGGTGATTATCGGGTGGTGGTGGACAGGCTGAGCTTTCGGTTTCCCTATCTGCGCGAAGTAGTCAAGAGCTATGCCATCGAGGGAGCGTACATTATTAATAACCCCTTCGCTTCGGCCCTGACCAATAAACTGGTAGATATGAAGCTGGCTGCTGGGCTGGGTATTCCGGTGCCGCGTACGGTAGTCCTGCCGCGCCTCGATGGCTATGAGGAAACGGAAGGCGTGGTCACTACCATCGACTGGGAGAAAGCGATGGAAGGCATCGGCTTTCCCTGCATTCTCAAGCCATATGACGGCTACGCCTGGGACGACGTATATGTGGTTAACTCCCTAGAAGAACTGCGGTCGAAGTATGAGTCATTGACTTCGCGAACAGTGATGCTGGCTCAGCAGTTAATCCGTTATAGGGAATACTACCGGGCATTCTGCATCGATCGGAAGGAAGTCCTGTTCGTTCCATGGATTCCTCGGCCGCTCGGGATGGGTGAGTTTCCCGCGTCTAACCTGAAACCTGTTGAAGGTCTGGTTGAACGGCTTTCGGAGATGACGGTCCGTCTCAACGAGGCGCTGGATCTCGATGTCAACGCTGTCGAGTGGTGCCTTGATGAGGAAGGGGAACCGTGGTTGATTGACGCCTTCAACGAGGTGCCTGAGATCCGCCGTGAAAATCTGCCCCAGCCGTATTATGACTGGCTGGTGGAGCGTTTTACGGCCTGCATCATTGAAAAGGCAGAGTCGGGTCGGAGGAACCGGACAGTCTTCGGGACAACACAGGCGCCTTAGCTCTATCGCTGTTGATTCCCGGCGCTGGTATACTTTAACTGCAAGGCATGATTAAGTTAGTTGATTGTTTTACTAAACAATGTTATCATAATGTCCATTACAGCTAACCCGGACGAACGCGGTTAGTCGGGTTATCAAACAGGAGGGAATCACCATGTCAGTGATTGCACGGGACATCATAGAAACTATCGGACGCACGCCTCTGGTGCGGCTGAACCGTATGGCCAGTGGTGTGGCGGCTGAAGTCTGCGCCAAGCTGGAATCGCGCAACCCCTGCGCCAGTGTGAAAGACCGTATTGGCTTCGCCATGGTCCGTGCCGCCGAGCAGGCAGGTGCCATCAACAAGGATACGGTACTGGTTGAGCCCACCAGCGGCAACACCGGCATCGCTCTAGCTTTTGTATGCGCCGCCCGCGGCTACCCGCTAGTGCTGACCATGCCGGACACGATGTCGGTTGAACGCCGCCGTCTGCTGGCGGTGTTCGGTGCCAGGCTTGTGTTGACCCCGGGTGCTGAAGGCATGAACGGTGCCATCAAGCGTGCCGAGCAACTCGCCGTTGAGAACCCGAACTACCTTTTACTCCAGCAGTTCAAGAACCCGGCTAACCCGGCTATCCACCGGGAGACGACGGCCGAAGAGATATGGCGTGATACTGACGGCCGGGTTGACATCCTGGTTTCCGGTGTCGGCACCGGCGGCACTATTACCGGCGTTGCGGAAGTTATCAAGAATAGGAAACCCAGTTTCAAGGCGGTTGCTGTTGAGCCAGAGGCATCGCCAGTCCTCTCCGGCGGCAAGCCCGGGCCTCATAAGATACAGGGTATCGGGGCCGGGTTTGTGCCGGATGTCCTTCGCCGCGACCTGATTGACGAAATTATCAAAGTGAGCAACGATAATGCCGGGGTCACCGCCCGCCGTCTTGCCCGTGAGGAAGGGATATTGGCCGGCATCTCATCGGGTGCGGCTGTTTGGGCGGCTCTGGAAGTCGCCCGGAGACAGGAAAATAAGGGCAAGCTGATTGTGGTTGTCCTGCCTGACACCGGCGAGCGCTACCTGAGCACCTGGCTTTTCCAGGACCTTTACCCCGAGGGGACGACGCTCTAGGCGTAAGGAGGGAGAGCATGAAACCAGAGACGCTGGCTATCCATACGGGTCAGCGCCCGGACCCGCTGACCGGCGCTGTCTCGGTGCCTATCTACCAGACCTCGACGTTCGCATTTGCTGAACCGGGGAAGACCCGGGGCTGGGACTATTCCCGCTCCGGCAATCCGACGCGGCGCGTGCTTGAGGATACGATCGCGGCTCTTGAAGGCGGTAAGGCGGGATTTGCCTGTTCCACCGGTATGTCCGCTATTACTACCGTGGTTGCCTTGCTTGCACATGGCGACCATATTGTCTGCGGCGACGATGTCTATGGCGGTACTTACCGCCTGTTCCAGAATGTCATATCCCGGTTCGGTATCGAGGTTACTTTTACCCGGATGAATTCGAAGGAGACAATTGAGCGGGCCATCCGGCCGAATACAAAGCTCATCTGGATCGAAACACCATCGAACCCCCTGCTGGGCATTACCGATATTGAAATGGTGGCCGGACTGGCGCGGTCGCGGAAAATCCTGACGGCTATAGATAATACCTTTGCCACGCCGATTTTCCTCCAGCCGGCCAGGTATGGCATCGACATCATTGTTCATTCGACAACAAAATACTTGAATGGGCACTGTGATGTGGTAGGCGGCGCCATTGTTACCACTACTGACGAGCTAACCAACCAGATTGGCTTCTTGCACAACGCCATGGGGACATGCGCTTCGCCATTCGATTGCTGGCTGGTGCTTCGGGGCATAGAGACTCTGGCGGTGCGGGTAAGGAAACACGAGAGCAATGCGCTGGCCGTGGCCTCTTTCCTTAAGTCCCATCCGGCCGTTCGTAAGGTGTATTATCCCGGCCTGCCCGGTCACCCCGGCCACGATGTTGCCAGGAAGCAGATGAAGGGGTTTGGCGGCGTCGTCAGTTATGAAATTGGTGGCGGTACTGAAGCGGTCAATCAGGTCATGGGCCGGACGAAGTTGTTTACTCTGGCCGAGTCGCTTGGCGGGGCGGTTTCGCTTATCGAGCATCCAGCTACCATGAGCCATGCTTCTATGCCGCCGGAGTACCGGCAGAGTGTGGGCATTACTGACGGCCTTATCCGCCTGTCGGTCGGCCTTGAGGACTCCGACGACCTGATCGCTGACCTGGACCAGGCACTGAAGGACTAGGGGGTGGGACCATGTCCTATGCCACGGTTTTGCGCTGTCGCAAATGCGGTCAGGAGTACCCCATTCAGCCCAGGCGGATATGCGATTTTTGCCTTAGCCCGCTCGAGGTCTGTTACGACTACAAAGCTCTGAAGGCGGTAGTGGACCGGTCGTCGATTTCCGCTGGCCCGACCAGCATGTGGCGCTATCTTCAGCTCCTGCCGGTGGAACCTGGCAACGAGGTGGACATCGGCACCGGTTTCACTCCTCTCCTGCATGCCGAGCGCCTGGGCCGGGAACTGGGTCTTGACCAGCTTTATCTGAAGAACGACTGTGTTAACCCGACCTGGTCATTTAAGGACCGGGCGGTGGCGGTGGCGGTGAGCAAGGCACGTGAGTTCGGCTTCAATACGCTGGGTTGTGCTTCTACCGGTAATCTGGCTGCTTCTGTAGCCGCCCATGCGGCTCGGGCCGGTATGGAAGCCTATGTCTTCGTTCCGGCTGGTGTCGAGTCCGGCAAGCTGGTCGGGATCGCTATTTACTCACCGCATCTGGTGACGGTCGATGGTTCTTATGACGACGTTAACCGCCTGTGCGGGCAGATAGCAATGGAATATAACTGGGGCTTCATCAACATTAACCTGCGTCCTTATTATGCTGAGGGAAGTAAGACCCTCGGTTACGAGGTGGCAGAGCAGCTTGGCTGGAGGGCGCCCGACTGTGTCGTTGCTCCGGCCGCTTCCGGGCTTCTCTTTACGCGCATCTGGAAGGGGCTTCAGGAATTGGCCATGCTTGAACTTATCGGTCCGGTCAACACACATATGTTTGTTGCTCAGGCCTCGGGAAGCGCTCCGATAGTCCACGCTTATAATGCCGGCAGTCTGCATATCCATCCAGTTACACCAAATACTGTCGTGACTTCGATTGCTATCGGTAACCCGGCTGATGGCTATCATGCCCTGATGACAGCGCGTCAGTCGGGCGGTGGTGCAGTTTCCGCCAGTGATGAAGAAGCAATGGCTGGCGTCAGGCTTCTGGCACGGACCGAAGGTATTTTTGCTGAAGCTGCCGGCGGAGTGGTTATTGCCAGTCTGAAGAAGCTGGCGGCCTCCGGGGCTGTCCAGCGCGACCAGGTTGTGGTAGCCTTTCTTACCGGCGCCGGTCCACGGACGCAGGAGATAGTAGCAAACGTTGTTCAGCCAACCCGCACTCCGGCCAGTATCGAAGCCTTCCGTAAGGTTGTTGAGCCTACGGCTGGCGAACTGCGCCAGCCGCAAGCGGCCGGAAAGAGAGGAGATTGACCATGGCCAAGAAACAGGTTCTGTTCACTTTCCCCCGGGAATTGATCAGGGAACCGGTTATTCATAATCTGTCCCATACTTTTAAGGTCATCACCAATATCCGGCGCGCTGATGTAGCGGAGGACCGGGGATGGGTTATGCTGGAGCTTGAGGGTGATATGCGCGAAATCGAAGCGGCCATGGCGTGGGCAAAGGCCCGCGGTGTACGTGTTGATTCGGTTGGTGGCGATCTGGTGGAGGGGTGATATGATGTGGGGGCGATGGGGTTTGAAGCAGGTTATTTAAAGCTTTATCGTTCAGGTGAACTGGAACGCCGCGCCTGCAGGCTGGAGGGCAGACTGGCCAGATGCGATATCTGTCCCAGGCAATGCGGCGTTAACCGTCATAATGGTGAGACCGGTTTCTGCCGTTCTGGCCGCCTGCCAATCGTGTCATCATATTGCGACCATCATGGGGAAGAGCCGGCCATATCCGGCAGGCACGGCTCGGGCACTATTTTCTTTGGTAACTGCAACCTTCGGTGCATCTATTGTCAGAATTATCAGATAAGCCAGGCGCCGGATGCTCAGCGCAGGAAAGAGATGGACTGCCGTGTCCTGGCTGAAAAAATGGTCTATCTCCAGAACGAGCTTGGCTGTCACAATATCAACCTGGTCTCCCCGTCCCATTTCGTACCGCAGATTGTACGTGCAGTGTTTGAAGCGGTGTCTATGGGACTAAGAGTGCCTCTGGTATACAACACCAATGCCTACGATAGCATGGACACCCTGGGCGAACTTGATGGCATTATTGACATATATTTACCTGATATTAAATACGCTTCGGATGTGCTGGCCATGAAGTACTCGCAGGCCCGCGGCTATGTCGGTTATGCCCGTCCCGCAATCAGGGAAATGTACCGTCAGGTTGGCGATCTGATAACGGACAGCCACGGCGTGGCACAGAAGGGCATCATCGTCCGCCACCTGATCCTGCCTAATGATATCGCTGGGAGCGAGGAGTCGCTGGCATGGCTGGCACACGAGGTGTCACGTACCATTACCGTCAGCGTCATGGCCCAGTACTATCCATGTTTTCGTGCACTGCGAGTGCCTTTGCTGTCGAGGAAGATATCGGTAGCCGAGCGCCGCCGGGTGGCAAAGCTGGTTGATGAACTGGGGCTGGGAAATGGCTGGATTCAACAGCTTCAGGCGCCGGAGTACTACCTGCCGGATTTTGAGGTTAAAGGGCACCCGTTTGAGTGGGCGAATGGATAAAGAGGACGCCCGGTAACGGCTGAAGGGGTGACAATAAGCGGTTTAGCGGAAAGCTGGCGGAAGTTTGTCCTCAACCAGGTAAAAGCGGCCGTCTTCGGTAACCCGGACTACGTCTCCTTTGAGCATGGCCTGCAGGGCGTACATCCGAAAATCGCGGCCCTTCAGCAATTGCTCCATGAATGACCGCCGCGTCTGAAAACCTAAATCTTCGAGCGTCTTGGCCCCACTGGGGGTAACAGCGCCCTTTTCGCGAAATGCGGCAACCACCTGGCGTGCGGTCCGCTTGAAGCGCCAGTTGGGGATGACATACACGCCGAGAATGAAGAGCACGAGGAGGAGGCCGATCATTAGAACGCTTTGTGTATCCATAGCCTTGATAGCTTACATGATGGTTTTGTTAAAGACAAATCTGTATCTGGCGCACGTTGACATCACGAATAGCTTACTCTAAAATCGGCTGTTTTCATGAAAGGTGAACTCGACTATGCTTAGCGACGATATACGCCAGGGATTCCTCGATTATTTCCGTTCCAGGGGCCATAAGATTGTCCCGAGCTCGTCTCTGGTGCCGCATAATGATCCCACTCTGCTTCTAACCACTGCTGGCATGGTTCAGTTCAAGCCGTATTTTCTGGGGTTGGAGACGCCACCCAACCCGCGTCTGGCGTCGTGCCAGAAATGCTTCCGCACCACCGATATCGACAGCGTCGGCGATAGCAAGCACCTCACTTTCTTTGAGATGCTCGGTAATTTCAGCGTCGGCGACTATTTTAAGAGGGAGGCGGTCTCGTGGGGTTGGGAGTATGTGACGGATAATCTTAAATTAGCTAAAGGGAGGCTTTGGGCCACCGTCTATAAAGATGACGACGAGGCCTTCGGCTACTGGCGTAGGGTCGGTTTGCCAGAGTCCAGGATTGTGCGGCTTGGTGAGAAGGACAACTTCTGGGGGCCGGCGGGGGATTCCGGGCCGTGTGGTCCTTGCAGTGAAATTCACTTCGATTTCGGAGAAGGCGCCGGCTGTGGCAAGCTAGACTGTAATCCGGGATGTGCCTGTGGGCGATTTATCGAAATCTGGAACCTCGTCTTCACTGAGTATAATCAGGACCGCGAAGGCAGGCGAACCCCTTTGCCAAAACCAAATATTGATACCGGCATGGGCCTTGAGCGGGTGACGGCGGTGGTTGGTGGCAAGGACACAGTCTATAAGACGGACTTCTTTGTGCCCTTGTTGGAGAAAGCAGCCAGCCTGGCTGGTAAGAAATATGGCAGGGATGAATTCGTTGACCAGGCAGTACGCGTTGTTGCCGAGCATAGTCGGGGTGTCACCTTTCTGATTGCTGATGGGGTCTTGCCGTCTAATGAAGGCCGCGGCTACGTATTGCGACGTGTGCTCCGCAGGGCAAGCCTTTTTGGTCGGAAGATCGGTCTGAATGAGCCATTCCTGGGTGATATCGCCGAGGTCGTTATCAGCAACATGGGGCATATCTATCCGGAACTGGTGACCAATCACGGCTTCGTTAAAGAGGTTATTCGTGCCGAAGAGGAGCGGTTCTTCGCCACGCTGGAGAGCGGTCTGGGGCTGATCGAGAAGCTGGCTATAGAGGCGATTAACGGCGGACAGAAGAGCATCCCCGGGGCTGACGTGTTCCGGCTCTACGATACTTTTGGCTTCCCGGTGGAACTGACGCAGGATGTAGCCCGCGAAAAAGGTCTCGCCATTGACCTTGACGGTTTTGAAAAGGAGATGGAGAAGCAGAGGGAACGGGCAAGGACCAGCCGTCAGATGGCATCGGTCCAGTGCAATGACAATTCGAACGGGCAGGCGCAGTTTGTAGTGGCCGATGAGCCATTCATAGGGTACGACTCCTTGAAGAGAGAGACTGAGATTGTCTGGTTGGAGGCTGAAGGCGCACCAGTGAAGGAGGCCGGTAAGGGCCAGAAGGTGGCGGTCATCCTCCGTGAGACGCCGTTCTACGCCGAAATGGGCGGCCAGGTTGGCGATACCGGTGATCTCGTCACGCCGTCAGGCAGGATTGTCGTGATAAATACTGTCAGGGATGCCCGCGGTTATATCGTCCACCAGGGCAAGGTGGTTGAGGGTACAATTTTACCGGGGAAGGTTGAGGCGAGGGTTGATATTGTACGCCGTCTCGACACGGCCCGTAACCATACGGCTACACATCTTCTTCAGGTGGCACTGAAGAAAGTGGTCGGCAAGCATGTCGCTCAAAAAGGGTCGCTGGTCTCTCCGGAGCGGCTGCGGTTTGATTTCACCCAGCTTAGCCCGCTCAGCCGGGAGCAACTGTTTAAGATACAGCGGCTGGTCAATGAGGCTATCCGTCGGAACCTGACGGTCAGACCCAGGGTGGTGCCGTACAGCCAGGCGGTGGCTGAAGGCGCTATTGCGCTTTTTGAGGAGAAGTATGGCGAAACTGTCCGGTCGGTGCGCATTGGCGAGCCGCCGATGAGCCATGAACTTTGCGGCGGCACCCATGTTACCGCCACCGGCGACATTGGCCTTTTTATCATCACCAGTGAAGCCAGTGTTGGGGCGGGTGTACGTCGTATCGAGGGTGTCACAGGCCGCGGCGCCGAGGCACTGATAGAAGAGCGGCTGGCGGTGCTTGATAGTCTGGCCCGGGAACTGAAAGCGCCGCTGAACGAAGTGGCATCAAAGGTAGCGACTTTACAAGAGCAACTGGCGGAGGAACGGCGTTGGAGACAGCAGCTTCAACGGAAACAGCTCGCGTCTCAGGTGCCTCAAGTAATAAACAGAGTAAAAGTAGAGAATGGTATCCCGTTCGTAGCCTGGAGAGCCGACGAGGTCGAGTCTGTAGAGGCTCTTCGTGAATTCGGTGACATGATAAGGGACATGTTGGGCCAAAACGAGCAATACCATGGAGGTACGATCGTTCTTGGCTCTATTATTAATGACAAGCCGTTCTTTGTTTCTATGGTGACATCTGAGTTCGTTGCCCGGGGGATGAACGCTGGTGAGATTGTGAGACAGGTTGCCATGGTCACAGGCGGGAGTGGTGGTGGCAAACCAGATGTTGCCCAAGCTGGCGGGAAAGATAAAGACAAACTGGACGAAGCATTGAAGACAGTAGAAGAGATTATCAGGAATACGAAGCTGAAATAAGCTTCACTGGAGTCGGTATTTTGGAGTGAGAGAGTCAGGTTATGAGGGTGATTGGTCTTGATGTTGGCGAGCGTCGCATAGGGGTAGCTTTGAGCGACCCTACGGCCACCATTGCCAGTCCGCTTGAGGTGGTGGCGATAACTGATGTGGAATCGGCTTATGCGGCTATTGCCGGGCTAGTCAGCCAGCATCAGGCTGGTGAGATTGTGGTTGGTATGCCGTATTCGCTGAGCGGTAGAGCGGGACCGGCGGCAGAAAATGTCCGGAAGTTCGTTAATGAGCTTTCGCGCCGGTTGCAAGTCCGGGTGGTCACATGGGACGAGCGTCTTTCGACGGTAGCGGCCGACCGGTCGATGCGGGAGGCCGGTGTTAAGCGGAAGAAGCGGAGTAATCTGCGGGACGCCATTGCCGCGGCGCTGATTCTTCAGGGCTACCTGAACAGCCGGCACATCAGAAGCGAATGACCAGATTCATCGGCATCATCGGCTATCCTCTCAAGCACACGTTGTCCCCGGCTTTCCAGCAAGCGGCGCTTGACTATTACAAGCTTGATATTCGCTACTGGCCATGGGAAACGGAGCCGAGCCAGCTTCATGTTGCGGTCTCCAAACTCCGCTGGCCGGAGAATATTGGCGCTAACGTAACCGTCCCGTATAAAGAATCGGTTCTGACCCTGGTTGATGAGGTTGACTCAGTGGCCGCTACTATTGGTGCGGTCAACACGATCGTCAAACGTGATGGACGCCTTGTCGGTTACAATACCGACGTTCGCGGATTTGTCAGGTCTCTTAAAGATGATGCCTTCTTCAATCCTAAAGACCGGAGGGTGGTGGTGTTGGGAGCTGGCGGTGCGGCAAGGGCTATCTGTTTTGGACTTCTAGGCGAGGGCTCAGCTTCGATTGTAATTGCTAACCGGACGTCTAAACGTGCTCTGGAGCTTGTCGATGCCCTGGCCAACCGGCGTTCGGGTGTGTCCACCAATACGGAAGTCGTGGCGGCAGCCTGGGGCAGCAACGAAATGGCGGATTACCTCCGACGCTGTCACCTCATCGTCAACTGTACTATCCTGGGTATGGCTCACAGCCCGGTTGAAGGCGAGTCGCCGCTTTCGGTGGAGGAAATCCCCAGGAATGCTCTGATATATGACTTGGTGTATAATCCCGCTGAGACACCGCTATTAAAGGCCGCAAGGCGGGCCGGGGCCAGAAGAATGAACGGTCTGGGGATGCTTATTTATCAGGGTGCGGCATCGTTCGAACTATGGATAGGAAGACCGGCGCCGGTTGACGTCATGATGATGGCCGCCAGGAAGGCTCTGGAAAGGCCGGGTTAGTCCCGATATAACTGGGGTGCGGTGGTTTGACACCTGGGGTTCGAAGTTTGGAGGTTTCTTGAAGGTGACTGAGTTTCGTTTCCTGACTGCAGGTGAGTCGCATGGCCGGGGGTTGGTGATGGTAATTGACGGTATAGTTGCCGGCCTGCGTCTTAACGAGGCTTTTATCGAGCGTGATCTGCGACGCCGGCAGGGTGGCTATGGCCGCGGCGAACGCATGAAGATCGAGGCGGACCATGCTGAGATTATTTCCGGTGTCAGACATGGGCGTACCATGGGCAGTCCAATTTCCCTTGTTATCTGGAACCGTGATTGGGAGAATTGGATGGATGTTATGTCTGTTGCCGGCAGAGAGACAGGGAAGGGGAGGATAACAAGGCCAAGGCCGGGACATGCTGACCTTGCAGGTGTTTTTAAGTATGGTTTGAAAGATATCCGTCCGGTGCTGGAGCGTTCTAGCGCCCGGGAAACAGCGGCCAGGGTAGCGGTCGGGGCGGTTGCCCGGCGGTTCCTTGAAGAGTTCGGTATTTCAATTCACAGCCGGACTCTAGCTATTGGTAGAGTGCATGCCGGAGATGGCAGACAGCCCGATTGGGATGCCGTTGAGGCCTCTCCGGTGCGTTGTGCTGATGCCAGGGCTGGCAAGAAGATGATGAAGGCGATTGACTCGGCAAAAGCCGATGGCGACACTCTGGGCGGAGTGTTCGAAGTCATTACCGATGGTATTCCGGTTGGTCTTGGCAGTCACGTTCATTGGGACCGGCGGCTTGATGGAAGGATTGCTCAGGCGGTGATGAGCATACCCTCAGTTAAGATGGTCGAAATCGGCTCTGGTTCTCTCCTGGCTGCTTCAAGGGGTTCTGGAGCACATGATAGTATCTTGCCAGGATCGGGTGACGTGTCACGTCCGTGGAGGCGGGCAAGCAACCATGCCGGCGGACTCGAAGGCGGCATGACCAATGGTGAACCGGTGGTGGTCCGCGCCGCGGTCAAGCCCATTTCAACTCTAAGTAAACCACTTGATTCAATCGATCTAACCACAGGGAACAAAACTAAGGCTCACTTCGAGCGGGCCGATATCTGCATTGTGCCGGCGGCTGGTGTCATCAGCGAGGCCATGCTGGCTATTGTCCTGGCTTCGGCGTTGCTGGAAAAGTTCGGTGGCGACAGCCTTCGCGAGACACTGGCGGCTTACCGGCGCTACACGAGATCGCTCGTTCTCTTCTGAGGTTGTGCATGGTTGTTAGGCGCTGCGCTGACAATATCATTCTGGTTGGCTTCTCCGGGACCGGCAAGACTGCCGTCTCCAGAGAGGTTGCCCAACGTATTGGCTGGGAGGCGGTTGACACTGACGAAACAATTGTTCATGAGACAGGTAAGACTGTGCCCAGTATCTTTGCCGAGTATGGCGAAAAACGGTTCCGAGAGCTTGAGAGGAAAGTTCTGCGCGAAGCGCTTAAAGGCGAGAAGCGTGTTGTCGCCACTGGCGGCGGTGCTGTTTTGAGCGAAGAGAATCGCGACCTCATGAAGGAGAGGGGTGTGGTAATCCGGCTTGAGGCGAGAGTATCCAACATTGTCGGGCGTCTCAAGGATGAGGCTTTGCACCGCGGGGAGAGCACGGTGCGGCCGCTTCTGGCGACAGATGACCCTGAGTCAACTGCCAGAGAGCTTAAGACGGCTCGCGAAGAGTCTTATACCGCGGCCCAGGACATGGTGGTGGTTACTGACGACCTCACCATAGATGATGTGGCGCAGGAAGTTATTGAGGGCTGGCAAGCGTTTTCGAGAAGCCTTGGGACGGTACCGCGCCAGCGTGTAGCGGCCGAGGTAAGAACCGGGGTCGAACACTATCAGATTGTTGTCGGTTGGGGCATCCTCGATTTGATTGGCGACCGGATGCACCAGCTTGGCTTATCCGGCCGAGCAGTCATTATTTCTGACTCTAACGTTTTTCATATCTATGGACGCCGCGTCAAGAGTGTGCTGGAAGGTACACATTACAGACCGCTGGCCTTTGTGGTGCCGCCGGGCGAGATATCTAAGAGCTTCGAGATTGCCGTCAAGATTTACGATTTCCTGGCGGCTAACCGGGTTGAGAGGAGTGATACGATTGTGGCTCTGGGGGGTGGCGTGGTTGGTGACCTTGCCGGGTATGTGGCCGCCAGCTATTTGCGCGGACTTCCTTATATCCAGGTGCCCACCAGCCTTATTGCTATGGTTGATGCCAGCATCGGAGGTAAGGTAGCAGTTAATCATCCCCAAGGTAAAAATCTTGTTGGAGCCTTCTATCAGCCCAAATTTGTTCTCGCAGACGTCCAGGTATTAACTACTCTTCCGAAGCGGGAACTAGTCTCTGGCTGGGCCGAGGTGATCAAGCACGGCCTGGTACTTGACCCTGGCCTCTTTGAGTTTCTTAAGACTCAGGCCACTGAGCTGATGCGGTTGGAACCGGAGGTGGCTGTCGAAGCGGTGGCGCGCAGTGCTGCCGTCAAGGCCGAAGTTGTCTCTCAGGATGAGAGGGAAACCGGCGTGCGGACTTTGCTTAACTATGGTCACACTATTGGACACGGGCTTGAGGCAGCGGGGCGGTATGAAGTTTTTTCACATGGTGAGGCAGTAGCCATCGGTATGCTCGGTGCCGCCAGGTTGAGTCAGCGGATGGGACTGCTCCCTGGCAAGCTGGTCAGGGAACATGAGTTGATTCTCCAGAAGTACGGGTTACCTGTAAAGACCAGGGATGTCAAGGAGACTGACGTGTTCAACGCCATGCAACTGGACAAAAAGACAAAAGATGGCGCCATACGCTGGGTGCTTCTGGAAGATATCGGTAAACCCGTGATACGGAGCGGTGTTGACGTCCGGCAGGTGGTGGCGGTGCTTGAGGAGCTTCTCAAATGACAACGGTTGGAGTTGCGGAGCATCGCTATTTCTATCGTGTGGCGCTTGATTACATCCTGGTTCTCAAACCCCGGGAAACGAGCCTTTTGCTGTTCATCGCTGTCTGCTCAGGCGTAGTTGCCGGGGCCGGTTTTCCGCCGCTCGAGCCGTTTTTGCTGGCCAGTACTGCGGTACTGCTGGGGAGTGCCGGTTGTAATGGTATAACTAACTATCTTGATATGCGGGTCGATGCTAAGATGCGCCGGACGTGTAGTCGGGTACTACCTTCAAAGCGGATTGAGCCGCCGGAGAAGGTACTGCCCCTCGTTGTCGGGTTGATCGTGGTCGGTCTGGCTCTAGCGTGGATAGTGAATCCGTGGTGCTTTCTGGCAGGGCTGGTCGGTTCAGCCGCATCGGTGGCCTGGCGCAAGACTTTCACCTGTACTATCTTCGGCATCATCGCCAGTGTTGCGCCGGTCCTTATCGGCTGGTTGGCGATAAGGCCGGCATTCAGTCTGGAGATCCTCTTTTTGTGCCTGCTGATTGCGGCCTGGATTCCGCTACACGTCTGGACTTTGATGATTTCTCACCGTGAGGACTATGCTAGGGCCGGTCTGCGCTATTTTCCGCTTAGCTGGAATGAAAGGCATGTCATACGGGTGCTGGTGGCGCTCTCGATTGTTCTCTTCGCGGTGACGCTGGTGCTGTATCGGGTGGGTGGTTTTAGCTGGCTCTATCTGTCGGCAACTGTCCTGTTGGGGGTGCTGATGATTACCGCTAATGTCCACCTGATGCGTTCAGGTAACTCGGCATCAGCATGGCGGGTCTATAAGCTATCGGCCTTTCCCTACCTTGGCATTGTTTTCCTTGGTATGTGTCTCGATATCTGGCTTTTAGGTATGCGTTGATATGCCGGAGGAAGGTCACGGTGAGATGAGACGCGGGACTACGATACTGGCGGTGAAGCGCGGCGCTCAGGTGGCTATCGCCGGCGATGGCCAGATAACGGTTGGTGAGGTGGTGATGAAAAACACCGCTAACAAGCTGAGGACGCTGTATCATGATACAGTTATTGCCGGTTTTGCCGGTGCCGTGGCTGATGCCTTAACCCTGTTTGAACGCTTTGAGAACCAGCTTGAGAAGCACAGCGGCCAACTGAGACGAGCGGCGGTGGAATTGGCTAAAGAATGGCGGACAGACCGGGTTTTGAGGCGGCTTGAGGCTTCACTGATTGTTGCTGACCGTCAGGACCTGCTGGTCATTAGTGGTGAGGGCGACGTCGTTGAGCCGGATGAAAATGTAATCGGTATCGGGTCGGGTGGGGGATATGCCCAGGCGGCGGCCGTAGCGCTTTTGCACCACTCGCAGTTGACGGCGGCTGAGATTGCGCGGGCCGGTATGGAAATCGCCGCCAGACTCTGCATATATACCAACGACAAGATTACTGTCCTTACTATCGGATAGAGCGGATAGAGCCTTTCAGTGTCCGAGCACTTCCGCGTTATCGGGACCAGCAGTGGCGGACCAGCACGTGCCGGCGAACTTATTCTCTCGCACGGAAGGGTTCAGACCCCGGCATTCATGCCCGTGGCCAGCCAGGGGACTGTTAAAGCAGCAGGCCCCGACGACCTTCGTACCATCGGTACTGAAATGGTGCTCAGCAACACTTACCATCTCTATCTGCGTCCCGGAATCCAGACGATTGAGGGCCTGGGCGGGCTTCATCGCTTCATGGGCTGGAATGGCCCGGTATTGACTGACAGCGGTGGTTATCAAGTCTTCAGCCTGGCGCGTCTTCGCCAGGTCACTGAAGAAGGCGTTACGTTCCGGTCGCATATCGATGGCAGTGAGCATTTCCTGACGCCGGAACTGGCAGTCGAATATCAGGAGAGACTCGGGAGTGACATTATGATGGTTCTTGATGAGTGCCCGATGTCAACTGATGATGTGGTACGGGTACGGGAGGCGACTGAGCGTACCCACCGCTGGGCGGAGCGGTGCTTGAGAAGCTGGAGAAAGCGGGAGGACCCGTTGTACGGGATCGTCCAAGGCGGCGTTTCTTCTGGACTGCGCCGCGATTCGGCAAGAGTGTTGGCCTCGATGGGTTTTCCTGGCTTTGGCCTCGGTGGTTTGAGCCTTGGTGAAGCCAGTCAGCAGACCTGGGATATGGTTGGTGAAGGGGTGGGGCAGCTACCGCAGGAGAAACCGCGCTATCTCATGGGCGTTGGCGCGCCTGATGATATCGTAAGAGGCATAGCCTGCGGTGTTGACCTGTTCGATAGCGCCCTGCCAACACGGACGGCAAGGAATGGCGCGCTCTTTACTCAGTGGGGCCGGAGGAACATTAAGAACGACGAGTTTCGGCTCAGGGACGAGCCGCTGGATCGAACCTGCGATTGCTATACCTGTCGACACTTTAGCGTAGCTTATTTGCATCACCTCTTTCGTTGTAAGGAACTACTCTTCTACCGCCTGGCGACAATTCATAATCTGCGCTTCGTATTCCGACTCCTGGAGCAGGCGCGCGAAGCTATTCTGAAGGACGACTTCGCAAGCTTCGAACGTGAGTTTTTCAATACTTACCAGCCCACCAATGAGGAGGTACGGTTGGAGCAGAAGCGGAGGTGGCTGGGTCGGTAGGTATGAGTCCCCCGGCATGGTAGCCTGAGTCTTCAGATTGCTACATCACCTGATTGACCGAAACTACGCTCTATCGGTAAAAAGCAAAACCGGTTAACTCGGAGCACTTTTCGGTAATTGCCAAATGCTAACGTAACCGTCACTTTGACGTTATCAGTGATATGACAAGGATCGAGTTTTAGCGGTTGAGTTACGGTTCAAGCCGGCCACTGAAAAGAGTGAGATGTCTATTGAACAAGGAAAATGGCAAATACCTTTGGGAAAGAGGGGTAATCATAAAAAAATTAAAGAGTGGGAGACAGAATTAAACTATGGCTATACGTAAGAAATTAGTCACGAGGCGTGATTTCCTAGTCGCTGGTGCTATGATTACGGCGGCCGGTGCGCTAAGCGCATGTGTCCCAAAAACAGTAACCGAAACAGTAACAGAAACATGCGAAACGTGCGCTTTGCCGTCCCAAACAGTAACATCAACGACACCAGCCACGGGGGAAAAAGACGCCGTAGTAGCCCCCGTTGGTAAGCAAACTATTCCGTTGATAACCCAGGCTCCTCGCTTGGACACTCTGGCAGGAAAGACGATTGCTGTTGTGGGCGGAAGCTTTATGGCCTCCGTAACACATCCCGAAATCAAGAGGCTGGTTCTGGAGAACTACCCCACGGCAAAGGTGATTTTGCTGGATGAGATAGGGTCGGCTGGAGCGTATCCTGCCCCCGGGGCTACCAGCAAGTCCAAAGACGATTTCCAGAAAAAGCTCAAAGAAACGGGTGTGCAAGCCGTAATATCCGGGAACGGTGGCTGAGGACTATGTACCCCCCGTGAGGCGGGTTCGAGTATAGCTGCTGAGTACATAGGTATTCCTGCCGTAACAATTGCTGCTCAGGGTTTTGTGGCGCAAGTCTATTCTACAGGTGTCAATAACGGCGTGCCAGCGCCGCGAGCCGCCACGTACCCTGGCGCATTTGCGGCCCACACACGGGAGGAGTTGATCCAGAATACCAGAGAAGTCCTTTGGCCTCAGTTAGTTAAGGCATTGACGAAACCAATAACAGCCGAGGAAATTGCTGAACGTCGTAAAGCAGTAGCGGGGGAGGCCAAAGGCATTGTATTCACTGGTACTGTTGATGAGGTAAATAAGTATTTCACAGAGATGCGCTGGTCTGACGGGATGCCTGTAATTCCACCTACTATAGACAGGGTTGAGGAATTTCTTAAATATACTGACCTCCCCTGGGATGATACTGTAGGTGTACTGCCAATAGCATATCGGGACACAATGGTTTGGCAGGTTGCCGTTAATGGGGTGATGGCAGGATGCCCGCCGGAGTACATGCCTCTGCTGATCGCATATACAAAAGCCTTAGCTGACCCAAACTATCAGCGCACTTTGGGCAGCACCCATTCGTGGACTCCCTATTGCTGGGTCAGTGGACCCGTTGCCAGACAGCTGAGTATTGACTCTCAGCAGGGGCTTATTACCGAGCCACGAAACGCTGTTCTTGGCCGGTTTCTTAGTCTGGCAATAATGAATCTGGCCGGTTATTACATAAAACAGGACAGGATGGGGACCTTTGGTTATCCCATGCCCTGGTGTATGGCGGAGGATGAAGAGTATTGTCTCAGGATTGGCTGGAAGCCCTATCATGTACAACAAGGGTTTGACCTGAACCAGAGCACTTTGACCGCGTCTTCCGCCCTGATGTGGGGCAATAATCTCATCCCGGCAACGCCTAACCCCGAGAAAGTTATGCAGCTTATGGCCTGGGAAGCAGTTGAGAAAGAGCAATTTGCTACTGGTAGTGGCAACGCCTTCACGTTCCGGACTATTCTGATTACTGAGTACATAGCCCGTGACCTTGCCCGTGGTTATTCAACAAAGGAAAAGTTAGAAAAGGCCTTAATAGCGACAGCGAGGAGAACTGCGTACGAACGGGCCTTTGCTAACTACTGGGCTAACCCTGGTAGTGCCTATAACCCTGCTAGGTACACGGTAGAACAACACCTCGAAAAAATCATAAAAGACGAGAACGGAGAGTTGACGGAAATGCCACCGTGGTTCCCTAAGATTCCAGGGTTGGAGAAAATTTACACCGTCCCCGTTATGAAGGGCGGCAGGACTGCGATTCTAGTAGCCGGGGACCCGGATAGAAATAAAGTGCAGTGCATGCCCGGCGGCAGTTACGTCACTATAGAAATACAACTGCCAGCCAACTGGGATGAGTTGATGGCGAAGCTTGGCTATCGCCCACTTAAAGAGTTCTTCCTCAAATAGTAAGTGAGCGATTTCCATAACAGCAGCACCATTGACGTGTGTGATGCTGTTATAATGGTAACGTGGGCTGAGGGAGTTGCTCAACGGGCGCCGGTAAGGTTGCCGTACAATGTGAAAAAAATGGGTATACCCTCGACGATAATTTGTATGTGAAGGCTTTTATGACATAGTCGTAGATGCCCTTGCTGATCAGGGGTTCCTGCGTGAGGCTCCGGTCACACTGTAGGTCCCGGATAAGATGTGTGTGCCGGGTAGTGACCAGAGTCCAATCCGAGAGGGGATAGATAAGGTTATTTACGCACTGACCAGATGGGAACCAAAGACAAAAACGAAGGTCGTCTTCGCGTTTTGTCACGTTCTGATGGTCTGGAAATACGCTTAATCTGAGCCGGACCATTTTGGTGGTCTTGAGGGTGGTTCCTCTGGTTGGTGTAAATCTGTTTGGGGTAATCTGGTAAAATAATGGCACCTCTCCGCCGTTACCAATTACTAAAGGAAAAGGATCAGTCATGATTTTAGATCAGGTATTTGAAGGATTAACGGTGCAGCATGTATCAGTTGCCCTGATGATACTCGTCATATCACTGGGTGTGGCATGGCTTTTCCGGTACTGGTTGTTTAGGGTTTTCCACAACCTGGCTAGAAAGACCAAAAGCGGTATCGATGATGTGCTTGTTGGCGCGTTTCAGAAGCCGTTCGTAGCTCTTATTGCAGTTACCGGTGCTTATTTAGCAATACGGCTATTGCCATGGAAGGCCGAAATTGGCCAGTACGTGGGAGCAGTTGTGTTGCTCGCTATTGGACTTCTCGGTCTTTACGTTCTCCTTGATGTTGTTAATGCAGTCTTGAAATGGTACGAAAAACAACTGGCAGGCAAGAGACAGTTTGGTTTGACTACCCGTATTCTGGGAGTCTTCCGCATCGGTGCTATGGTTACTGGGGTGGTCATCGGGATTGTACTTGCGCTTGGCATCTTTGGCATCCAGCAGGTCCCCGTCACAGAATGGCTGAGCGAGCACGGATGGCGGATTGGCTTTATCGTTATGCTGGCTCTTCTCGCAGTTGTCCTGGCGGGTCAGTTAGGGCCAAGAGTTATAGCCGCCACGATATCCAGGCGGTCGGGTGAGTCCACTGAAGAGGTGACGAAACGGGCAGATACCCTGGCACGGGTGTTTGTCAATGTTGTCCAGATATTCGCCCTGCTGGTTGCCGCATTTATGATACTTTCGGAGCTCAAAATTGATATTGCACCGATCCTGGCAGCGGCTGGTGTGATCGGTATTGCCCTTGGCTTTGGGGCGCAAAGCCTTGTCAAGGACGTGCTGGCCGGCGTTTTCATCATACTTGAAAACCAGTATCGTGTGGGGGATGTGGCCAGGATCGCCGATGTTGCCGGTCTGGTAGAGGATATTAACCTACGGCGGACTGTCCTGCGTGACTTGGACGGCATCGTCCATTACGTGCCTAACGGGGAGATACGTGTGGCCAGTAACTTTACCAAGGAATGGTCAAGAGTTAATTTGAACGTAAGCGTTAGTTATAATGAGGACCTGGACCATGTCATCGCAGTCGTTAACCGGGTATGCCAGGAGCTGGCTGAAGACCCGGAATGGATGCCGCTTATAATTGGCGCTCCCCGTGTGCTCAGGGTGGACAATCTGGGTGACTCCGGCATCGAGATTAAGATTCTTGGCGAGACCAAACCAATCCGTCAGTGGGATGTTACGGGCGAGCTTCGCAAACGGCTCAAGAAAGCGTTTGACGCCGAAGGTATTGAGATACCTTGGCCCCATACCAAGGTATATTTTGGTAATCAGCCACCTATTATAAAAGACCGTACCTGACCGCCGACGGGAGGAAAAGTGTAATGATTTACTGGGCCCAGTTCCTCCATTTCTACCAACCGCCCACCCAGCTTCCACCGGTCCTGGAGAAGATATGTCGGGAATCCTACCGGCCGCTTCTCACAGTTCTATATGATAATCCTCATATAAAAGTTACCGTCAATATCAATGGCTGTCTTTCGGAAACCCTCGGCGATATCGGCCATAGTGAGATACTTGACCGTATGCGCCGTCTGGGTGAGCGTGGCCAGATCGAATTCGCCGGTACAGCCAAGTATCATCCAATACTGCCGCTCATCCCCGAAGAGGAAAGACGCCGCCAGATCATGCTGAATCAGAAAGCGAACAGCTACTTCTTCGGTGATGCATTCAAACCTCAGGGCTTTTTCCCTCCGGAGATGGCTTATAGCAAGGAGATAGTCCCGGCTATACTGGCCTCAGGTCATAGGTGGGTCATAGCCAGCGGGGTCGCCTGCCCCAATGAATGGCCGGTGGACAGAGTAGTATATACAGAATACAGGCGCAAGAAGCTGGCTGTCTTTTTTCGGGATGATATCCTGAGTAACAAAATTAGCTTTGGAAACGTGCGCCCGGATGAATTCCTGGGACATCTTCACTCACTGAAAGGCTCAAGGGAGAACATCTATGTCATCACTGCCATGGACGCTGAGACCTACGGGCACCATATTCAGAACTGGGAGAGGGTTTTCCTTGCCGAAGTGTATGGCGAATTGAAAGTTGGAAGGGCAACCTTCTCGGACATCTCTCAACGGACGGCTCTTGGAGATCAGCAGACCACGCTTCTCATGGATACCACCGCGTCTAAGGAAGTCAAGGCCGTTACCATCAGTGAGTTGCTTGACCTCTTCCCCGCTGGCGAAACCATTGACCCGAAAGCATCATCATGGAGTACATCGGGAGAAGATATTCAGGCTGGCAACCCCTTCCCTCTGTGGGCAGACCCAGGTAATGAGATTCACCGCCTTCTCTGGGAACATCTTGAAATAGCCCACGAACTTACCGAGAACGCAGTGAAATATGCTAATAATGACGAGAGCCACCGTTTCGCGGATATTGCCAGAGGACTTCTCGACCGGGCTTACCACAGTTGCCAGTTCTGGTGGGCAAGCCGGCGGCCGATGTGGGATGTCAATATGATTCACATGGGTATTATCGAGCAATGGCGTGTTATTGTGAATGCCTACCGCTCGATAAACATGGGTGGGGCTGATGGGGAGGAAAAGAAGAACTCCTACTATAAGGCTGTCGCAGCCCGAGATATTAGAAACAAAATTACAGACCGCCTTTTTTCAATCTGAGGTTGAAAATGTACAGAGCAAAGTTCTTCCATAATGCTTAATGACGGAAACCTATGAAAGAAGTCTTTGTAATCCTTGCCTTCCATGCCCACGAGCCGCTGTGGGAATTGCCGCAGGTACTGCTTGAGACCATAGAGGATATCGACCTCAAGCGCACCCTCGGCAACGAGAACTGGGTGGTGCGGCGTAGTATTGAGGGCAGAGACATCTATCTCAGCCTCATCCAGTTCGCACGCTCCCTGGGTGTGCCGGTCAGTCTGGAAGCAACTAATGAGTTGCTTGTTCAACTGGCCAAGGTAATGCCGGAAACCTATATGGAACTTAGCAAGGCGTATAAAAACGGCACCATCTATCCGCTCTATGGACATGCTCATCATACCCACATCGCCCTTCTCAGCGATACCGAAGTCGAAGACGAAATCCGGCTGAACCGCGAGTACCTGCATGAAATTATGGGTGCACCGCGGCCGCGCTTTGCCGGATTATTCCCGATAGAGGACTCGCTTGACGCCTCAAAGCTCCAGGGGATTAAGAACAGCGGTATTGATTTCGTCATTTTCCCCACGCTTGACAGGGCGAAGACCCGATACCGAGCTGGTGCAGACGCAGACGTAAAATATAGTCCCTTCATCATCGGCCAGGACATAATAGCCCTGCCGCGGCATTTCCCTGTATCTCAATACATCTGGCGGCCGATTACTAAGTGGAAGGCCAGTGGTCTTATAAACCAGGGATACATACTCGGACGCTACTGGGTTCTGCCGGAAGAGTACCGTCGACGCCATAGTGTCCGCTTCCCAATCGACCGGGATGCCGCAGTGGAAGAGTACTACAGCGTCCTGAAGAAATCGGTTGAAGGTGCACCGGATGGCGGGCTCCTGCTGTACATTCAGGACCTGGAGCTAATGGACTTTGGTGATGTGGCCTTGGATATAATGGAATCCGCCTGGAAGCGTGTGCTAACGGATGCCAGAGAAAAAATCAGGTTTGTAACACCTGACGAGTATCTTGCAGAACAAGTTAAACCTAACATGAATAAGCTTGGTCATGTACGCTTCCACCAGGTCTCGTGGGCTCCTGAAATCAGGCTGGTTCTCCGCTATGACGGCCACTATCCCCCGATGGGGGCCGGAAAGTTTCGTGGCATAGATAGCGTCAGAAGTATCTTCAGGAAGTGGCCCTTTATCTTTTGGGAGCCGGGGAGATACATGGTAAAGATTATCGATTTTCTCCTCGATTCATTCAGCATAGAACGCAGGCTATCGATTGACGCGCGAAAGCTGCAGGAAATTGACTATCGCTTCGAAGAACTGAGTCTTGAAGACCGCATTGTGCTCCACTCCCGTATAATCAGGCGGGCCTGTAACTGGGGATGGTTTCCTAATGAAGGTTTACAAAAGAGGCCGTTCCTGCACGCTTATGCGATTTGCGACCTCCTCATAAAAAGGCTGGAGGAGTTGCCAGGTTCTTCAAGGAAGATTGCCGGCCCCTCGGTTTCGTGCTACCGGGGTCTTGAGCGGCTTTTGGAAGTCATCCTCGACACCCGGTATGGCTTCCTTTCTCAAGCCATCGTCGAGCTCGACATGTGTGGTGAAATATCCCAGAAAGACTCCTTCCGCGAACTATCGCGGGCCATGGAATGGCGGGAGGAGGCTCGCCGAGCGGCGGTAAGAAGCCTTATTTACGGAAGGGCTCTGTCTGAAACCTCGACCATCAACGAATGGCTTGATTCTCTGCGGGGACTGCTCCCGGCCTTCCGCGACTACTGTCGCGCTGGTTTTGTTTCCCTTGATCACCTCCAGCGTGTCTGGATGCGCTCTGGAAAGACCGAGTTCGTTCTTCAGCGTATGTACGACTACCTCTTTGAGCTATATCCGCCGCTTTTCCCGGGTATCTTGGAAAGTACACTAACCGAAGAGGAACTCAAACTAATGGAGCGTCCGTTGCTCCGGTAAGCACGCAATTTCACGACGAGCGCAGTATTGACAAAGAGGTCAGTAGCATTTTATTATGGTTGTAAGTAAACAATAGCATACAAACTGACTGTAGAGGTCGCCAGAAGGAGGTAAGTTGTGGGACTTTTCAAGAAGAAAGTGATTAAGGAAGTACGCGACGCGGCCTGGGGACATCTTGTTAATAAACACGGAATCGATGTCGACACTCTGTCTAAGGATATGAGGGTGGTGGAGAAAGAGGGGGTGGTAGAGGGGAAAGGTCCGGTGACCTTCATGCGTGTGTTCCGGTTAAGCGAGACCCAGCAGAAGGGTCTGGATGTCACCGGATGGGAATGCTTTGATCAGCACCCTGAATTGGTTATTTTCGAAGGGTACCTGACGCTAAAGAATGAGGCGGATTTTGAGAGAAAGCGTCCCGATGCATAACGCCCGTTCTATGTGTGCTGTTCCATAACCTATCGCACACTGCTGTCCGGTAGACAAGTGGTACACCTCGGTCCGCAAGACCTGCTACTATAGCTTTGGCCCTGCCAGGTTGACTTTTTCAGGCTATTTAGTTATCTATGCCTGCAACAAGAGTGGCCTGCATCCTAGTCTGTATGATGGGGTTTGTGATAGGATTATCGTTGAAGGGACGCTCGTTTTGAAAGCATCCAGAACGGTGCACAAACACGAAAGTACTGAGGTGCGGCAAAAGCAGATAGTAAATGCCGCGCGAAAGCTGATTATCCGGTACGGCAGTGAGCATGTCACAGTCCGTCGGATTGCCAGAGAGGTAGGGTTTTCCGAGGGGGCCATCTACCGACATTTTAAGAGCAAGAAGGATATCCTGGCCCTTTTAGCTGATCACATTGAAGACAGTTTGCTGGAGGATATTACCCATTCTGGGACTGCAGACCGGACACCGCTAGAGACGCTCGATTTTATTCTCAAGAGCCATCTTTCGGCAGTGGAACAAAGGCGGGGGATATCATTCCAGGTCATTGCCGAAATCGTGAGTCTTGGCGATAGGAATCTTAACCGTAAGATATCGGGTACTATTGACAAATATATCGGTCATCTAAAAGGGCTCCTCCAAGAAGCGGTCAGAGCAGGGCAGATAAGGAATGATGTTGACTTGGACGCGGCGGCGATGGTGCTTTTTGGCATGATCCAGGGTCTGGTTAACATCTGGGCGCTTAGCAATTACCGTTTTAATCCGCTGGAGCGTTATACGCCGCTGTGGGATGTCTTCTGCGAGGCCGTAGTAAAACCCTAGACTAGATAAGAATGGTTTGGTGCAGGCTGCTTCGCGGAGGCGGGTAATTCCTTAAAGAATTTCGGTCGAATGGAGGACATTATCCGGACAGTGCGGATGCGCGTAAATAATTATTACTAAACTAACGAGGGGATAATTTTATGTGGACCAAGGAAGGATTAGCTGATCTTGTTGCGAGCAAACTGGCAGGTTACAAAGTTATAGCTGTCTCTAACCGTGAGCCTTTCATACACTCTTATATCGGGAAGGAGATTCACTGGCAGGTCCCGGCGAGTGGTCTAACGGTGGCTATTGACCCGGTAATGCGTGCTTGCGGCGGCACATGGATAGCTCACGGGGGTGGTGATGCTGACAACGAGGTGGTTGATAAGGATAACAAGGTAATGGTACCGCCTGACGATCCGAAGTACGCTTTAAGAAGGGTTTGGCTTACCAGAGAGCAGGAGGATGGATACTACTACGGGTTCTCCAACTCAGCGCTTTGGCCCCTGTGTCATGTTTCGTACACACGCCCGATATTTTTGGAAGAGAACTGGAATCACTATCGAAAAGTTAATGAGCTCTTTGCTGACGCGGTGCTCGCTGAGGTGGGGAGACATAAGGCTTTCGTCTTTGTGCAGGACTACCATCTGGCGCTACTGCCGAAGATGATTAAGGATGCCAATCCCGGAGTGGCCACCGCTCAGTTCTGGCATATTCCCTGGCCCAATCCGGAAGCCTTCCGTATCTGTCCCTGGCAGAATGATATCCTGGAAGGTTTGCTGGGCAATGACCTGCTCGGGTTTCACATACGTTATCACTGCAATAATTTTATGGATACGGTCGACCGTGCGCTTGAGGCGCGAACCGACCGTGAGAGATATGAAGTACAGCGTAGCGGCCGGGTAACACGGGTACGGCCGTTTCCGATAAGCGTCGATTTTGAGGCGCTTAACGCTGAGGCCCAGAGTGATGCCGTAACTGCCGAGATAGAGCGTCTCCAGCGTACTCTTGGTATCGGCGATGAGTTTGTGGGGCTTGGGTTGGACCGCATTGACTACACCAAGGGTATTCCTGACCGCTTACGGGCTATCGACCGCTTTTTTGAGCAATATCAGTACAGAGGACGAGTGGTCTTTATTCAGGCGGGGGTACCCAGCCGGGAGCACATCGGTACTTATCAAAAGTTGAATGAAGAAGTGGACCAGCTGGTTGAGGAAATTAACTGGAAGCACCGCTCCGGTCACTGGAAGCCGATCATCTACCTGCGTGAGCACCTGCCACTGCGTACTCTGATAGCCCTGCGCCGTATGGCGCATTTCTGTGTGGTCAGCTCCCTACACGATGGCATGAACCTGGTGGCCAAGGAGTACGTGGCCAGCCGCTTTGACGGCGACGGTATCCTTATCCTCAGTCCATTCACCGGTGCGGCAAGGGAACTTACTGACGCTCTGTTAGTAAACCCTTATGCGGTTGACCACTTTGCTGCAGCGATAAAGGAGGCCATCGAGATGCCGGAGCCAGAAAGACGGAGGCGCATGGCCCGGATGAGGGCGCTGGTTCAGGATAACAACGTATACAGGTGGGCGGCTGACATTATCTCCGAGTTGAGCTCTCTGGTGTGAGGGATTTAGGAGTTGGAGGACCTTCTTTCCGCTTGGCCGACGATACGCGAACAGTTCAAGAAAAGTTCTCACATTATGCTGCTGTCAGACTACGATGGCACACTCACGCCGATCGTGGAAAGGCCTGAACTGGCAGAACTTGATGAGGAGGTAAGAGATTATCTTCGGCGACTGGCGAATCAACGCCATTTGACTGTGGGCATCATAAGCGGGCGCGCCCTCCCGGACTTGAAAAGTAAAGTGGATGTGGAGGGGATAATATACGCGGGTAACCATGGCATGGAAATTGAGGGGCCCGGCTTAAAGTTTGTAAACCCGATTGCCGATGAGCTGAGGCCGGTTCTGCGTTTGTTATACAAAGTGCTCGACAGGACGGTTGGTAGAATAAGAGGGGTGTTAGTTGAAGACAAAGGCCTGAGCTTGAGCGTTCACTATCGGCAGGTTGACGATCATCGGGTCGGAGAGGTAAGCAATATATTTAGACGAGTAGTTGCCGGAGTGCAGGCATTGGGAAAGGTCAGGATTACTACTGGTAAGAAGGTCTATGAGGTCAGGCCGGCTACTGCCTGGGACAAGGGAAAAGCGATAGGCCTGTTGATCAAGCGTTATGGAAAGAGAGGGGCATACAGAGGCTTGTTGCCCTTATATCTTGGCGACGACTTAACTGACGAGGACGGTTTCAAGGTTATTGAAGAATACAGCGGGGTCTCGGTATTAGTCGGCGAGCCCAGGGAAACTACAGCACGCTATGTGCTTGGCTCATCGGAAGAGGTAATGGGATTCCTCAGAAGTCTATCAGAGGAAGCAAAAAGGGGCTTCAGGTGATGTCTGTCCTTGCCTGGTTCATAGCAAACTGGTCGGCGGTGCTTATACCCCTTGCCGTTTTCACTGTAGCTCTTATTGCTATGTTCTGGCTCAGGCGTCGGGGAAGGGTATGGTTGTTCAGGTGGGTACGAAGAACAAAGTGGCAGGCTGACAGCATACTTGTAGCGGCTCTCGACGGTCCCTCCTTGATGTGGTGTTTAATTTTAAGCGCTCTTCTGGCTCTGATGGTGTCCTCAGTGTTGGCTGAGTGGAAAGACGCAGCAGTCAAAGTTCTTTGGACCCTGTTCCTGGCTTCAATAGCCCTTTCGGTTGTTAACGTACTGAGCGGTCTTGTTGGCTTCTACGGACCAAGAATAAAGCTCCCGACCCGCAGCGTGCTCTTGCTCCAGAATGTGGCCAGGATTCTTATCATTGCGATCGCCTTTCTTATCGCCCTTGACATATGGGGCGTGCCGACAACGCCGCTTCTATTTTTGATTGGTGTGGGTATCTTGGCGGCGCTATTTGGTTTCCGGGATGCAGTACCGAACTTGGTCGCAGGTTTTCAGTTGGGCGCCAGCCAGCTAATCAGGGCCGGGGACTACATCAAATTGGAGACTGGCGAAGAAGGATACGTTACCGATGTTAACTGGCGTACCACCCGGATACTAGCCCTGGATCAGAGCACTATAATTGTCCCCAACAGCCGTCTTGTTCAGGGCCGCGTTGTCAACTATGGGCGGCCATTGAAGAAGGCTGCGGCGCCTTTCCGATTCAATAGCCGTACCCACCTCACTGAACTGACCGGAATGAAGGCAAGCAACCTGAAGGAGTTGGCCGACCTGTTGAGACAGGTGCCCGATTCAGTGATTTACTATCACACGCATCATTTCTTTGAAGAGCATCATCAGCTGACTCCTGAGTTATCAAACGATTTTGCCATCTGGGCGAGTGATGCTCTGGGTGAGGATGTTCTGGGTGAAAGTCTGGCAAGCATTGATACTTTTGCTTTCCCCAATATGGCGGCGCTTCGAGACAGGCTGATTGGTATTATTGAAGACTACTCTTCGAAACAGTTGTATCCGAGGCAAGCTATGGAGGGCAGGGCCTTTTACTTCATGAAGTCTGTCAGTGTAGTACTGCCGTCGCGGTACGTGGTCCACGACCTGAGGGAGTTTGTGGAAGCACTGCGTAAGATAACACCGGGCTCACTTTATTTCCATATGTTTGAATCCAGGCTAAGGCTTGGCCAGGGCCGTAATGATTTTTCCATCTGGCTGGACGAGAATCTTGGTGACAAAGAGCTTGCCGATGAGGTAGCTCATCTTGACCCATATACCTATACTCTGGAGGGGCTCAGATCAGCACTGATACAGCTTATCGAAAAACGCATCAAATAAGGCTCAGCGAATACGAGCCGATCGTGGGCCGCGGCACTATTGAAGAGTTGAGACTCCTCGGTGGCAGGCTTTACGGCAAGGTGATACAGAACATCAACTCAACGTTTACTGGTGGTGGGGTGGCTGAGATACTAAGCCGGATGGTGCCTTTATTGGGAGAGCTGGGCGTAGATGCACGGTGGAGCGTTATCAAGGGAGATGATGAATTCTTTCAGGTGACCAAGAAGTTCCATAACGCGTTGCATGGCCGAAGTGAGAGTATCGGCCCGGCAGACTTCGAAATTTATATAGAGAACTCGCGCCGCAATATCGCCGAGATGGAGCTATACGGGGATGTCATCTTCGTTCATGACCCTCAGCCAGTGGCCCTGGTTTCGAAGAAGAAGGAGCTCGGGCGAAACTGGATATGGCGCTGTCATATTGATGTGTCCAGACCAAACCAGGATGTCTGGCGGTTTCTGGAAGCGTTTGTTGTTCAGTATGATGCGGCGGTTTTCTCGGCACCGGCCTTCTCACCTATGTTGCCTGTCAGACAGTTTCTTATCGCACCATCGATAGACCCTGTGAGCGATAAAAACCGTGATCTCCCACAGTCAGTGGTCAATTCTGTCGCCGAAAAGTATGGTGTTCCTCTGGACAAGCCAGTAATTACCCAGGTTTCGCGATTTGATTATCTGAAAGACCCGATCGGGGTGATAGAGGCTTTTCGGCTGGTACGGAAGAGCATCAACTGCCGTTTAGTATTCGCTGGAGGGACTGCCACCGATGATCCTGAGTCGGATAAGGTTCTGGCGGAGGTTAAAGAAAGGGCTGAAAATGACCCTGATATCCATATTTTGTTAGTGCCGCCCGGTAGCGACATCGATATTAATGCTCTGCAGAGAGTCTCGACTATCATTCTTCAAAAGTCGCTCGGCGAGGGCTTTGGCCTGACGGTAAGTGAGGCGTTGTGGAAAGCGAAGCCGGTAGTGGCTTCGGCAGTGGGAGGCATCCCTCTTCAGATCAGGAACCGCGTTACAGGGCTACTTTCTCATGGTATTGAAGGGACTGCCTATGCTATCAGGCAGTTGCTCAGCAATCCCGAGTACGCCCGGCGGCTCGGAGAGAATGGCCGGGAGCATGTAAGACGCAACTTTTTGATAACACGCCACCTTCGTGACTATCTTCTGCTGTTCCTTGCCATCGGGCGCGCCGAAGACATCATCTATCTGTAGCGTTGCCCGCATCTGCCAGCCGACCATTGCCTGCTTGACGGGGCTAAAGCCAGTTGTTAACATCCGCTAGATACCGCTCGGCGCATTGGCTTGCCGTGGTGTCCTCAAAGTCACATATCACCGGAAGGAGAGCAGTTACTTGCACGAGATTGGCCAGGTCGTAGCAGTTGTTGGCGTACTGATATTGCTGGCCCACCTCCTCAGTGCCTTATTTGCTAAGACCAGGGTTCCTGACCCTCTTGTCCTGATGTTAGTTGGGCTTCTCCTCGGGCCCGTTTTTGGTATCACCAACACTGAAGCATATGGCCAAGTAGGCCCCATTTTTACTGTTATTACGTTGCTCATCGTGCTCTTTGAAGCTGGTATCGGACTCAGGCCGGCGGAAGTTGGTGGGGCTGTAAGAGGCACCATGGTGCTTTCGGCGGCGACCTTTACCGCCTCGATGCTTCTTGTGGCTGGCGTGAGCTATGCGGTTACGCGGGCTGATTTCCTGGTATGCCTGATGCTCGGAGCTGCGGTTGGCTCACTATCACCGGCGGTTATTGTTGCGGTCGCCCGCAGACTCGGTCTCAAACAGGAAACATACTCGATCCTTGTTCTCGAGTCCACCATGAGCGACGTGCTTAGCGTCATCATCTTCGTAGCGCTGTTTGAGGCTTATAAACTGGGCCAGTTGAATATTGGCGCTGTAATCGGCAATATTGTGGCCTCATTTGTCGTAGCTGCTGTCGTTGGTTTCATCGGAGCTTTCGCCTGGTCGATGGTGTTAAAGCAGGTGCGCGAGCTAGAAAACTCGATGTTCATGACCGCGGCAGTAGTCTTCGTCGTTTACGGGGCTGTCGAGTTAATGGGTTTTAGTGGTGCCATCGCTGCCCTGGCTTTTGGTATTGTCATTGGCAATCCGGAGTCCCTGCGTCTGCCGTTCTTTAAACGGTTTGTTTCTGAAGAACCTATAGGCCTGAACCGGCGTGAGCGCACATTTTTCTCAGAGATTTCGTTTCTACTGCGCGCCCTGTTCTTTGTTTACGCCGGTATCTCGCTTCAGCTAACTAACTGGTCATTCGTTCTCTTCGGCCTGGGGCTGACGGTGATTATGTACATGGTGCGGATTCCCATAACTCGGTACACTGTGGAACCGACCATGCCTGATAGAGACATCTCAATGGTCGCAGTGATGATACCCAAGGGCCTGGCGGCTGTGGTACTGGCATCGATTCCATTTCAGCAGGGATATGACACCAGCGGACTAATTCAAAGCGTGGCCTACTCGGTCGTGCTGTTTAGTCTGGTGCTCACTTCGGTACTGGTTTTTCTACTGGAGAAGACCAGAGTTGCCAGATGGTACCGGCGCGCCGTGTCGCGCGTCGGCGAGATGTGAATTATTCTCCGGGCTCTTGACAGAGTAGCGACGATGAGTCTGAACCTGCGGGTGAAGTGGTATAATCTCATCCGAATTCTTGCCAGAATTCCCCGAGGGTTGATTTGGAATCTAAGTTTACCCATCTCCATGTTCACTCTGAGTACAGTTTGCTCGATGGGTTTTGCCGCATTTCCCAACTTGTCGCCCGGGCTAAAGAACTGGGCATGGACAGTCTGGCTCTTACCGACCACGGCGCCATGTACGGGGTTATCGAGTTCTACGATGTTGCCAGGAAGGCCGGGATCAGGCCGATTATCGGTATTGAGATATACGTGGCCGAAGGTGACCGGCGCAATCGGAGTACCCGTGAGAAAAGCCCCTACCATCTGACTTTACTGGCCAAGAATCAGACTGGCTATCAAAACCTACTCCAGCTTGCCACGAAAGCCCAGCTTGAGGGGTTCTATTACAAACCGCGGGTTGATAAAGAACTGCTGAGGCTTCACCGTGAAGGGCTGGTGGCTCTTTCCGGATGCCCGCAAGGAGAAGTGCCGCGTCTCCTTCTTCAGCGACGCTTTGATGAAGCAGAGCAGGCGGCCCAGTGGTATTGCGAAAACTACAGGGGCGACTTCTTTTTAGAAGTTCAGAGGCATCCTATCCCGGAGCTGGAGGTCGTCAACCCAGACCTCGTGGCGCTTTCACGTAAGACTGGCATCCGCCTGGTAGCTACCAACGATGTTCATTACGTCAACCGTGAGGACGCCGCCGCTCAGGACCTTCTGCTTTGTATTCAGACTAACACATCGGTGCTTGATGATAAGCGTCTCAAGATGGCTGGCGACTACTTTTATCTCCGGAGTTCACAGGAGATGATCGAGCTTTATGCCGACCTCCCGGAGGCGGTGGCTAATACTCAGCTAATTGCCGAAATGTGTCAGCTCGAACTCGAGTTCAACAAACTGCATTTGCCTAAGGTGGAGGTCCCAACCGGCAAGACGGCTGACGACTATCTGTCTGAGCTTTGCTGGCAGGGGCTGAAACAACGCTATACAAGGCCAACACCCGAAATTGAGAAGCGTTTGAGCTACGAGCTGGAGGTTATCCGGAAGACCCAGTTTGCCGATTACTTTCTGGTTGTCTGGGATATGGTGTCATTTGTCAGGAGCAGAAATATTCTTTTCGGCGTGCGCGGAAGCGCCGCGGCCAGTCTGGCTCTTTACTGCCTTGGCGTTACCGATATTGACCCGCTCCAGCATAAACTGGTATTTGAACGGTTTCTCAATATTGAGCGGCGTGAGATGCCGGACATCGATATGGACTTTCAGGATGATCGTCGTGAGGAGGTGATTGCTTACGTCAATCAAAAATACGGTACCGACCATGTTGCCCAGATAATCACCTTTGGCACTCTTGGCGCACGGGCGGCGCTTCGTGATGTGGGGCGAGCGCTCGGACTTCCGTACGGTCAGGTTGATGCCGTAGCCCGTCTGATTCCGGGCCTGCCCGGTACGATTCTTGATAAAGCGCTCCAGGAAGTGCCCGAGTTGAGTGATATCTATCATAAAGACGAAATGGTCCGGAATCTGATTGATACTGCGAAGAGGCTGGAAGGCACAGTCCGCCATGCCAGTACTCACGCCGCCGGTGTGGTTATCTCTCGAGACCCCTTGGTCAATTACGTACCACTTCAGCGGGTTGCCAAGACTGATGATGAGCATGCGCTGATGACCCAGTACTCGATGGAAAGCGTGGCACGGCTCGGCCTGCTCAAAATGGATTTCCTTGGACTCGTTAACCTGAGCATTCTGGCCAAGGCTAGGGAGACAATCGCCAAGCACCGCGGTGTTAGTATCGATCTGGCGCGTCTGCCGCTTAACGACCCGCGGACTTATGCCTTGCTGGCTAACGGTGACACTCACGGTGTATTCCAGCTTGAAGGTATCGGCATGCGGCGCTACATTGCCGAGCTTAAGCCAACGGTTTTTGGTGATATCTCGGCCATGATTGCTCTCTATCGGCCTGGGCCGATGGAGCACATCCCTACTTTCATTCGGGCCAAGCAAGGGCTGGAACCGGTGCGTTATCTGCACCCGGCGTTGGAAAGTATTCTTCAAGAGACCTACGGCGTCATTGTTTATCAGGAACAGGTGCTTTTCATTGCCCAGGCGCTTGCCGGCTATACCCTCGGGCAAGCAGATATCCTGCGTAAGGCGATGGGCAAAAAAATCTCCGATGTAATGAGAAGAGAGAAGCAGAACTTTATTAATGGTGCTAAAGCTAAAGGCTTAAGCGAGGAACTCGCTGGCCAGGTCTTCGCCCTGATTGAGCCTTTTGCTGGCTATGCTTTTAACAAGGCCCACAGCGTGAGTTATGCCATGCTGGCCTATCGGACTGCTTATCTAAAGGCCAATTATCCTGTGGAATATATGACTGCCTTCCTGAATTGCTACTCGCAAAATACAGAGAAGGTAGCCTCGGCAATTGCCGAGTGCCGAAGGCTGAGTATCAATGTGCTCCGCCCAGACATCAATTACTCCGAGACTGGTTTTACTATTGAAAAGCGGACATCTATCCGGTTCGGTCTGACCTCCGTCAAAAATGTTGGTAGTTCGGCGGTTGAACCGATGCTTGAGGCGCGCCGAGATGGTGGGCCGTTCAAATCGATTGAGGACTTCTGCCGCCGTACCGATTTGAGGGGTACTAATAAGAAGGTGCTGGAGAGCCTGATTAAAGCCGGGGTATTCGATTCACTAGGTAGCCGCGGTGCTTTGCTGACCGGGCTTGACCAGATTGTTGCTCTTGCTCAGAGGGAGCAGAGGCTCAAAGAATCAGGCCAATCAACAATGTTTGATCTGTGGGGCGAAATGGCTCAGACGCCAGTGCCCGGTCTGGTGCTGGAAGACGCCACGGTAAGCATCAGGGAGAAATTGGAATGGGAACGGGAATTGCTTGGCGTTAGCTTCTCTGGTCAGGAGATAGCGGATAGGGCACCCAAGCTTGGCAGTACCAAGCGTGCCCTGGCCAGTGAGTTAAACCCGGACCTGGCCGGACGGACCGTGGAAGTCGCCGGAATGGTACGGTCCGTGCGAAGGTCATTCGCACGCGACGGCCGTCCAATGGCGTTTGTTGAGATGGAAGACCTGACCGGTACCGTAGATGTTGCTGTCTGGTCCAACGAATACGCAAAGACCAGCCATCTCTGGGAGGAGGGTGTGATGGTGGTAGTAAAGGGGGCGATACGGGCGCGGGGAGATGATAAGGTGAGCGTCAGTTGCCGGGAGGCCTACCAATATCAGACGGGTGCTGAGTCTGAGGCGAATGGCGGCACGCCGAAAGAGAAGTTATCACTCAGGCCACCCTGTGTGGTAACCATCACGCTTATGCAGACGGGTGAAAAAGACATCGACATTGCTCGACTGGAGAAGGTGATGGCGCTTATTCAGAGCCATCCGGGCAGGGATCGCATTTGTCTGACCGTGGTCAACGGCATTGAGATGGTGGATATGGACATGCCTGACCTGATGGTGAATTCCTCGGATGAGTTCCGGCAGAAGCTGGAGGAAATAGTTGGTGTTGAGGGACTCTGTGTTCAGGAGAGGCCAGGGCCCTGAACCATGGATCAGCTATTGTAAGGCACCTTCCAGCCTCAGTAAGCGACGCTTCGTCTCAATTCCATCACTGAAGCCGCCGATACTACCATTGCACCGCACTACCCGGTGGCAGGGGATGACTAATGGTAGAGGGTTGACGCTCAGGGCTTGTCCTACTGCTCTGGCGCCTCTAGGGCAGCCGGACTGCCGGGCTAACCAAGCGTAGGTTCTTGTCTTCCCGTAAGGAATGGTATAAGCCGCCATCCAGACGCGTCTCTGGAAATCAGTTGCACCGCTGAGGTCAATTTTGCCTGTCAGCCGGACGGGTTCACCGTGGAAGTAGTGTCTTAGCTGACTTACGGTGCTGGCGAAGAATGGGGAATCAGGCGGTTCTGGGGATATGTGTATGGCAAGTTGGCCGGCGGCTGATAGTACCATATGGATAGCCGCTTCGGGCGATGGTTGTGGAAGAATAAGCTGCCGTAAGCCCGACGACGATGCCAGCAGAGCCACCCATCCAGATTTAGTATCAAAGGTGGTATAGCTAAGTCCTGTGCCACTTACAGGCCGAGACATCCTAGCCATCCAATGAGAACGCCCAGCCCGATACCGGCTACCACCTCCCATCTTGAATGTCCAATGAACTCCCTCAGGCGTTGCTTCACTAGGGGGTTGCCCTTGAACAATTCCTCAAGCATGCGGTTGAGGATGGTGGACTGGATGCCAACAGTACGCCTGACGCCAGCGGCGTCATAGATAACAATCATGGAGAGCACCGCGCAAACGGCGAAGAGCACGGAGTTCAGACCTAAGACGATCCCGACCGATGTGGTCATGCCGGCAACCAGAGAACAGTGGGAACTTGGCATTCCGCCCTGACTAACGAACAGTTTCCAGTCAGGGCGGTGGGTTATAGAGAGGTCGATAATGAACTTGATGGACTG
Organism: Chloroflexota bacterium; assembly: GCA_040753815.1. Lineage (GTDB taxonomy): Bacteria > Chloroflexota > Dehalococcoidia > GIF9 > JBFMDU01 > JBFMDU01. The sequence goes on from JBFMDU010000020.1 coordinate 134,949, forward strand.
TGCGATAAACCATGCCGCGATAGAGATCCAGACCACGCGGTTCTCAAGCAAGTTCCAGTGTGCAGGAATATCAAGCATTTTTACATAGCCCTCAACCGCTGGACGCGTTCCTGTATTGGCGGATGTGTTGAGAAAAGGTTGTTCATAAAACTACCACGGTCCTTCAACGGGTTGACAATGTACAGGTGGGCTGTGGCCTTGTTGGCTGCTTCAAGAGGTTCTTTATCGGTGCTGATCTTCTCGAGCGCTCTGGCCAGGCCTTCCGGGTAGCGGGTCAGTAAAGCCCCTGAAGCGTCTGCAAGATACTCCCGCCGCCGGGAGATGGCTAGATGTATCAGTTGGGCGGCGATGGGCGCTAAAATGAGCGCTATCAATGCTATGGCTAACATTATCGCCGCTCCGGCTCCGCGGTCACCACCACGGCGACGCCCGGCCCCGAACCAGGTAAGGCGTAAGGTGACATCGGCAATGAGCGCCACCAGTCCGATAAGCACCACAGTAATTGTCATAACGCGTATATCGTAGTTGCGGATGTGTGAAAGCTCGTGGGCGATGACACCCTCGAGCTCAAGTTTGTCCAGTTTTTGCAGAAGTCCTTTGGTTACAACGACAACGGCGCGTTGCGGGTCTCGTCCGGTGGCGAAGGCGTTGGGGGCGGTATCGTCGATTATGTAAATCTTAGGCGTAGGGAGACCAGCGCCGATACACAGGTTCTCGACGATGTGATAGAGGTCAGGATTCTCGTCGTGCTTGACTTCGGTGGCGCGAGATATGTTGAGTACTATTGATGATGAGGCGTAGTAGCTGAAGACGACAAACAGCGCCGAGGCGATAAGAGCGATAACGCCTGCCTCATAGCCGCCGCCGAGGAGCCATGCGGCAACTTCGACCACTGCGGCGACCATGATGATAAACAAGGCCATGAGCAGCCAGGTGCGCCGCTGGTTGGCACTGATTTCGGAATAAATGCTCATCCGCAGTTATTTAAAGCTGACCCTGACGTCGGCCCGTTCCGATTCGGTAGCAGCGAAAAAGTCAGCCGGCTTGAAGCCAAAGCTGTTCGCCAGCAGGACGTTAGGGAACACCTTGATTTTGGTGTTGAAGTCCATGACGTTAGTGTTGTAGAACTGGCGGGAGTAGGCGATTTTCTCCTCGATATCTGAAAGCTCTTTTTGCAGTTGCATGAAGTTCTCAGAAGCGCGCAGTTGCGGGTAGTTTTCAGCTACAGCGAATAGAGTTTTAAGAGCCGCAGTTAGCTGATTATTGGCCTCAGCGGCTGACCTGGCGTCACCGGCACTCATAAGGGCGGAGCGGGCTTTGGTGACGTTTTCGAAAACCTCTTTTTCATGCGCGGCATAACCTTTAACCGTTTCTACCAGGTTGGGGACCAGACTGGAACGCCGTTTTAACTGGACGTCAATTCCGGACCATGCCTCCTGGACGCGCACACGTCCCCTGACCAGGCCGTTGTAAAGTGCCCAGACCCAGATGCCGATAATGACGATGATGGCGATGATGACTATGGGGATTATCATGCTCGACCTCCTAGCTTCTTACTTCATGGTTGTGTGAAGGGACTTTAGCCCGGCGTTACTACAGGTAGCCTTTAACTTTCATCAATTCGGCGTTGAGAATGGCGGCGCCGGCGGCGCCCCTGATCGTGTTGTGGCTGAGGACGACAAACTTCCAGTCCAGCACCGGGCAGGGGCGGATCCGGCCGACAGTAGCCGCCATGCCTTTCCCGAGGTCGCGGTCCATTTTCGGCTGGGGACGATTCGGCTCACTGCGGACAATAATAGGCCGTTCCGGTGCCATGGGAAGGTTTAGCCTTTTAAGCGGGTTGAAGCCTTCAAAGGTTTTAACGATATTAGCCAGCTCGACCTTGCGGCTGAACTTGACCGAAATGCATTCAGTGTGGCCATCGTTGACGTTCACCCGGTTGCAATGGGCGCTGACAACGATATCGGCCATTCTGATGTGGTCTTTTTCCAGGGTGCCGAGCAGTTTGAGCGGCTCGCTTTCCATCTTTGGCTCTTCATTGCCGATGAAGGGGATTACGTTATCGAGGATATCAAGCGAAGCCACGCCGGGATAGCCGGCGCCGGAAAGGGCCTGCATGGTGGTGACAATAACTTTGGAGATGCCGAACTGCATCAGCGGTTTGAGGGCGAGTACCATGCCGATGGTCGAGCAGTTCGGGTCGGTCACGATATAGCCCCGCCACCTCCGGTTCTTCTTCTGTACCGGGATGAGGGCAAGGTGATCGGAATTGACCTCGGGTATCAGCAGGGGTACGTCACGCTCCATACGGTGATTGCGGGCATTGCTCGATACTACGTAACCTTTGGCAGCGAACGCTTCTTCTATTGGCCCGGCCACGTCAGCATCGAGCGCCGAGAACACCAGATGACAATCGAGGTTCGGGGTGCACTCTTTGACGACAAGATTCCGCGCGTATTCAGGTACATCACCGGGCAGTTTCCAACGGCCTTCAACCGCCTGCGCGTAGGGCTTGTTTATTGACCGCTCCGAGGCGGCCAGTTCGGTAACCACAAACCAGGGATGACCGTCCAGGAGCTGGACGAATCTTTGCCCCACCATTCCAGTGGCGCCGAGTATGCCTACTTTGATTCTGGCGTTAGCCATGTCAGGTGACTCCTCTATATTAGCTCTTTCTATATATTTATTATGCCAGGTCTGTCTCAATCAGCCCGTACTTGCCGTCATTGCGGCGGTATAAGCAGTTAAATTTATTTGTCTCTGAGTTGACGAACAAAAAGAAATTATGTCCCAAGAGCTCCATTTGCTCGGTGGCTTCAGCCACCGGCATCGGCTTGACCTGGAAACGCTTAACCTTGACCACGTTATCTGGCGCCGATGCAGATTTAGGTTCAGTCTCCGGCATTTCGACCGCGGTCTGCCGGACTACTGATTTGCCCCTGCCCTTGTCATCGCGCTTCTCTTTGTATCTTTTTATCTGCCGGGCCATGACCTCGGCGACGGCATCCAGAGCCGTCTGGATATTCTCTGCTTTTTCTTCACCACGGAGCAGGACACCATTGTTGTTGACGGTCACCTGAGCGGTATATCTCTGCTTCGGTGACCTGGCCTTCTCATGGAATAGTTCAACCTTCGTCTCCCTGATAGTTGGCAGGAAGCGGGTCAGCTTGTTGACTTTTCTCTCCACGAGACTACGGAGTGAAGCGGTAACCTCGATGTTTTTACCGATGACCTGTAGTTCCATCTCTACTTTCTCCATTGAGTTTAAGTATATAACGAATATGAGATACCACGAGTTGCTAGGTTCATACCTCCCGGGCCAGGGTTAGCCCGTGGACAGTCGAAGCGCCAGCGGCTTTAATGGCCACAGCGCAGGCTTCGAGAGTAGCGCCAGAAGTGCAGACATCATCTATGATGATAACACTACGGCCGCGGAGATGCTCGTTGCGGCAGGCAAACGCACCAGCGACGTTGGAGTGCCGCGTGTCGACGCTGGAAGACCGTACTTGCGGCGGCGTGTTCTTTAGCCGGATAAGGGTGTTCTCCTCGATAGGAATCCCGGTCAACCGGCTGAGGTGGCTGGCAAGTAAAGCCGACTGATTGTAGCCCCGTTCTTTCAGCCTGCGGCTGTGGAGTGGTACTGGCAAGAACGTGTCGCCAGGGACCGGATTTTTGACAAGGTAATTTGCCAGGAGGTGGGCCAGAGGCTCAGCCATCGACCTTAGGCCATGGTATTTGAACTCATGAATGGCCGTACGTGCGATGCCCTGGAAGCGGTAAGGTGAATGGATGCCGTCAATCGGTGATTCCCGACCCCAGCACGCGGCGCAAAGGCTGTCGTTTGCCTGAGGCCTGCCGCACTTTGGACAGGCCGGCCCGACCGGCGCTAAATGGCGGAAGCAATTCTGGCAAAGCAAGGCTCCCCGCTGGCCGCAGTTAATGCAGGCGCGCGGGAAGAGGAAGTCCAGAATGGCTTCGGTGTAACGCCGTCGCGGTGAGGACAAAGAGAACACGCTCACCTCAGTTGACATTCCCCGTGGCGCTCGGGCACAACAGGGACGCTGTGGTAGGCGTCTGGCTTGGTCAGGTTAACGGTCTGGCGAACCTAGCGCGGTCGGACGGTATGAGTAGCGCCGCTAACTATAGGCTCGTTAATGTAGAGGTCGCCGTTCCTGATCTTAATGTTGTAGCCGCATTCGGGGTTGGTGCAGACCCAGGCCTTGTAGTGAATAGCTGCGCCCTGGCTGCCAAAATCAGACAGCGGCACCAGGTCACCAGTATTGCACTTTTGGCACTTTGGAAACGTCGATTCCACGTGTTTCCTCCTCCCATCCTGTTAATAGAATTGGCGGATTATATCACTAATCCCGTGGTTTGGCAATATGCTCTCGGCACTTGCATTAGCACGGTGAGTGTGCTATTGTTTATATCGTCCAATCTAGTTGTTTCGAGAAGTGGGAGGACCTCCCACTTTTTTGTTGTATAGGGAGTTGTTCAAAGCTAGAGGTAGGACGGTAAATGAAGAGTGAATTCATGGTGGCCATCACTCAGCTTGCCGCTGAGAAGAACCTGCCGAAAGATACGGTTCTGGCCGCGGTGGAACAGGCTATAGCCTCCGCCTATCGAAAAGACCTCTTCCCCACCAACGAGAACGTCACCGCGAAGATTGACCAGAATACCGGCAATGTAAAGATTTTTGTGCGTAAGACGGTTGCAGAATCTCCTGCCGACCCGAACTGCGAGATATCGCCGGCCGAAGCCCGGAAAATTAGCAAAGATGCCAGGGTGGGAGATTCATTGGAGATTGAGGCAACCCCGCCGATCGCCGGCCGTATCGCCGCCCAGAAAGCCAAGCAGTTAATTCTCAAACGACTTCATGACGCCGAGCACCAGTCGATTTACGATGAGTTCGCCGGCCGCAGCGGCACCATCGTGACCGGTGTCGTCCACCATTCTGAGCCGGGGCAGGTGATAGTTGACCTCGGCCGTGCCGAGGCGGTCTTGCCAGAGAGCGAACAAATACGCAGCAGGTACTACCGGGCAGGTCAAAGGCTGAAACTGTATCTTATGGACCCGATAAGGACGCCCCGCGGTTCACAGATTATTGTTTCCCACTCCCATCCTAACCTCTTGCGCAAGCTCCTGGAGGTCGAAATTCCAGAGATTGCCAATAACAATGTTGAAATCAAAGCGGTTGCCAGGGAGGCAGGTTCCCGCAGCAAGGTCGCTGTTACTGCCAGGCAGGAAGGGATTGACCCGGTTGGCTCTTGTGTTGGTCTGCGAGGCATCAGGATCCAAAATATTGTTAACGAGCTTAACGGCGAGAAGATAGATGTTGTTCAGTGGGTGCCTTCGTCGGCTGAGTTTATCGCCAACGCACTAAGTCCAGCACAAGTGCTGGGTGTGGAACTGAGGGAGGAGGAGAACGCGGCCACAGTCATCGTGCCTGAAAAGCAGTTATCGCTGGCTATTGGCCGTGATGGGCAGAACGCCAGGCTTGGTGCCAAGTTGACTGGCTGGCGCATCGATATCAAAGCGGCAACGCCGGCTGCGGAAGTTAAGAAGCTGGTCCCGGAGGAGAAGAAGCCGGTCGAAACCAAAGCCAAAGCCAGAGCAAAGGCCAGGGTAGTGAAGCCAGTTGAAGCCGTGGAAAAGCTTGAAAAGCCGGAAGAGGCCGCGCTGCCGACCACGGGCAAGGGAGAGGAGAAGAAGCCCGAGGTACTGGTCAAAGCCGAGGAGGTCGCCGTGGTGGTACCTGAACTCGAAGCGGTGGGCGAAGCTGAGCCGGCTGTGGCTGAAGAGGAAGAGGCTGGAGTGTCCATTGAAGAGGTAGTAGCGGCCATTACCAGCCATGAAAAAGCGGCTGCGGGTGTGGGTGTGGGTGAACCGGTTCTTGGCAAGTCGGGTATCCGTTTCGCGGAAGATATCCTTATGCCCAGCCGGACCAAAGCAGGCAAGAAAAAGAAGAAGCTGACTTCTAAGGATGAGGTGCGTGGTGGGCGGGTTAAGAAACAGGTCGAACAGTCGCCGGTTGTTGGTGAGGAGTAGTGGTTCGTGGCTGGTTCGGCAGTAGTCAAACATGTGCCGCAGCGTACTTGTATCGTATGCCGTCAGATAAGAGGCAAGCGCGAACTGGTGCGAATCGTGTATACTGACAGACTTGAGGTGGACCTGAGTGGTAAGAGGCCCGGGCGCGGCGCGTATCTGTGTCGCCAGCAGGCTTGCTGGGAAGGCGCTCTGGCCAAGGGAAGGTTGGAGCATGCCCTGCGGGCGAAGATGACTTTAACGGATAAGCATACAATTGAGGATTACGCCAGGACTATGACAGGATAGGTCTTGAGTGGCTGTTGAAAAACCCAAGGCAACTACCCCCACGGCCCCGGTGCCAAAGAAAGCAGCGGCCCCTAAGGTCAACGTGGTCGCCGTTCCTCCGGCGGTCACGGTGCGTGAATTCGCGGACCTTCTGAAGGTTGAGCCGGTTGACATCATCAAGCAGTTGATGCGCAATGGCATCATGGCTACCATTAATCAGGCAATTGATTTCCGCACTGCTTCAGCCATAGCGCCGGCATTTGGCTTCGTCGCTAAGGAAGCGCCAGCCGCGGCCACGACCGCGCCGTCAAGGGTAAAGCAGGTCGGTGAACTGGTGACGCGCGCTCCGGTCGTTACCATTATGGGTCACGTTGACCATGGTAAGACGAGTCTGCTTGATGCCATTCGTCAGAGTAATGTAGTGGCTACCGAGGCCGGCGCTATCACCCAGCACATCGGCGCTTACCAGGTCGAGGTTGATGGGCGTAAGATTACCTTCCTTGATACGCCCGGGCATGAAGCTTTCACAGCGATGCGGGCTCGCGGGGCCAGGGCAACGGATATTGCGGTTATTGTTGTAGCGGCTGACGATGGTGTTCAACCGCAGACGATAGAGGCTATCGACCACGCCCGCGCCGCCGGAGTCTCGCTGTTAGTGGCGTTGAACAAGATTGATAAACCTAACGCCAATCCGGAAAAAGTGAAGCGGCAACTGGGTGAGCTTGGCTTAAATCTCGAAGAGTGGGGGGGCGATGTTATCTGCGTACCGGTATCGGCTAAGAAAAGGACCGGCATCAAGGACCTTCTGGAAAATCTCCTGCTTGTAGCCGATATCATGGAGCTCAAGGCTAATGCTAACCGGCCTGCCGAGGGTACTGTCGTTGAGGCCGAGCTTGACAAGAGCAAGGGCCCGATGGTCACGGTGCTGGTGCAAACAGGTACGCTTAAAGTCGGCGATATCATAGTGGCCGGCAACACCTGGGGTAAAGTCAGGGCGATGTTTGACGACCTTGGCCGCAGTATGAAGCACGCCGAGCCGGCGACACCTGCGGTAGTTCTCGGCATGAAGGACGTGCCCCAGGCCGGCGATAACTTCAAAATCGTGGATTCCGAGAAAGATGCCAGGGCTGTGCTTGATAAACAGCAGGCTGAAAGGCAGGCGGCGGTCAAGCCGGTAACCCTGACCAACCTGTTTGCTCAGGCGGCCACGGGTGAAATTAAAGAGCTTAACATAATTTTAAAGACGGATGTTCAGGGCAGTATCGAGCCTATCAAGGCGTCGCTGGACAGGCTTTCTACCGGCAAGATTAAGGTTAAGGTTATCCGGGCCGCTACCGGCTCGATTACTGAAGGCGATGTGCTTCTGGCGCTGGCTTCGCGCGGAATAATCATCGGTTTCAACAGTCAGCCGGAGCCAGGCGCCCGTGCTATGGCCGATAACGAGGGTGTCAGTATCAGGACCTATAGCATTATTTACGATATCGTCGAGGACGTGACCAAGGCTCTTGAGGGCATGCTCGAACCGGAGTATACCGAGGTTGCTGAGGGCATGGCTGAAGTCAGGGCAGTCTTCCCTGGTCGAAATAAGGCCAGAATTGCTGGCTGTTATATGAAGGAAGGCCGTGGAAGCCGGGATGCGCAGGTGAGGGTTATCCGCGGCGGCAAGGTTGTCCGCGAGTCCAGGGTCTCGAGTCTAAGGCGGTTCAAGGACGATGTCAGGGAGGTCACTCATGGTATGGAGTGTGGTGTGGGTATTGAAGACTTTAATGACGTCGAGGTTGGCGACTTCATCCAGTTCTACCGCAGGCAAAAGGTCAGCTAGGGGAGGGGCAAGTCAGCACACGGCGCCTCGAGCGGCTGGGCCACCAGATCCGCGATGACATAAGCTATCTTCTGCGGCGGGAAATCAGCGACCCCAGGCTGGGCCGCTTTATTTCTATCACGCGTGTTGAGATTTCTCCCGACCTGAAGCTGGCCAGAGTATTTATTAGTGTTGTGGGCAGTGAGGTGGAGAAAAAAGATACCCTGAAAGGCTTTGAAGCCGCGGCTGGTTTCTTCCGGATGCGTTTGTCGCGGCGTCTGGATATCCGCCAGATGCCGGAGCTCAGCTTTGAGCTTGACGAATCCATTGAGGGTGGGGAGCAGGTTCTCGATTTGATTAACAAGGTGAGTACCGATACACTGGAAACCAGGTAAGGTGTGAGGCGGTATTCCGCTTTACTAAAAACGCAATCGAGATTGATGAAAGGGGGTTCGTTATGGCGGTAGACCCGGTTTGCAAAATGGAAGTCGATGAAAAGAAGGCCAGTTTCACTACGTCGTACAAGGGTAAGACCTATTATTTCTGCTCTCAGGCCTGTAAGGAGAAATTTGATACCACACTTGGCAATCTCAACAAAACTGGTGGTGGTATCTGCTTTGGAGTAAGAGTCGACGAGCTTAAGCAAGTGACTGAGGAAGGTGATAATCCCAGGTAGTTACATGAAGGGCTCTGGCAATATCGAGCAATTGGCCGAAAAGACCGCCGACCTGATTTACCGGTCTAAGCGGGTGGTAGTATTCACGGGCGCTGGGGTCAGTACTGAGTCGGGTATTCCTGACTTCCGGAGTCCCGGTGGTATCTGGAGCCGCTATGACCCTGACGACTTTACTATCCAGAAGTTCATAAGCAGCGCCGATTCGCGGAAACTGCACTGGCATATGCTGGGGAAGGAAGGTCTGATGGCTGATGCCCAGCCCAATCCCGCCCATTTCGCTATCGCCGAACTCGAGCGGATGGGTAAGCTGGACTGCGTCATTACTCAGAATGTAGATAATCTGCATCAGAAGGCGGGGAACTCATCGGAGAAAATATTTGAACTTCATGGCAATCTGCGATGGGCGGCGTGTTTGGATTGCGGCAAGCGTTATCCGCTGACTGAGATCGTGCCTCTAATTCGTGAAGACACCGGCGTGCCTGACTGCCCTGACTGTAAAGGGATGCTCAAGCCGGCGGCAGTCTTCTTTGGCGAGGCTTTGCCGGTGAGGGAGTTGACCGAGGCCAGCCACCGCGCCCGCAACTGCGACCTTATGCTGGTCATCGGTTCGACGCTGGTAGTATACCCTGCGGCCTACATGCCGATGTACGCCCGGGAAGCCGGGGCGAAGCTGGTCATTATTAATCTCAGCGCAACGCCGATGGACAGTGCGGCGGCGGTGCTTATCAGCGCCAAGGCGGGGGAGGCTATGGAGCTGGTCATGAAACACCTCCGGATGAAGATGGCGGTTCAGGGTGGTTGAGGAAGGGGAAGAGCCGGGGACCAAGGCAGAGCGCCGGGCGAAAAAGAAAGCCCGCAGGAAGTTCCCCGTTCACGGCGGTTCCCTGCGGGCCGTCTATCCTCAGGTTGTGCGCAAGCACGCGAAAAGCCCGAAACGTTAGTTGCTACTTCGGCAGTGCCTCCGCCGCCAGTTCCGCTACGTCTTTGGCCTTGAACTTTTCCTCAGCGCCCTTGGATTTAATGGCGTCCTCGAACATCTGGAGGCAGTAGGGGCAGGCGGTAGTGACAAAATCAGCGCCGGTGCCGATTGCCTCATCAATTCGCTCCTCACTCATTCTCTTGCCTATCTTTTCCTCCATCCAGAAGCGGCCGCCGCCGCCGCCACAGCAAAAGCCTTTCTGATTGCGGCGCTTCATTTCGATGACCTGCGCCTTCGGGAGGGTGCCGAGCACATGCCGCGGCGGCAGGTAGATGCCGTTGTGCCGCCCGAGGTAGCAGGAATCATGGTAGGTCAGCTTCTTGTTGACCTCGCCCGTCAGCTTGAGCCGGCTTTCATCAATGAGCTGACCGATGAACTCGGTATGGCTGACCACCTCATAGAAATCGCCGCCGAACTGCGGGTATTCGTTCTTAAGGGTGTTGAAGCAGTGCGGGCAGGTGGTAACGATAGTCTTAACGCCATAGGTCTTGAGCGTCTCGATGTTTTTCATAGCGAGCATCTGGAAGAGGTATTCGTTGCCCATGCGGCGCGCCGGGTCGCCACAGCATGACTCTTCGGCTCCGAGGACGCCAATCTTGACCCCGGCCGCTCTGGTCACCGCGGCAAAGGCCTTGGCGACCTTGATGCTTCGGTCCTCGAGTGAAGCGGCGCACCCCGTCCAGTAAAGAATATCGGCTTTGTTATCGTCAGCGAGAGCTTTTATGTCCAGCCCGTTATACCAGTCGGTGCGGGAGAAAAGCGTGCCGCGGCAGGAGTGACCGCGGTCTTCGATACACTTGAGGATGGTCTGAGCCGTCTCCGGCATCTTGGTCTGCTCGAGCACAAGGTTGCGGCGCATTTCTACGATTTTGCCCAGCGGATCGATGAAGGCCGGGCAGGCTTCGAGACAGGCGGCGCAGGTGGTACAGCTCCAGATTTCGTCTTCAGTGATGCGGCTTCCAATTATGGCTGGCGCGGTAATCGGCTCCGGTGGAGGTGCCTCAGCCGTCGCCTGACCTTCGGCAGTTGGTGCCGGTTTAGTTGTCTTTGTGGCGCTGGCGGCCTTACCCATGGCGGCGCGGACTTTGGGGCCGTTGATGTTAAGCTCGGTCCTCAGGTCCTGGACGATTTTCTTAGGACTGAGCGGTTTGCCGGTGAAATTAGCCGGACACTGGTCCTGACAGCGTCCGCAGCGGGTGCACCCGTCGGTATCGAGCAGGTGCTTCCAGTTGAAGTGGTGTATCTGGTTAGCGCCAAGCGGCTCGCCTTTTTCGATGGCTTTTTCGATATCGAAGCTGTCAAGCTGGCCGCGCGGTTTGAACGGGCGCAGAAAGACGTTGATGGGAGACATGAGGATGTGGGTGAAGCGGCTGAAGGTAACGGAAACGTAGATAACGGCGCCGATTGATAAGAGAACATGGAAACCCCATGCCCACGGATGCATGGCAACCGCCAGCGGCGGGTTGATGCCGATAATTGATATAAACAGAGCAAAGACCCAGCCGCCGGTTGACCAGTAGGCATGGGCGGCGTCCTTGCCCGGGTCGGGTGAAGCGAAGCGGAGACCTTCGACTAGATAACCCGAGATAACGATTACAGCGATAAGGATAAGAGCAATAGCATCTTCAGGCTTGTTGTCCAGTCTCTTGGGACGCTGGATATAGCGCCGCCAGGCGGCGATGGCGATGCCGACCAATGCTAGCAGGCCGATGATATCGACATAGGCTGAAACAACCAGATAGGTCGGTCCGTAGAGGTAGTGGAAGACGTACTTATTGATGGTCTCAGCGGCGGTGGCGATGAGGAAGACGAGACAGCCCCAGAAGATGAAGAAGTGCATCAGCCCGGGGTAGGCATCACGGAAGATGCGTTTGTGAAGGAAGCCGTCTACGATGCCAACGCCGATGAAGTTAACGATGCGCTGGCTCCAGCTCCCCATCGGAACGCCTCGCTTGCCGATGGCGATAAGACGGTAGCGGCGGTAGCTGGCCCAGATGAAGATAAGGACGGCGATAGCAGCGAGCGGATAAACGATCCAGGGGCCTAGAGGGATATTCCAGAAGAGTTCGCGCGAAGCTTCGGCCATGACGAACGCCTCCTGTCAAAAAATCGCTATAGGATAGCGCATCGAGCGGTTTTTGCCAAGTGGCGGGAACGGCTGGAAGGCAATATAATTGGTTACTCCGTCCGGGCGCAGTTTGTCCAGAGTAGAGAGAGGAACGCCTTTGAAACTAATACGCGAAATCCTGATATACGTTGCCATCGGCGCGGCCTTATATACCGGGATGCAGTTGACCATGCAGAACTATACCGTGGTCTATACCTCGATGCTACCGGGCATTCATCAGGGGGACTGGGTCCGTGTCGAAAAGATGACCTACTGGCTGGGTGACCCGAAGCGCGGTGATGTTATAGTTCTTGAACCGCCTCAAAACGAATCTGAGACGCCTTATATCAAGCGCATCATCGGCCTGCCCGGCGACCGGATAGAGGTCGCTGGTGGGAAAGTCAAAGTGAATGGCAAAATACTTACTGAACCTTACATTTCAGCTCCTCCAATTTATACCTTTGGGCCAGTGACGGTCCCGGCTGATAATTACTTTGTGCTGGGCGACAACCGGAATAACAGCATTGATTCCCATGGCGGCTGGACGGTGCCGAGGCAGAACATTATCGGCAAGAGCTGGTTCATCTACTGGCCGCCGTCGCGCTGGAGAATGGTGCCTAACTATGACCTGGCCAGCCAAGGGATACCCGAGCCGGCTTCATCCGGAACGAAATAGCAGGGAGTCTATCGTGTCAGACAGGGTGCTTCAGATATTCAAAGACGCCGGTGCGATTCTTGAGGGGCACTTTCTGCTTACCTCCGGGATGCATTCCCCGGTGTACTGGGAGAAGTTTCAGGTACTTCAGTACCCCCGATATACGCAGAAGTTATGCGGGCTGATTGCCGGCAACTTTAAAAACGCCGGTGTTCAGGTTGTGGCCGGCCCGACTACCGGCGGCGTTATTCTTGCCTTTGAGACGGCTCGTCAGCTAGGTGTACGCGGCATCTTCGCCGAGAAGGCTGAGAGCGGTCGGGCTTTCCGCCGAGGTTTCTCCATCAGCCCCGGTGAGAAAGTGCTCATCGTGGATGATATTTTAACTACTGGCGGCTCGGTGAAAGAAGTCGTGGATGCGGTGAACAAGCTTGGCGGCGATATCGTGGGCCTTGGCGTCCTGGTTGACCGTTCCAGTGAGAAGGTCGATTTTGGCGTTCCGTTATTTGCCTGTCTCCGGTCGCCGACCGTGGCCTATCCGCCGGAGAGGTGTCCCCTCTGCGCTGAGGGTAAACCGCTGGTACGCCTCGGCGGCTGACCGGTGTAACTGGCTGTGCCTGTGTTTCTTGACACAGGGACATTTGGATGGTTAAAATACCCTTCACACGTAACTGAGCCGAGGTAGCTCAGTAGGTAGAGCAGCGGACTGAAAATCCGCGTGTCAGCAGTTCGATTCTGCTCCTCGGCACCATGATGGGGCGAGCGGAAGTAGTTCAGTGGTAGAACGCCTCCTTGCCAAGGAGGAGGTCGCGAGTCCGAATCTCGTCTTCCGCTCCATTCTTTTTTGAGGGCTCGGCCGAAGTGGCGGAATGGCAGACGCGACAGTCTCAAAAACTGTTGGGGGGCAACTCCCGTGTCGGTTCGAGTCCGACCTTCGGCACCAGCCTTGACATAGTTGCCCCCATTTGGTTATCGTAAGCCGCCTGGTATTTTGAGGTAATTGCCCGGTTGTGTAGTGGTAGCACGAAGGACTTTGGATCCTTTTGCCCAGGTTCGAATCCTGGCCGGGCAGCCAGCTTCATCGGGCTGTTAAGGAGGTAAGTGACATGTACAAGAAGGTTCTGGTGCCTCTGGATGGTTCGGATCTTGCCCAGTGCGCGGTAAACGAAGTAAGGAACGTCGTTGGTGAAGGAAGTCAGGTCATTCTGTTGAGAGTGATGGAAGTAATCAGTTCTCTCGTCCTTCAGGCTGGGCTTGAGGCGGAGTCCCCGAATACTGATCTGGCTAAAATGGAACGGAAGAATGCGGATTCAGCGCGCCGCAATCTCGAGCGTATAGCGGCTAAGCTGAAGAAGAAAGACATCGAGGCAAAGACCGCGATTGTATGGGGCAGACCGGCCGATATGATTAACGACTATGCCAGTAAGAACAAGGTGGACCTGATTGTCATCAGCACTCACGGCCGCTCCGGCATCAGCCGCTGGGCTTTCGGGAGTGTTGCCGACCGGGTATTGCGAAGTGCTACAGTGCCGGTGCTTGTGGTCACGCCGAAAGGCTGTCACCTGAGCTAGCAGTTGCCGGCGATAGTCTGCACCTCGCGTTGCCGCGCGGCTTTGATTAAACTATAATATCTGCCGCCTCTTAGAGCGTTCCCCGATAGCTCAACGGTAGAGCGGGCGGCTGTTAACCGCTAGGTTGTAGGTTCGAATCCTGCTCGGGGAGCCAATGTTCTCCTTAAAAAAGCCCAACGGTAGATCCCCCGATCCTGTCAAGATTAACTGCTATGTTGTGGGTTCGAATTCTGTCCGGGGAGCTTTATTTTTACCGGGCTAACGGCGGGGAGCGTGGGACAACAGCTTCATGATACGCGCTTTGCTGGTTCTTTCTAAGGCATTGTCCATCGGTTTTGGTTGACAAATGTGTCTGCGCCATGACATAGTCGGCCAAGAATAAAGGCAAAGGGGGAGAGAAGAAATGAAGATGGATAAAGTGAGAAAGCTCTACGGCGTGCGGAAAGGTTCTATGGAGAACCAGACCATCAAAAAAGCGAGGCAGCTCGCCAGGAAAACCAAGCCCAAGAAGTAGCCACACCGCTTCGGGAAGGAGACTATGATGCTAAAAAGTAAGTATTTCTGGATTGCGATATTGCTCTGCGTGCCTTTCATAATCGTTTGGGTTATGGAGGGGCTAGGGTGGGCTATCGCTACCTATGTTGTAGTGGGCGCGTTTTTTCTCTTTGTGCTGACAAGCGCAAGAAGGAGGAAGAGAAGAACCTACTACTATGACGGTGGTGATATTTATATTGTGAAAGATGAGAAGGCGTTTATAAGAAGGCCACAGAGACGTTCTCCTATTCAAACTGGCCTCGATTGGCATGTACCCAAAATCAACAAAGACGGCGTAGAGTTTATTACCGGGGCAAAGGGTATAAGAAAGAGCCAAGAAGACGCTTTAAGGAAAACTAAGAAGAGATTCTGGGGATAATAGGACAACACCAAATACGCCCGAAAGATATTAATGCTTCTAACGGGACTTCCACTGTAGGTGTTAGACAGCTATGGCGAAATATGTTGTGAATTTTAAGCAACGCTACGAACTTCGAAGTATAAGGAGGCGCGGAGGTGAGTCAGTCGGATATCACTTTTGAAGAAGCTAGACAATGGGTTGAGAGGGGCTGGTTACAATGGTTACCTCTGGACAAAGCTAGCATCAAAACCCTTCCCTCCCTGCCCGGTGTTTATGAGGTGCGTCTTAAGGAATGTTTCTTTCCAAGACTCCGAGGCCAAACTAGCATAATATATATTGGCTGCTCGCAGGACCGTGAGCTGGCGAAGCGTCTGAATGGCTTGGTTAGCACTAGATGTGTAGCAGGAAGTCGTAGAGGCCGTATTGAAAGGGTCAAAAAGGAATTGAAAAGGGAACTAGAGTTCAGATGTAGACTTGCTTTCGACGGCAACCACGCCAAGGAACTTGAGGCGGAGTCGCTCGCCGAATACGATAACCAGCATCTCGAACTTCCCCCGTGTAACCGCAACATTTCGAAATAATCATGTTCTGATTAGCCTTTCTGCCTAAGGCAATGCCTAAGAGTCTTGTTCATGCGGATTTTTAGCCTGTCCCACAGCAGGGTTCGCTGCGCCGTTAGCCCGGACAGGTTACTTTGACAATCGTATACCATTTGTATACACTCATCATAGAGGAAATGTATAGATGCTCCGCATAGAGGCTCTGGAGATTGAAAAATATAATCAGATGACCGAAAGCGAAAGACGGCAGTATAGCAAGGCAAGGGGAGGCAGGTAAGGATGAGCGATTTGGATAAAGAGGTTCAGCGTATTGAACAGGGCGAGGCATGGGATGAGAGCGACGAGGTCGTCCATGTCGAGGTTAAAAAGCCCTTGGATAAAGTCATTCCGGTACGGCTCTCGGCAGACAAATGGGAAGAGTTAAGGAAGGAAGCCCGCGAGCTTGGCATCGGTCCGACGACACTTGCCCGGATGTGGATACTGGAAAGACTGCGCCAGAAGACGAGGGTAAGGGTTTAGGCCGGCAACTGGCAATCTTGATTTATCAGGCCCCGTTGCCTCAGCCGTTAAGCTCTTACCTCTTGCATCAGGGTGCTTTCTTCGAAGGTCCATATCCCTCTGCTCGCCATTCTGCGTAAGAACTCGGCAGGGTCAAAGGCACCTTCCGGCGCCACCACCCCCTTAGCTTTGACCTTGCCTTCAAGGAGCATCTGCACACCGGTTGAGGCGGGGATTGCTGTCATGCGGCCGCCCCATCCGACGCTTCGATACGTCAAAACAGCATTAGCCCGGTCTTTCCTGCCATGAAGTGTGACGTTGAGGGCGAGCGACGCTTTGAGCCCGGGCTGGGAGCGTAAATCGGGACGGCGTTGCAGGAAGGAAACAATGAAGTCTCTGGGAGATATTTTGCCATCGCCGGCTTTAAGCGGCTCATCATCGAACAGACCGAGGCGCAATATCTCCGTGAACAGCTTGACGGTCGAAGCCGGGTAGAAGGCGGCCTTGTTAATCACCCGCTTCACCCCCGGGATAAAACGAGGGAAAGTGAAAGGCTCCGGATGCCTGGCGAAATAGACATCGGTCTTGCCGAACGGCTCAAGGAAGGTGACGGTCTGCGGCTCCGAACCGGCCGGCACCCTGACAAGACGGCCGTCAAGGAATTGCCAGACTTCGCCGACGAACTGGCCGATGGCTTGAGTCAGGCCGGCCTTGCCGATAGGGTCCATGAGCGCAATCAGGAAGTGCACCTCGATTTCGTCCACCGAGTCCATCTTGCCGGCGCCGTAGGAAGCGAGGATGTTGGTTATGCCCGGGACCGACCCTAGGCCGGTGCATAGACACACGCCGGCCTTGCTGGCGGGTCCATCAAGCCCGAATAGCCGCCTGGTCATTTCCAGGTCGTCGCAAACATCGGCATAGTTGACGTGCGCTTTGATGGCGGCGCGTGCCGCAGTCAGGCCGAACTGTGAGTAAGGACCAACGCAGTTCAGCACAAGGTCATGGCCTTTGATAAGTTTCACCAAGGCGGCGAAATCCCGGGTAATATCAATGTACTCCGCGGAGACCTTGGGATTATTCCGCAGTGACGTGTGGACGCGTTCCAGACGGGGGTCGATATCAGCCAGCCTCACCTTACTTATTGTTTGAGCCTTGACCAGATCCCTTGCAGTGGAAGAGCCGATGTAGCCGCAGCCGCCGAGAATGAGTACCTTCATCTGTATTCACCTCGCAAGTTGTTATGTGATTACCGGTATTGGCTTCTAATGGCCCTGACCTATAGAGCCGTATTTCTGAACCAAAGCGTGCCGGTCAACTTTTCCGTATGCCGCATCTCTGGGCAGGCTGGGAGTGAAGACGATTGACTTCGGTACCTGATAGCCGGCCAGATGCTTGCGGCAGTGGTTTCGCAGTTCTTCATCTGTGGCGGTTGCACCTGCCTTTAGACAGACCGCCGCCATGACTGCCTGTCCCCATTTGTCATCGGGTACACCGAAGACAGCCGCCCCGGCGACCGCCGGGTGCTGGAGGAGCACATTTTCAACTTCCTCCGGACCGACGAGCAGGCCGCCGGTCTTGATGACGAAGTCCTTCCTTCCCTGAAAATAGAGATAGCCGTCTTCATCGACCATGCCCAGGTCGGACGTGTGGAACCAGCCGCCCCGGAAAGCCCGTGCCGTGAGTTCAGGGTTTTTCCAGTAGCCTTTGATTACCTGGTCACCGCGCAAGAGTATTTCCCCGACCTGTCCGGGAGGGATGTCCCGGTCGTTCTCGTCGACAATCCGCATTTCAGAATTGAGCAGAGGTTTGCCAACTGACCCGAGGCGCCTTCTCTGTTTCTCGCTGGCGTCGGGACTCAAGCCGGCGGCGATGTCCTCGGGAACAAGATACGGTCCGGGCATAGCCTCGGTCATTCCGTAAGGTTTGCAGGAGGAATTTGAATACGGGATTTTGAAGAAGTCCAGCATTTCTTTAAGCTGTTGTCCGGACACATGCTGGCCGCCGTCGGGCTGGAGCTTGCGCAGACTGCTCAGGTCATATTTCCTTTCGCTTGTTTCAAGAAACTCCTTGACCATCTTGAAGGTGGTGCCGGCAAGCAGTGAACTGTATGTTACACGGTACTTCTCAATCATCTCTACCCAGGTCCTGGGACTGAAAGCCGTGATGACCTGGGTGCAACTGAGAAAACAGTTGCCGAAGACTCTGGCCTGATGACCTGTGGCGAACAGAGGGCCCGTGTTCAGAACCACGTCTTCCCGTGACGTGGCGGTGGCTTGAATACGCATCATGCAGTTGGCAATCTCGTTCTTGTGCGTAAGTACGGCTCCCTTGCTGGTGCCGGTAGTGCCGGTTGTGTACTGGATAAGGAACGGGTCTTCCTCGTTGACACTGACATCAGGTTCATGAGTATCATGCCTGGCCAGCGTGGCCTCATAGTCGAGAGCAAGGCCGTGTTTAGCGCCCAGACCTATGACCGCCTCGATGCTCGCGACACTATTGCGGATTGGTTCAACCATGTTTAAGTACCCGCTCTGGACAAGCATGGCTCTCGGCTCGCATTCCTTGAGGATGCGGATTATCTGTGCTGTGGTCAGCCGGTAGTTAAGACAAACGCCGATAAGACCGGCACTGGCGATGGCGAACAGGAATTCTACGTATTCGGAGCAGTTCTCGGCCAGAATTGCTACCCGCTCACCCTTTGTCAGTCCCAGACCCAGTAAGGCGTTGGCCAACCGGTTTACTCTATCGCTGAACTGCCGCCATGTCCATGAGTGGATGTCATCGGTGATGGCCAGCTTATCAGGGAAAATGCGGGCATTGCTCTTGATGATGTCACCGACTACCATGTTGACATCCTTTCATTTCTTGCACAAAGGAAATCATACATTTTTCGCCGGTTGACTGGAAGTATTCCCGTGTGGCATTCTGAGTCAATTGAGGAGAAGAGGAGAAATAGAATGCTGACAGGCAGATATGATGCAGTAGTAGCCGGAGCGGGCGTGGGAGGACTCTGCTCGGCAGCCCTTCTTGCCAGGCACGGCTACCGGGTCCTGCTGGTTGAGAGGCTGGAGCGGTTGGGAGGGAGGTTCTCGACTATCGAGCAGGACGGCTTCAAGACGCCGACTGGCTCAGTGATGATTGCCACCCGCGGGGTGCTCCAGCAGATATTCGATGACGTTGGCGCCAGGTTTAATATCAGGGAAGGCGGCGCTGGCCGCGTTTGGCTTTTCGGTGAATGGCATGACCTGCCGGAGAAGGGCCAGATTCAGACCCTTTTAGATTTGCTGGAGAAGATGGGCGTCAGCAGGACCAAAATCGTAAGCCGGCTGGCTCAGGGAGCTCTGACAGAAAAAGTGCTTGGCGCGTTCCGCCGGGCGCCTCCGGCTGACCAGTCCAACCTGATGTCGTTTCGTGACTGGCTGAGGCAGTACACTGATGACGAGAGGGTGCTCCAGTTGTTCCATGCTCTGACATCAGCCATTTCGACGGTAAACGACTTTGAGTACCCGGCATCGCACTGGTTTACCTATGTATCAAGCGCCGGTCAGGGCGGCATGCGCTATCACGGCGTTTCTCCGAATGGGAATATCGAAAATGCCAATGCATTGGCAGACGCGGTGAGGGCTGGAGGCGGGCAGGTACTGGTCAATTCGCCAATCGAGCAGATTGTAGTTAGCGGCGGCAGAGTAACCGGTGTCGTGGTGAATGTGGAAGGTAAACAGAAAGTCGAGATTCAGACGCAGTTCATTATCAGTGATATCGGGCCGAAACGCACCGTGGAACTGGCCGGACGTAATAACTTTAGTCCCGATTATCTCAAGCAGGTGGATGGGCTTCGGGCGGCGCCGATAGTGGCCAATCTGATAGCCAGTGACCAGCCGCTGGTGAACTCCAACGGAGGCTTGTTGATAGTCGGCGCCAAAAGGATTGTGGCTGGAGTCCCGATGACGCTGTATTCGCCAACCCTGGCGCCGCCGGGCCAGCATCTGATGGTGATATGGGGCACACCGGCTTCGTGTCTCAATCATGTGGACCGGGAAACCGAAGCTCGGGAGAACCTTGACGATATCAGGCGGGTGTTCCCTGACTTCGACAGGTATGGGCGGATTCTCAGGCAGGATATCCGGGACATTGATGACGAGTTCCCGGCTCTACGGAGCTGGATGGGCTACGACATGCCGCAGGAAAGTCCGGTCTCCAACCTCTTTCATGTGGGTGATGCAGTCAAACCTTATGGGTGGGAGGGTGTTGCGGCATGTGCCAAAGGCGCCGCTGTCATTGTTGATAAAGTACGGAAGCAGTTCCGTCCGGGTGATGCCTGAGCATTAAGGTAAGTCCGTTATCTGGCCACGCCGCCGCCATCAACCGGTAGTGCCACGCCCGTGATATAGGAGTTCTCCGGTGATACCAGGAAGAGGGCGGCGCGGGCTATTTCTTCGGCGGTGCCGAAGCGGGCAATGGGACGGCCTTCCAGAGATTTCCTGCCATATTCATCGGCATTTGTGCCTGGCACCCGGTTGACGAAGTCCTGCCAGATTGGCGTTTCGCTTACCGGTCCGGGACAAATAGCGTTGACACGGATATTCTCCCTGGCGAGAGAGACCGCAAGTGAGCGCGTCAGCATTATCAGGCCGGCTTTGGTGAGCGAGTATACCGGTGACTGTGGCGATGGCCTGAGGCCGAGTCCGGAAGAGGTGAAGAGGATAGAGCCGCCTCCAGCCTTGCGTATCTCAGGAACGGCGAACCTGGCGCCAAAAAAGCCTGCTTTGAGGTTAATGGCCATACAACGGTCATAGTCTTCCTCTGCGGTTGTTTCCAGTACTCCTGGTCCGGCGATACCAGCGTTGTGGAAAAAGATGGTAAGCTTCCCGAAACCATCGACCGTCGTCCGCACCATCCGCTCCAGTTGTGGGACCGCAGAAACGTCAGTGTGAATGAACATTGCTTTACCGCCAGCGTCCTGAATCATCCTGACGGTCTCCTTACTGTCCTTATCATTGATGTCGGCTATGGCGACCTGTGCTCCTTCCTGAGCAAAGAGCCTTGCCGAAGCCCGGCCAATCCCGGTAGCGGCGCCGGTAATCAGGGCTACCTGTCCTTTGAGTTTCATTGGTTTGTCTCCTTGCTGGCGCTATCGATTAGGCTTCTCCGACGGAGGTCTTCGGCAACATCACTTAAACCGACGCTATTCAGTTTGGACTCCGTCGGAACACCCGTTTGCAAGTTACAGCCGCGCAATTTGTAGTATTCATCGAGCGATCTTGAGTAATCGATAAGGTTCGTTGGCAGGTCGGCCGGGTATTTAGGGTGCGGCTTGCCGTACTTTAGTTGATACCAGAAAGCGTGAGGATGATCGTCAATCCGTCTCGTACCCTCGCGATTGTTGAAGGCTCGTTCTAGCAGAAGTTCCCGTTCAGCGGCTTGAGTAAGGTTCTCCACAGATATCGCGACTCCGGTCGCAGTGCTGATCAGACTAGCGATATCAGCCATGCTAATGCCACAATCGAGGAGGGCATACTGTACAGCGAACTTGCAGATGCCAGCCATGTCGGCGATGGCGAACAGGTTTTCGCATTCGTAAACGCGTTGTGCGTGCTTTTTACTTGGCTTCCATGCGGGCTCGAAGAAAAAATCAGTGTCGTCGTACCTTTCCTTACCCACCCGGTGGAGAGTCTCGTCAGTCACCTCAGCCTGTCGCCCCGGTGACTCCAGACCGGCAGGGCAACCAACAAGATGGTCGTGGCCACGGGTGGAGACGGCATGCGCTAAAGTCATCTTCATCGAAAGGAGGATACCGGCGCCACCGCCGGGATAACTCTTATTGTGGCTAACAAGTTGTTCTTCGCCCCTTCCAACTTTCGCCGCCGCACGCATTGGATATGAGTCGAGAAGCGCTCCGAACCCTTCTTTACGTACAATCTTACTCAGCAGCTTAAGGATGAGTTCTTCATCGCCGGACCTCAGCTCGATTCCATCGGTATCCTCTTTGGTCAAGATGCCTTCTTTGTATAGGCGGACCGCCCAATTTATGGCTGTTCCCGGGTGCCAGGTATCAAGACCAAGCTGGTTGCAGAGGTTGTTGTAATGGCAGAGGAAAACCGAGCTATTGACGCCCATGGCGGCGCACATGATCTGAGTATTACCCTCGACTCCGTCACCAGTGGTGCCGGCGTACTTGCCGGAGTTGATTTGGTAAAAGTGGGAACAATGTAGGGCGCAGGCGGCACAGGATATATTCTTTCGATAGACTCGCCAGAGAGCTTGTGAGGTGAGGTCCGGCATTAAGGGGAAGCGCCCTTCAGATTTAAGCATGATAGTATCGCCAACCCACGAGTTGGTACCATGGGTGCTGTGGCTCAAGTACATCGGGTCCCGCTCGATGCGTTTCCAGAGATGTTTTGTTAGCTGTACCAGTTCATGGGAGTTCGCCACGCGGATTCCTTTTGTACCGCGTACGGCAATAGCTTTAAGCCTTTTAGAACCCCAAATAGCACCGATGCCGCACTTGCCAGCGGCCCGTGAAAGGTCACCGATAACGGCTGAGCTAAAGCACTGGTTCTCTCCGGCTGGTCCTATCTTTAGTGTCTTGACCTTCCTGTCGCCGAGCTCATCACGGAGCATTCGCTCAGTAGTCCAGGTGTCCTCACCCCAGAGATGGTCAGCATCACGCAGTTCGACGCTATCGTTGTTTATCCATAGATATACGGGCTTTGGAGATTGGCCATGCACGACAATCATATCGTATCCGGCCCACTTGATCTCGGACCCAAAGAAACCGCCAAGGTTGCTCCGGACGAAAATATTGGTGAGGGGTGATTTAGATACCAGAGTACACCGACTGCTAGCCGGTGAAATGGTGCCACTAAGGAGCCCAGGGGAGATAACAATGGTATTTCCTGGGCTTAGTGGGTCGATGTTCGGTCCAACCTCATCGTAAAGGACTCTTGTGCCGAAGGCGAGGCCGCCAAGATACTTGGCGGCCCAATCACGGTCGAGAGGCATCCTCTCAGCCCTCCCTGTGGTGAGGTCAACGTTCAGTACCGCGCCAGACCAGCTATACCATACAGGCATTCGACCTCCTGTCACGTCTAAAGACTTACGCCACTATTGCCAATGAGCCGAATCTAGCCCCCCTCAGTGGCTTGCGTGGGGGACGGTACTATGTGATAATCGTGAATGATTTTATGGTTGCGTCCGATTGCCTGTCAAGACTACGGAGCTTTCTCTGAGATCGCGGACGCTGGGCGCTACTGGCCCCAAGGAGCTAGTACAACATGAAAGGGTGGTGCGGCTGGGCAGGCAGGATTCTCACTGTTGACCTGACCACCGGTAGGACAGAGACGCAACCGCTTTCGCGCGACTGGGCACGCAAGTACGTCGGCGGCCGAGGGTTTGGCGTCAGATACCTGTTCGACGAGGTCAGTCCAGATTTAGATCCCCTGAGTCCACGGAATGTCATTATGGTCGCACCGGGTGTGCTCGATGGTACCTTATCACCCGGTAGCGGGCGTTGCACGATCGCCGCTAAGTCGCCTGTCACCGGCATCCTCGGACGCAGTAGCGTTGGAGGATCATTCGGGACCGAACTGAAACTCGCGGGCTATGACATGCTGGTGGTCCACGGCGTATCTAACCAGCCCGTGTATCTCAGAATAGTTGATGAGTTGGTGCAAGTATGCGACGCACGGCATCTCTGGGGTAAAGACACCTGGACTACCCAGGCCATGATCCAAGAGGAACTTAATGACCCTGAAGCAAGTGTCATCAAGATCGGGCCAGCGGGAGAGAACTTATGCCGCTCTTCAGCCATTATCGGTGATCTCTCGCGGGCAGCTGCCAAGTGCGGCATTGGTGCGGTATGGGGGTCTAAGAAGCTCAAGGCCATAGCCGTGCGTGGTAACAGGGGTGTCAGAATAGCTAACCCGCGCCGTCTCGTGGAGCTTGCCCGGATGCAGTGGCTCCGCTTTGAGCAGGACCCCATGTACAATACCCACGTCAAGTACGGCCGCAACTCGTGGGTGGGTGACACGGTCATGCGTGCTATGGGCAAAGTCATGCCCAACATCAGTGCCACGGCGCTCTACGCTCTATATGAGAAGAACGTTTCCTGCCGGGGATGTGCTCTCCGGTGCGCTCACTACTACAATCTCCGCACCGGCATATACGCAGGCACCAAGGGCAGTGGCATCGAGGGCAACTGCCAACTAGTCGGTGCTAGCCTTGGGGTGGATGATGGAGCCTTCCTTCTTCACTACAATACTCTGTGCAACCGTCTCGGCGTTAACTTGGATACCCCAAGCGTTTCACTGTCCTGGGCCATGAGGCTCCAGCAGGACGGGATCATCTCAGAAGCCGACGCCGACGGCCTGGATCTGAAACCTGGAAATCAGGATGCGTTCTTGCGCGCCGTTGAGATGATCGCCTATCGACGGGGGTTTGGTCACGTACTGGATGGGTATCCCTTGCAGGCAGCCCAGGAGCTGAACAGAGGGTCCGAAGCTTATGTCAGTCATGCGAAGGGCAGCTATGCCAGTGGGCCGGGCTTCATGTCCTCAGTCAAAACGACTCTTGCACATGCTGTGGCAACCCGTGGTCATGATCACCTGACGGGGAGCCCTGGCATTGAGACCCCGAACTACCAGCCGGAGATGACCCTCGAGGTATTGGAGAAACTCGGTCGCGAGAGGTATGGCGACGCCGAGATGTTGACCGATCCGTCCTGGACTTGCAAGCCGAAGTTTGCGCGTCGTGTCTTCGACTGCGAGAACCTCTATGCCATCGGTGATATGACTGGCATCTGTCGCGCGATTGGCCAATCCTTGCTCTATACGACCGGGCTCGGTATGCAGGACTATAGCGAGCTTCTAACAGCCGCCACTGGCGTTGACTTCAGTCCAGAAGAACTGGTACAGGCGGGCGAGAGGCAAATGGCACTGGAACGGGCCTTTAATGCCCGGGAAGGTATCCGGCGCATCGATGACCACCCTCACGCGTTCTGGTGGCAATTGAAATATGGGCAACCAAATCCAACGTACGATCCGTCACGCTATCGAATGAGCCTTGCGGACTACGAGCAGTTGCTCGATGAGTACTATTGCTTACGCGGCTGCGACCCGGAAACTGGCATCCCAACACGGTCAACACTGAAGCAACTTGGCTTGGCAGATGTGGCAACCGACCTCGAACAACGAGGATTGCCACTAGCCTAGAAGACTATCAATACGAACAGTCGCCAATCTGTTGCCTACCATCTCGCAATACTACGATAGTGCTCTATTGATTCTACGTTGTTGTTAGGAAGGGACTTCAAGAAGGAGTTTGGCGGGTATTTGTCGATGTACGAGTTCCAAAGGGGTTCGAACATCTCCTTCCTGATGACCGGCAAGGCATGGCGCTTGCGGAAGGAAGCTATCGGAATGTTGGCCGATACCAACGTCTCATGGTGTGAAGATGCTTCGGCGACCGTTTTACCAGTCTCATCGAATATCGCTGTTCCTCCTGCCCTTTCGTCCTCTCTCCGGACGTCGCCATCATAGACCGATTGATTGACAAAGATACCGTAAATCTGGTTTGTGGCGCACAGGGCAGGAAGATCGAACCGATACGGTCCACCACTGGTCATGTAGCGGATAACTATTTCTGCGCCCTTCATGGCCAAAGCCCGAACGATTTCTGGCTCGAATATGCAAGGCGCAAAGGCAATGTTGCCAATGTCCGTCCGGGCGACTGGGAAAACGGCGTCCCATCCGTACAGTTCAATGAATCTGTCCAGTACATCATAGACCGCGGTGGCGAAACCGCTGCCGACTGTATTTCGGCGCTTGTAGTTCTTTAAGATGACCATGCCGTTGGGGGCGGCGATCATGCCGGTGTTGAAGAAATGCCCGGGCCAATCTTTGTCCTTAGTATAGCTGCCGAAGGCGATGTAGCAGTTGTATTGCTTCGCCTTCTGGCATACCGCTTCCGTCTCCGGTCCGGGAACCTCAATTGCAACGTTAAGGTTGTCTTGACGTGCATTGCGCGTGTTCCAGCCGGCAAACGGGAACTCGTGGAACACTAGCAAGTCCAGCATTCGGTCCTTTCGGAAACCCCAGCCCTGGGCCTCATCTATGAGCCACAGCATGTGTTCCAGGTTTTCCTTCATGCCCGGCTTGGGGTCTTTCGGGTTCACGGTTTTGTTTCTGGATTGGACTACGCCGGCTCTGGTCACGTCAGACCTCAAAGGGGTCACTTCGTAGACCGGTGGGGATTTCTCAGGCATTTCTGTCTTCTCCTTCTCCCTATACTGAACCGCTCCCAGAGCTGCTATAAATCTTGGGAGAGAGTGCGACAGCACTATTTGTCAAGCCAGACGTTATCCATCCGGAGCTTCCCTGCTGACCAAACGGCATTTTGTTTTTGAAAGCCTTTTACGTACGGCCACCAGCCGCAACTATAGCCGTTGTTTGCCAGGGGCCAGACCCAAGCATCCTGGATGATGAGCCGCTCGATTTGCTGGGTGAGCTGTACGCGTTTAGCAAAGTCGGCAGCTTGGGATTGCTCGGCCCATAGCTTGTCCATTTCCGGTTTACTCATCTTTATGAAATTCTGACCACCACCAGTAACGAAAAGGCTGGCAAACTCGTCGGGGTCTCCCATACTGACGTTGGGGTTGTCTGAGAATATTTCGAAGTCCATAACGTCCCTCATCTTCCTCCCCTCAACGAGATCCTTTGGAATAAGTTCAGTGTCAATGTTCAGATTCTTCCTAAGCATATCCGCGAACCATACGGCAGGTGTCGTGAAGGCGGGTATATTCCGTGTTACGTGCCTTATCTTGAAGCCGTTAGCATAGCCGGCATCGGCCATTAGCTTCTTGGCTTGGGCAACTCTGGCATCCCAGGATTGATCGCTCCCGACGAGTTTTTGCATTTCAGCAGGTGGCAGACCATAAGGAGGGGGTAAGATGTATGTGTCGGTATTGCACCATCGGGCATCGCCCCAGCCAGCTATCGCTATAGCATTCCTGTCGAGCAGTAGACGAAGGGCCTGACGTACCCGGATGTCCTTGAATGGCCCGAAATTTGGGTTGAGTGTAATTGTGCTGAGGTTCGGTGGGAAGTACATCTCAGGTGTCACGGTTGGCGCCTGCTTCGTACCGCGATCCCACTCATCTTGATTGTTGTATAGAAAGGAGGCATGACCGTCATACCTGCCAGTCACAACAGCATCAATGATTGCCGACTTGTCAGCCATGATGTAGATGGTCAGACCATCCAGATAGGGGAGTTTGTTGCCATTGGCGGCTTTCTTAAAGTAGTCGGGGTTCTTCACCAGCTCCATTGAGACACCAGATTGGTAACTCTTTAACTTGAATGGGCCGGTACCTACTAGAAAACCGGTCGTCCGGAAATCAACATTTTCGAGGTGTTTAGATTGGACAGAGCAATATGGTCCGGCAAGTTGAACTAAGAACGACGGAGAGGGAAACTTGAGATAGACTTTGACCGTGTAGTCGTCGACCTTTTCGACACGATCATAGGCGGGCATATCCGAGGCTAAGGTGCTGCGTTTCGGGTCACTTATTTTTTGGAAGTTGTAGACTACGTCGTCAGCGGTAAATGCTGTACCGTCGTGCCACTTGACCCCCTTGACCAGATAGAACGTGTAGACCTTCCCATCGGCGCTCACGATCCACTTTTCGGCTAAGTCGCCGATGAGGTTGGCTGAGCTGATTTCCTGTTTTCGGGGGTCGATCATGACAAGATTGTTAAATATCGGCTGTAGAAAGATCGGGCCGTAGCTTGGCTTACGGTGGTTGTCAAAACCAGGAGGTGTCACCGTGGACCACGTTCGTATAATACCACCATACTTAGGCCCTGCTGTGGGCGCAGGCGTTGGCGATGGGGCGGGGGCGGGAGTGGTAGCCGGCGATGGCTTGGACGTAGGTGATGGGGCAGGCGCTGGAATTGGTGTTGGTGATGGCGCACAGCCCACTAACAGAGTGATAACAACCGCAATCAAAAGGACCAGCAACACTTTACTCATACAGACCTCCTCCAATCCGCAAATGTTGACAGGACCCAATCGAATATAATATCAGACAAATACTATCTCGTCAAAATAGGGGTATCCATGTTTGAGTCACAGCTTAACGAACGGGCCAGTACCTTGCTGAATGCCATTCTTGAACGCCAGCCAGCGATGGCGCAGGGGAGAATAAGAGACAGGTTGTTTCGCGTCCTGTCACTGCTGATGGTGGAAAAAGGGCTTGCTTCAGCCGATGCGGCCACATTAAAAGAGGCTCTGGCGCTAGTTATACCACGCTCACTTCAAGCGACGTTTACAAGGCTCGAAGACCCCGGCAGGTATAAGCGGATTATCCGCGACGCTATGGTCGACCTTGATGCTTACTACGCTATGCCGCGGGAAATCAAACGCTGGACTCCGGTTCACTTCAAGTCTGATAAGCCGCCGTCCGGGATGAGGGTCATCGCCTTCTGTGCCAGCCCACGTAAGAACGGCAATACCGAGGTCATGATTGATGAAGCAATTGCGGGGGCGGCCTCGGCCGGTGCGCAAGTGGAGAAAGTTCGCTTGCAGTCGCTGAAGATGCGTTTCTGTACTGGTTGCCGCAAGTGCAAGGATGCTGACTTTGTCGAATATTGCGCCATTAAAGATGATATGACCGCACTATATCCTAAGATAGCTGCGGCGGACGCAATTGTGATTGGCTTTCCGGTCTATACCGAGACTCATTGCGGCCAGCTTGCCGCCTTCTTTGACCGGTGGGACCCGTTCCTGTGGAAAAAGTTCGGGTCGAAGCGCGCCATGGTTATTGGCGGCTGGGGGTTTCCAGAGATCACGACCTACGATCATGTCATGGAACATGTCATGTTCATTCTGCGCATCCATAATATTGAAACTGTCGAGGCTGTCTCCGCCTGCGGGTTGATTGGCAAACTGCGCGGTCTTGATGAAGACGGCAAGGCAATTCTACTAAGGTATCCCGGGGAACTGCGGAAGGTATATGAGGCGGGACGTATTCTGGTGACTGGCAGACAAGGTTGAACTCTACGTTCACGGATGGTAATATCTGCCAAACATCCGTAAGGTATCATTCGTATGTTTAACTGGCAGATAACAGCAACGACGGTCTATTGTGATGCCGTTGATGATGAAGTGACGCTTATTGTGGTCAAGGACGGGACGGCACGCTGTACCGGTCTCAAGAAGTACATTGAGCCGAGCGCTGAGACGGCTCACGTAATCAAAGCCCGGGGCCGCGAACTGAAGCGTCGGATTGCCTGCCGTGGTGCGGCATGCACCATGGCCGCTGATTACCGCAACCGGCTTCTCACCGAAGAGAGTGTCCGTAAATGACCACCGAGAAGCAGCTGAAGGTTGGTGTGGAGCATCTTACTCTGACCTTTGGCGGCACCAAAGCCTTGACCGATGTCAGCGTGGACGTATGGGACAGGGAAATCCTGGCTATCATCGGCCCGAACGGCGCCGGTAAGACCTGTATCTTGAACTGCATCAATGGCTTCTACAAACCCCAGAAAGGGGAAATTTTCTTCGATGGCCGGCGCATTACGCGAATGCGTCCCGACAGAATAGCCCGACTCGGCATAGCCCGGACCTTTCAGAACATTGAGCTTTATACCGGTCTGAGCACGCTGGACAATATCATGGCGGCGCGGCACGTGCTTATGAAGCAGAACTTCCTATCCAGTGCCCTGTATTTTGGTCCGGCGCACCGTGAGGAACTCCGGCAGCGCAAGATAGTCGAAGAAATCATTGACTTTCTTGAGATTGAGCCCATCAGGAAGAAGGTAGTTGGCGCTTTGCCTTACGGTATGCGTAAGCGGGTGGAACTGGGCCGGGCACTGGCGCTTGAACCAAAAATTCTGTTGCTGGATGAGCCAATGGCCGGCATGAATCTGGAGGAAAAAGAAGATATTGCCAGATTCATTGTGGATATCTTTGAGGGACAGGGAGCGACTTATCCGGACACGCCGGTGCTCAGGGATGGAGTTAATTGTATTGTCCTGGTAGAGCATGATATGGGCGTGGTCATGGACCTCGCCGACCGGATTGCGGTGCTTGACTTTGGTAAGAAAATTGCCGAAGGAACACCCGATGAAGTCCGGAATAACCAGCAGGTTATCGCCGCTTATCTGGGTGAGGAGCAGAAGCCGGGAGTCCGCCCCGCCTAGTCCCAGCGACGTTCGTCGACAATAATTTTGAGTTCGGCTGGCATGGTGCCCTTATCAACGAACTCAAACCGGTCTATTCGGAGACGGCAGACGTCCTGAAATTTGCGGTTAACGTCATCGGCCAGTTTCGTTTTGTCGCAGTCTCCTGTTTTCAGCTCTGCTTTCAGCGTTGTTTCGTCGCGCTGGCCTTTGCGTCCGATAATAAACTGGAACTTTGAGACCGGCTCAAAGCTATTAATGACCTGCTCTGCCTGTTTGGCTACCACAAACATACCGCGTACTTTGACGGCGTCGGTAGTCCGCCCGACCAGCGGGCCAAGCCGGTAGGCTGTCCGGCCGCACGGGCACGGTTCTACGATGAGGTACGAGATATCACCGGTGCCGAAGCGCAGAAGCCCCCAGGTCTTGTTATGAATAGGAGTGGCCACGATTTCACCCTGCTCACCGGGAGCCATCTGCTTGCCGGTACGGGGGTCGACAATCTCGATGACGTAGTCGTCCATCAGGTGCATGCCCGACTTCTGACGGCACTCGTAGGCGATGGCGCCGCCGGGTTCGGTGACGGCATAGGCCTGAGCCGTGCTGATTTGATAGGTCTCCTCCAGCGTCTTGCGTACCGATGGGGCGAGCATCTCGCCGGTGAACCACGACTTACGCAGGGGCATCTGCTGGCGGATGTCAATGCCCAGTTCTTCGGCCCGCTTGATGATTGTTATAAGGAAAGAGGGTGTGCCGATGTAGCCGTTGACTTTGAGGTCGCGAATTGTCTGTATCTGGATTTCGGTGTTACCGGTACCCATAGGGACAACCGTAGCGCCGCAGTCGCGGAGCGATTCGTGCATGAGTACGCCGGCCGGCGACATGTGGTAAGTAAAGGTATTGACGACGACATCGCCTTTTCTGAAACCAGCCGCCCAGAAAGCTTTGGCAAACCACCGGATAGCTTCAATCTGCATTGGCTCGTAAAGCGGGCCGGGGGTGACAAAGACGCGCTCGACCTCATCAACCGGGACAGTCAGGAAACCGCCGTAAGGCGGGTGTTTTTTCTCTAATTCTAGCAAGTCGATTTTACGTGTGATTGGCAGTTTCTCCAGGTCGCGGATGGTCCTAATGTCGTCGGGACTCAGTCCCGCCCTGTCCATCAGCACCTTGGCGGCGGGTGCTTTGTAGTAGGCAAGCTCCACGGCGTCGGTCAAGCGCTGATTGAGGTAGCGCTCGCGCTGGTCCGGCGGCATGGTTTCGAGTTCGTCGTAGAACTCACCCCGTTTGAACTTGGGGATTACAGCCATCGCTTGCGCCTCTTATAGTGTTTGACTTCGCGGTAGCTCTTTTTTTGCCCCATCGCCGAGAGCCCCATGTAAAATTCCTTAACGTCTTCGTTATTCGCAAGAAAGGTGGCAGTGCCGTCGAGAACAACGCGGCCGTTCTCCATGACGTAGCCGTAGTGGGCGACGTTCAGGGCAATGCGGACATTCTGTTCTACGAGCAGTATGGTGGTCTTCTGCTCAGCATTGAAGCGCTTAATGATGTCGTAGATTTCTTCGACGAGGAGCGGTGCCAGACCCAAAGACGGCTCGTCAAGCATCATTAGCTTGGGGGCTGACATGATGGCCCGTCCGATAACCAGTTGTTGCTGTTCACCACCAGACAGATAACCAGCGGTGTTCTTACGCAGTTGTTTAAGCCGCGGGAAATAATGGTAGACCAGGGCGAGGTCGCGGTGCAGTGATGCGCGGTCACGGTAGTAGCCGCCGACAATCAAGTTTTCCTCAGCAGTGAGGTGGCCGAAGACACGGCGTCCTTCCAGCGCCTGGACGATGCCGAACTTGGCGATGTCCTGAGCCGACTTTTTATCAATCCGTTCACCGTTCCATTCGATGGAGCCGTCGGTGACTTCGCCCTCTTCGATGTGAAGAAGACCCGAGATGGCTTTCAGAACCGTTGTCTTGCCGGCGCCGTTGGCGCCGAGAACAGCGACGATGGCAGCGTCCGGCACCTCCAGGGATACGCCATGGAGGACGCGGATAACATTCAGGTAGGTGACTTCAACGTTATTTAGTTTAAGCAACCTTCCCTCTTGCTACAGGTTAGTGGTAGAGAGGGGGCGGTCAGCCCCCTCTCTCATATCTGCAGTTGCTACTTCTTCCACCAGGAGAAGTCTTCGTACTTGATAAGCGGCGCATCAACCCATTCAGTAACCGGCGTGATCTTACCTCCCTTAACGGTGTAAAGCCGCATGTATTTATCGAGCCGGTTGTCGCCCGTGGTGTACGAGACCGACCCGTGCAAACCTTCTACCTTAAAGTCCTTCAATTTCTGAATGCCACCGGTTTCAATGGCTTTCCATGAGCTGGCATCGCCTTTGGCCAGCACCTCGTAGCTGGAATTCTGGAGTGTGAGTTTGAGGATTTCACGGACTATAAGACTTGCTGCCCATGAGGTCAGGTAGTCGGCATTGCCGTAGTCTTTTGGGTTGTTCTTCTTTGCGTACTCAGCGGCTTTAGCGAGTCCGGGCACGTTCTCATCCCACATTACTGTTGGGAAGACACCATAGACGCCTTCAACAACATTGGCGCCAGCGATGTCAATAAGCGCTTTGGTGAAGCTAGCCTGAGCACAGGCAATCGGAATCTTGGGGAATATGCCGAGGTCGCGTGCGTTTCTGATGATAATCGCAGTAGGCGCCGGCGTGCTGGATATAAAAAGGACATCGGGGTTCAGGTTCTTGATAGCCGTCAGGCTCTCGATTTCCGAGGTGGTGGTGGCTGTATGTTCCTTTGTGGCAATAATTTCGATGCCGAGCTTATCGGCAAGCGCCCTGGCTGCGTTCCCGGCCCCTGCGCCGGTTGAGTTATTGAGCAAGTGCAGGGCCATCTTCGGCTTGCCCGGGCCTTTCCAGATGTTCTTCATGTAGTAGTTGGCGAAGGCAGCCCATGCATCACCGTAGTCCGGCATCTGGCCGTAGATATGCTCCGGGGGGCGGTAGAGGTTTGGGGCGGTAAAGGTAGCGATGCCGGGGAATGAGGCCCGGTTGGCCGTTTCCATGGCGTCGGTCATCTCTTTCGAGGATGCCGTTAAAAACAGGAGCGCACCGTCATCCATGAGCTTTTTGGTGATTGGAACGATTTTGGCCGTATCATAAGCGCTGTCGTACCACATAGCTTTAATCTTGTAGCCGTTGACGCCGCCGAGTTCGGTATTGATGTACTCAATTGCATCAAGGTTGCCGTGCCCCATTGGAGCACCCTTTTCCGCGGCCACACCACTACTCGGCGTCATGAAACCAACTTTCAATTCCTTGCCCTCAGTTGAGGGTTGTGCCGGGCCACAGCCAATAATCGGTAGAGCGGCGATGAGGACGACCAAACATAATGCAGAAACCAGCGTAATCTTGCTCTTCACTTATTCCTCCTGTAATCTTGTTTGTTTTTTGTCTGCCGGTGTTATCTTGGCGATGCCACTGCCGCCAGGCAGACAACCGAGGTTGGCGGTGTAGCAGTAAACATCCCCTTCCCGATCTTGGAAAGGGGCCGGGCTATAAGAAAGGTCGTGATGCGTGCTCCATGAATGCCTTTCCTAATATGAAAACGGCCACAGCCGGTAAGCCGCCTTGAATAACGTCCAGCGATGTGCGATTCCGCGCGGTTCAAAAATCAGGAAAAGAATGATAGCCAACCCAAAGAGCATCGGGGCGATACCGGTTGTAAATCCGGATGGCAGAAACGGGAAGGTTGACTGTAGAGCTGGAGTCAGGTTGGTCACCAGGACGTCAAGCAGACGGATGAATATAACACCCAGAACGGGTCCGAGTGTCGTCCCCAGCCCTCCAATGATAATCATGCCTATATAAAGTATCGAGTCGCTTAAAGGGAAGTTCTCAGTGTTGATAAAACCATTCAGATGGGCGGTAAGGGACCCGGCGATACCAGCTAAGAAACAGCCGATGAAAAAGGCCAGTAACTTGTAGTAAAAAAGGTTAATGCCCATAACCTGAGCTGCCAGGTCGTTATCGCGGATGGCGATGAAGGCTCGACCAAGCCTGGTTCGTGCTATGTTCTTGGCGAAAAAGACACATAGCACGGTGATACTTATGATGAGGTAGTACATCTTACCTTCGGTATCGAACACGAAGCCGAAAATAGAAGCGTAGGGAACTCTCATGCCCAGGAATCCGCCGGTGAGGTCTGACCAGTGGTTAATTACCCAGATGATGATAAACTGGGCCGCTATAGTGGATATCGCTAAGTAGAAACCACGCACTCTTAATGATGGGATGCCGAAAATAAGGCCAACAACGCCGGCGACTATGCCAGCCCCGAGCAGACCAACAAGGAAAGGCAGTTCGAATCTGCTGGTAAGAATCGCTGAAGTGTAGGCGCCGACCGCGATAAAACCAGCGTGCCCGATAGACAGCTGGCCGCAGTAGCCCGTTAGTATGTTGAGCCCAATGGCGGCGATAAGAGTTGTCCCCATGATGTTGACAATACTCAGGGCGTAGCGGCTCGAAAACAGCGGTATTATCGCGAGAATTACGAAGAAAAGGGCAATAAGTACCCATTGCAGTCGGGTGCGTACGATGGCCATATCTTGCTCGTACGTGTAGTTAGGCGTTCCGCAAGGTAGAGTCATCCGCGGCTAGATCCTTTCAATCCTTTCTTCGCCGAAGATGCCGTATGGTCTAACGAATAGGACGATGATTATGATTATGAATGGGACGATGTCCTTGACGCCAGCCCAGACATAAGGGGCCAGATAAAAGCCACCAATGTTCTCAGCAAGGCCGATGACCGGCCCGGCTACAATACAACCGACGAATGACTCAAGACCACCTAGTATTACTACGGAGAAGGATTTGAGGCCAGTCTCGACCAGCCCATTAGTGATACCGCCGATACTTGACATAAGAATACCGCCGATGGCGGATACAACGCAGGCGAACATCCATGAGCGCGAGAAGATAGTGGTGACAGGGATTCCGCAGGCTTGAACGGCCATCTGGTCGTCGGCGGTAGCACGCATGGCGATGCCCATGCGGTGGTATCGGAAGAAGCCTTGAAGGGAGCCGAACAGGATTAGTGAAATGCCTGCGGCCCACAGGTATTCCTGGGAGACCACTGCCGGCCCGATATGTATTGGCTCAACCGGAAATAGTCTGGGTAGAGCATCAACACTCCACGGCCAGATGAAAGTGACCAGCCCCCGAAGGAAAAAGGCGAAACCTAGTGTAGCTGTTATCAGGGCAAGTATAGGCTGGGCAATTAATGGTCTGAGCACCAGGCGCTCGGTAATCCAGCCCAGGCCGAGGGCGAAGGCGATTACCAGAGGGATCCCTATCCAGACCGGTATATGAGCCTGGACCAGCATTGCGTAGGTGAACCAGGAGCAGATAAGTACGATTTCACCCAGTGCGAGGTTGGCGACGCCGCTTGACTTCCAGACCAGGGCGAAACCGAGGGCGATTAACCCATAGACCATACCCACGGTTATGCCGGTGACGGTAAGTTGAATGAGCTCGGCCATTTAGTTCATTCTCTGCTCTAGGTCTCTGACTCTGATACTGGTGCTGACGATGCCCTTGCGTCCGTCGCGATAGGTGACGGCGGCATCCACTTTTACCTCTGAGTTACTGCTGTACATGGCATCAATCAGGTCTTTATAGCGCTTCTCTGCAAAGTCACGCCGTAGTTTCCGTGTCCGGGTCAGTTCCGCCTCGTCCGGGTCGAACTCCTTGTGGAGCAGGACGAACCGCTTCACCCGGGCCGATGCCGGCAGGTAGCTATTGACTCTATTGATGTCTTTTATAATCAGTTCCGCCACCGCATCTTTCTGGGAGAGGTCTACGAAAGTTGTGTAAGGAACGTGATGGCGCTCTGCCCATTTCCCGACCATGGTGAAGTCCATATTGACGATGGCCGTGACGTAGTCGCGTTCTTTACCGCCGACGACCATGGCGTCTTTGATATAAGGGCTGAACCGGAGTCGGCCCTCAATGTACTGTGGATAGTACTTCATTCCTGAAGCCAGCTCACCGACATCAACCAGCCGCTCGAGGAAGATAATGTGGCCGTCGTCGTCAATGTTGACCGAATCGCCGGTCTTACACCAGCCGTTGCCCAGTGTTGCCAAAGTCTTTTGCTCATCTTGATGATAGCCCGAGAACATGCAGTCACTGCGGACGAGTAGTTCTCCGTCGTCAGTAATACGGATTTCGGTGCTGAGAGCAGGCCGTCCGACACTTTCGAATTTGATTTCACCTTTGCCGTGAGACGAGATGAAGCCGGCTTCAGTGCTGGCGTAGTTCTGACGCAGTTCGATGCCGATGGCATGGATAAGGCGGAAAGTGTCCAGACTGAGTACTGAACTGCCGGTTACGGCGAATCTGACCTTGCTCAGGCCAAGCCGGTCTTTGAGCGGCCTGAAGAGGGCCCAGTAAGCGACTCCATATAAAGCGCGCCAGAAGAGGTTTGGTTCCTTGCCCTGAAAACGGATGTCGGCGATTTTGCGCCCGACCGGGATAAACAGGTGATAGGTAAATCGTTTGATGGGATTGGCGTCGATTACCTTGACCTGGATGTCGCTTACCAGTCCTTCCCACTGCCGCGGGCCGTAGATAACGAAGTTGGGGCCGATTTCGCGGGTATCTTCGGCAATCGTCTCTGGTTCCTCAGGGAAGTTGAGTCTGGCGCCAGTCAGCAGGTGTGGGATGGTGGCAAAGTAGCTGTCACCCACCCACGCGGCAGGGAAGTTGGAAATAAGGTCGTCGGTCTTGTAGAGAGGGTAACGGCTGGTAAAACCTAGGGCAGTGGTGATCAGGGCCCGGTGTGTCAGCCGTGCCCCTTTTGGCAAGCCAGTAGTCCCTGAAGTATAGTAAATGAAGGCAATGTCATTACCCTGGCCGCTGTCCAGGTTCTTCTCGAAAACTCCGGGGTGTGTCCTATCATAATCTTTGCCAAGCTTTACCACGTCGGTGAAGCTCATTAGCATCGGGTCGTCGTAGTTGCGTAGACCTTTAGGGTCCCAGTAAATAACTTTCTTGAGATTGGGCAGTTCTGCCTTGATTTCCAGGAACTTGTCCGTCTGTTCCTGGTCGTTGGCAATAGCGAAGCTGGCGCCGGAGTGGGAAGCTACATACTTGACTTCAGAAGGGATGGAGTCGACGAATATACCGGTGGTTATGCCGCTGGCCGCCTGGATGCCAAATTCTGCCCAGAACCATTCGGGCTCATTGTCGCCAATTATACAGGCGACATCACCCGGTTTCAGGCCCAGGCTGATGAGTCCGAGAGAAAAGTACTTGACGTTCTCGTAGTATTCACGCCAGGTGAACCTCTGCCAGATGCCGTACCGCTTCATGGCCATGGCGGTATGGTGTCCCCATTTCTCCGCATTCGAGCGGACGATTTTTGGCAGAGTATCAGTAGCGGCCGTAAGGACTGCGGCTTCCAAAAACCTCACCTGCGAAAATGGTAAACATTAGGTTATCATTCTGATAGCTATAAGTCAAAGGTGGTGTTCGAAGATTAGTCCGCAGGAGTTATGTTGAGGGGCTTTGTTATAGCCGCCGGGACTTTGCTTTACTGGATTCTGGAGCTTCCGCGATAGGTATCGTAGTTCCGGTTGCCTTGGCGATGGCCGCGCCAGCTTCATCGGTGATGGTGATTTCGGTGACCCCGGCGCGCTTGCCCTGCTTGAGAACACGGCCTTCAGCGATGAGCTTGGTACCAGCTTTTGGTGCAGCCAGTAAATGGATGTTAAACTGGGAGGCGATGTTGGGTCGGACGAGTGAGTTGGAAGCATAGGCGAATGCCTGGTCGGCCAGGGCCATGATGATGCCGCCGAAGACTATACCATTGAAATTAAGGTACTCCAGCTTAAGGTGCATGGAGACCCTTGAGTAGCCAGGGGAGAGTTTTTCAAGCTTCATACCAAGAAATTCAGCAATAGGTTCGTTCTTTGTGAGCCTTTTTAGCTCAGCGATAGCTGATGACATATCACCTAACCCCCTGCCCCCTTCCCTCGAGGGAAGAGGGGATATCAGACTGCCTAGCAGAGGCCATACCTGCGGGCAACCTTGCGGAATCCGTCCAGTGAACCTTCGATAGTGCGGTCGTCAATGCAATAGGATATGCGGAAGTACCCAGGTGTCCCGAAACCCTGTCCAGGTACCGTTAATACCAGTTCCTGCTGAAGCTCGCGGATGAAGGCGACATCATCCGGAATGGGGGTCTTCGGGAACATGTAAAAGGCACCCTGGGGCTTCAGCATCGAGTACCCCATACGCGTCAGGTTATCGTAAAGGAAGTCGCGCTTACGCTGGTAATCGGTGATGGATACGGAGACCGCCTGGAGACGGCGGACGGCGTGCTGCATGAAAGCCGGGGCGTTGACGAAGCCAAGGGTGCGGTTGCAGTAGACAAAGCCGTCAAGCAACTCGACGCGGTCACGGCAATCGGGGTGGATGGCAATAAAGCCGATACGTTCGCCGGGGAGCGCCAGGTCCTTGGAATGGGAATTCACGATAATTGTGTTCGCGTAGTGGCGTGATGGATAAGCGAACTTGACGCCATCGTATATCAAACGCTTGTAAGGCTCGTCACTGAGGAGATATACCGCCTGGCCGAGCTGGGAAGACCTCTTCTGGAGTAATGACCCAAGACTGGCTAGGAAGTCGTCCTGATAGACTACCCCTGAAGGATTGTTGGGTGAGTTAATAATGATAGCGCGCGTCTTTGGACCTATAGCCGCATCCAGCGCATCCAGTTTGGGTAGGAAACGGTCGTCCGTGGG
The DNA here is from genome assembly GCA_040753815.1 of Chloroflexota bacterium. Lineage (GTDB taxonomy): Bacteria > Chloroflexota > Dehalococcoidia > GIF9 > JBFMDU01 > JBFMDU01. The sequence continues at coordinate 173,985 of JBFMDU010000020.1, forward strand.
CACAACACGTGGTACGCCGTAGTGGTTGCTGATGTAGTGGAAGTACTCAGCGAAATAGGGGGCGAAGATGATAACTTCGTCACCGTTGTTGACTACGGTCTTGATGGCAATATTAAGTGCGGCGGCGGCGCCGCAGGTCATTACGATATCGCCGCCGGTGTATCTAATGCCTGTTTCGTCAGCAAGCTGGTTGGCAACTGACGCCCGCGTTTCCGGGTACCCGGCATTTTCCATGTAGCGGTGCATGCCTGGTGTGGGATTCTCAGCCAAACGGCGGAGCTCGCTCTTGAACTCCGGCGGAGGTTCCACGATAGGGTTGCCCAGTGACAGGTCAAAGACCCTATCGGCCCCATATTTCTGCTTGAGGTCAATGCCTTCCTCGAACATGCGCCGGATCCATGAGGACTCGGCCATGCCCTTCTTCACACGGTCAGACGCGGGCATTGTGGACTTCCTCTTTGCCTCTGTCGAAGGCGGTAAGATTCATGTCACGCACTTTCGGGGGAACAAGCTCCGAAACCGCTTTCTTCCACGCCTCATCGGTGAAGGGGGTGAAGGCTGAAACACAACCTATCATCAGGATATTCAGTGTCCGGGCATCGCCCAGCTTAAGGGCCAGTCCGGTGCCTCCGACCAGGTAGACCTCGTCTATTCGCTGTTTGAGCAGGTTGATGACTTCGGCATCGGTAGGGTAGCGGTCGGCGCCGAGCGCTACGGACAGCGGCGGCAGGGAATGATTATTAATGATAGCGATTCCACCAGGCCGCAGGTAGCCTGCCCACCTGGCCGCCTCAAGCTTCTCGAAAGCAAGCAGGATATCGACATTACCTTCATTGATGAGCGGTGAGGCGACTGTCCCGGCAATGCGGACATGACTGGTCACAGCGCCGCCGCGCTGGGCCATGCCGTGGACGTCAGTCTTCTTGACATCGTATCCGGAGGCGATGGCCGTCTCGGCTATGATGTCGCTGGACAGGATAATGCCCTGTCCACCAACTCCCGTTATTAGCACATCAATCTTGGTTGTTTGGGACATCGGTTACTTGTCCGTTGTTATTGCTGCTATTGCCTGGTGCGGGCATATCTGCTGGCAAACGGTGCAGGCGTCACCGGCGCACATGCTTGCGTCAATGAAAGGCTGGTCACCGGCTGTTTGGATGGCGGGACAACCGATAGTCAGACAGACACCACACTGATTGCATTTGGAGGCGTCGATCGCCATCTGGCCGGTCCGTTTCTTCAAGAGTACGGAACAACCGCCTCTGGTAATAATGACTGATAACTGGTTGCTGTCAATGGCAGTGCGTATTGCGTCTCTAACTTCCTTAAGGTCGAAGGCGTTCACCACTTTTACGTTTTGCACGCCTATGGCGCGCACGACCTTTTCGATGTCCACCGCTTGAGACGGCTCACCTTTAGCCGAGACGCCTGTGCCCGGGTGAGGCTGATGTCCGGTCATGGCGGTGGTCCCGTTGTCGAGAATGATAAGAGTGAAATGTCCCTGGTTATATACTGCGTCCACCAGTGGAGTAATGCCGGAATGGATAAAGGTTGAATCGCCAATGAGGGCCACTATTTTCCTCCCGTCATCAAGGCCTGCCTTCTCCATCCCCAGCGCCTCGCCGATACCGGCGCCCATGCAGGTGGTCGTGTCCATCACATTCCACGGAGGATAGGCTCCCAGGGTGTAACAACCGATATCCCCGGTGATGACCAGGCCGGATTCTTTGGGGGTGGAGTCTTTTACCTTCGGGTTCAGGGAACGCTTTCCAATTGTGCTAAGGACAAAAAATGGTGCGGTATGCGGACATCCGGCGCAGAGGAGCGGGGGCCGAGCGGGTAGTTTGACATCGGATTTAATCGGTGGTAGAGGCACAGCTTTCGGGAGGAGTCTGGCATGGCGGCATGATTCAGCGACAATGCCGGAATTGAGTTCCCCGATGCGTGGGATGAAATCTTTGCCGGTAGCGTTGATGCCCAGCGCACAGATATTTTCTTCCAGGAATGGGTCGAGCTCTTCGATTACGATTACTCTTTTTACGCCAGCAGCGAACTCGCGAAGCATCTTTACAGGTAAGGGGTAGGTTATGCCAAGCTTGAGGAAAGACGCCGTTGGGAATACCTCGCGGGCGTATTGGTAGGCAATGCCGCTGGATACAATACCCAGGGAGCGGTCGCCCCACTCAATCTTGTTATACATAAATACATCAGAGTATTCAGCCAGCTTTACCAGACGCTCTTCGATCAGCGGTCTCCGCAGGCGTGCCGATGTCGGAAGCATTACATATTTCTCCGGGTTGCGTTTGAAGGCGACAGTTGGGCTTGTGGCGGGGCGATTGTATCTTACGTTGACTACTGACTTCGAATGAGAAATTCGTGTAGTGCTCCGCACCAGTGTCGGTGTATCGAACCGCTCGCTTATTTCGAAAGCCAGTGGCATCAAGTCATATGCCTCCTGGCTATCGGTCGGTTCGAGCATCGGCACTTTAGCCAGCTTGGCGAAATGGCGGTTGTCCTGTTCGCACTGGGAACTGTGGATGCCCGGGTCGTCAGCACAGACGACGACGAGGCCGCCGTTTATACCGGTAGTTGCCGCCGCCATGAACGGATCAGAAGCGACGTTGAGACCTACCTGCTTCATTGATGCCATAGCCCGCACTCCAGCGTAGGAAGCACCAAGCGCGACCTCCATGGCGACCTTCTCGTTGGTAGACCATTCAGCGTAGACCTCGGGGAATTTAGCAATATTCTCGAGAATCTCACTGCTGGGAGTGCCGGGGTAGGCGGTAGCCACCATGACGCCCGCGTGGTAGGCGCCGAGCGCAAATGCTTCATTGCCGGATAGTAGTTTAATCATCGAGGAGAGACCGAGATAGTTCTGGCGATTGTATCATGGGGATATCGCAGGAGCAACTCAAAAAATAAAAGAGCCCTGGACCTCTTGCTTTTCTAAAAAATTGGGTGGTATACTATGCGTCAATTTGTGACCGAGGAGGCCTTTTCTTGCTGGGTGACTTCGGCTTCGTAGGTATCCTGCTCCTGGTCTCAATAGTTGTAGCGGTCCTTCTGCCGCTGATACCCCTGATACTTTCCTGGTTCGGCATTGTGCCGCACAACCCGGGCAGGGAAAAGAACTCCACGTATGAGTCGGGTATGAGACCCACCGGCCAAGCGTGGAGCCAGTTCAATTTCCGCTATTACTTCTTCGCCCTTCTCTTCGTTGTTTTCGATATCCTCACCGTATTCCTCTACCCGTGGGCAGTCAACGTCAGCAAGCTCGGCACCGCCGGCCTTATCGCCGTGTTGGCATTCTTCGTCGCCATCGCCGTCGCCTATATTTACGCCTGGTATAAGAAAGCACTCGAATGGAAGTAGTCGGACCGGAATCCATTAAACAGCTTGACTCCAGCGAAGGTCAGGAGATTAATACTCTGATTGAGCGGAGCCGCCTTCCGCTGACCGACCCCGACCAGTGGCTCGATGAAGACCTGAAGCGCAATACGGCCATGATAGCGACCGATGCCGTTCTCAACTGGGGCCGCCTCAACTCCATCTATATGCACGCCACCGGCCCGGCCTGCTGTATCTTCGAATTCCTGAGTGCCTTCACCGCCCGCTTCGACGTCGCCCGCTACGGCTGGGAAATTTTCCGGCCATCACCGCGGCAGGCGGACGTTTTTGTCATCGCCGGCACCGTCACCTGGAAAATGGCCGTTCAGCTCCGGAGACTCTACGACCAGATGCCGGAACCGAAATGGGTAGTGGCCATGGGCGCCTGTGCCATCAGCGGCGGTACCTTCCGCGAATCTTACAGCGTGACACCCGGCGTTAACCGCATCATGCCAGTAGATGTTTATATCCCGGGTTGTCCCCCGCGTCCCGAAGCATACCTCTACGGCATGCTGGCGCTCCAGGAAAAAATATGGAAGAGCAGTTCCAAGAAACAGATACTCGAGGGGACTTACAAGTTTAAGCAGAATTTCCGGCAGTTCCCGTCGGGGAACCGCTGACGCGAAAACAACTATGACGACAGCCCTGAAAACCGAACAGGTGGTCAGCCAGATAGCCGCGGCCTTCACCGGCGCCGATATAAAAGTGGATGGGCCAGCGGTGATTGTAGCGCCTGATATGGTGAACAAAGTCTGCGCCTTCCTGAAGAGCGCACCGGGGCTGGAGTTCGACTACCTGCATAACCTCACCTCGGTCGACTTCATGGACTATTTCGAAGTGGTTTACCACCTGACCTCACTCAAGCACAACCACAGCATGGTGCTCAAGACCCGTTGTTTTGACCGGAACAATGCCGAGGTCGCTTCAGTCACCGGAGTCTGGCGCGGAGCGGACTTTCAGGAGCGCGAGGTCTATGACCTGATGGGCATCAAATTCACCGGACATCCTAACCTGAAGCGCATCCTCCTCTGGGACGGCTTCCTGGGGCATCCTCTGCGGAGGGATTACCTGTAATGAGCCTCCAGACACAGGAACTGCTGCTTAACGTTGGTCCACAGCACCCGTCCACCCACGGCGTGGCCCGTTTCCGCGTCTGGCTGGATGGAGAGGTCGTCACCAACCTTGAGGTGGTAGTGGGGTACCTGCACCGCGGCATCGAGAAACTGGCCGAGACCCGCACCTATACTCAGGTCATCCCGCTGACCGACCGCCTCGATTATCTGTGCTCGATAACCAACAACCTCGCCTACTGTCTGGCGGTGGAAAAGCTGGCCGGGGTCAAGGTGCCGGAAAGAGCCGAATACATCCGGGTTATCATGTCCGAGCTCCAGCGTGTCGCCAGCCACCTGATGTCGGTCGGATTCCTGCTCAACGAACTGGGTGCTTATTTCACACCTATTATCTACTGCTTCCGCGACCGCGAAAAAATCGTTGACCTCTTCGAGATGGTCTCCGGCCAGCGCATGATGTACACCTACCTGAGAGTCGGCGGCGTCAGCCAGGACTTGCCCGAAGAGTTCATCCCCGCCGTCAAGCGCCTTATCGTGGATTTAAGGAAGGCGGTGGATGAATACGAAGCCCTGCTCAGCGGCAACGAAATCCTCCTCGCCCGCATGAAGGGCGTCGGTGTCCTCTCCCCGGAACTGGCTGTTAACGCTTCCGCCTCCGGGCCGGTGCTCCGCGCCAGCGGCATCAAATGGGATATCCGGCGGGCCGAACCTTATTCAATATATGACCGCTTCAAGTTCGATATCCCGACGGCTAAGAACGGCGACTGCTACGACCGGTACTGGGTCAGGATCGAGGAAATGAAGCAGAGCCTGAACATCGTCGAGCAAGCGCTCAGAGACCTCCCCGGCGGTGAGATCCGCTCCGAGGTGCCGGCGTTAATACGGCCTCCCAAAGGCGATGTCTACAGGCACATTGAAGCGCCGCGCGGCGACCTCGGTTTCTATATCGTCAGTGACGGTTCCATCGCCCCCTATCGGATACATATCAAGCCGCCGACCCTGATTAACCTGACCACTATGAAAGACCTCTGCGTCGGCTGGAAGATTGCCGACTTCATCGTGATATTTGGCAGTATCGACGTTGTCCTAGGTGAGATGGACCGATGACGCTGCTGAACCAGTTTATCGAGTGGCTTGACAACTACTGGCCGCATTGGGCCTCTTACCTAACGTCCGCCATCGTCGGCGTCCTCATCGTGGTCATCTTCGTAATCCTTGGCATCATTGTTGTAATCCTGACAGAACGCCGCCTGCTAGGCCGCTTCCAGGTACGCCTCGGGCCGAACCGTGTCGGCCCGGAGGGCATCTTCCAGGCATTCGCTGACGCAGTCAAAGTTCTTACCAAGGAAGACATCGTCCCGAAGGCGGCTGACCACTGGGTCCACTGGCTGGCCCCGGTCATCAGCTTCATACCGGTAATCATGGTCTTCGCTGTGGTTCCGGTCGCCAGCGGCGCTATCTTCGCTGACCTCAATGTCGGCGTGCTCTATCTCGCCGCGGTAAGCTCGCTCTCCGTGCTGGGTATGTTCATGGCCGGCTGGGGTTCCAACAATAAGTATTCACTCGTTGCTGCCCTGCGCAGTGTCTCCCAGATGGTCGGCTATGAGCTCCCCATCGTTTTCGCCCTGCTGGCCGTGGTCGCCGCCGCCGGTTCGATGTCGCTCAACAGAATTGTGGAAGCCCAATCAGCAGCGCCATTTTTCCTCCTCCAGCCGCTGGGGTTCATTATTTATTTCATCGCTTCGCTGGCCGAAATCAACCGTTCGCCGTTCGACCTGCTTGAGGCCGATTCTGAAATCGTCGCCGGCGTCCACACCGAGTACTCCGGTATGAAGTTCGCCATGTTCTACCTTGGTGAGTACGGCCATGCCTTCGGCGCTTCGTGCATCATCGCCACCCTCTTCCTCGGCGGCTGGCAAGGCCCGTTCCTGCCCGGGTTCTTCTGGTTCCTTATAAAAGGTTTCGTGGTCTTCTTCCTGATGATATGGGTGCGCGCCACCTTACCGCGCGTCAGGGTTGACCAGTTGACCGCTATTGGCTGGAAACTGCTCCTCCCCCTTTCGATTTTCAATCTGCTCATCGTCGCCCTGGAGCAGATTTTCTGGCCAGGTATGTTCCCATGGCTACTAATCGGCGTCAACCTGCTAGCCGGTCTGGCATTGATTCTTCTCGTCGGACGTGCAGTGACCATTCGCGGAGGTCGAGTTGAAGTCTAGCACCTACGGTTTGGGCATACTCAAGGGGCTCGGGGTAACGATGAAGAACTTCCTGAGGCCCCCGATAACCGTGCAGTATCCGGAAGAGAAGCTGGTCACGTCAAAGCGCATCCGCGGTAACGAGGTGCTATGGTATGCCGCCAAGTGCACCGGCTGTGCCACCTGCGCCAAAGCCTGCCCCCAGGGCAACATTGAGATTGTGACCTCATCCGGCCCGGAGAACAAGCGCACCGTTGAAAAATTCGAAATCGATACCGGCCGGTGCATCTTCTGCGGCCTGTGCGTTGAGGCCTGTCCCTACGATGCTCTCTTCCTTGGCCGCGCTTACGAGAGGGCCCGATACCGCCGCAAGGAACTGGTCACCGGCATTGATACCATCCAGTTCTCCGAAGAGAGACAACCAAGCGCCTTCGCCCGGCCAGCCCTCGAGGCGGGTCTGCCGAAGCAGACCCTGCTCGTTTACTGGGACAAACCAAGGCGGGAAGGTGGGCAGAAGCTGGCATGGCTCCCGTTCAAGAAGCGCGGTAAGAAACCGAAGTTCCCGACGGGTAAACCGAGATAATGTTTGATTTCACTTTCTGGATAATGGCCTTGGTCAGCGTCGGTGCGGCGCTCGGCATGCTGTGCACGCGCAACCTGTTCCGCGCGGCGCTTTTACTGGTGCTTTGCTTCTTCACCATCGCCGGCGTTTATGTTTCTCTGAGCGCCGACTTCGTCGCCGTCGCCCAGGTCCTGGTCTATATCGGCGCCGTGGCGGTACTGGTTATCCTCGCCATCATGCTCACCCGCGATTTACGGCAGGGGAACTTCCCGAATAAGCTCCGCCTGGGCGCTTTCATAATCAGCGCCCTGGTGCTGGGCCTTATGGTCATGTCAATCTACTACACTGGATGGAAGGTAAACCCGGCGCCGCCGACCGAGCCGACCACAGCGGCTCTCGGCGCCCAGCTTTTCGCCGAAGCCGGCTATTTGCTTCCGGTTGAAATCGCATCGGTACTGATTCTGGCGTCAGTCCTCGGCGCTATCGTCCTTTTGAGGGAGAAATAGGTTGTCAGTAGGGCTTCAGCATTTCCTGGTCCTCTCGGCGGTGCTCTTCTGCATCGGGCTCTACGGCGCCCTGACGCGGCGCAACGCTATCGCCATCCTCATGTTCGTCGAGCTGATGCTCAACGCCGCCAATATCGCCATGGTCGCTTTCTCCCGTTATATAACGCCGGTGGCCTTGACTGGCCAGGTCTTTGCCGTGTTTATCATGGTCGTGGCCGCGGCGGAAGCCGCTGTCGCTCTGGCCATTATCATTGGCATTTACCGGAGCCGCCAGGTGGTTGATGCCGACAAGATAGACCTTATGAAGGGTTAGACTCAAAAGATATGTGGGTTGAAGTCAAGCGTGCGCCAAATCTGATGCTGGCCGAGATGTGGAAGGAGTTCCTCGAAGGCGAGGGCATCCCAGCGCGGCTATTGCCGGACCCTGAAGCCCCGATGCCGGCCGGCGAGGCGACGCCTTACCGCATCTACGTCTCCCAGGAGAAGGTCCACGTGGTCAAGGAGGTAATGAGGAAGCTATGAGCCTTCAGCTTGCCCCCTGGGCCATCTGGCTCCTGCCGGTCTTATCGTTCCTTATCATATCCTTCCTGATGCGGCCTTTCTTCAACAGCCGGCCCAGGATTTCCGGGTATATCACTATCGCCGCCATCGGGCTGGCCTGCCTGCTGTCTATCTGGGTCTTTTTCGCCGTGGCCGGCTCGCCAAAGCATCACCTCGAAGTCCCCGGCTTCGAATGGCTTGCCTTGGGCAAGCTGAATGTCCACATCAGCCTGCTGGTTGACGGTCTCACCGCGGTCATGCTCATCGTCGTTACCGTCGTCAGCTTGATGGTTCAGATTTACTCGCAGGGCTATATGCACGGCGACCCGGGCTATCCGCGCTACTTCGCCTTTATGTCGCTGTTCACCGCCTTTATGCTCGGCCTGGTGATGGCCGACAACCTGATAACTCTGTACCTCTGCTGGGAAGGCGTCGGGCTCTGCTCCTACCTGCTCATCGGTTTCTGGTTCCACAAGCCATCGGCGGCCAACGCGGCTAAGAAAGCCTTTATCGTCACCCGTCTCGGTGATGTCGGCTTGCTGGTAGCCGTCCTCCTGCTTTTCGTCAACACCGGCAGTATGGATATCGAGCATATTAAAGCTCTGGCGATGACCGGCGCTCTCGGTGGTGCGGTGCTTACATGGATCGCCATCGGCATCTTCGCCGGCGCTGCCGGCAAGTCAGCCCAGTTCCCGCTCCATACGTGGTTGCCTGACGCCATGGAAGGCCCCACCCCGGTCTCCGCCCTCATCCATGCCGCGACCATGGTCGCCGCGGGCGTCTTTCTGGTTGCCAGGATGTACCCGCTCTTCGAACATTCCCATGCGGCCATGACTACGGTCGGCGTCATCGGCGGCTTCACCGCTATCTTCGCCGCCAGCATGGGCCTGGTGATGAACGATATCAAACGCGTTCTTGCCTATTCTACGGTGAGCCAGCTCGGCTATATGATGCTCGGCCTGGCCGCCGGCGGGGTGGCGGTGGGCATGTTCCACCTGTTCAACCATGCTTTCTTCAAAGCGCTCCTCTTCCTCGGCTCCGGCAGTGTTAACCATGCCAGCGGCACCTTCGATATGCGGCTCATGGGTGGTCTGCGCAAGCACATGCCCTGGACCTATATCACTTATCTCATTGCCTCGCTCAGCATCGCTGGTATCTGGCCTCTGGCCGGCTTCTGGAGCAAGGACGAAATCCTGGCTACTTCTTTCAGTAATATGCCGGTGCTGGGCATCCTGGCCGCCATCACTGCTTTCATGACGGCTTTCTATATGTTCCGCTCGGTCTTCATGACCTTCCACGGAGAGTACAAGGGCGGTGCGCCTCCGGAACACGGCAGTCACGGTAATGAGCACGCCCACAAGCCGCATGAGTCGCCGGCAGTCATGGTCGTCCCTCTGGTGATACTGGCCGTCCTGGCGGTTTCCTCCGGCTGGCTTAACCTGACTGGATGGTTCGGCGGCCTGCTCGGCCATGCCGAAGGCGTCGCGCACAACTGGGTCGAAGGTTTCATTGGTGTCTTTACCCATTCGTACGTGCCGTTACTCTCGCTGGCACTCGCCGGACTTGGCATCCTGCTCGCCTGGGCGATGTACTGCTCAAAGAAAGTGTCCGCCGAGGCTTTCGGCAAGCGCATGCCTTTCCTCTACAGGGTGCTTTCCCGCAAGTACTATATGGACGAACTTTACGAGCAAATCATCGTCAACAAGCTTTTAATCGACGGCTTTTTCCGCGGCCTGCAGTGGTTTGACAACAACGTGGTCGATGGCGCGGTCAACGGCATCGCCAGGGTGACCTGGGTGGCCGGAGCCGGACTGAGGCGGCTCCAGACCGGCCAGCTCCAGGCCTATGGTCTGGCTATCGGTGTCGGCATTGTGGCTATTACTATCCTGTTCCTGTATTTAGGGCTGAGGTGAGACTGACTTGAACTTCGATTTTCTTACCACGATAGTCTTCCTCCCCGTGCTGGGACTGCTGGTCATCGCTTTGTGGCCGAAGCCCGCCCAGAATACCGTCCGTATTATCGCCCTCGTCGCCAGCCTGGCTTCATTCTTCCTCTCGCTGGTCGTCTTTGCCGGATTCGACCGTTCCAACGCCAGCCAGATACAGTTCGAGCAGTACCTGTCATGGATTCCGACCATCAACGCCCACTATCACATGGGGGTTGACGGTATCAGCCTGCCGCTGGTGGTCTTGACCACCCTGCTCGGCTTCCTGTCGGTGCTCGTCTCGTGGAAGGTCTCACTGCGGTCCAAGGAATATTTCATCTGGCTCTTATTGCTTGAATCGAGCGTCATCGGCGTTTTCACCTCCCTCGACCTGCTCCTCTTCTTCGTCTTCTGGGAGGTCGAACTTATCCCGATGTACTTCCTCATCTCCATCTGGGGAAGCGGCCGCAAAGAATACTCGGCCATCAAGTACGTGATATACACTCTGACCGGCTCGGCGATGATGCTCGCCGGCTTCCTTATCCTCTACTTCACCACTGGCAGTCTCGACATGACCGAGATGGCCGGACTGGGGTTGGCCAAGTTAATGGTGCCGGCGGGAGTCCTCTTCTTCCTGCTTATCTTCGCCTTTGTTGTCAAACTGCCGGTTTTCCCGCTCCATACCTGGCTGCCCGACGCCCATACCGACGCTCCCACCGCCGTCAGCGTCATGCTGGCTGGTGTCCTGCTCAAGATGGGCGGCTACGGCATCATCCGTTTGTGCGTCACTATACTGCCCAAGGTAGCTTACGAATACGCCCAGATTATGGTCATCATCGCCGTCATCAGCATCATTTACGGGGCGGCGGTCACCCTGCGGCAGACCGACCTCAAGCGGCTGATTGCTTATTCCAGCGTCAGCCACATGGGCTACGTGCTTCTCGGCATCTTCGCCTTCACCCAGATAAGCCTGACCGGCGCTTCGCTCCAGATGTTCAGCCACGGTATCGTTACCGGACTCCTCTTCGCCATGGTCGGCCTCGTTTATGAGAAAGCCCACGAACGCAACCTGGCCAAGCTGAGCGGACTGGCCCGAAGGATGCCGGTCATCGTCGTCGTTTTCACCGTCGCCGGCCTGGCCTCGCTCGGTCTGCCGAGTACCAGCGGCTTTATCGCCGAGTTCCTTACCTTTGTCGGTTCCTTCTCCAGCACCGTCTTCGCCGGCATCCAGGCATACACCATTATTGGCATCATAGGCATCGTCCTCTGCGCCGGCTACATCCTGTGGATGCTCCAGCGTGCCTTCTACGGCCCGCCGCAGGAAAAGTACGACCACGTCCCGGATGCTGACGCCGTCGAGAAGACCTGCATCTTCATCTTCGTGGCGGCGATTATGCTCATCGGTCTTTATCCGGCGATTCTCACTGATATCATCAAGGTGGGCGTCATGCCCATCGTCAAGATGGTGGGGCTATGAACCTGCAGATTCTGTCACCGGAAATCATTCTCTGCGGCTTTGCCCTGCTGGTAATCCTGCTTGACCTCGGCGTCAAACAGAAGGGCGTGCTCGCCGGACTCAGCATTGCCGGCCTGATTGTTTCAGCGCTGGCCGCGGTCTCGATGTGGGGCGTGCCCAAGCTGGCCGCCTTCGGCGGCGCGCTGGTTGTCGACCAGTTCGCTATCTTCTTCAAGCTGATTATCGCCGCCGCCGCGATACTGGTTATCCTGGCCTCGCAGGACTATGCCGGCAAGTTCGCCCGCTTCAAGGGTGAGTACTACGCCCTGATACTCCTCTCCGCCGTCGGCATGATGCTCCTGGTCGGTACCACCGACCTTATCGCCATATATGTTGCGCTCGAGCTGTCCAGCATTTCCCTCTACGTGCTCGCCGGCTTCCTCAAGGACCAGAAGTCCACCGAGGCCGGCCTCAAGTACCTCCTGCTCGGCGCTATCGCCTCGGCGGTACTGCTCTACGGCATGGCCATGGTATTCGGCCTTACCGGCACCACCCGGCTCGGCGAAATCGCTATGGCGATGCAGTCCGGGCAGATAGCGCCCACTCCGGCGCTGTTCATGGGGCTGGTCCTGCTCGCCTCCGGCTTCGGCTTCAAGATAGCCTGTGTCCCCTTCCAGATGTGGGTGCCCGATGTTTACGAAGGCGCGCCGACGCCGGTCACCGCCTACCTTTCGGTGGCCAGCAAGGCGGCTGGCTTCGGGGTTATCGCCCGCGTCTTCTTCACCGCCTTCAGCCTGCCGATGGTGCTCAGCATCGACTGGGGCATACTTTTCGCCATCCTCAGCGCCATCACCATGACGGTGGGCAACGTCATGGCCCTGGCCCAGAAAAACGTCAAGAGACTTCTCGGTTACTCGAGCATCGCTCAGGCCGGATACCTGATGGTCGGCCTGGCGTCAATCGGCATGGCTTCGGCCAACGACGTTCTCGGCCGGAGCGGCTTGCTCTTCTTCATGGCCAGCTACGCCCTGACCAACCTCGGCGCCTTTATCGCCATCATCGCCATTTCCCAGAAAATCAACAGCGACGAGATTGACGACTATGCCGGCATGGGCAAGCGGTCGCCCCTGCTGGCCTCGGCGCTGTCGCTGTGCCTCTTCTCGCTCACCGGCCTGCCGCCGACGGCCGGCCTCATCGCCAAAGTTATTATTTTCAACGGGGCCGTCCAGTCCGGCCTGCTCTGGCTGGTCATTGTGGCCGTCCTCAACACCTGTATCTCCGCCTACTACTATTTGAAGGTGGTCAAGGTGATGTGGTTCAACCCGGCGCCGAGCGAGGAGAAGGTCACTTCCAAGTCCTGGACGCTGGCCACGGCGCTGACCCTTGCCTGCCTCGGCGTACTGGTCTTCGGCATCATCCCCGGCCCGCTGGCCTCATTCGCCCAGGCGGCGATAAAGATCCTGGTGCCGTAGGGTCGGAATTTGCCGCCCTCGTAACAGTTTTCCTTCCACAAAACAAATCCCCACGTGTCTCCAGCACCGATTTGACAATCATAAGCGCAATCGCTTATACTGAACTAGATGGAAATACAATTCAGCCGGCATGCTAAGAACAAGCTAAGGCTATATAAGCTGGTTCCGGCGGATGTGGAGGAGGCTATCAATTCAGGAGAAAGGCTGGATCAGGGAGACAGGTGGGAATCACGACGTGGGAGGCTGAGAGTAATATGGGTGATGGTGGGCTCGTATGCTCTGGTGATAACCGTGATTAAGACCAGATAGCGGAGGAGAGATGGTAAGCGAAGTAAAACTACAAGAGGCGCCTAAAGGTGCTCTGAAAATTGAATACGAACCTGAGGTTGATATTCTAAATATTTATCTTCAGGACCCCGGGATCCCCTTGGGTCACAGCACTGAGGTGGAGTCCGGGTTGATATTGAACTATGCGGAAGATGGCAGTCTTTCTTCGATGGAGATCCTTGATGCCAGCAAGCGTTACCCTTCGGAGCAACTGGCGGCTTCCAGCGTTGACGAGTTTATTGACCTGAAAACAGCGTCAAAATTGGCGGATATAGCACCGGTTACTTTGCGTACCCAGGCGGAGAAGGGGAGACTCTGGGCATTAAGGCTTGGTGGGCAGTGGGTAACGACACGCGAACGGCTACAGCAGTACATTCATAGCCGGTCAAGGAAAGCCCAATCAGTCAACTAATCGAGTTGAAGGTTGTCAAGGTGACTTCGAGCTACCTTCTAAAACTCCGAACTGCGTAATCCCACGAAAGATAGCTTTTCATAGTCCTCCTTCCTGCAATCTGGTCTTGACAAAATGAACATAATAGATGTACGATAGAACATAAAATACGTACATGGATAGTCGAGAGTGCTTGAGTACATAATAACGTCTAAGGCAAAAAGAAGCTTACTGAAACTGTTTCTCACTAATCCTGATACTGAATTCTACGTGAGGGAGATCTCCAGACGTACCGGCGAGCCATTGAATGCAGTCCGCAGAGAATTAGGTTATCTTGGGAAAGCCGGACTGGTCAAATCCCGTCACATGGGGAACCTGAAGTACTATTCTGTGGTCAAAGAGTTCCCGTTTTACCGGGAACTGAAGAGGATAATATATACCACCGTTGCGTTCGGGGATTATCTAACAGACAGGTTTAAGAATTCTAAACAGATAGAACTAGCTTTCATTTATGGGTCAGTGGCCAAGGGTGAGGAAACTGCAAAAAGTGATGTTGACCTTTTTGTGGTTGGGGAAATAGACGAGGATGAACTTCACAAGCTTGTATACCAGATAGAAAAAGACCTTGGGCGTGTTATCAACTATACCCTGATGGGTAGAGCGGAATTCAAGAAGAGATTAAAGAACAACGATTCATTTGTTAAGCGTGTCATGGATGAGAAGAAGCTGGTATTAAAGGGGAACCATGACCTCGATTGAAACCCTGGTAAGGGAAGGAAGCATTCATCCATTCCGGGCTACTCAAGAGGAGATAGCCAAGGTAATAGACATAGCTAAACGTGATCTTGCCGAATCTGAGGCGATCCAGGCGCGCAATGTATCTTCGTTGTTCAGGAAAATCTGCCAGGATTTCATCAATGAAGGAATCTACAGGCAGGTCGGCTAAAGATGGAAACAATCAAATACGTGTATTATCGAGAAGACAATGTGTGGGTTGGCTGGCTTGAAGACTATCCCGATTACAAGAGCCAGGGGACGACGCTGGATGAGCTAAAGGAGAACCTAAGGGATATTTATGAGGACCTTACCTCCGGCAAGATTCCCCATGTTCGCAAACACGGGGAACTCGTGGTCGGATGAAAAGGACGAAAGATCCTGGTGCCGTAAGCACTCATCCCCACCCATTTCATTTACCAGCAGGAGGCTAACACTTACTCCCTGGAAGCAGTCTTACTAAACATTTCCACGGAGCGCCGACAGAGCTTTTGCTATTTCGGCTCCCTGGGCCTCTATAACTGAAAGTAGTTCCTCCGGCGTTCTCGTGTCTACTTCCTGTTTTCGATTCGGGTTAATTGCCTTAAGGTCGTAATTTTTCGCTTTCAACTCCTCAGCGGGGACGCGCCAGGAGCGCTCGCCTGATGCCCTGTCAGGCAGCAATTTGAAGAATTCCTCGAAGTGCTCTAATGTCAGCGGCTGTTTCTTGGTCACCTTCAAATCAGAAAGGTCGTAATACCAGACTTCCTTTGTCTCCTGCCCTTTGGTGAAAAACAGCAGGTTGGTCTTGCTTGCCGCTCCGGCGTTTATAAAAACACCGGCGGGTAGGCTGACAATGCACCAGAGGTTGCACTCGTTCAGGAGTTTGCGCTTGGTCTGGACAAAAGCGGTCTCTGTGGTACGGAAAAGAGTGCCCTCGTCCATGACTATGCCACAGCGGCCACCGGGTTTAAGGCTATCAATGACGTGCTGTAGGAAAAGCACCTGGGTAGCCCTGGTTTTATAGGCAAAATGAGTCTGGGCTTCCTTACCCTCTTTTCCGCCGAATGGAGGATTAGTCAGAACTACGTCAAAGAGCGTCGGTGCGCCGTTGAAAAGCCCCTCATAGACTCCCTGCCCGGTCAGAGTGTTGCCATGCCAGATATGGGGCTCGTCTATGCCGTGAAGAATGAGGTTGGCCAGGACAATGGGATATACCAGGTCTTCTTTTTCACGGCCATAGAAGGTGCTGGTCTTAAGAATTTCTACATCTTCTGCCCGCTGCTGCTCCAGAGCGCTCATATACCCGTAAGCCTGAGCTAAGAATCCGCCGGTGCCACAACAGGGGTCATAAACTGTCTCCCCGACTTTGGGCTTTATTGCCTCTATCATCACCCTGATGACCTGCCTGGGCGTAAAGAATTGGCCGCCATCATTGTTCTTCTCGCCCATCTGCTGGAGCAACCCTTCGTAAACCTGGGAAAGGGTAAACATGTGGGTCTCATCCACATCCTCAAGCCGTAATTCGTGGATTTTATCCAGGATATCCAGCAGGTTTCGTTCGGTATCAATCCTCGTTCTTTCCACCGAAGAAAAAACCTGACTGATAACCTTCTGGCGGTTGGTGGCGCCCGGGTGGGCCTTCAGACTGCGAAGGGCAGGTATTAGCTCAGTATTAACGAAGCTCATGAAGCCGCCGAAGGTACCTATCTCCAATTCGCGTCTTTTCTTACCGTCCGGGGATGCCCAGTCCTGCCAGCGGCAGGGGTATTGCAGGGATGGCTGGAATTGAGCGCCTACCGCGCGGGCGTGCTCGGCTTCCCTGGCTTCTTTCTCATCAAGGATACGCAGGAAAAGCATCCAGGTGAGTTCGGGGACATATTGCAGGGCACCGGCGCAATTTGAGCGGCGCATGATGTCACAGATACCCTTAACATAGCTATTCAGGCCCTGCGGTGAGGTAATCCGCCGGTTATTATTCCTCTTTGCTGCCATGCACTCTCTCCGGTTGAGATAGCGTTTCCTCTTCCAGAATTCCGAGGATTTCCTTTGCCGCATAGGCTTTATTTCGCCTGCCGCCGGTAATCTCAGTCAGAATTCCGTGCTCAACCAGGGTATTTATCGCCTTCTGTGCACCTGGATATGTCACCTTGAGAAATTCCTGAGCAACCTTAGCGCTTACTACTGGCCTCATAAAAATAAGCTCAACAAGTTGCCCTGCTGTTGGCGGCAGGCGTTTCTCCAGACTGGTTTGAGAGTAACTGCGGTGAAGGTCTAAGAGCCGGCGAGCTCGTCCAACAGCGTCACCCGATTGCTCAACTACTGCCTGCAGGAAGAACTCCAGCCACTGCCGCCAGGCTCCCCGCCGACTCACGTCCAGAAGGTACTGGTAATACTCCTGGCGGTGGCGCTCAAAGAAATCGCTGAGATAAAGCAGGGGATTATTGAGAATGCCGCACTGGCAGAGGAAAAGAGTAATCAGGAGCCGCCCGATACGCCCGTTGCCATCAAGGAAGGGATGGATAGTCTCGAACTGGTAATGAACCAGGGCCAGTTCGACCAGAGGTGGCAATGGTATTTTCGCATGAAGGAATTTCTCCAGGTAGTCAAGAGCTTCCTTCATCTCCACCACAGGGGGCGGCACAAATGTAGCATCATTCAAGGTGCTACCTGGGGGACCAATCCAGTTCTGAGATTGTCGAAACTCTCCCGGGGTAGCTTGCTCTCCACGCACTCCTTCCATCAAAATGGCGTGCAACTCACGGATAAGCCTCAGGCTTAAAGGCAGATCCTGCAGGCGTTTCAGTCCGTATTCCATCGCACGGACATAGTTTTGTACTTCCCTTACATCTCTCTGTTTCTCAGCCTTGGTGGCTTCAAACAGAAGCAGTTCGGAAAGCGACGACTGCGTTCCTTCAATGCGCGAAGAAAGAACGGCCTCCTTCCTGATGAAGGGATAGATAAGCAGATGAGGGTTAGGCAGAGTCTCGCCAAGCCCGGAGAGAGTCCCCAGGGCCAAATCGGCTCTGGATGCCAGAGATGCTAAAGGACTATCCCAGGTGAGCTCTGGGGGCAATGGGTTAGGCACAAAAGCCCAGTAGCCACCTGCGGCACGGACCAGTTTGCCCGAAGGGCTGTTTTGAAATAAAGCAATATCCATATTAAACGTCAGTTTAGTAACTCTTTACCTTATTAAACAAAATGGCTGTTTTGTTTAATAATAGTACCGCTTGGCTCCGTTGGCAACCGCGAGATTGTCAACTCGTTTCCACGAATTTTTGCCAACTCAGAGTATTAACACCGTGATTCTTTGCCTTGCCTGTGGCTGTCTATGTGAGTTTTTCTAACCCAATTTCTTTGCACCGAGCCACAAATTTAGCTCTGTATCCAGCGTCATCGTTAATGAGTTTCTTTTTCAATGCTTCGAATGCGGTATTCAAGTCGATGATTAACCTTGGATTATAGACACGTACATGATACTTGTCTTTTTCTAACTCAACCAGTTCAAGCCCACAATCTTTAGTTAAGACATTTCGAACAAAGCCTGCCTCGTCATCGACCCCGTAGACAGTGAAGTCTATCGAGGACATCGTCTTTCTCATGGTGTAGGTTTTCACCATGTATTCGTGTGTCATCCCGCAACGCAAACAATCGTACGCTCCATTGGTGATTTGCTCCAGTTTATCGAATACGACTTTATATGGCTTCGGCAGTAGTTCTTTGAATACAAAATTAAATCGGTCTGTGGAGTTTTTCTTAGTGCAGAAGCTCCCAAGAATTTCTAAATAATTAAAGACACCCATTGCTACAAGGAAGTTGGCCTGTGCCTTGGTCGTTGCCCTGGTGAGGTCATTTACTATCCATCTCTGCATCTTTTCGAACTTGGCGAAGTATTCGGCAAACTCATTTGCACTTCCACCCATGGGTTAATAATCCTCCATTTCAGAGCTCTCCGGAAAACGCCTTTTTCAAGATAGCCTGGGGCAGTGCCCTGATAGCCTCAAGCTGCTTTTCAATGTCTGATTTGAGCTTCTCGGTGCCGGCTACTCTGTCTTGGAGGTTAGCAGCGATACGCTTTTGCTCTGGCAAGGCTGGCAGGGGTAATTCAAGTGCTAGCAGCTTCTCGCGCTTTACCGCAGCTTGGCCAATCCACCTGTTACAAATTCGCTCGAAGAGACGTTGGTGCCACTGTAGTTGCAGCCAGAATGTAAGATAGACAGGGTCAAGAACCTCTAGTTTGCTACGCAATCTAGTCAAATGGTTACTATAGACAAAGACTCCTTTTGCATCGCGAAATAGGGCCGTCTTACCAACTAGCTCGACACTATTGGTGTTATTGAAGACGATGTCTCCGGGCAACAACTGATATTGCTTGATTTGCTCTGGCGCGGCCGGCACTCGGAGCGTATATGAAAGGTCTAGTTGGCCGCTGCTCGAGATATTATTCATCCTTAGCTGTATGACACCATCATCCCCCGCACGTTTGCCACAGGCAAAGCCTGGCTGAATGTCCTCAATAATTTCCCCCAGCCTCCGCCGCTCCCACTTCTTCGCCTCTTCGCTTTCAAAGACCTGGCGCAGGTAAGCCCTGGGCAGGGCTTTAGCCGCCTCCATCTGGGCTTCACAGGCGGCGCGGGCGTGTTCTACTTCCTTCATTGATTCCTGAATCTTAGCTACAATACGCTTTTGTTCAGGGAGGGGTGGGAGTGGGATATGGTATTTGGCTAAAAAGATTTCGGGCACTCTCTGCTGCCCAACGGCACCAACGAAATATGATTCTGCTTCTCTCAGGAAAGCCGGTTGCCTGACGAAAAAATAAATCCACTCTGGCAAAATCACAGTAGACTGTCGTAGAACATGGAACTCCGTTGAGCCGAATCCCACGCCGTCTATAAGGTTTCTAGCTATGGCATGCTTTCCATTCTGCATGCAGGGCGTAATCTTTGCGAAAAGAACGTCACCCTCTTCAAAATAGGTGTAGCCAACTGATACCTGTGAATACGGACGAACCTCGGGTCTAAAGATTGTACCCGACCGCTCGTTAACGGCTGCCATAGGGACAAACGTTGTGGGGGCATCATCAGGGCGCGTAAAAGTGCTAGGGCGAGATGGATTTATTTGACACGCCTCCCCCAGCTTCACCCACCGCCAGCCGTCTGGCAGTGTCTTGGCTTCCTTTAACTGCACAGTGCCTTCGGTCATGCCGCAAACAACCTTCTCTTGGTTTCACGGATAATGTCTTGAGGTTCCCCCAGCACCTTAAGAGCCTCAAGCCCTCCCGCCTTTTTGACCTCAGGTGCACTCAAAACGTAGGGGTTCTCCATCTCTTCGGTGCCACCCCTGGCAAACTGCCGGGCTAAAGCAAGCAGGGTACTGCTGGTCCTGGGCGGCAGATCTTTGAACCAGTCAGCATGCTTATACTTCAGTGCTTCAACACGTTCCTTCCGCGTCCGGGGTGCCGTCCCATACCCAATCTGGCTTAAGACGTCATAGAGGTCGTACTCACGCCAGTTGAGAATCTCGCGGAGCAGGCGCACGCCGCGCCCGTCATCCGGTAACTTATCAATTAACTCCCGCCTTTGCGCGGGCTCAATCCAGATATTGCGGAAGTCGTCCTGAGTCTTAACCTCTGCTGAAAGCCGTGTTGCCAGGAGCTGACGATACTCCTCAACCGTCACCATGCTCAGCCTGCCTTCTTTCTGGATGACGATATACATACCAGCAGGGTTGATGTGGACATCAAAACCTTCCACACGGATGACCTTCTCTTTTTCCTCCGGCTCACGTTCTTTGGGTTCTTTAGTTGGCGTGGGACGGGTGGTAAAACCGCTTCCCAGCAGGCGTGAGGCATTGGTATAGTCATATACCCGGAACATCAGCTTGTTGGTAGGCGGGTGGAGCCTTGTCCCCCTGCCCATCATCTGGTGGAAGGCAATAGGAGAACGCACGTACTTAAAAAAGACCACGTTCCGGACACACGGAACATCCACACCGGTGGTAATCAGGTCAACCGTAGTGGCGATAAAGTGACTCCGCATGGAGCCCCGCAGGTCAGCGATATACTGGCTACCGCCGACGGCGGCGGTACATTTGAAGGCGTACGGCTCAAGCCTCTGCTCCCCATTTCTGGCACACCAACCAGCATAAAGGTTGTTCATCTCGATGGACACAGCATCGGCATGGCTGTCACGGGTGCAGAAGATAATCGTCTTCTGAAGAGGACTGCCGGTCTGGACAAACATATCGAACAGGTCCCGGCACATCGTTTTCACTCTGTCTGGTAGCTGAATCATATCTTCAAATGAAGGGGCGTCATAGCGACCCCGGGCTTCGGTAACCGAAACTGGCTGGCCGGTGACAGCATCCTTGGCTCCCAGCTTCTGGATATCCTCTTTGGTAACTCCTCTGAGGTCGAGGTTAACCTCCCGCCGGATGACTTCGCAGGCGGCGATGTAGCCGTCTTCAATCCCCTGTGCCATATCGTACTCATAGACCGGCTCACCGAAGTACTCCAGGTTATTTGCCGTGATTTCTTCGTCCTCACGCCGTTCTTCTTTGGTGCCACCCTCAAACGAGCGCGGGGTCGCGGTAAGACCAACTTGCACCGCCTGAGAATTACGCTTGAGGATGGTGCTCCACTTGCCCCAGGCACTGCGGTGGCATTCGTCAATGATGATATGGCTGAAGTAGTTCTCCGGATAGTGCTCGGTAAGAAAACGGGCGTCCTCCTCATCCGTACTGACATTAAGGGTCTGGTACGTGGCAATCAGGATACGGGCATTTTTCTGGGGATTGGTACCGGTGACCTCGGCGGCATCAGCACCAAAGACATTCTGGAAATGATTTAAACCCTGCGAACGGAGTTCGTCACGGTCACAAACAAACAGGGCCCGGTGGAGCTGGCCAGCATCAGCAATCTTCTTTAAGAGATGCACTGCGATAAATGTCTTACCGGTGCCGGTAGCCAGGAAAAGCAGGATTCGTTTCTTGCCCTGGACCATCTTTTCCAGCGCGGCGCGGATGGCGGCATCCTGATAGTAGCGCCGGCTGGCTTCACCACCGGGATAAGGTATCAGCAACGGCTTTGCATTTTCAGCCCCCAGCGAAAAGCCTGTCCCTAGTTCATAACGTTGCCGCAGTTCTTGAGGAGTAGGAAACTGGTCCAGGCCGATGGGATAACCGGTTTTACCGGTGAAGTGATTATATTCAACGAATAAATGACCATTGTACGAATAGACGAAGGGCACGTGGTTCAAACGGGCATATCTTTTGGCCTGTTCCAGTCCTTTATCAGGCGGCTCATTGCTTTTCTTTGCCTCTAATAAAGCCACCGCTACCGGCTGAGTAGTGGTATTCACACGAAGGCGGAGTAAATAATCAGTCCGGCCTCGTTGTCTCCTTTTCGGCTTACCATCAACGATGTCTATCCCCTGAGCTGTTTCCTCGCGGCGGATAAGGTCTTCCGTCCAACCCATCGAGTGCAGGGCCGGGTCAATAAGCTTCGCCTTTGTATCCGCTTCGCTTAATGTCATATCTCGCCCTTTTTAGTTAATCCAGCGCGGTGTTTTATTGATTCGTTGCGTAATCATGGCTTGATTTAATGGAGAGCACTCTATCCGGAGCATGAATCCTTACCTCCACTCCGGTATAACTTCACGTCCGATTTTTGAAGCCATAACTGCCAACCTCCGCTGTTCTTTTGCCATAGCCCGGTACCCTTCCATCAGGCATGTGGAAAGGACTTTACCGGGGCTGGTCTTCTTTCTGGCTGTACCATTGGCAAATGAAAGTGGCCCTTCCGGCGGGCTTACGGTCAGCTTAGCTGTCCTGCCCACATTATCCCAGCCTTTCGGCATAATAGCTTCTCCTGCCGTCAAAGCTTACCGCAGACCGAGCCGCAGTTCAACGCCATAGGACTAAAACCGGCCTGCGGACGCCAACAGTTTCCGCCCACTACCTTTGACACCCCGTAGCTAGCGGTGTAGACTACCAACTCGTTCGTAACCATGAGCGCAAGCATGAAGCGAATCGGCATACTTTTTCACCCGAAGCGCAAGGCCGCGGTGGCCTTCGCCGGGGAGCTTTATAAGTTCCTGACGGCGCGGGGGCTTTCCGTGTGGCAATGCTCATCGTGGGAAGAAGAGAAGGTACGCGACCAGGCGCCGGGCTGTGACCTCATCCTGAGCGTCGGCGGCGACGGCACCATCCTGCGTACTGCACGGGCGATAACACCGTCATCAACACCGATTCTCGGTGTCAACCTGGGCAAGCTCGGCTTCCTGACTGAACTCAGCGCGTCCGAGGCCATGGAAAAACTTCCCGCTGTGCTGAACGGCGAAGGCTGGAAGGAAAGCCGCGCCATGCTCGAAGCCGATGTCAGCATCCCTGGCAAAGGCGGCAAGTACCACGCCCTGAACGACGTCGTGGTGGCGCGCGGTTCTTCGGCACGGCTGATAAGTATCGAAGTCCGGCTCGACGGCAAGTTCCTGACCACCTACCGCGCCGATGGCCTGATTGTCTGCACGGCCACCGGCAGTACCGGCTACTGCCTGGCCAGCGGCGGCCCCATCCTCCATCCGGAGAGCAAGGACATCGTCCTTAAGCCCATCGCGCCGCACTTCAGCATCGACCAGGCGCTTGTCCTGCCTTCGGACACGCTGGTGCACCTCAAGGTAAGCACCGGCCACGAAGCCATGGTCAGCATCGACGGGCAGGTCGAGTTCCCGTTAAGGGACGGCGACGAGGTCAAGGCCCGGATAAGCCCCTATTCGGCAGTCTTGTGGCGGCTCCGGCCCCGGAGCTACTTCTATAACTCTCTAGAGCAGGTATTCAAAGGGAAAATGCTATGAAAATCGAAAAGGCCCGGATGAGCGACATCCCCAAGATGCACCAGCTCATCAACTTCTTCGCCGACCGTGGCGAGATGCTGCCGCGCGCCCTGAGCGAGATGTACGAGAACATACGGGACTTCTTTGTTGCCAGAAACGAAAAGGGCGAGACGGTCGGCTGTGTCGCCCTCCACGTCAACTGGTCCGACCTCGCTGAAGTCAAGTCGCTGGCGGTAAGCACCGGCGCTCAGAAAAAGGGGGCCGGCACTCTCCTGGTCAAAGCCTGCGTCGACGAGGCCAAAACGCTGGGCATCGATACCGTTTTCTGTCTTACCTACAAGCCCGACTTTTTCGAGAAGGTCGGCTTCAAGCTCGAGGACAAGGCCAAACTGCCGCGCAAGGTGTGGACGGAGTGCTACCGCTGTCCCAAGTTCCCTGACTGCGATGAAGTAGCGCTGGTCTACGATGGGAAGGCGAAGAAGACTTCCCGCGCCCGGCGGAGCTAGCCGTGCCCGAAGAGAAGGCCATCAACAGCCGCACCGTGTATGACGGCCGGGCGTTCAAAGTGCGGGTTGACACGGTACAGAAGCCCGGCGGCAAGACCACTACCCGTGATATTGTCGGGCACGGCAACTGCGTCTGCATCGTAGTCCTGGATGACGATGGACAGGTGGTGCTGGTAAAGTAGTACCGGCACGCCGTCGGCAAGACCTTGCTGGAAATCCCGGCTGGCGGCATCGACCCCGGTGAAAGCCCGGCCGATTGCGTCCGCCGCGAGCTTCAGGAAGAAATCGGCTACCTGCCGGCCAATATCGAAGACCTGGGCGGCTTCTACGCCGCACCGGGATACTCTTCGGAATACCTGTACCTCTTTCTGGCCACCGGGCTCACCACCAGCCGCCTCGAAGCCGAGGATACCGACGAAATCGAGGTAGTGCGCAAGCCACTGAGCCAGGTCCCCGACCTCATCGCCTCGGGCGAAATCCAGGACGCCAAGAGCATCGCCGGGCTACTGCGCTTCATCTGCCTGGGCAGAAAAGATTAAGAGGGGTCTCACCCCTCTTTACACCCCCTTCGAGTAATACCCTTAACAGGTAATTAACAATTACCTGTCATATTCAGTGTGATGAAGATGCTGGCTCCCGCAGTTGCGGCCCTGATGGCGCTGTCACTTCTGGCAGGATGCAACGCCAAGTCTGATATCGCCTCAACACCGACCACAGCGACGGTCCAGCGGGGCAATCTCACTATTGATATCACCACCACCGGCAATCTCAAGCTGTCAGTTACTGCGGAGCCGGCTTTCGAGATATCCGGCTACGTCGCCGAGGTCCTGGTTGACGAGGGACAGGCTGTGGAAAAGGGGCAGTTGCTGGCCCGTCTCGACACCTCTACCTGGGAAGCCCAAATACGTTCCCTGGAAACGGCGTTAATCAGCGCCAAGCGCCAGATAACGTCCAAGGAGACCGCCGTACTCCAGGCGAAAGTTAGCCTCAAAAACGCCGAAATAGCGCTTGAAGACATGAAAGAACAAAATACAACCACTTATGTCGAACCTGTCCAGATAGAACTTAAAGAGATGCAGGTTGAACTGGCCCGGCTTGGCCTCGAGAGCGCTATTGTCGCCGTGGATGATGCCAAAAGGTCTCTCGTCGAGGCTCAGGAGGCATACGACGAAGCCAGGGCTAAAAGCCCGGAAGTCAAGGCGCCTATCGCCGGGTTCGTCGTTAAGGTGAATGTTACCGGCGGTGCTGAAGTCTTCAAAGGCGCTATCCCGGCTAAGATAGCCGACCCGACGCGTTTTGAAGCAGAACTGAGCGTCAATGAGACCGATATAGCCGATGTGTCGCCTGGCATGGCCGCGAACGTTAAGGTTGATGCCCTATCCGTTACTCTGCCAGCTAAGGTCACCAAGATATCACCAACGGCTACCATCTCGAGCAGCGTCGCCATCTACAAAGTAGAGGTCGAACTGGACCAGCAGTCCGGCTCTAATGAGACAATATCAAAGCTCAGGGAAGGAATGTCGGTCACGGTCAGCATCGTCCTGCAGGAACGGAAGGACGTGCTCCTCGTGCCGAACCGCGCCATTATCCAGCAGGGCAATAACATCTTCGTCCAGATAGCCGGCACCAACGAAATGCGGACGATAAAAACTGGAATCAGCGACTATCAGTACACCGAGGTGCTCGAGGGACTCACAGAGGGCGAACAGGTGGTGGTATCACAGGCTACCAGCACAACATCGAGCTCCAGCCCATCACAGTTCGGCGGGCCGCCGGACGGGGGGATAATGGGTCCTCCGGGAGACCCTGGTGGGGTACCGCCTGCGGGAGCGCCTCCAGCATAGCTTATTGGTTCGGCCTTTTTAACCCGAAATAAATCTCACCAGCACCAGTCCCAGCAGTGAGAATACGAAAATGGGAGGCAGGGCGGGAAGGGCTTTGCCTTTTAGCCAGTAAAGATGAATGGCGTAAGCGGCGGCCAGGCCCATTAGAGTAAACAACGCTACGATAAGCGCGTTCAACAGGCCAGCGGCGAACAGGACCGAGGCCACCAGAATCAGGGGAAAGAAGATATCGCCTCCGCCCAGGATGGAGACTCTCTTTTCTCCCTGGCCTTCGATAAGCTGTTTCACGTCTTCGCCATTCAGCCTGCCCTTCCAGCCACTAAGATGACGCGGGATGAAAAAGGCCGGCAGAGTATCCGATTCCGACAGCTTCTTCACCATCCACTGCATAAAACGCAGGCGCACCGCCAGGTAGTCATAAATGGCGATGACCAGCATGATAACTATCACCGTCCAGGGTGAGACCATGGCGCCGAAGACACTACTCAATCCGACCAGTGTCAGCACCAGCAAGCCGTTGTGGAGCCAGACCCGCGCCGTTAAGAGCCAGGCCAGGCTCACTCCTACCGCCACCACCAACGCCGCATACCACGGAACCAGGAACGCTCCTACCACGAATGTCCCCCAGGCGAAGGCAAGACCATAAAAAACACGCAGGACCAGCCGCAATTTCGAGACCGGAATGAAAAAGAGTACCAGCCCCAGCAAAGCGACGACGCCCAGGAAATAGATGATACCCGGAACGGTTGATTCCGGGGCGACCGCGCCGGTGATGTTTTCCAGACCGCCTTCCCCGGAAATACCGCCCAGCCCGCCGGAGAGATTGGGGATAACAATCTGCTGGGACTCGACCAGGGCTTGCTCCCGCAGTGAGACTATGAGGGTCAGGCCAAGGCCAAGCAGGTAAATCAGCCCGCTCCAGAGGAACGGATGGTAATCAGTCTTTCTACGCATGACTAAGATTATACCTTTTACCGCCGGGATAGCCAGATTTAAGAACCAGCAATGGTATACTATGGGCAGAATTCCGTTGAACAAACTCGTCAACATACAAATTGATGGCAAACAGGTCGCGGCGCCGCCGGGGACGCGCATCCTCTGGGCAGCGCTCGATAACGGCATATATATCCCGAACCTGTGCGCCATCCGCGAGGCCTTCCCGGCCATCGCCGCCTGCCGTCTCTGCCTGGTGGAAATCGAAGGGCAAGACGAGCTGGTGGCCGCCTGCGCCGAGCCGGTGGCTGAAGGCATGGTGGTGCACACCGATACGCCTAAGGTCGTAAGGGTGCGGCGTACCGCTTTCGAGCTTATCATGTCCAACCACCCGGTGATTTGCGCCGAGTGTCCGGTAAACGGTAAGTGCGGCCTCCAGGACACGGCTAAACACCTCGGTCTGAAACTCAAACAGAAGCGCTTCCGCACTTTGCCGCGCAGTTACCCGGTCGATGGCAGCCATCCGCATGTCAGGTTCGACCCGAACCTGTGCATCCTCTGCGGCAAATGCGTCTGGGTATGCAACGAGCATGGTTCCGGCGCCCTCAATTTCGCCTTCCGCGGCATGGAGACGATGGTCAGCACCTTCCGCGGCATCCCACTGAAGGACGCCGGTTGCGGCGACTGCTCCGAGTGCGCCGCCGTCTGCCCGGTGGGGGCGCTGACGATTAAGGACGGGGGGCGGGGCGACAGGTCATAGAGGACCGCCCAGCCAGATTCCTCGGGCCGCTTCGCTCCCTCGGAATGGTATATAAAGAATGCTCCTTCGGAATGGGCATATCTTACCGTGCCATTTCGAGCGCCAGCGAGAAATCTGGTGGGGCGATGTAACCCACCCGGTGACCGTTTGCGCCCAAGCCGTCGGATGCTATACTGTGTGACCACAGCGACACGATTGGAGAGCACCTCATGCGAAGACTGTTGGCAATTATCTCTATCCTCACTCTAGCTGCAATCACGGTTACCGGATGTACCGCCGCCGAATCGTCCCGGCAGGTACGGGGCACCTTTATTGACGGCAGTTCCGCCGGCGATGCCGAAACGCTCAACTGGATTATGGCCGCCGATGCCGCTTCGTTCGGCTATGCCGGCCTGACCATCGAATCCCTGGCTTCTTACGACAACAACTGGCAGGTGGTCCTGCGCCATCTGGCCAAACCGGTTGAAGTATCCCCTGACGGGCTGGTCTATACCATCACCATCCGCGATGACCTGCGGTGGACCGGCGGCATTAAGGTGACCGCCGAGGACTACGTTTACACTCTGAAGAACCTGATGTTCTCCGAGTGGCTCGACTACACTTACAAGAGCGACTGGCAGGAGGTGGTCGACGGCAAGGTAGTCTTTGTCGAGCCAAAAGTTATAAATGAGACTACCTTCAGCATCACCCGCAAGACGATTGACCCTGAGTTCCTGGACAATGCCATCTACGGCCTGACACCCTACCCCAAGCACATCGCCCAGAAGTACGAGGGCGACATCAAAGCCTTCACTCAGGCCGAGGAGTTCAACAACCTGACCTACACCGGCAACCTTGGGCCGTACAAGTTCAAGGAATGGGTCCGTAACGATAAATTCGTGACCACCCGCAACTCGGACTACTACCTTGGCAAAGATACGGGCGCACCGTTCTTCGAGGAATACATAAGCAAACTGCTGGGAACACCGGCGGCAGTCCACGCCGCTATGGAAGCTGGTGATATCACCTATACCGGTATCGACCCTGACCAGGTGGCCCGGTTTCAGAGAATGCCCAACATCAAGGTCTACACCATACCCACCCGCGGCTACCAGATTATCAACTACAACCAGCGCAAGAACGGCTGGGAGGGGCTTCGCGACAAGCAGGTGCGGCAGGCCCTTTCAATGTGCCTGGACAAGCAGTCAATCATCGAAAACATCATGTTCGGCTTCGGCGAGCCGGCCTTCAGCTTCATCCCAAGGCCGTCGCCCTGGTACACAGACGAAGGCGTTATGAAGTTCGGCACCGGTGCGCTCTACGATAAGGAAAAGGCCAAACAGATGCTGTTCGAGGCGGGATATGGCGTGAATCAGCCCGATGGTTCAATTCAAGTCCGCGATAAGGACGGCAAACCGCTAAAGCTCATTATTGTCACCAATACCGGCGTCAAGGACCGCGAGCAGACCGCCTACTACGTCAAGCAGGAGCTTGGCAGTATCGGCATCGAGGTCGAAATCAAGCTCGTTCCCTGGGCCACCGAACTCAGGCAATACCTCATGAACAAGGTGCCGAATACCGACCAGGAGCCGCGTTTCAACAACGGACCGGATGCCGTTAGCGAGGAGAAATGGGACCTCATTGTCATGGGGCTCAACACCCATCCCATCGCGCCTTCGGGCACCGATGTCTTCTTCGCGACCGATGGCGGCCTCAACTTCTGGGGCTCTTCGAATGCGAAAATTGACGAACTTTTCAAAAGGGTCAAGACGAAGGAAGCCCTTTCAGTCGAGGCACGCAAACAGATGTATGCTGAGATATCGCGTGTCATTGCTGAAGACCAGCCGGCTAACTTCCTTTTCTTCCCGGCCGCCAACCCGGCTTTCCAGAGCAACGTGAGAGGTATCGAGCCCGGCATGAGAATTGGCTGGAACTATCACCTGTGGTACTTCGCCGAGCGTTAGTTCTGACCGGCTAGTCCGATGAGAGCCTATATCATACGCAGGCTCATCTACGCCGTCATCATCGCCTGGGGCGTGGTGACGGCCACCTTCATCCTGCTTCAACTCAGCCCCAACTCGCCGGCCGACCGCTACCTGGCCAGCATGTCGGCCCGTGGCTCAGACCCGGCCCAGGTCATCGCTTCTATCGAAGCCCGCTACGGCGTCAACCGGCCAATTCTGGTGCAGTACGGCGAGTACATGACCAACCTGGCCCGCGGCGATTGGGGCTGGTCGCTCAGCACCTCGATGCCGGTCATGGAACTCATCAAGAGGCACTGGATATACTCCTTCCAGCTTATACTTCTATCCAGTATCTTCGCCGCGATAATCGGAATCGCCATCGGTGTCTATTCGGCTATAAGGCAGTACACCAGGATTGACTACATCGCTACCTTTTTATCATTCATCGGCGTTTCCCTGCCCAGCTTCTGGCTCGGCATCATGCTGATACTTATCTTTTCGGTCCAGCTCGGCTGGTTCAAGACTTACTACGATACCAGCCTGCCGATATTCTCGCTGGCCAACCTCAAGGCGCTCGTCCTGCCGGTCATCACGCTGGGCACGGGCATGATGGCCGGCTATACCCGCTACGTGCGTTCTTCAGTACTCGACAACTTGCGAAAGGACTTCGTCCGCACCGCCCGGGCCAAGGGTTTGCCAGAAAGAACAGTTATCGGTAAACACGTCCTGCGCAACGCTATGCTGCCCATCTTCACCATCCTGATGTTCGACCTGGGCAGTATCGTTTTCGGCGGCGCTTACCTTACCGAGATTATCTTCGGCATCCCCGGCCTGGGACGTATCTCTTTCAATGCGGTGTTTGCCAACGACTACCCGGTGGTCATCGCCATCACCCTTATCGGCGCGCTGATAGTGCTCATCACCAATCTGGTCACTGACATCGCTTATACCTGGCTTGACCCGAGAGTGAGGTACGAGTGAAGCGGCTCGAAAAAGCGGCGCACCGCGTAGGCGGCTTGAGGAACCTGGCTTTCCTCACCGTACTGGCAGTGCTCGGCATACTGGGGTTACTCGATTTATATGTCTTCGACTACCTTATGCCATCGTCCACATACCTCTATGTTTTCCTTGCCGCGACAGCCATTCTTTACGGCGCTTATCCGTTATGGTCGGCCAGAAGGCTCACCGGCTACTACTGGCGCCGCACCCGCAAGCACCGGCTGGCCCTGATCGGGTTGGTCTTCATCGGGCTTCTCATTATCACGGCGGTCATCGGACCGTTCTTCACTCAGGACCCGACCAGAGTGGATTTCAAGGAGAAAAACCTGCCGCCGGTAGGCTTCACCGTCCAGCAGTCCGTTTTCGATATGTCGACCGGCAAGTTCACCGCCAGAGAAATCCCGGGCACACCGAACCACCCGCTGGGCACTGACGACAAGGGTCGCGACATGCTGGCCATGCTCGTCTCCGGAGCACGGGTCTCACTACAGGTCGGCTTTCTGGCCACACTGGTTGCCGTTTTCATCGGCGCCGTACTCGGCGTAAGCTCCGCCTATGCCGGCGGCTGGACCGACAACGTGTTGATGCGGTTCACTGACGTGATGATGACCTTCCCCTTCTTTCTTCTGCTTGTCTTTATCGTCTTCCTTTTCGGGCCGAGCCTGAGCTTCATCATCCTGGCCATCGGCCTTACCGGCTGGACCGGCGTGGCCAGGCTGGTCAGAAGCGAGACCCTATCCCTGCGTACCCGCGACTTTGTTGTTGCTTCCAGGGCCCTTGGCGCCAGCGGCGCCCGCATCATCTTCCGTCATCTGATACCCAACGTAATGAGCCCCATCATCGTCATCGCCACGCTCTCAATACCCGGAGTCATCCTGGCGGAAGCGGCCCTCAGCTTCATCGGGCTTGGCGACCCTTCAGTCACGAGCTGGGGCATCATCCTCAACGCCGGCCAGAGCAGTCTGGACACCGCCTGGTGGGTGGCGGTCGAGCCGGGCATCATGCTCTTCCTGACGGTGCTGGCTTTTAACTTTTTGGGCGACGGTCTCCGCGATGCCTTCGACCCACGGAGCCAGGCATGAAGAACCTGGTGTTGACTGTCCGTAACCTCCAGACACGGTTCTACACGCCGGCCGGCGTGGTCAAAGCTGTCGACGGCATCAGCTTCGAATTAGGCAAGGGCGAGTGTCTCTGCCTCGTTGGCGAGTCCGGTTGCGGCAAAACGGCGGCATCGCTATCGATGCTGAGGCTCATTGACAGTCCGCCGGGGCGCATCGAAGGCGGTGAAGTCATTTTCGACGGCGAGGACCTGCTCAAGCTGACGCCGCAGAGACTTCGTGAAATCCGCGGCAACCGGATTGCGGTGGTCTTTCAAGACCCGCAAGCCTCGCTCAATCCGGTGCTATCCGTAGGCGACCAGATTACCGAAGCCATCCGGCTCCATTCAAATATCGATGAGAGAGCGGCGCGGGGGAAAGCAATCAGTCTGATGAAGCGTCTTGGTATACCATCATCCGAGACCCGGTTCAACGACTATCCGCACCAGTTTTCAGGGGGCATGCAGCAGAGGGTGATGATTGCCATGGCGCTCTCCTGTGACCCTGAGGTGCTCATCGCCGACGAGCCGACCACTGCCGTCGACGTGACCATTAAGGCCCAGATACTCGATATCTTCAAGGAGCTTAAAGAGACGCGGCAGATGTCGCTCATCTTCATCACTCACGACCTCGGTGTCGTCGCCGAAATTGCCGACCGGGTGGTTATCATGTATGGCGGCCGCGTGGCCGAGTCAGGGACTGTCCTGGATATCTTCGACAGCCCGAAGCATCCCTACACAGTTGGCCTGCTCAACTGTCTCCCCGACCTCACTGGTATCAGGGACCGCCTGACGCCAATTCCCGGTACCATCCCTGACCTTATCGACTCGCCGCCGACCTGCATCTTCCAGCCGCGGTGTACGAAGGCACTGCCGGTTTGCAAAGAATGCCCTGCGCCATGCATTGAGGTGTCTTCAGACCACGTGGTATTCTGCCACCTGTACAGCAAGGATACAGCCTGAAGGAAAGCGCTGTGGCTATCTATTCTCACTCCCAATTAAGCACCTATGAAGAATGCCCGCTGAAGTACAAGCTGTGCTACCGGGACGGCATCAAGCGGGACACGGAAGGCATTGAGGCTTTTCTGGGCAGTATGGTCCACGAGACGCTCAGGAAATGCTATGACGAGGTCAGGCTCACCAGGTTAAATACGCTGGATGAACTCCTTACCTGCTATGACAGCCTCTGGCAGAAGAGCTGGCATGATGGAATTGTGATTACTAAGAAGGACCTCAAGGCTGAGCATTACCGTGCCCTGGGCAGGAAGATGATTGCCACCTACTATAAGCGCCATGCTCCATTTGATAGAGACATCACCATCGGCACCGAGATGAGGCTCGGGTTCTCACTGGACGATGGCGGCAAGTACCAATTCCAGGGATATATCGACCGGCTGTCGCGGACACCGGACGGCGTTCACCTTATCAACGACTACAAGACTTCAGCGCACCTGCCCGGTCAAGATGAGATTGACAGCGACCGCCAACTTGCCCTGTATCAGATAGGTATTCAGAAGAAGTGGCCGGATATCAAAGAGGTCAGGCTTGTCTGGCACTATCTCGCCTTTGACCGCGAGCTGGTCTCGACACGTTCGGCGGAGAAACTTACTGAACTGGCCGGAGAAACCATAAAGCTTATTGATGAGATAGAGTCGGCTGAGGACTTCCCGCCCAGGGAGTCAAACCTCTGCGACTGGTGTGAGTACCCCGACCTCTGCCCCAACCGGAAACACTTATATACCGTTGAGGCTCTGCCGGCCAATCAATTCTTGAATGAACCGGGTGTCGTACTGGTCAACAAATATGCCGAGCTTAAGGAAAAAGCCGGGGAAATCGACGAAGAGATGGCCCTGGTGAAGGAGGCTCTAGTCGAGTATGCCCGGCGGGAAGGGGTGACAGTAATAAGAGGTAGCGACCGTAAGGTCCGGGTGAAGTTTGACGAGAAGCTGAAATTCCCGGGCAAGAATGAGCCGGGCCGGCGGGAACTTGACGAAGCAGTAGTTAAGGCAGGTAAGTGGCCGGAGGTGTCCCAGCTTGACATCTCCGTGCTGACCAGGGCTATCGAAGATAAACTCTGGGACAAAGAGATGATTGACGAGGTGATGAAATACGGCAGGATTGAAGAGTCCAGCGCTGTTTACCTTTCGAAGCTGAAAGAGTTAGAAGAGTAACGGTATTGCGCATTGAATACGCCTGTGACAGAATAGCGGTCAGTTGGAGCAGGCGGCCCTACATAGCACTTCGGAAGTATTGAATTAAGAATCGCTATTTGCTTATGGGAGGCAGGAATATGGGTAAGTACGCAGTCATCACCCTGGCTCTGCTAATCGCCGCCTTACCATTTGCGCCGATGCCGACAGCGGCACCTGGCGTCTCGGCCCAAATTGGGCCGCTTCCCGGAGTGCTCCCTCCTCTCCCCGGCGCCATCCAGGTAGCCACGCAGGGTGCCGAGGACGTGACCTCGAACTCGGCTGTATTGAGGGGCGCACTGATTTCGATGGGCGGCCATCCCAGCGTCCAGGTGGCCTTTGAATGGGGGACCAGCTCAGGCTACGGTCACCAGACTCCTTTCATGACGCCTAATGGCATCGGACCTTTCAGCGCCGCCATAACCGGCCTTTCCCCTGGAACAACTTATTTCTTTCGGGCCATGGCGCTCGCCGGCGTCGGCAGTCAGCCAGTCTATGGCGTCGATATGACCTTCAACACTCCGGCATCACAGCCGGTGACGGTCAAGACAAGCGGCGCCACCCAGGCAAGCTCGACAGCGTATGTCCTCCACGGTGACCTGCTTTCAAAGGGACCGTACCCTGAAGCCCATGTTTGGTTTGACTGGGGGGTAAGCAACTCCTATGGCAACTCAACACCACCCCAGAAGTTCGCTGACCTTGCCGGCCCATTCAGCGCTACGATTTCAGGGCTGGCCGCGGGTGCTACCTACCACTTCCGGGCCGCGGCCTCCGGGACCGCGCTTGGTTCTCCGGTTGCCTATGGGGCCGATATGACCCTGACTACCCCATCCCCTACTCCTATCGTCGTGAACACCCAGAGCGCTACGGGGGTGACGGCATCTTCAGCCACTCTCAATGGGTATGTAGCCTCAACCGGCGGCTACAGTACGGTCATTGTGTTTTTCGAGTGGGGGACTACCACCTCGTACGGCAACGTCACGCCGCAGTCGGAACACGGCGGCGGCGCTTTCAGCGCTCCGCTCTCCGGACTTTCCGCCGGCGTAACCTATCACTACCGTGCGGTCGCCATGGCCGCGCCGGTCGGCGCGACGCCGGTACGTGGTAGTGATGCAACCTTCACCACTTCGGCAATGACCGTCAGCACTGGCACAGCCACCTCGGTTAGCGGGAATGCGGCGACCCTCAACGGCAGTCTCCTGTCCACCGGCGGGCTTCCATCCGTTGATTTGCACTTTGAGTACGGCGAGACCACTGCCTACGGCAAGACCACGCCAGTTCAGAGAGCCTCGTCTCCTGGGGCTTTCAGCACCAGGATTGCCGGACTGAGCCTGGGTGCCACTTATCATTTCCGCGCTGTAGCCTCCAGCGGCACACTCTCGCCGGCTTATGGTACTGACAGCTCTTTCAACACGTCCACTCAGACTCTTTCCGTCACAACCGGGTCGGCGTCCGGCATCACGGCATCAACGGTCACCCTTACCGGCAGTCTGGCCTCCCTGGGCAGTTATTCTTCAGTTGAGACATGGTTTGAATGGGGTACAGATACCGGACTAGGCAACTCCACACCGAGACAGCTAATGACAGATCCCGGTGCCTATAACGCCACGCTTTATGGCCTTATGTCAGGCATGACATACTACTACCGGGCGGTGGCACGAGCGCCACTGGCAGGCGCGCCAATCGCTTACGGCGCGGTGAATATCTTCACTACCGTGGCACCGCAGATACTTAGTGTCGTCACCGAGAATGCCGAGGGCATCTCAGCCACCTCGGCTACCCTGAACGGATTGGTAGTTTCGACCGGCAGCAACCTGCCGGTACAGGTGTGGTTCGAGTACGGAACCAGCCTGCCATACTCAACTGTAGTGCAGGCCGGCAGCTTGAACACCCCCGGTAATTTCAACGCCTATATCAGCGGTCTCCGTCCCAATATGACCTACCACTTCCGTGCCGGTGCGTCCGGTCCTCCGGGCAGTACGCCGGTCTATGGCGCCGACGGCTCCTTGACTACTACCAGCCAGTCAATGCTGGCTGTTTCAACGCTGGACCAGACAGAGGTGACGCCAAACTCGGCCAGGCTGAACGGCTATCTCACCTCGATGGGGCAATACAGCCCGGCGCAAGTATGGTTTGAGTGGGGCACCGATATGGGCTACGGGAACTTTACCCAGGCAGTCACACTGAGCTCGCCGGGTAAGTTCAGCACCGTTATCGCTGGCCTCAAGCCAGGCATCACCTATCACTTCCGTACCGGAGTCAGAGATGGGGATGCCACCACCTATGGTGCAGACGAGGCTTTCGCTACATCGGCAGGAGCACCGCCCAAAGTATCTACGGAGCCGGTCAGCAAACTGCAGGGTAAGAACGCGACACTCAACGGTCAGCTTGTCTCTCTCGGTGACCAGCGGTCAGCACAGGTCTGGTTCGAGTGGGGTGTCACCACCAGCTATGGCAACAGCACGCCGCCAAAGGTCATAAATGCTCCTGGCCCCTTCGAGTCTCAAATCACCGGTCTGTCAGCCGGCACTACCTATCATTACCGGGCGGTGGTCTCCGGTACTGGTTCGGGAGCCACACCTGTCAGCGGCTCCGATACCGCTTTCAGCACCGCTCCGGAACCATCGAAGCCGGCGTTATCGGTCACAACCGGGCCCGCCAGCAACCTCACCAGTAATTCCGTCGTTATAAGCGGCGGCATACCTTCGCTGGGTGACCTGAAATCGGTACAGGCCTACTTCGAGTGGGGCATCAGTAGTGCTTACGGCAGCGCCACCCCGCCTCAAACCGTGACCCGGGCAGATGCGTTCACCGCTACCCTCACAAGCCTGAATGCCGGAACTACCTACCACTACCGCGCCGTAGTGATCGGGCCTGCCGGGCCAGTACAAGGCAGTGACGTAACTTTCACAACCCCTCAGGAACCGGTCTTTGGTCTGTTTTCCTGTTCACGACGTTAAGTAAAAATACTGCTATGGAGAGTCACTGACTCAGAGACTCTCCATAGTGATCCAGTAAAAGCCGCTTGATATTTACGCCAACCATGCTCGAATACGACGTTGCTGTCATCGGCGCCGGGCCAGTAGGAAGCCATATTGCTTCAGAGCTGGCTGGCCTCGGCTATAAGGTAGCCGTCTTTGATGCCGCCAGGACGGCTGGCGAGAATGTTTGCTGTACCGGCATCGTCAGTGCCGAGTGTTACCAGCGGTTCATCGCGCCTCTTGATATCCCTTCACGCCCTGCTAGAGCAGCAACCGTCTTCAGCCCCTCTGGTCAGAGCCTTCGTATCGAAAAGACCGAGACGCAGGCGTACATAATCGACCGTCCGGCGCTTAACCGGACGCTGGCCGAACGAGGGAAACATCTAGGAGCCGACTACCACTTCAACTCACGAGTGGTTAGCCTGGAACCTTCTCCAGATGGATGCCTCATTAGATTAGAGCGGCATGGAGCTGGTGATGCTGCCATCACTAAAGTAGCTGTAGTCGCCTGCGGTCTTTCCTCAGCCATCCCGCGCAAGCTCGGCCTCGGTCGGATTAAATACTGCGCGGTTGGCGCCCAGGCTGAAGTGAAGACCGGTGTGGATGAAGTCGAAATCTACTTCGACCAGGAGCTGGCCCCGGGCGGCTTTACCTGGCTGGTGCCGACATGGAACGGAAACGGCCTCGTCGGCATTGTCAGCCGGCGTAGTGCGGCCTATG
The DNA here is from genome assembly GCA_040753815.1 of Chloroflexota bacterium. Taxonomy (GTDB): domain Bacteria; phylum Chloroflexota; class Dehalococcoidia; order GIF9; family JBFMDU01; genus JBFMDU01. The sequence goes on from JBFMDU010000020.1 coordinate 211,371, forward strand.
GCCTTAAGGCATTCATTGAGCGGTTTCGCAGCAACGGAAAGGTAACCTCTGTCTCGGCAGTCCGGCAGAAGGCCATTCCAATGGCAATGTTAAGTAGAACATCAAGCAACCGCATCCTGGTCGTTGGAGAAGCAGCCGGCCAGGTCAAACCCACCACCTGCGGCGGCATTTACACGGGCATGCTCTCCGCAGAATTAGCCGTAACCACCATTAAGCGTGCCATGGAGACCTCTGACTTCTCCAGTCGAAGCCTGGCAAAGTACGACCAGGCATGGAGAAGCTATCTCGGAGACGACCTGCGTAAAGGCTACCTGGCCCGGCGGTATTACGACACGCTCAGCAATCGTCAGATCGACAACCTCTTCCGCACTATACAAACCACAGGTCTCCATGAACAGCTACTTGGATGGCGAGACTTCTCCTTTGACTGGCATGGGGCGCTCTTGTTACGGCTCGTTCGTCAGCCGCGGGTAATAAGGGTTCTTCTTGCATCGGGCATCGGCTGGTCGCCGCGCTCGCTGGGCGCTTTGCTTGAATTAACAACATCCTGATACAAGAACCCTATTCCCCATCTCCATTCCCTCTGCTAGAATAAGCCAAAAAGAGTGGAGGCTTCATGAAGATCGGCGTCAAGTTCAACAAATCCGATACCGGCGAGATTTCGGTTAATCTCATCCTGGAACGTGGCAAGGATGATCCCTCCATCGTATCGGTGGATGGCATGGCTAAATCATTCGGACAAGGGTCAAAGCTGGAGGTAAACCGGCAATTTGGCCGTCACGCGGGCAAGGACGCACAGGACTGGGCAGAGACAGTGGTAGCTGACATCAAACACCAGATTGATCAGTACCGCACCAACATTCCGGCTAATTACGAGGTCGAATACTAAGTTCTCAGGGAAGCCTGGCTATTCAGTCTTACCATGATTGACGACCACTATCAGTGTCTTAGGTCCTCCATGAGTCCCGATGGCCGGACCGAGTCTCACAAGCCTTGGTTTGATATCAGGGTGAACAGACTGTGCGTAGCTGACCAACGACTCTGCTTCTTCTGGCATCGTCCCGTGGACAATAGCTAAATCCTCAACCTGCTCTGAATTTGATATCAGGGCACGGAGCTTCTCAACTCCCTTCTCATGCTTCCTGATAAAACCCGCCGTCTTCACCTCTCCCTGGCGGATTGTCAGCAAAGGCTTAAGACTCAGGAATAGCTCGGCCGCGGCTACCACCCTTCCAAGCCTTCCCCCCTTGACCGCGTACGAGAGTGTGTCAAGCAGTCCAAGTCCTCTGGTGCGTATCATGGTTTCATGCGCTTTGTCCACAATTTGATGCAGTGTTGCCCCGACATCAGCCGCCCGTTTGGCCGCATATACAACGAGCCCCTGCCACATCGTCAGAGCTTCAGAATCAACGACCTCAATGCGGCAACCTTTGATATCTCTCTCGACAATATCTTTGGCCAGGATGGCGGAGCCGTAGGTTACGCTGTGCCGCCGTGTGACGTGAATGGATACAATTTCTTTATAATACCGGGCGAGCTTTTCATAAACCTCTACGAACTCCCCGGGTGATGGGGCAGATGTCTGGGGATGCACCTGTCCCGTGGTTATCCGATGGTAGAATTCATCAGGACCAATATCCACGCCATCACGGAACAGGTGGTCACCGAACCGCACCCATGCCGGTACAACGGTGATGCCATGCTTTCGGGCTTCTTCTTGGGTAATGTCGGAACAACTGTCAGTGACAATGGCGACGGTCATTAGTTGAGCTTAAATCACCTCCCCGTCTTTCAGGCGGGTTATTTCATCCCAGGAGTAGCCAAGCTCAAGAAGAACTTCTTCAGTGTGCTGTCCCAATTCGGGGGCCTCCCGCTTGATAGCCCCGGGGGTCTTACCAAGACGGATTGGTATGCCGGGCATCGTAATCTGGCCAAATACAGGATGGTCGAATTTGGTAAGATAATCGTTTGCCCACATCTGCGGGTCATTGACCAGGTCTGAGATCGACTGGATTACGCCCACCATGAAGTCAGGCTCCTGTTGGAGTGTCGCTAACCACTCATCACGCGTTTTAGTGGCGAAGACATCATCCAGAATAGCTACGAGTTCAGGACCGTTTTTACCCCTCGTATCATGGTTAATAAACCGTGGGTCTTTTTCCAGGTGTTCAATACCAAGCCTCCTGCAAAAGCGCGGCCAGTACCTGTCTGAGGCTGCTAAGCAAATCACAATCCACTCGCCGTCCCGGCACCGGTAGTGATTGTAAAGAGGATTCCCCGATTTCTTTCGCGAAGGCCGGGGCATTTCTTTGCCAAGCACTGTCTTCGTGGCCAGACTCAGGCCTTCCAGGCCGCAGGTAACGGCCCCGAGGAGCGAGCTTTCCACTTCCTGGCCCATACCCGTTCGTTCCCGCACCAATAATGCCGTTATGATGCCATAGGCCAGAAAAATGGCGCCCATCTGGTCAGCGAGCCCGGGCTGGTAGTTCACTGGCGGGTCGCCAGGCTCCCCGCCAATGAACATTAACCCCGTCCTGCCGAGGCCGGTATAGTCCATGGACGGAGCCTCGGCCATAGGCCCTCTGTAACCCCAGCCAGAACCCTGAGCGTATACTAGCCGGGGATTAATCTTCGATAGGGTGTCATATCCCAGCTTCAATCTCTCGGGCACCCCCTTGCGGAAGTTGTGCAAAAAGACATCTGCCTTTTCAACCAGCTTGTAAACTATCTCCCTTCCTTCCTCTTTTCCGAGGTCGATAGTTATGCTCCGCTTATTACGGTTATTGTATTCGAAATAGAAGTTGCGGCCGGACAGTCCCATCCACGTCCCTATCATGGCCATCATGCCCCTGCCGATATCACCGCTCGACCGTTCCTCAATCTTTACCACATCAGCCCCCAGGTCCCCGAGCATAGCCCCGCAGACCGGCCCCTGCTGCCATATCGTCCACTCCACGACACGAATTCCTTCAAGTGGTGACGTCATTTGTCATACCTCGCGTTTTTCACTTAGCCCACAGAATATTGACATGTCTAAATCATAGGCGTATAATGGGGGTTCGCAAATCATGATTCGATATTATTATTACGTATCTTCTGTACCGCCATTATAATTTAAGCTTGCCCATTGCGGTAGTATTCCCAAATATTAGCTTGGCTTGTACTATGCCCGGTTTTTGGAGGAATCAGTGACAAGCGAAATTTCGTTAGCTATGCCTTCCCAAGACAATGGGGTTGCATTACGCAAATCCTTTGCCAAACTGCCTGAGGTCATGCCGGTTCCCAGTCTGATCAAAGTGCAGCTTGACTCGTTCCACCATTTTCAGGAAGAGGGTCTCAAGGAGTTATTTGAGGGGATATCCCCCATCAAGGACTTTACCGAGAACCGCCTGGAACTTCATTTTCTTGATTATGAGTTCCGTGCACCTCAGTTTACTGAACTTGAGTGCCGCGCTCGTGATATGAGCTATGCCGCTCCTCTATACGTTAAGGCGATGCTCGTTAATAAGGAGACGGGCGAGAAGAAAGAGCAGTGGATTTTCTTCGGCGATTTTCCGATTATGACTGATAAAGGCACGTTCGTTATCAGCGGCGCCGAACGCGTAGTGGTGAGCCAGCTACTGCGCTCTCCCGGTGTCTACTTCACTACCCAGGAAGACCTTTCAACCGGAAGGTTATTGGCTCAGGCAAAGCTTATTCCCGAGCGCGGTGCTTGGCTTGAATTTGAAACGTCCGGCCAGAACGCAATCGTCGCCAAGGTTGACGGCAAACGAAAGATACCCATTACTACTCTTCTACGGGCGATGGACTTGAGTACTGATGCCGAGCTTGAAGAGGCATTTAGGGCGTTTCAGGGAGACTCGGCTACCAACTATATACGGACGACAATTGACCGCGACCCTCTCATTACTGGCAAGGTTGAGGCTCTACTCGATATCTATGCGAGACTGCGTCCTGGGGATCCACCGAATGCTGATAATGCCCAGACTCTGATTCATAACCTCTTCTTTAATCCTAGGCGCTATGACTTGGGTAGAGTAGGCCGTTACAAGCTCAACAAGAAACTAGAGAAGGTCGGCCTGAATATTCCGTTAGATACCCGGGTGCTGACACGCGATGACTTCGTTGCTATAGCCAGACAGATGATTTTAATCAACAATGGCAAGCTAGCGGCTGATGATATCGATCATCTTGGCAATCGCAGGGCGAGGACTGTGGGGCATCTTATCCAGAACCAGTTCCATATCGGTCTTTTGCGGTTGGAGAAGACTATCAAAGAGCGTATGAGTATTGTCCCGCCCGAGCAGGCGACCCCAACAGCACTCATTAACATCCGTCCGGTCGTCGCCGCTATCCGTGAGTTCTTCGGCGGCTCTCAACTGTCACAGTTCATGGACCAGACCAATCCTCTAGCCGAGCTGACCCATAAACGGCGTCTCTCCGCTATGGGGCCGGGTGGTCTTTCCAGGGAGCGTGCCGGTTTCGATGTGCGTGATGTTCATCATTCTCATTATGGCAGGATATGTCCCATCGAAACACCAGAGGGCCCGAACATCGGTCTTATCGGCTCATTGGCTATTTATGGTTCGGTTAACGACTATGGTTTCATTGAAACGCCGTACCGGCGCGTTATTAATGCGATTGCCAACAGTTACGATGCCATGGTCGGTCAGACAATAAGGGAGGATGTTGCCACCAGCCGTGGCAATGTGATTGCTGAGGATGGCGAAGTCGTCAATAAGGATACTGTCAAACGTCTGTTGTCAGCCTTACCGGCGGTGCGCGTTGTGCCCTTAAAGGCAACCGATAGGAACCGCACAGTTTATGTATCAGAGGACTTGAGCGAGCTTGAGGACAAGAAGATACTCAATGACGTCACATTCGTAAAAGGTGGCAAGAGTAGCCAGACGGAAGAACCGGTGTTGTTAGCCGGCAAGGTCGTTTCAAAGAAAGATGTTACAAAGATTGTGAAGTCCAAAGCCAGGGTCATTGTGGACGTGGTGCCGTTTGTCAGTAATGAAGTCCGGTATCTTGCTGCCGATAGAGAAGAAGACTACACAATTGCTCAAGCCAATGCCCCGCTTAATGAGCGCAATGAGTTTGTCGATAGCAAGGTTGAAGTGCGGCGAGGCTCGAAGTATTTTAAGGAATCGACAGACAAGATTGACTTCATGGATGTCTCGCCCAAACAGGTATTCAGCGTTGCGGCGGCGCTCATTCCTTTTCTTGAGCATGACGACGCTAACCGCGCTCTGATGGGGTCCAATATGCAGAGACAGGCTGTCCCACTGCTCCGTCCCGAGGCACCACTCATAGCTACGGGTATGGAGAGGGAGGTTGCCAGGTACAGCGGTCAGGTCGTTTTTGCTCGTGCTGATGGCGAGGTGATTTCGGCCACTGGCGATGAGATTGTCGTCACAGAAATCGACGGAAACGAGCATGTTTACCACCTCCAGAAATTCATACGCACAAACCAGGGCACCTGCGTTAATCAGAGACCTGTAGTGAGTAAGGGTGATAGGGTCACAAAAGGTCAGGTACTTGCCGACAGCTCCGCCACTGATCACGGCGAACTGGCACTTGGCCAAAACATTATCTGTGCCTTTATGAGCTGGCGAGGCTACAACTATGAAGATGCAATCGTCATCAGCGAGCGTCTAGTACGCGATGACAAGTTTACCTCTATTCACATTGAGAAGCACGAAGTAGAAGCCCGCCAGACCAAACTTGGTGACGAAGAAATCACCCGGGACATACCGAACGTGGGTGAAGAAAGCCTCCGTAATCTCGACCAGGACGGCATCATCAGAATTGGCGCTGAAGTCGAACCTGGCGATATTCTGGTAGGCAAAATCACACCAAAAGGCGAAACCGAACTAACCGCAGAAGAGAAACTGCTCCGGGCCATCTTTGGGGAAAAGGCCCGCGAGGTCAAGGATAGCTCGCTGAGAGTCCCACACGGAGAATGGGGCAAGGTCATTGATGTCAAAATATCATCGCGTGAGGACCATTCAGAACTTCCGCCCGGCGTAAACAAGCTGGTCCGGGTCTGGGTCGCTCAGAAACGAAAGGTATCTGTCGGTGACAAGATGGCGGGACGCCATGGCAACAAGGGTGTCATATCCCGTGTGTTGCCGGTCGAGGATATGCCGTTTCTGCCGGACGGCCGGCCGGTGGAAATTGTGCTCAACCCGATAGGCGTACCCTCACGCATGAACATTGGTCAAGTACTGGAAGCGCATCTGGGCTGGTCGGCTGAGACTCTCGGGTTCAGAGTTCTGAACCCGATTTTCGATGGGGCCAATGATACATCAATCGAGGATAGCCTTGGTCGTGCCTGGCTCATTCAGCGTTTCGCCCTGCAACAGAGTAGCAATGGTGATGCTTTGGCTGAAGCAATTAAGCAGGTTAAAGACCAACTGGTCAAGCGGGGTTTCAAGGGTCTGGAAGAGAAAGTCTTTGACGACGCATCCCTGGGAACTGCCAGAATTGTCTGTCTCAGGTTATGGCTGGAAGACCAGGGCGTATCTACTAAGAAACTATCTGATACCGATGTGGAGGATAAGGTCGAACGTCTTTACCGCGAGCGTCGGCTTTCACCACCAATCTTCGGCAAAGTAGTCCTTCGTGATGGCCAGACCGGGAATCCGTTCGATAATCCAGTCACGGTCGGCAATATCTACATGATGAAGCTTATCCACCTGGTTGAAGACAAGATACATGCCCGTTCCACTGGCCCTTACTCTCTCATTACCCAGCAGCCGCTGGGCGGTAAGGCCCAATTCGGCGGCCAGAGGTTCGGTGAGATGGAGGTCTGGGCACTGGAAGCTTACGGCGCCGCGCATGTCCTTCAAGAACTTCTAACGGTCAAGTCGGATGATGTATCAGGCCGTGCTAAGACCTATGAAGCAATAGTCAAGGGTGATGATATTATTCAGCCGGGTGTGCCCGAGTCATTCAAGGTGCTCTTCATGGAACTGCGCAGTCTCGGACTCGCGGTAGAGCTTCTCAATGAAGAAGAAGAGAAGATAAGCTTCCTGGAAGACCGTAGACTAATGCCGAGGCCCAGGCTATAACTTTGAGGTGAATGATTAACATGGCTGAAGTCAATGATTTTGATGCTGTACGCATATCCCTGGCCTCGCCGGAGCAAATAAGAAGCTGGTCCTATGGTGAGGTTACCAAGGCCGAAACCCTTAACTACCGAACGCTCAGGCCGGAAAAAGATGGGCTATTTGATGAGCGCATATTTGGTCCAACCAAAGACTTCGAGTGTTACTGCGGTAAGTATAAGAGGATTCGCTATAAAGGAGTGACCTGTGACAAGTGCGGCGTCACCGTGGAACGCTCTAAAGTCCGCCGCGAGCGTATGGGACACATTGAGCTGGCTGCGCCGGTAGCTCATGTCTGGTATGCGAAGGGAGTACCTAGCCGCATTGCCCTTCTGCTAGACGTTTCTCCGCGGAACCTCGAAAGGGTTATCTATTTCGCTCAGCACATCATTACTACTGTTGATACAGCGATGCGGGATGCAAAGCTCGAGGAAGTTAAAAAAGCATTTGCCAGCAAGCTTACAGAGCTGGAGCAGGGTTATAACGATCGCATTAAGGAGGCGGAAGCTAAAGATGTTTCACGGGACAGCATTATAGCCGAGGTTAATCAACTGCGCGCCAAATTCGAAGAGGAAAAAACGCGTCTTATCGAAGAACAGAAGAGCGCCGTTGACGAACTGGAGAACCTTAAACCTCTCAATCTGCTCCCTGACATGAAGCTCCAGGACTTGAGGGAGCGGTATGGCGAGATTTTCACTGCTGGCATCGGTGCCGAAGCTATTCAGCAGATATTGAAGGAAATCGACTTGGATGGCCTCCGCTCACGGCTTCTTGAAGAAGTCCACTCGACGTCGGGGCAACGCCGTAAGAAGGCCAGCAAACGTCTCCGCGTGGTGGAAGCACTTCGCCGCAGCGGCAACAAGCCGGAATGGATGATTCTGGCGGTTCTCCCGGTCCTACCGCCAGAGCTACGGCCTATTGTGCAACTGGATGGTGGACGGTTTGCCACTAGTGACCTCAATGATCTTTACCGGCGCGTCATCAACCGCAACAATCGCCTGCGCCGTTTAATGGAATTAGGCGCGCCCGAAGTCATTATTCGGAATGAAAAGCGCATGCTTCAGGAAGCGGTAGACATGCTTATTGATAACGGCGAGCGCGGTCGGGCCATGGCCAGCGCCGGGGCTCATCGCCTTCGCTCACTTTCTGATATGCTCCGCGGCAAGCAAGGGCGTTTCCGGCAGAACCTGCTGGGCAAGCGCGTAGACTACAGCGGCCGCTCAGTCATCGTTGTCGGCCCGGAACTCAAAGTACACCAGTGCGGTCTCCCCAAGCGCATGGCGCTTGAGCTTTTCAAGCCGTTCATCATGCGACGCCTGGTTGAACAGGGCTTTGCCCACAATATCAAGAGCGCCCGGCGCCAGGCTGAGCGTGCCCGACCGGAGGTGCGTGACTTGCTTGAAGAGGTAGTCAGAGAGCGCCCGGTGCTTCTCAACCGGGCACCTACTCTTCACCGCCTGAGCATCCAGGCCTTCGAGCCGGTACTCATCGATGGCAGCGCCATTCAGATTCACCCCCTAGTCTGCTCTGCTTTCAACGCCGACTTCGATGGTGACCAGATGGCTGTGCATGTGCCACTTTCAAAGGCTGCCATCAAAGAAGCTAGGGAGCAGATGCTGAGCACCAGAAATATGCTCCTGCCTAGTTCTGGAGAGCCGATCATGGCTCCGACTCTGGATATGGTTCTTGGCTGTTACTACCTGACATCACTTAAATCAAGGGCCAAAGGTGAAGGCTCGAGATTCTCAAGTTCGGAAGATGCCAGACTGGCTTATGAGCTTGGCGCTATTGAACTTGGTGCTGAGATAGAAGTGCGCATTGGTGCGGACGGCAAGCGGATCAAGACGACGGTCGGTCGAATTATTTTCAATGATCTTTTGCCCGAGGAGATGCGTTTCCGCAAGGACCGCATTGACAAAGGTGGTCTCAAGAAACTGATATCAGAATGCCACCAACTGCTCGGCAACGAGAGGACCGCAGAGCTACTGGACAACCTCAAAAAATTGGGGTTCGATTATGCCACCAAATCTGGTACCACCATTGCCATGAAAGACATTGAGGTGCCGGCAGCCAAGGCAAAACTACTCGAGCAAGCCGAGGAAGAGATTCGTGTCACCGAGTCCCAGTTCAACCACGGCCTCATCACTGAAGAGGAACGTTACAATCAAGCTGTGGAGGTCTGGACCAAGACCACTGAGAATGTCAAAAAAACAATCGAACAGTCACTTGATCGGTATGGCGGCATCTACATGATGGCTACCTCCGGTGCCAAAGGCAATATATCTCAGATCACCCAGATGGCCGGCATGCGCGGCCTTATGACCGACCCGGCCGGGCGTATCATCGATTTCCCAATCCGTTCCAGCTTCCGCGAGGGTCTCTCTGTAATGGAGTACTTCATTTCCACCCATGGCGCCAGAAAGGGGCTCGCTGATACTGCTTTAAGGACCTCGGACAGCGGCTACCTCACACGACGTCTCATTGACGTGGCTCAGGACGTCATCGTTCTTGAAGAGGATTGTGGTACTACTAAGGGCATTACACTATCGGAGCCTGCAGAAAAAGCCCTATTGCCCCCGTTGCAGGAACGCATTATCGGCCGACTTGCCCTCAAGCCTATCGTCGAGCCCAAGACCGGAGAAGTCATCGTGGATGCTAACGAGGAGATAACCGAGGATAAGGCCAAGAAGATAGTCGGCATGGGGATCAAGCATGTTGAGGTGAGGTCACCTATGGCCTGCAAGACGCACCGTGGCGTTTGCCAGAAATGTTATGGCCGCGACCTGGCACGTCGGAAGCTTGTGGAAATGCGCACTGCGGTTGGCATTATTGCCGCGCAGAGTATTGGCGAGCCGGGTACACAACTCACGATGCGTACCTTCCACACCGGCGGCGTTGTCGGTCTGGACATTACCAGCGGTCTACCCCGGGTCGAGGAGCTCTTCGAGGCCAGAAACCCGAAGAATGCGGCAATCCTTTCTGAAATCGACGGCGAAGCCGAAGTTATCGAAACTGAGACTGAGCGAAAAATTAAAGTCACCAGTTCAGAATTCTATCTGGACGAATATTCGGTGCCGGATGGTATGGAATTACTTGTAAAAAGTGGAATCATGGTGAAGGCGGGGGAAGTCATGGCTGGTTTACCGGTTCCGGTTAAGAAAAGTAAGAAGGCAACCAACGTCGCGCCTGCCCCGGTCGTGGCACGTGTATCCGGCGAAGTTACGGTTGAAGGGCAGCGCGTTTACGTCCGATACGAGGGCAAAGAGGAACGAGAATACACGATTCCCTCCACCGCGCGTATCAAGATTGAAAATCATGTCAAAGTCAAAGCTGGTGATCAGCTCACCGATGGTCTCGTCAACCCGGACGACATTCTGCGCATCAGCGGCCGTGAAGCTGTCGAGCGCTACCTCGTCGGCGAGGTCGAGAAGGTCTACCGCTCCCAGGGTGTCAATATTAACGAGAAGCATATCGAAGTTATCGTGCGCCAGCTTCTCAGCCGTGTTCGTATCGAGACTTCCGGTGATACCGATCTCCTTCCTGGCGAGTTAATCGAACGCTACAAGTATGAGGATATCAACGCCCGCGTCCTTGCCCAAGGTGGCGAACCCGCCACGGCTCAGACGGTCCTGCTCGGGATCACCCGTGCGTCTCTTAATACCGATAGCTGGCTGGCTGCAGCGTCGTTCCAGGAGACAACCCGTGTTCTGACCGAGGCGGCTATTGCTGGACGGACCGACAAGCTCCTGGGTCTCAAGGAAAACGTCATCATCGGCAAGCTGATTCCGGCCCGATTCTTTGAGGAAGAAGTGGCGACTGCCCGGCCTCAACTTGAGGCCCCTGTGACAACTGTAGGTACTTCCATGCTCTTATCAGTAGAACAGCCTGAAGGTGGTGCTGGGGTTACTTCTGAACAATCGGCGCCGGCACTGCCGTCCAGGGCATCTGAACCAGAAGAATAGGGAAATTGATAGTCATCGAGGTCTGGATTGCGCGTTGTCTCCGGCAAACTGAGCGATGAGGACATTTCGCTTGATACCAGCCTCCGTCCCAAGCGTTTCACTCAATTTGTTGGTCAGGAGAAGGTAAAGGGCAATCTTGAGATCGCTATCACCGCCGCCAGGAAACGCGGCGAAGCGCTTGACCATTTAGTGTTCTACGGTCCCCCTGGACTCGGCAAGACTACCCTTGCCTACATCGTTGCCGCTGAGATGGGGGTCAATATAAAGGTTACTTCCGGTCCTGCTGTCGAACGGCCTGGCGACCTGGCGGCCATTCTGAGCAATCTTCAGCCCGATGACTTCCTCTTCATTGATGAGATACACCGGCTTAATCGTACTGTCGAGGAGATTCTGTATCCGGCTATGGAGGAATTTGCTATGGATATAGTCCTCGGCAAGGGTCCAGGGGCCGATAGTATCCGTCTACAGCTTCCGCGGTTCACTCTTGTGGGAGCAACGACCCGTTACGCTTTGCTAAGTGCCCCCCTGCGCGATCGCTTCGGCGCTGTCTACCGGCTCGATTTCTACGATGAGGCGTCCATCCAGGCTATACTAAAACGGTCCGCGCGTATTCTTAATGTAGAGACAGACAAGCCAGCCATCGTCCAAATAGCCCGCCGCTCCCGTGGCACTCCCCGCGTTGCCAACCGCCTTCTCAAACGTGTCCGGGATTACGCCCAGGTTAAAGCGGGCGGAGTCATCACCGAGAAAGTTGCTCTGGAGGCCCTTGCCCGGCTTGAAATTGACCCTATCGGCCTTGACGAGATCGATTACAAGATACTCAAGACTGTTGTCACGAAGTTTGATGGCGGTCCGGTGGGGCTCGAAACCATATCGGCTTCTATCAGTGAAGAGCCGGACACTATTATGGATGTATACGAGCCATATTTGCTCCAACTCGGATTTATCGAGCGCACGCCTCGTGGCCGGACAGCCACTCGACTCGCCTATGAGCACCTTGGTATTCGCTATAACAAGAAGGGCGAGCCACCTCAAGGGACATTACTCTAAGCTGATATGCCGTCACTGCTTCTACACGTCTGTTGTGCTCATTGCGGCGCTTATTCCATTGACTATTGGCGCAATCAAGGATATTCAGTAACTGCCCTCTGGTATAATCCGAACATCCATCCATATTTAGAGTATCAACGCCGCCTCGAGGCGGTTGAAATTCTCACTAAGGCCAGCGGTATATCACTTATTAAGCACGACGACTACGAGATCGCCAGCTTCTTCCGTGCCGTCGCCGGGCATGAAGAGGACCGCTGCCGGTATTGCTTTGCTCTCCGCCTGTCGCATACGGCCTTTGTTGCCCGTGACAGAGGCTTCGATGTTTTTTCCACTACCATCCTCATCAGTCCGTATCAAAAGCACGAAGTGGCGAAGCAAGTCGGGGAAAGCGCTGCGGCTGATGCCGGTGTTGGGTTCCTCTATGCCGATCTCAGGAAGCGGTTTAGCGACAGCCGCCGCATTACCAAGCCGATGGAGCTTTACCGTCAGCAATACTGCGGCTGTCTCTTTAGCGAGTGGGAACGATACCGAAGGATGCCCGGAGTGGGAAAGGTAGCTGGTAAATCGGAATGAGGAAGCCCCGGCTACTTCAGGCGGTGCTCGAGCAACCGCGGGGCAAGCAAAAAAGCCAGTGAGCTGACTGTCAGCAACAGCCAGCCGAGAAAGTCGAATGAGCTTTTGCTGGTCAGGGCCAGGAGTATGAAGATGCCAATCTGAGGGGTTACCAGAGCGGCTATCTTGATGCGGCGCTGTCTCATACGGATAAAGGTGGCCGACGTTACCGCCAGTGCCAGGAAACTCAATGCCATGGATGGCGCTGTCATCGAGAATCGCCGAATAAAGAAGTCAGAATCGGCATCAATGGTCAAGCCAAGCATTAGAACCCAGGTGAGTACTATCGGCATTGGAAGAAGCATCAAGGTCGCCAGCAACCAGTCCTCTCGTAGTGTCTGCCTGACTATGTAGTAGAGTGTACAAGCAGCCAATGGTATATAGACAAGTCCGACAATCCAGTTCAGGCGGTCTGGTAAGGAGACTATAAGAACGCCGGCAGCTATGACCGGGAGCATGTAGTATCCAAGCCACGGGAAGACCCAGGTAGGTTTCCCCCTCCACCATCCGTAGATGACAACCGTGATCACTCCAAGAATTGTCAACCCCAGCAAGGTGCCGGAAACCAGGTTAATTCCCTCCCAGGCTCGAATCGCGAGTAACCAGGCGACAATTAAATGCGGCATAGCGGCTACGAGAGCTTGCCGCCATGTACCTTGGCCATAGACCTCCAGTAACTGCTGTGCCACTACCTTTGGCGAGCCCAACGACCTCATCACTCTGTCAATAGCTATCTCATCAGGGATCCCCTGCTTTTTGAGCTCCGTCCACTTGTCCTCGAAGTGGGCACGAAGTTCGCGCAAAACAATCCGCTTGGCCGCTGGGTCAAGCCTTAATGAAGCTCTGACCATGTCAAGGTAGCTGTTTAGCCTGCCGACCAAACCTGTCCCCCTCAGGTGCTTGTGACGGTTACCACGGCATTGATTGCCGATGAGAAGCCGTGCCAGACGCGCAATTTTTCCTCAAGGGCTTTGCGCCCCTTATCGGTCAGCATGTAGTAGCGGCGTTCCTGCCCGCTTGGCAATCTTTCCCATCTGCCAGCGACCAACCCCGCCTTCTCCAGCCGGTGAAGCGCCGGGTAGAGAGTCCCCTCGCGGAACTGGAAGTAGCCACTGCTCCGCCTCTCAAGTTCCTTGATAATTTGATAGCCATACATCGGCTCACGGCCGATCACGGACAAGAGCAGGGAGTCCGTGTTCCCCTTCAACAGTTCGCGTCCGTAATTCATATTAAACTCCAATCACTCCTCGCCAGCTTATGATTAACATTAACATTGCTTAATCTTTGGTGTCAACATCCCCAACGCCGGAAATTGGTACCGGTTTTCCTGGCAAATCCATCTCGACTTGAAGGCATACAGTAGTAAACAGAGCAGGCTCGCGTGAGCCTGCCCTGTCTTGTATTCGAACTGCTGGACTCAGCCTGCTACCCCGCCTTGACCTCCATGGTGGCCTTGAACACACCCGTCTTGTCGCCAGACTTGACGGTTACCTGAAGGGTGGCCATGCCCACCCTGACGTGACGGTACATGGCGCCATCGAACTGGACTTTACCCGCAGCATCAGCCTTTTGTATGTTCTTAGGTGCCGGGAAAACGAGGGTGCTCTTAGTTCCGTCGGCATAGAAGAACTCGATGGTGCACTCAGCATTAGGTTCAGTCTGGGCCACTACCTGGACCGGAGCTTCCGGTCCGGCTGACTTGGTCACGGATACGAACTCAAACTTGATACCCGAGGTTGGTGTGGTGGAGGGTGGGGGAGACGGAGCTGGCGTCGTAGCTGGTGTGGGGGAGGGTGCTGGCTGACCTTCTCCGGGCGCCGCCGGCATAGTTGGCGCCTGGCCGTACAGGATGACCGGAGCATCGGTAGTCAGATTTACATGCATGGCGATGTAAGGTATTTTGTTCTCTATCTTGTAGTTTTCCCAGAGGTCAATCCAGGCCTTGTTGGTCGGCTCGACGGCAATCTTCTTCTGGTCAGCCAGGGCGATGGCCGCGGCATAGGCCTTCTGGTAGGTAGTCAGCGTGTCGATGTTCTTCTGCTGACGCTTGTCGTGTTCCGGCGTCCACCTGCCCTTTTCTTTGAGGTATTTCTTCAAACCCTCATGGACCGGGAAGTAGATGGTGTTGAGGTTCTCCATCAAGTGGTCGAGTGTCATAAACTGGTTGGAAGCGTAGGTGCCCTTGTAACGCTCGTAGTTGGTATCGAGCCACTTGGCTATGTTGTAGATGAGTTCGGGGTCGGACTCTTCGCGGGTAACAATTGAAATGTAGCCAACAGTGCCCCAGCGGCCGATGGCTGGCGGTGCCCCGGCCCCTATCGGCCCGAAAGAATAGAGCCGGTTGACGGACTGCCATCGCTTGGCGCCGGCAGGGTCGGCTTTGCTATCGAGGTCGATGAAGCGGATGCCCTGCGGTGCGGCGGCGGCTTCGAAGACGGCCGGTGAGGTTGGGAAGCAAAACATCATGTCAGCCCGGCCATCGACCACGGCCCTGGTGGCGGCATCGTAACTGCCAGCATTTACCCAGACGACGTCCTTGGGGTCAAGCTGTAACCAGGCGAGGAGCGACTTGGTCGGGTTGAGGGTGCTCTCCTTCATATCCCATACGGCGAAGCGGGTGCCGGGCTTGACATCAGCCAGAGTCTTGATATGGGAGTCGCCGCGGACGAAGAACCCGGAATGGGCCAGGTCATTGACCCAGACAATGCGCACCTGATAAGCGCCGCCTTCACGGATGGCCATGTCTTCAGTGGCTTCAATAACATTCCGGTAGGCGCTTTTGGATGCTGAACCCAGGAGCATCTTGCCCTGGCGGAGGTTGAGGGTCTCCTTGACTGGACTGCTCTCGGGTACGACTCGTATAGCCATGCCGGTATCAGGCTCCATGATGGATGTCCAACTGGCGAACTTGGCCATGCCGCTTTGTCCTGAGGCGGTCACATAGACGATGCTCGGCCACTTCCAACCGCCGGTAGCGGTTGTCGCTGTGCCGCCGCCCGTCGTACAGGCCCCAAATAGCAAAGAAACGATGATAACGGTGCTGAGAACGAAGGCGATGATACCTCTGGTGCGGAGCTTCTCCATAACTTGTAAACCTCCTTCCACTGTTAACTGCATGCGGAAAAGGGATATAACATGTTTGAGGGACTGTACATATTTTACGCTGTACATTGGCCAAAGCAAACCGTCATTAGGTGGATTTGCCGTGAACCCTTTTATTGATTTAATAGGCCGTCCGGACCCGGGCTGTCGGAGTTCTACGATTGACAGGGTAGGGCGTTGACATTAGTATTGGCTGGTTCGGGAGCAGTCCGATGACCAGACTAATTTTAATACGACATGGCCAGACGGAGTGGAACCGCGTGGAAAGGTTCCGTGGTATGGCCGACCTGGCTTTAGATGAAGTTGGAATCAGGCAGGCGGAGGCGACAGCGGAGAGGGTGATGGAATGGCCGGTAGCCGCCGTCTATACAAGCCCGCTGAAGCGTGCTATCGCCAGTGCCGGGATTATCGCGCGGCGATTTGGACTCCAGCCTGAAGTGCATCCCGGGCTGATTGATATTAACTTCGGTGAATGGGAGGGCCTCTCGCCCAAAGAGGCGGCGGTTAAAGACCCAAAACTGTGGTCGACCTGGGTACATAGCCCGCATCTGGCCCGGTTCCCTGGAGGGGAAGCATTAGGAGACGTGACGGAACGGGCATCGGCGGTGGTGGATGAGGTCGTCGGGAAGCATGAGGGTGGTACGGTGGCGATGGTCTCGCACCGCGTGGTGTGCCATCTGCTTGTCCTTCATCTGCTGGGGCTTGACGAGTCGCGTTTCTGGCATGTTACGCAGGACGTGAGTACGGTAAATGTTTTTGAACATAATGAGATGGGGTGGTTCGTGGTAGCTTTGAACGACACCTGTCACCTGAAGGGGCTGAAGACGCACCAGTCGGGGGTGTATAAGGGTGACTCCCTCTGATGTCATTCTGAAGCCATCGCCTTGCGAGGCTGAAGAATCTAGCGGGGTGGATATGTGCTCTTGCCCCGCCGGATCCCTCGCTGCGCTCGGGATGACATATCAAGAAATGCTCGGGATGACATAATTTTAAGAAAGGCTCGGGATGACAATTATTGAGAAAGGCTGAGATTGAATGGCTAAAGTAAAAGTCGGCATCATAAATGTCACCGGCTACGCTGGGTCGGAACTGGCGAGACTGCTCTATCGCCATCCTCAGGTAGAAGTGGTCTCAGTAACCGGACGGAGCGCCGCTGGACAGAGGCTCGGTGACGTGTTTCCCCATCTGGCCGATATGGATATCAGGATAACGGCCGACCTTGACCGCAGCGTCGATGTGGCTTTCTCGGCTATGCCGCATAAAGCGAGCGCCGAGGTTATCCTGACGCTCCTTAAAGCCGGAGTGAAAGTTGTTGACATAAGTGCGGACTTCCGGCTGAAGGACGGAAACCTTTACCCGAAATGGTACCAGTTCAGCCATCCGGCGCCGGAACTTCTGGTTGAGGCCGTTTACGGTCTGACTGAACTTTACCGCCGGCAGATACGCAAGGCGCGGCTGGTGGCCAACCCGGGATGCTACCCGACGAGCGCTATTCTGGCGCTGGCGCCGGCGTTCAAAGCTGGCCTTATAAAGCCTGATGTCATTCTTGACAGCAAGTCGGGTATCTCCGGCGCCGGGCGGACGCTGGCTTTGAGCACGCATTTCGCTGAAGCCAGCGACAGTGTTTCGGCTTATGGCCTTGATGGGCACCGCCACCTGCCGGAAATCGTTCAGGAATTGACCTTTTTGAACCGGAAGCGGCCGGTCTCGGTGACCTTCATACCGCACCTGATTCCAATGACCCGCGGCATCCTCACGACCTGCTACGCCTCGTTCAAACCCGGGAAGCTGTCCGGTAGTAAGGCGGCACAAGAGCTAACGGCGCTTTATAAGGACTTCTATAAAGGAGAGCCGTTTGTCCGGGTGGTTGACACGCCTCCGGCTACCAAGCATACCTGGGGCAACAACTATTGCCTTATCTATCCGATGATTGACTCGAGGGCTGACCGTCTCGTCGTGGTCAGCGTGCTCGATAACCTGGTCAAGGGCGCCGCCGGGCAGGCCATCGAGAACATGAACGTGATGCTCGGTTTCGATGAGACAGCCGGGCTTGAGGCCCTGGCTGTGTACCCGTAGCCAAAGTATGTCATCTCGAACGGAGTGAGAGATCCGGGGTGGAGGCCATCTTCCCCTGGATAATTCGCTTTGCGGCTGGCTCGCGGCTTTGCTATACTTGCCGCCATGTGCCCCCATCGTCTAGAGGCCTAGGACACCGGCCTTTCAAGCCGACAACACGGATTCGAATTCCGTTGGGGGCACCAAGCCCTCGATTCGCTCGGGAAATTTCAAACTCCAATTTGCCAAATAACAAACCATGAACCAACCGGTAAAAGGCATTCTGTTCGACCTTGATGGTACGCTTGTTAACTCTATTGACTGTTACTGGCTGGCTTTCAATGGCAGTGCTGAACATTTCGGGCTGGGGCCGGTGGATGTATCCAGGATTGGTGCACTCCTGGACCGGGGAGCGCGTATTCAGGATACACTGATAGCCCTGTATCCGTCTCTCGATGAAGCATCCAGGGTAGCTCTGCGGAGTAAAATAATTGAAATATATCTTAGCCTGGAGAAGGAGCGTGTCTGCCTTCTGCCAGGGGCCAGAGAACTGTTGGCAAGTCTCAAATCGCAGGGAATGAAAATCGGGATTGCCACGAGCCGGGTGACCCGGGATGACGGCAAATGGCGCGAGCTTCAACGATTCGGGCTTGATGGGTACATTGATGCCGTGGTGACGGCGGCTGATGCCCTGCCAAAGCCAGCGCCGGATACTATCATCGAATGTGTTAGACAACTTGGGTTGACGTCTCCAGAGTGTGTCTTCGTGGGCGATTCGACCTGCGATATTATCGCCGCCAGAGAAGCCGGGCTAACGGCTTTCGCGGTGACCACCGGCGTTGGTAAAAAGGCGGCGTTGGTATCAGCCGGTCCGATGGCGGTAGTAGACAGCCTCGCCGAGCTATTACCCCTATTAGAGCAGGTCTACATGTCGGTTCGGCCATCGTCTTCACGGTAGCAGGGTCTTTCGGAAATATTTCAATACGGGGACTCACGCCGTTTTCAGCACCGGTTTTTGCACCTCATTTAAGCCGATGTTAGAATGGTGGCCTTCGTAAAGCTGATTCGCGAATGACTGGTGGTATCATGGCGAGGCCAAGCGAAAACTCGATAGATAACATGGAGTATGCTCTGGGGCTGGCTAAGCTCGCCCTGGGGTACACCAGCCCTAATCCGGCGGTTGGCGCCGTGCTGGTTAAAGCTGGCAAGATTGTCGGAGCCGGCTACACTCAGCCGGCGGGCTTCGCCCATGCCGAGATAATGGCATTGAAGCAGGCAGGCAGCCGGGCCAGAGGGGCGACACTTTTTGTTACCCTTGAGCCGTGCTGTCACCACGGCCGCACACCGCCGTGCACCAGGGCGCTGATTGAGGCTGGTGTGTCCGAAGTCCACGCGGCTATGCTTGATCCTAACCCGAAGGTGTCAGGCAGGGGTATCGCAGAGCTTAAGAAGGCTGGCATTAAGGTTCACATCGGCAAGTACGAGGATAAGGCGCGGGAGATTAACGAAGCCTATATCAAGTGGATTACCACCGGTCTGCCGCTCGTCACCGCCAAGTTTGCTATGAGCCTCGATGGTAAAATTGCCACCAGGAGCGCCGATTCCAAATGGATAAGTAGTGAAGAGGCGAGGAAGTATGTCCATAACCTGCGGCATACCGTTGATGCGGTGATGGTCGGGGTGAACACGGTCTTAATCGATAACCCGCGTCTCACGGCGCGGTGGGTTGGCCGGGGCGGCACAACGACGCACCAGCCGCTCCGGGTGGTGGTTGACAGCAAGGGTCGGACGCCGCTGGACGCAAAACTGTTCAAGGAGCCGGGAAAGACCATGCTCGCCGTGGCCCAACCGCTCGATAAAGAAAAAGCTGGCGGTCTGGCAAGGCTCGGCGTTGAGGTGACGGTGCTTCGGGCTGGTGACGGTCTGGTTGACCTGGAGAGGCTCCTTAAAGTCCTTGGCAAGCGCCAGATTACCAGTGTGCTGGTGGAGGGTGGCAGCAGCCTTCTCGGGTCGCTGTTTGATTGCGGCCTGGTTGATAAAGTTATGGCCTTTGTCGCGCCGCTTATCATCGGTGGGGATGGCGCCAAGACGGCCGTCGGCGGCGGTGGCGTCGAGCGGGTAACGGCCGCTTTGCATTGTGAACGGGTGAAGGTCGAAAGGTTCGGTGATGACGTTCTTATCAGCGGCTATGTGCCGGCGAGGGCAGGATGTTCACAGGCATAGTTGAAGAAACGGGTAAAATCAGAGAAGTCGGGGCGGACTATTTGACAATCGCGGCAGGGAAGGTGCTGGATGGGACCAAGCTCGGCGACAGCATCAATGTAAATGGCGCCTGTCTTACGGTTAAGCGTCTTATGGAAGGCACGTTCTTAGTTGACCTGATGCCGGAGACCAGGCGTCGGACTAATCTGGGCAATCTTCACTATGGCGACCTGGTGAATCTGGAAAGGGCGATGCCGGCCGGGGGCCGTTTTGGTGGGCATCTGGTGCAGGGGCATGTGGATGGTGCCGGCCGTGTCATGTCCGTCAGACCGGAGGAGAAGGCAAAGCTGTTGGCCGTTTCGGTGCCGCCGGAATTGGTGCGCTATATTGTGCCCAAAGGCTTTGTCGCGGTTGACGGCGTGAGTCTTACGGTAGTAAATTGTGTGGACGCCGCGTTCACGGTGTCGCTGGTGGCTTTCACCATGGAGCACACCACGCTTGGAGGGATGAGTCCTGGCAATGCGGTGAATATAGAAGTGGATATCATAGGTAAATATGTGGAGAAGCTTATCTCGGGGAAGCCCGGCGAGCTGACGTTAGGATTCCTCGAACAGCATGGTTTTTCCAGGAAAGGTTAGTTTAGGGTGCCTTTAGCCAGCATACTTCAGGGAATCGAAGACATCAGAGCGGGTAAGTTTCTGATTATCGTTGATGACGAGGGCCGTGAGAATGAGGGTGATTTGTGCATTGCCGCCGAGAAGGTGGTGCCGGAGCACATTAACTTCATGGCCAGGTACGGCCGCGGCCTTATCTGCATGCCGATGACGGCCAAGCGGTTGGATGAGCTTGACATCCCGCTCATGGTACATCGCAACGACTCGCCGTTTGCGACAGCTTTCACGGTCTCGGTCGAAGCCAAGCGCGGCGTGACCACCGGCATCTCCGCCTACGACCGGGCGGCGACGGTCAAAGCGCTTATCGATCCGAAAACCAAGGCTGACGATATTGCCCGTCCCGGTCACATGTTCCCCATCCGGGCCAGAGAAGGCGGCGTCCTGGTGCGTGCCGGGCATACCGAGGCGATTGTTGATTTAGCCAGGATGGCAGGCCTCTATCCGGCCGGCGTCATCTGCGAAGTCATGAATGAAGACGGCACGATGGCCCGCCTGCCTCAGCTTGAAAAGATGGCGGCTGAACACGGCCTGAACATTATCTCTATAGCCGACCTTATTGGCTACCGCCGCCGTACCGAGAAGCTGGTCCAGAGGGTGGCCGAAGCGAAGTTGCCCACCAGGTACGGCAACTTCGTTGCCGTCGCTTACAGGAGCATAGTCGACCCCGATGAGCATGTTGCTCTGGTGATGGGCGACCTTTCCGCCGATGAACCGGCACTGGTGCGCGTGCACAGCGAGTGTACGACGGGCGATGTCTTTCACAGTTTGCGTTGTGACTGCGGCGACCAGATTGAGACTGCCATGCAGGCCATTGCTGAAGAGGGTCGCGGCGTCCTGCTTTATATGAGGCAGGAAGGGCGTGGCATCGGTTTCCATAACAAACTCAGGGCTTATGCCCTTCAGGACAATGGTATGGACACGGTTGAGGCTAATGAAGCGCTCGGTTTTGCCCCGGACCTCCGTGACTACGGTATCGGAGCGCAGATACTGGCCGACCTCGGATTGCATAAAATACGGCTTCTCACTAATAATCCGAAGAAGGTAGTCGGGCTAGAGGGCTACGGTTTGCAGGTCCTTGAGACGGTGCCAATTGTCTGCTCACCCAATCCGCACAACCTGTCCTACTTGCAGACTAAAGCGGAGAAGCTTGGACATATGATCAGAATTGAGGAATTAACGGCGGATAAGAGTACAGGAGGGAGCCATGGCTGAAGTATTTGAAGGAATGCTCCTGGGGAAGGGATTGAAGTTTGTGGTGGTAATATCCCGGTTCAATGAGGTTATTACGGGAAGACTGCTTGACGGCGCCCGCGATGCCTTCCAGCGTCATGGCGTTGCTGACGCTGACATCGATGTTGCCTGGACGCCGGGGTCGTTCGAGATACCCATGGTGGCCAAGAAGCTGGCGCAAACGGGACGTTACAACGCGGTGGTCTGTCTCGGTGCCGTTATCCGCGGCGGGACACCGCATTTTGAGTATGTGGCTTCTGAGGTCAATAAGGGGATTGCTCAGGTGGGTCTGGAGACAGGGGTTCCGGTTATCCAGGGCGTCATTACCGCGGATACCCTGGAGCAGGCGATAGAGCGTGCTGGCGCTAAAGAGGGCAATCGCGGCTTTACCGCCGCCGTTTCGGCCATTGAGATGGCCAACTTGATGAAGAGCGTGGCCGGTAAAAAGTAGGCCGCTCTTTAAATAGCTTCTCTGGGTGGTTATAGTAAGGCCCAGTTACTCGGTGACCTTATAAACGGTGTCGCCGTTGCGCACCCGGTCGGGCACCTTGATGCCGATGACGTCACCGGGTTTGGCCTCAGTAATGTTCACACGGTTGATCTGCATTGAGTCCACGGTGATGCTCATGTCAGTAGTGTGCCCTTTGATGTGGATTTTTTCGCCAACCTTAAGCACCTGGCTTAGCTGAATGCCGGCGACCACCGGCTTGGCGAAGAACTCGGTTACCTTGCCTATCTCAGTTTCCATAGCCGCCTCCTCTACTTGCTTGGGGTGCACCTGCTTCTAGTATAGGGTTGGCGGCTTGTTAAATCAACGTGTTCGAGTTAAAAAGGAAGGGGGCGCATATGCGCCCCCTTCTGTCTACTTATAGCCGATGCCGGTTAGCTCTTGAGGATGGCGAGAGCCTCTTCCTTGTAGGCGTCCATGAGGTAGGGGATACCGGTGACTTTGGCGCATTCCTCAGTCAGCGACATAAGTTCCTTGCGGGTAATTGCCGGCAGGGAGAAAGCTCGGGCGCCGGCCATCAACTGCTGGAGGCCGACCTTAATCTTCTCAGAATAGCTGTAGATGCCCACCGCGCCCAGAGGAATATTCTTTATTTCATCAGCGCCGACGATGGCCTTAACGTCTTCGTAATTGACGAAGATTTCTTCTGGCGTCGAGCCGAACTGGCTGACGGTGTTGGGAAGCTTGCCGTCCTTGAGCCACTGGGCGATGTTCTTGCCGACCATGCCTGGAATCATCAGGGCGCGGCCCATACAGACCGCCTTGCAGAATGGAGCGCTGAGCGCCAGCGCCTTGAAGACACCGTCTTCGGAGCTGAAGCCGCCGGCGAAGGCCAGGTCAGGAACGCGCTGGCCCTGGTCGGCCAACGTCCTGGCGAACTGGTAGGCGGCGCTGTGTAGATACAGGCTAGGGATGCCCCACTCCTCCATCATGCGCCACGGGCTCATGCCGGTGCCGCCGGAGGAGCCATCAATTGTCAGCAGGTCGATCTTAGCTATCGAGCCCCACTTGATGGCCATGGCTAACTCGCGCAGGCCGTAGGAGCCGGTCTTGAGGGTGATTCGCTTGAAGCCGAGCTTGCGCAAGCGCTCGACCTCCTTGAAAAAGCCGTCCTCGGTGACAAAGCCAAGCCGGCTGTGACGCTCGAACTCTTTGATAGCACCATCCTTAAAAGCCTGCTGGTTGACCGGATTGGTTGGGTCGGGGGTGACGAGATAACCGCGTTTCTTGAGCTCAATGGCCCGTTCGAGGCTATTGACTTTAATCTCGCCGCCGATACACTTGGCGCCCTGGCCCCACTTGAGCTCGATGGTATCCAGCCCGTGCTTCTTAATGACGTATTCGGCGACACCAAGCCGGGTATCCTCGACGTTCATTTGCACCAGGATTTCGCCATAGCCGCGGTGATAGCGCTTGTAGATTTCAATACGGCGGTCCATATCCGGGGCTGATGTAATCTTGCCATTGGAGTCGAGCTTTAACTGGGGATCAATGCCGCAGACGTTCTCACCGCAGACCAGCGTTACACCGGAAAGAGCGGCGCCGATGGCAAAGTGTTCCCAGTTCTTGCGGGCGATTTCGGTTGAACCAAGCGCCCCGGTGAAGATAGGGACTTTCATCTTTACCTTTTTGTCCCAACCGTACTCGGTCTCGGTGTTGACAGCCGGGAAGGTGGCAGTATCTGGATTGCCCTCGACGCCTTTGGGCAGACCACGGGCGCCCACGGCGTAGCCCTGGATGTTCAGGTGGGAGTAATCAACGGGGTAATCCTTGTCGGCCCCAGCGGTAATGTCTCCGAATGGGCCCGGGTAGATAAGTTCGCGGCCGCGGAAGGTCGCTTTGAAGACCTCACAGTTGCCGGTACACCCGTCGATACAACGACTGCACAGGCCGCTGGATGGGACGACGCTTCGGGAACGGTTGGCCGTTCTGGTGGCGTCATTGGCGTTTGGCTGTCTCAGGTTCATGCGTTGTTCAACACTCCTTCTTTGTGAATTTGCTTAAGCAGCCTGTGTTTATGGCGGCTGTTAAGTCCGAATAGCGCTATAGGTCCCAGACTTTGACGAGATCGCGGTATTCCATCACCGTGCTCATAGCCCGGTTTTCGGCTTCGATGCCGGACTCCGCGGCCGCGGCCACGGGGTTCAAGCCGCCGAGTAGAACCATGCCAATACGGTTGAGTTCCACCGCAGTCTCGCAGACCGGCTCACTGGTCTCGCCGATGACCAGGACACCGCCGAGACTGGCCGCCTTGAGCTTGCCGACGACCTCTTCGGTAAGCGGGCGGCACGACGCGGGTATTTCGCGGAAGTTGGCGAGGATGCGTCCATCACCATGCCGGGCTGTTTCGGCCACTGAAGTCATCTTGGCTTTAATGAAGACGACAGACGGGTCGAGCGAAGACCCGGCATAGTGAATCAGTTCCACAAACCGGAACGGCTGTCCATGCTCCATCTGGAGGAGGCCGCCAAAGCGGGAGCCCATCGGCACTCCAGCCTTAAGCAGGGTGCCATTGATGACAATACTGCACACCGTGGCCAGTCCTATTTGACCATCGGGCACAATCACGTCACCCAGGTGCTCGCCTTCCCTGGCCAGCGCCACGAGGTCGCTGGCACAGATACCGGCCTTGAAGACCGGCTTCATTACGTCCAACGCTTTTTTGAATTCGTTCTTGTTAAAGAATGAGATGTTGACCGGGATCGGCCCACTCCGGGTTTCGAAGTCGAAGTTAGTGCGGAAAGCCAGGAGTTCGATTTTTGAGAAAGCGAACCCGACCTTGTCTCTCACCAGGGCGCTGTCGAGTTCAGCAATGCCACGGGGGGTAATGAGACGCCCATCGCGCCCGACCAAATGGGTCAGCCCGCGCTCGTCCATTAGCTTGAGGTGGTAGCGCACGGCGCGCTCGGTCAATCCGACGCCATGGTCAACGAGCTGGCGCGCAATGACCCGCGCTCCCATCGGCTCCTTTGAGTTCCGGAGGATTTTGAGAATGGTAAGGACTTTGCGTTCGACTTCCTGTGCTTCGTAAACCACCTGATACCTCGCTTCTGTTCATTCAATGGGTCGGCAAAGGGTGGCCGTATGCCGAGCACAAATTAGGCGGCATTGTAACAGTGGATGTCAACATTGTCAAAAGATAGCTGTTGGTCACTGTTCATATTTGCAATGATGCTGAATAAGGCACAATTAGTAAAATAATGCTTAATAATGTGCATATATATCATAACTACGCTTAATCTAAAGTATGCGGCAGTGTTGAATTGACATATGGATTCTTTGACAAGTAGCATGGAGACTATTCTCTGATTAGAGTGATAAGGAGAAGTATAATGAATCAATACGATATCGTTGTCGTGGGCGCTGGGCCAGCTGGTTGTTCGGCGGCGAGAACGGCCAGTCAGAAGGGTGCCAGGGTTATTGTGATTGAGGAGCACCGTGTCATCGGCCTGCCACGCCACTGTGCTGGCCGCCTCCAGGGATCGACTTTTACCGAAGAGATTGTCCGGAGCGTCGACCCAAGGGTGATTCTGGCCAAGTGCCGGGCCAGGAGATTCTACTCGCCGTCCGGGGGACTGATACTCGAGGAGCCGATACTAGCGAAGAGCGCCTACATGCTCGTGCGGGACGAGTTTGACCGTGAACTGGCGCGTCTGGCGGCAGAGGCTGGCGCTGAGTTCGTGCTGAATACCCGGGTGACAGGGCTAATCAGGGAGAAAGGGGTTGTTTGTGGTGTCGAGACGACGTCGCGCTTGGTACCGAAAGTGTATGGGGAAGTGGTTATTTGCGCGCAGGGTAGTTCGGGAAGAGCGAGCGGTATCGCCCGATGGGAAGATATGAGCCATACCGACGAGGAGTTCGCCGGCGGCGTTCTTCTTGAATTGAGGCGTGTAAGAGGTCTGGAGGCGGGTATTCCTGAGGTACATCTGGGCAACCTGGCTGAAATAGGCTTCGCCCGTATCTGGACCCGTGATAACCGGTCGTGCTGGGTCACCTGTCCATCGCTTGAGGCGTTCGAAAAGATGAGACAGAGCAAATACCTTTATGCAGACCACGTGAGGGATTCTGTAGCGGTTCAGATGCATGGCTGGTCGTTTGGCACGAGGTCCGGCGACCAGTTACCGAAACTGGTCAAGGACGGGTTGATGCTGGTCGGCGATTCTGCCGGCTACACCAGTATCATCCATGCTGTTGTATCGGGCCGTTTCGCCGCCGAGGTGGCGGTGGATGCTGTCGGTAAAGGTGATGTGAGCGCCGGGCGCTTGGCCGGTTACCAGCGTAAATGCGAGAGGTTAGGACTTCATAAGACCGGATTGAGCTGGAAGACCCTTAACCAGCTAAGGGGCCTGTCTGACAGGCAGATTGAAGCGCGAATCCCGGTGATGGTGGAAAAAGGCGAGCTGGTGTACTCGGATATTTTGCCGTTCTGAAGGGCGGCGTTTAGCTTGCCAGTCCGCGTTTTCTGAGCCGTTCCTGTTCCCATGCCTTATAAGTCTCCGGGGGGTGTACTGTCTCACTTTCCGGTCTTCTCTTGAGTGAGACCGCTTCGCTGGCACAGCCGGTGACACACAGACCGCACCCGATGCATTTTTTGAGGTCGATATGGGCAACTTCATTCACTTTGCAGGCGCCCACCTGGCACCGTGCCTCACAGACACCGCAGGCGGTGCAGGCATCGGCATCGACCACCGCGTAGTAGTTGGCCTTGGCCACCGAGTTTTCGATGCCGAACTCGGTAATGCCACGAAGGACGGCACAGCAACAGCCACAGCAGTTGCAGACGAAAGTGACGCCTCTGGTAACATTGGCCACGGTGTGGACCAGGCCGAGTTCCTCTGCCTGGTCCAGAAGTTTGAGCGCGTCCTCTCGGGTTATATCGTGCGGCCCATTGGGACGCTCGGCGGCTGAAAAATTGAAGCAGATGTGGAGCGGCGACTTGCACTTGCGTTTGCCAACCAGGTTCTGCTGGATGCGGCAGATGCAATCGCGCACCTCAAACGACTTTCCTTCCATGATCATCGTTTTAACGTCATCGTAGGGCAGGATGATTTCCCGTTTGACTGCCTGCTGGGCGGGGATGACTCGATTTAACGGCGGGTTGTAGCGCATGATGCCGGCCAGGCCGCCTTCCATCCAGTATTGCTCGCAAAGATGGGCCAGTTCGTGGTCCATATTGGCCCATTGCTCCTCGTAGAAACCAACAACGTACGGCGCCAGGCGATATTGCCAGACGCTGTCACGGGGTGAACCCCAGATAATGGTCCGCCTGGCCATCCCGCGCAGAATTTGCTCTGTCTCTGCTTCAGGAATTCCGGCGCGTGCGGCGATGGCGGTGGCAGTCTCTCTTGTCCCCGTCATATAGGCGGCGATACTGGCCTCTTCAGGGGAAAATATGCGCTTGAGTATCTGAAGTTCGACATGCGAAGGCACTGAAGGGAAACCGCCGGGAAGTCTGTCCAGCACCTCGCGAAGTTTCTCATAGTGGTCTTGAACCATCTGGGCCTCCGGGTATGTGATGCCAGGGTGATTGCCCATTATATCAGCCGTGCTGCTGAGGGCAAGCTGATATCCGGAAACTGGTTGTTACTTGGCGGTACATGCTATCATTGATACTACTCTGAAGCTCGGGGGATTTACCATGAAAAAGTATCTTACGCTCGTGACCGTGCTTCTTGCTATATTTCTCACGATCATTATGGCTGTGTCATGTGCTTCGCCTGTACCAGCACCTTCTTCCACGTCGGTATCATCTCCATCGCCATCGCCAACTTCAGCGCCTTTACCGGCGACTGGAACCACTCCGACCTCGGTGGCCGGGACAGGGCAAACAGCTACGGCCAAACCTGTGCCTAAAGTGATTCCTCACGACCTTGCGGGACGTGATGTTTGTTTGGGATGCCATGCTGTCGGCTGCCCTGGCCCTGATATACCGACCAGTCATGCCAAGTATTCGGTGGCCAGTTGTGTCAGGTGCCACAAGAGCGCGTAATCAGAACCACTATGCAAAAGTGCTTCACCGCGGACAATAATAATATTTGAAAGCCTTTTGATTTCTACTATCCCGCGGGCTATAATTCGGCAGTTCTATTAAGTACCGATTGTTTTATCTACGGCTGGCGGCCAGTCTAACTTAGTCCACAAGAGGCAGGGTCTATGCAGATTGGTTTCTATTTCGACCAGACCCGGTGCACCGGATGCTACACCTGTACTGTTGCCTGTAAGGACTGGCATGATATTCCGGCGGGTCCGGCAAGCTGGATGCGTGTTTCAACCATTGAGCGCGGGAAGTTTCCCGATGTCTTTGTCGCTTTCTTTGCCCAACCCTGCTATCACTGTGCTCATCCCGCCTGCGTAGAAGTCTGTCCGGTGGACGCGGCTATAAAGAGAGATGAGGACGGTATTGTCGTTGTTGACCAGGAGAAGTGCCTGGGTAAAGACAAATGCTCGGCGTGTAAGGATGCCTGCCCCTGGGGTGTGCCGCAGTTCCGGGCGGAGAATGCCAAGATGGAAAAATGCGACCTCTGCCTTGAGCGATGGGCGGAGGGTAAGAAACCGATTTGCGTCGAGGGATGTCCGATGTACGCGCTTGATGCTGGGCCGATGGAGGAGATGAAGACGAAGTACGGCACCGGAACCCAGGCGGCGGGATTCACCTGGTCGGAGAAGTGCCAGCCGTCAGTAGTATTCAAGCCGAAACTCAAGTAGCCAACCTGCTTTAGACAGACCTAATAACCACTTGAAGGAGGAGAAGCCATGGCAAAGGACGTCACGACGCTGCGCGGCATGCTGGAGTTCCTGCAGAAGGAGAATGACCTTCTCACAGTCAGCAACGAGGTCGACCCAATTCTCGAAGTAGCTGGCATCGTCAAACAGCTTGATAATGGTCCAGTACTTCTATTCAACAACGTCAAGGGATATCCCAACCAGCGCATTGTCTCAAGCCTGTTCTGCCGGGCGGAGAGAGTGGCTAAATTACTTGATGTTCCCGACCCCAAGAAACTGAAGTTCCGTGGTCTCGAAGGGATGAAAAATCCGCTTCCTCCGAAAGTGGTGGACTCTGCGCCATGTCAGGAAGTTGTCATTGACAAAGATATCGATGTCAACGGCACGATGCCGGTGCCCCGGCATACGGCGGCAGATGCCGGCCGGATTATCGGCGGTGGTGTGGTCCTCATTAGCGGCACGGACATTGGTCACTGCATCACTTACAAGCGCATGAATTTCCGCGGTAAGGATTGGTCAACACTGGCTTTCAACCCCGGCAGTCACTTTGAGCACTTCGTACTTGACCGTCGAGTTAAGAAACAGAACCTGCCACTGACAGTGAACATCGGCACCGGACCGGGCGTCGGCATCGTAGCCGGTGGCGGCGGTGTGCCGTTGATGGTGCCATTCGGCTCTGATGAGCTCGGCATTGCCGGGCGCATTCAGGGCGCGCCGGTGCAGATTGTCAAGGCCAAAACAGTTGATGCATGGGCGATTGCCGATTCCGAGTGGGTTATCGAAGGCTATGTCGATACAAGCCAGGTCGTCTGGGAGAACGAGGAAGGGGAGAAAAAGCCGGCAGAGTTCGCGCCGTATTTCCCGGAGAGCCTGGGCCATGTTGGCCGTGCCCGCCAGACATACAAGTTCGTAGCCACGGCTATTACCCGCCGCAAGGACAACCCGATTTACTATGCGCCGCTGGCGCACTCGTTAGAGTATCCGGTGACCATGAGCTTTGCGGTTGATGCCACGGTGTACGAGATACTCAACCGTCAGTGGCCGGGCCTGGTCAAGGATGTAAATTCTGTGCCGGCAATGATGGGGCCGATGGGTATTGTTATTCAGGTAAAGAAAGCCAGAGACCGCGATGAGCGCGGCATCCGCGACCTCATCATCTCAGCTTTCATGGCCGCAAATATGATGAGGATGGTTGTCGTCGTTGACGAGGACGTCGACATATACAATACCGACGAAGTCCTCTGGGCCATCATTACCCGCTGTGATTTCGGCGAGGCGATAGTGGAGCTTCCACCCGGCGGGAGCTGGTCAACCACCAAGGTGAGACCGTTCAGCCCGTCTACTCCAAAGCCGCGTCTTGGTTTTGACTGCACGGTGCCGGTCACTCAGAAGGTCAATTTCCAGCGCGGTGAGTTCCCCAAGGTCGACCTGAGCGGATGGTTCACTGCGGAGCAGGTCGCCCGTGTCAGGGCGATGCAGAGCGAGTACGCAAGACTGCTGGCCGAAAAGCGCGTGTAAGGCGCTGGTACGACTCATCCCCTCTGCCCCCTTCCCCGAAGCTCGAAGCCAGGGAAGGGGGTTTTTCGTAATTACTACTTGTTAGGGTTAGGGGGAGCCGCCTCATCCTTTTTTATTGTTCCGGCCTTGAGAAAGCCGAGCAGGAGGAGGGTCGCACCGACCATCTCGGCGGGATAGAGCCAGGCAGTGGTGCCGGTGCGGGCCATGCTTCCGGCTCCAGCGATGACAAGCGTACCTGCCGCTATCAGGATATTGGCCCACATACGATAGGCATACTGGCGCTTGGCGGCGAAGATGACGATGGAATAGATAGCACCGCCGAATAGAGCAAGACTGCCGGGGATGGTGTTAAGGTAGGAGAAGAGGCGGACGGTTTCCGGCATGGCCTTGCCGCCAACGGTGATGCCGGGTACGAGGTTGGCGGTAATGAGCGGGGTTGTCAGGGCGAAGCCCAGAAATACAAGGTTCATGACTACGATGTATCCAAGATAGCCATGGCCCCACCAGCGATTTTTGACAATAAGGTACACCGTGCCGAGGCCGAGACAGGACACAAGGACCGCGGCGATGACATAGTAGAAACGGTACACGGTGGGATCCCATGCCTGGGTGAACTCGGATAGAAACTCCAGCACGGCGCCTATGGCGTAGAAGAGAAGGCCAACCCCCCAGGCTAACTGATGCGCTCTTTTCCTGCGGGAATACTGCTGGAAGACGAGACCTGAGAACGCAAATCCGACGAGAGCTGTGACTAGCGGCCAGACCCAGTGTGAAGCCATTAACGATGCCTCCTCCCTCTCATGCCGGGCGCCGCTCCGGGCTTAAGCTAGCAGTGTAAGGCCACTGTTAGCTTATGGCGCGGACGCGCGGCTGTTATGTGGTTCTTTTAGAGTACCAAAAGTGGGTTGTTGAGGCAAGCGTTGGGTGGAGAGCGGCACAGGGAAAAGAACAAGGAGGCCCGGTAAGTGCCGGGCCTCCTTGTTAGGTTAGAGGCAGCGGTGGTTACAGTGTTTCGAGGAGCAGGTCGAGGACGTTGTACATCTTCATCTTGCCGCCATCACGCTCGAGGGCCATGCCAAGGTTCTCCTCGCAGTGATAGCAGTAGGTGGCGATACCCTGGGCGCCTGTAGCTCTGGCCTCCTTGACGCGCTCGTTGGCGGTCCAGTCGGCGAACTCGGGATAGCCGTAGCGCATCCAGCCGCCGGCGCCGCAGCACCAGGTATTGTCCCTGGTGCGCCACATCTCGGACAGGGTAATACCCGGGATGGCCTTGATGATGGCGCGTGGCGCATCGTATAGGCCCTGGAAGTCGTTACAGCCAACGTAGCCGTAGCCGCTGATGCGGCCCAGGTGGCATGGGTCATGGTAGGTGATAGTCAGGTTCTGGGCCTTCTTCGGCTTTAGCTTGCCTTCCTGGATAAGCTGGTTTACGTAGTCCATAATGTGGACGACCTGGAAGTTCATCTTGTCGCCTACATCAGGGTAGTCGCGCCTGAAGGTGGAGTAGCAGAAGGGGCAAAGGGTGACGAGCTTCTCCACGCCCAGCTCGTTGAACTTCTTAATGTTCTCCTTGGCCATGGCAAGGAAGGTATCGGCGTCGCCGACTCTGAGAGCCGGGTTGCCACAACAGCGTTCAGCATCGCCCAGGATACCAACATCAACGCCGGCTTTCTGGAGAATCTTGAAGGCGGTGCGGGGGAGGTTTTGCGCCGAAGCATCCCTCATAACGCCGCAGCCGACGTAGAGCAGAGTCTTTGTCTTCGTTGGAGCTTCGGCCGTCTTTCCCTTACCCTTGCCGGAGGGAAGGTCCTTCATCCAGTTGATGCGCTCGGCATCGAGCTTTTTGTAGGGGTTGTTGTACTCCCTGAGGCCGGCGAGGAATTCCTTGAAGCCGCCCGGAGGCGTTTGCCCGTCCTTGATTGCCTGAGCGCGGAAGGCCTGGATGGTGCAAGCAGGACGTAGCTCCATGACGCGTCCACAGTTGTACTCGCAGTGGCCATCGAGCTGGCACATATACAGGATTTCCAGTAATTTCGGCGACCAGGGGATTTCACCCTCGATGAAGCCCCGGGCGAGGTCGAAGCGGCCCTGGCCGGAGTAGGCGCTGAAGCTTTTATAGGCCAGACTAGGGCACGATTGCCAGAAATTCATACCATCACGGTTGTGCCAGGTAAAGACCTGCTTGCAGACGCTATCGCGGAAGCACTGCCAGGCATCATGGCGGAAGTCTTTAAGCTCTTTTAACATCGTTATCTCTCCTTGTCCTTCTAGAAGCAGAGCTTCCCGGGGTTCATAATCAGGTTGGGGTCGAACTCCCGCTTGAGCTTCTTCAGATAGTCGGTGTAGACGGCATTGCGGTGGTACATGAGGTCTGCCCAGATGCCGTAGGGCCGGTCGTAGAAGGCACCCTTGTCCACGATGGCGGCGCTGGCTTCGTTGAAGAGGGCCTTCACTCTGGTGACCTCATCAGCGTTGTTCGGGTCGCAGGGCAGATCGAAGACGCAGTAGAAGGAGCGGCCCCGTTCAATAGGCTGTACGTAACTGCCGATGCTGTCGGCCGGGTAGCCCTGTCTGGCGGCAAGCTCTTTCAGAGTATCCTCAATGCCCTTGATTTTATCGCCAAGAGCGTGGAACATTAACTGCTGGCTGGTGCCTTTGAATCCGAACTTCTTCTGTATCCGCCATGGGCTGACCATTTCTTCCATCATCAGCTTGTCGAGACTGGGGAAACTGCCGACGGTGTTGAAGACGTCCCAGCCGCTTTCAGCGGCGAGGTCACGGTAGTCGGTCTCCTGCCAGGCTACTTTCTCTTCGGGTCTTCTGGCCCAGGCAGGTATGGACATGACCAGCGTCCACGGCGGCAAGATGGCAAAGGCGGCCTCGAAGCGCTTGCGCATCGCGGCCGACCATGGTTTGGCGCCATTGATGCCGATATAGGTGCCGGCTTTAAGAGCCTTGGCGTCAGCGGCATCCTCATCGGTGAGCATAACGGCGAGGTCGAACCGGTTCACGGCGAAGCACTCATAGCCCAGTTCTTTACGCTGTATCTTTTTTATAGCCGCCTGGACATCAGAGATGCACTCGAATGGTGAGAAGAGGACTTTCCATACCTTGGGGTAGGGAATAAGGCGGATGTTCATCTGGTAAACGATACCCATGGTTCCCTGGGCGGCAACCAGCAGGCGGTAGAAGTCGAGGCCGGGGCCGCCAGGATGGGTATGGTTGGCGCCCTTGATGGCGATGTTGCCCATGGTGAAGCTCTCGCCGTTCGGCATGACCGCGATGATGTCGTTAATCATCTCGTTGCCGAAGACAAAGTCGCTGGAGCCGGGGACCGGCTCGCGCTCAAGGTAAGTGCTCAGCACCGAGGCTGATGGCGGTGTTGCCAGGGGAATCTGCACTCTGAGGTTGTGCTTCTTAAGCTCGGCATTAAGCTGGGCGAAGGTAACGCCCGGCTCGACGGTGGCGTGCCAGTGGATGGTGTCAACTTCCAGAATCTTGTTCATGCGGCTGAGGTCGATGAGAATGCCGCCTACAGCCGGTATTGCGGCTCCGGCGAAGCTGGTGCCGGAGGAGTAGGGGACAACCGGCATCAGGGTCTGGTTGGCCAGCTTGACAACTGCCTGGATTTCTTCGGCTTTGCCGGGCTTGACCACGAAGTTCGGCTTTCGCGCTGATGCGAGGCTCTGGTCCCTGGAGTATTTCTCCAGCACTGCGGGGTCTTTTGAGGCGTTGGCGGCGCCAACAATGGCTGAGAGCTGTTCGAATACGTCAGTCTTTGCTTCGGTAGTCATGTTGTCGCTCCTTTACGCCTTTTTCTCCGGCGGAGAGAAGAAGACCATTTTGTCCGGGTTCATGGTGTCTTTGGGGTCGAAGACGCGCTTGGCGGCCCTTACATAGTTGCCGAAGTTCGGGCCGACCCTGGCGCTGTGCCAGTGGACAAAGGGCTCAAACAGGGCGAGCCAGCCGATACCAGCATCAACCAGTCCCTTACCGAGGTCGCCGGCCATCTTGGTGATGACGGCGGCGTCGCGGAGCTGGTCACCGTAGAGGTCGCGCTCGTCCAGCCAGTAGTAGCCGCGCTCATAGGCGTAGTACCACGGCCAGGTGGTATTGGCGCTCAAGATGCCTTCCTTAAGGTTCGGCTCGACTATCGACTGCTGGAACTTGTGGACTTTCTCGCGGTCCTGAACATAGCCGCGACCGAAGCCGGTGATGCTGTAGATGCCGGGGCGTGCCCAGCGGACAAAGTCGCCGGAGCGGAAGCAGTCAAAGTTGTAGTTGTCCATCTTGCGGCGGCGCTCCTCGTCGAGCGGCTCGCCGCCGAATTCCTTCACAATGTCGAAGAGGACCTTCTCTTCGTAATCGAGCTGTCCCCTGGAAAAGCCCTCGTTCATGACGTAGAGCCAGTGTGGCTCGTAGTAGCCCTCATCGAATAGCTTGTTAGACAGTGCCTGATGGGACTCGCCGCAGAAGGAGTTGACCGACCTCATGGTGAGGTTAACGCCGATGGCGATGCCGGACATGCAGATTTCGTGGCTAACCTTGGCGGCGGTATCCGGGTCGTCAAAACGGAACCAGTAGCAGCGGTGGTTCTTGGGGACAGGTGGATGATGGTATTCCTCTTCGATCGGCCAGTCACCGGAAGACCATGTGTGGAGTTTCCACAAGACCTCGGTGCAGACGCCCAGGGCGCCGCAGGAGAGCATTTCATAAAGGGTCTTGAGGTCAGGGCCGGGTCCGTACCAGAAGGTCGGGTCGCCAGGATTGACGCCGTGGGAACCGGTGCGCAGGATTTCTCCTGAGGGGAGGACGATGGTCATGCCGAGGAAGGAGCGGGTACCCAGGCCATAGGCGTTAGAGGTCTGCCAGTCGCCGCCATAGGCCATGGTGTTGGAGCAGATGGTGTTGCTGGCAGGGGCTGCCGGCGTACCGCCATTCCACAGACCGCGCTTCATTGTTTCAGCCTGGAGACGGGCGTAGCTGACGAATGGCTGGAACCGCGCCGTCTGGTTCTCCTCGTCAATCTCAAGGATTTTGTCCAGCCGGCGGAGGTCCATGATAACACTCCTGGGGCGGCTGGGGATGCAAAGGCCGGTCAGGTTATCACCCGAACCCACCGGGATAATCTTGAGACCGAAGCGGTTGGACACCCGCATGATGGCTGAAACCTCTTCGGTGGTGGATGGCAAAATGACAGCATCGGGGACAACCGTGGGGTCTTTTCTCAGCAGTCTTAGTGTGATATTCGGCGCCGGGTCTTTAGTATGGGCCTGGCGGATTTCCCGGTCGGCGCTGACATAATCAGGGCCGACTATTTCGGCCAGGGCTTGAATAACGTGAGATTCGATCAAGGTTCACCTCCTATCGTAGTTTCTTGTGGTCGTTACGGTCCCGATAGTCAGTTACTTAGGTTCACCTCCTTCGGCAGTCGGCGTTTTGGGGATGGAACCTGGTGCCCTGGTTGAGATGGTTAGACCGGAAATTGGCACGGCTTAATCCCTGTCTGCCAGTTTCCTCTGGTTGCTCGTTACTTAAGAAAACAGTCACCACGTGAGAAGGGCAAAAAAACCGAAGGGTAATAATACAGCGTTAGCCGTAATTTGTCCATAGGGGTAGATACCTAATGTCGCCTATCCGGCAAGATAGTCGCTTAGCTGAATGCGCTCCCATACCGCCTTCGGCGGCGTTACCCTGATTGGTCCGGCTTTACTCAACGGTCGAGTAGCATCGATAATCAGCTTCGAAGTCATTGGCGCCAGGCGGCCGCTGTCATCATCCAGCCCGGATACTTTTACCCCCGTGTCTGATGCTGGAGCTGTTGAATGTGTAAAAACGTCACTCGTTCTCGTTGCCACTGCCCAGAGGACTTCGCCCTGGTCGTAGACGTCCACATCCTCGTCAACCACGATAGCCACTTTGGCAAAGCCATGTTCCACTGCTGCCTGTCCGGCAACTCGGGCGTCACCAGGGGAGCGTTTGACGATGGATACGTACATCAGAATCTTGCCGCACTGGCCGTCCGGACCGATGTGAGCGGCTTTAACATTAACACCGGCGGCTTTCACCCGGTCGAACAAGTCCATTTCTCTCTGGAGAAGGCCGACCAGGTTGTGTTCCGCATGGACGGGGTGCAAATCATGGTAGATGGCATCCCGGCGCATGGTAATTGCGGTGATTTCAGTCACGTAACACGGCTTTCCTTCACCGTAGTAACCTGCTCCTTCGCTGAAGGGGCCCTCATTCTCCATCCGGCGCGGGTCAATCATTCCTTCAAGAACAATCTCGGCGTGCGCCGGTACCGGCATGTCCACCGTCAGCCCGCCGGTTACCTCCAGCGGCTCACCAAGCATGCCTCCGATTAATTCGTACTCATCCTCATTCTTCGCAGGTCTTCCTGACCCGGCTGCGATTGCAACCGCGGGATGATGTCCGATTACGGTCACTACCGGCATCATTTTCCCGAGTTCAGCGTAGCGCCTGGCGATGGCACTGCCGTGATGCGTCGGCACAATCTGATTGGCAAGGCGGTTTTGGCCTTTGACCTGCTGGCGGTAGATTCCAACGTTTATTTGACCGGTGTCAGGATGCCTCAATATGGTCAGACCGATATCGACGTATTTTCCCGCGTTCAACTCGGCATGTTTGGGTACAGGTAATCGTGAAAGGTCAATATCGCCGCCGCGCCAGATTACCTGTCTCGCCGGCGATTGCGCCGCCGGGACTTCCACAACCGGTGTTAGTCGCCCCTGCCGCTTCCGGTATTCTTCAACAATCAAATCGTAATGACCGGCAATCAAGGCATCGAGGGGAACATCCAGCGCCAACCCTATCATTGTGTAAGTGCCAAACAGGTTGGCGACTACGGGCAGGGTGCTCCCGGTAATATGACGGAAAAGTATGACCGGATTCTGTCCGGCTTTTGCCAGCTTCTGCTGAAATACCGACATCTCGTATACCAGGTCAAGGGGTTTGTTGACTTCAATGAAATATTCAGGTCCCAGCAGCTTAAGTTTCTCTAAAAAATGCCTCAGGTCCTTGGCCATACTTCTCCTTTCGTTGCGTGGGCCAGTCTGTTCGATTTTCCGGAGGGGGTATGGTGACACAGATAACGTCAAATTTGGTTCATTATAACACGTGCTCAGGGAGGTCAAAGTGAAGGTGAATCACCGCGATTACCGCTGTCACAGCCAGGTGCCTGTAAAATCTTTGACTGAGAATCGCCGCCTATGCTATTCTTTCGCGCACGCTGGGGATTCGTCTAGCGGTAGGACAGCAGACTCTGGATCTGCTTGGCCAGGTTCGAATCCTGGATCCCCAGCCATTTTCTTCCTGGCGCATTCGTCTAGCGGCCTAGGACGCGTCCCTCTCAAGGACGAGATCAGGGGTTCGAATCCCCTATGCGCTACCAACTCCCTTTCTTACCGCTAACTATCGCGAGGCTGATTGGCCGCTACTCCACATGTCCATCCGAGCACTTGACGACAGTGCCAATTAGTAATATAGTAATCTCGTAATATCCGAATATGAGGGGCACACGGTGAGAATTGCCCGCACCGAGAGATTCAAGAGAGCTTGGAAACGTCTGACCAAAGACGAAAAGAACCAAGCCAGAAAGGCCCTGGAAAAGTTGGTGGCGGACATGAGATACCCCTCCCTTGGAGTAAAGAAGATTAAAGGTGCGGAGCACGTTTGGGAAGCTAGAGCGAGCCGCTCGCTAAGACTGACCTTTCAGGTTGACGAGGACAAAATAGTCCTGCGAAATATCGGCCACCACGATGAGACGCTAGGACGACCATAGGAGACAAGGGATGCCAGCATATACCAGGGTCACAAGACACGGACAGATAACCCTCCCAGCACCTGTGCGCAAAAGGCTGAATATCGAAGAAGGCGATATCGTGGAGATCGAAGTGGTCAACGACAGGGCCACCATTGTACCGAAGCGACTGGTTGATAAGGCCCAGTCTTACTTCTGGACGAAGGAATGGCAAGAGGCAGAGAAGGAAGCCGCGGACGACATCCGGGCCGGTCGGGTCAAGACCTTTGAGTCCGTCGATAAGCTGGTCGAGGACTTGGGTTAAAACGTAGTCCTACCGCAGAATCTCGGCCAT
This sequence comes from Chloroflexota bacterium, assembly GCA_040753815.1. Taxonomy (GTDB): domain Bacteria; phylum Chloroflexota; class Dehalococcoidia; order GIF9; family JBFMDU01; genus JBFMDU01. Next base: position 250,233 of record JBFMDU010000020.1, read on the forward strand.
AAGGATATCCGTGGGGACGTGGTCATCGGTCAGCAGGATGGGCTGTCGCTCGGCCAGGTACATTTCCAACGCCGCCGGGTTGTGCATATTCCCCTGCGCCTGCTTTGTCCCGCCCTCGGTCACAAAAGCCTGATACGCATTGAAGTCCAGCTCACGGTCGGTGGCGGCAATAACGAAAGTCGCTCTGCCGGGCCAGTCCCACGACGGAACAACACTAAAAAGGTATATATTCCGGAAGACCTGCTGGAGTGTGTGAATCATCGACGGCATATACCGGCCGTCTTTGTACTGGTCGATGATGTTTAGCAGATAGACACCGTCCGGCTTCATCACCTCTTTCAACGCCTGATCAAATTCAAGCGTCGTCAGGTGATAGGGAGTCGCGTAGTCGTTAAAGACATCACCGATCACGATGTCGTATTTCTGCTGTGAGACTCCTTCGATAAGAAACAGCCGTGCGTCCATGTTATACGTCTTGATGGTTGTGTCATAAGGCAGGCCCAGGTACTGATGGGCTACCAGCGTCACCGCCGGGTCAATCTCAATAACATCGTTAATACTGCCCGGATAGGCGGCCTCGATGTAGTGAGGGAACGAGTAACCTCCCCCGCCGAGATGGAGGACTTTGGGCGATGGATTACCCTGCAGGACGTAATCTGAATACTCACGGAATACCTTCACGTAACCATATTCCAGCTTGTAGGGGTCTCCGAGCTTCACATAGCTGTGGACAAGGTGGTCGAGGACGAGAACCCTGGTGTTTTCCGGCTCGTCCCAGACCTGGATGGTGTAGTAGTTCGATTCCATCACGTAATTCACGCTCCAGACTGGCTTGGCCTGCATCAGCCCTGCGTAGCTGAGCACTACTACCAGCGCCGCGCCCAATAAAGCGGGACGTTTCCAACGCGGTTTCCAGGTCCTGGGAGAACGCCACAGGAACCACACCAGTACACCGGTAAGTATCAGCACCGCGGCCACAGTCCACACAATAGAGCGAGTGCCGAACCACAGGATAAAGTAGAAGCCGGTAAGAAACGTCCCGAGTATCGAGCCGGCTGTCGAAAATGCATAAACCGTGCCGACGACGCCTCCGGTCCGTCCCAGGTCGGCCAGGGCCAGTTTGATGACCACCGGCGAGACCATGCTGAGAACAATCGATGGGATGAGGAAGATAACAGCCACTCTGACCACGAACAGCGCCATCAGAGGCCAGCCCGAAGGGAGATGTATGGCGCCAGATAGTTTAATTGCCGGCAGAATTGCCATGGTGGCCACGCCTCCCCCCAGGAATATCGCGCCCAGCACCAGGGGCGATGCCCACCTATCGGCAACACGGCCGCCAAGGTAGTTACCCAGAGCAATGCCAGCGAGGATTACCCCGATGATGCTCGTCCAGGTATAAAGAGAAACGCCGATATAGGGTGCCAGCATCCGCGCCGCTATCAGCTCGATGACCATGACGCAGAAACTGCTGTCAAAGGCAATAAAGTTCGCCTTCCAGAGGGTAGCATTAGGCCGCATAGGCCACCTCCATACTTATCGGTCATGGTATCACAGAAAAAGGGTAGCGCGCTTGTATCCACAGCAGATGCCTTTATCCACCAAAAGGACTAGGCAGTCGCAGCTTCTTCGGCGGAAAATGAATGAAATGGTGGATTCCCATTTTATCCACCGTCACTATAATTAGAGACTGTGGCAAGCTGAAATTTCTCCAGCCGTTCCTGCTATTCCCCTGAAATCGACCTCTTGTGTTGGAGAATCTCGCTTCCTGCAGAGGCTTTTGAGAGTTGCGCTCCTACCTGCAGGCAGCCGGGTACGTTAATTAATAAGTTAAGGACAGACTCAGGAGGAGGTCAAATGAAAGGAAGACTGGCAAATCTGGCACTGGTAGTATTCGTTTCTGTGGTGGTGCTTGCCCTGCTCTTCACCGGCTGTGGCGGAGCAACCCTGACGACTGCCAGTGGCTGGCAATGGCCGCGAACTCTCATCATATCCTCAGGCGGCGGTTCCGGCCTGGCCAAGTACGTGAGCTGGACGACGATGTTGGAGAAAGACACGGGGACATCCATAAGAGTTGTCCCCGAGGAGAACAGTATTCAACGGTTTATGAGCGTCCAGCACGGTGAAGCATTTTTAGTCAAAGGCGGCAAGCGTGAACTGGGCAACGTTATCGAGGCTACCGAAGGTCATGCGGTAAGAGATGCCGGACCATGGCAGATGCGGGTTGTCTGGATACACGCCATGTCCAATTCCGGCATTTTTGTTCGCGGAGACTCGCCGATTAAGACTATTTACGACATCAAGCCGGGCATACGCTGGGCGGTGTGGTCGATGCAGCCAACAGTCATCAAAGTCCCTAAGGCAATTGCCGACTGGATTCAACTGCCTCACGACCAGATAGTCTGGGTAAATGCTGGCAGTTATGACGGATGTGCCCGGGCGGTAGCTGAAGGCCGGGCTGACATTATGTTTGGCTTCCCGACCTCGCCGGCCATATATGAGGCCGCATCGGCGCCGCAGGGCATCCGGTTTCTTGACCTGAACTCTGACAAGGACCCTGAAGGCGCGCTCAGGTTCCGTGCTAACGACCCGGCTTATGCCTTTGGTCCGATTCTGAGCGGCGTTCCCGAAGCCCGCGGGCACTGGGGGACCTCAGGCGCCACGCTTGAAGTTACCCTTGATAAGACCGACCCCGAGCTTGTTTACAATTTTGCCAAATGGCTGGACACGAATTACGCTAAATACAAGGATGCTTTTGACACCAATGCGCATATGGATATCGGGACTCTTATGAGCGCCCTGGAAAAGACGATGATCCCGGTGCACGACGGCCTGATTAAGTACCTCAAGGAAAAGAACCTGTGGACGCCGGCCCATGATAAGAGACAGGCCACTAACATCGCCGCGATTACGGCCTGGTGCAATGCCTATCCCGAGGCAATCAAGCTGGCCGATTCCAAGGGCATTAAGATCGACCCGACAAATGAGGCATGGATGAAGCTCTGGGAGGACTACCAGAAAGAGAAGCACCTTCCCAAGATTGGTCTCCACCAGAGCTTGACCGTGGACTACGTAGATAACTACTGACCTTTGCTGTCCGACTATATGGGGGCGCTTACCTGGGCGCCCCCCTCAAAAGCGTGTAGGTAACTGAAGTGCCGTTAAGGAGCAAGCTGAATGTCTGAGGCCCCCAAACAGCGAAAAGGCGCCCTTTCCCGCTACGACCTGATGCCCAAACCGGTCAAGGCCATCTTCTTGACGACCACGGTAATTGCTATTGTCTTATTCTGCTTCCATTACATGGGCATCCCCATCTTTGGCTATGTGCTCAGCGGCATTCCTTACTACTACATCCTGTTTTCATGCCTGGGATTTAACGTCTTCATGGGCCTGGCGGTCAACCACTATGCCAGGCACAAGCCGCCTCCCTGGTACGACTATATACTGGCGATTGTTCTGGTAACTATCCTTATCTATTTCACTTTCAACTCCGGCGTCATCGCCATGCGGATGTGGACCCCGGCGCCGGGCGTGTTCCAACTGGTACTGGCAGTTATTATCGGCCTCATTTCCCTGGAAGCCGGACGGCGCATCGGCAGTTGGGGGTATCTGACTATACTGCTGATTTCCATCGTTTACCCGCTGGTCGCCGATTCCATGCCCGGTATTTTCTGGGGCGTCCGGCAGTCGCTGAGTGATATTTTCTCGGACTTCGCTTTTGGGGCCAACGGCCTTCTCGGCATCCCGGCAATGATGATTGCCGAGCTGGTCCTTGGCTTCTATCTTTTCGCCGGCGTCGTTATGGGTATGGGCGGCGGCGAATTCTTCACCAAGCTGGCCACCGCACTGGTCGGCCAGTTCCGGGGAGGCCCTGCCAAGGTCTCATCGCTGGCCAGCGCATTCTTCGGCACCATGAGCGGCAGTACCATCGCCAATATCGTCGGCACCGGCTCTTTCACCATCCCGGCAATGAAGAAGACCGGCTACCCGCCTGAATATGCCGGGGCTATCGAGGCCTGCTCCTCCAATATCGGTGACACCATGCCGCCAATCATGGGCGGCATGGTGTTTCTTGGTGCCGTCATCGCCGGCGTGGAGTACGCCGAGTTCGTCATCGCCGCCGTAATCCCTGCCTTTCTTTACGTGTACGCCATGCAGATACAGATAGATGGCTATGCCGCAGCACATGGACTGAAAGGTCTTCCCCGCTCCGAATGCCCACCCCTGCTCCCCATCCTTAAAGAGGGCTGGATCTATATCGTCGTCATCGCCTTTCTCGCTTTCGGGTTAATCTATATGCGGTGGGGAGCTATTGTACCGGTGTATGCGGTTATCCTCACGGTCATCCTGCAGTTTGCTACGTGGGCTTATCGTAAATTCAAGCTAATGCTGACAGGCCAGAGTGATAAGGAAATGGATATCGGTCCGAGCACTCGCCGCGCGTTAAGTAAAGCAGAGCACGCTTTTTCCCATGCGGCGGGCCTTATTAACTTTGCGGTCGGCGTCACTTTCTCTATGGGCTTTATTCTGGTCGGTCTTTTCAAGACCGGTGTCGCCGCTGCTATCACCAGCTGGATTGTCTCGCTGGGCGCCGGCAACGCCTACCTCGTCCTCTTTATTGCCACCGGTTTCTCGGTGATAATGGGCATGGTCGGCCTCCAGCGCGCCGCCTTTCTCTTTTTGTCGGTCACTGCCGCTCCGGCCATTGCCAAAGTCCTTAACGTGCCCGTCCATGTAATTCTCCTCTTCATCATCTACCAGGCCGGCTACGGCACCGTAACCCCGCCGGTGGCCATCGACGCCTACGTTGCCGCCAGCATCGCCGGTGCTAACCCGATTAAGACATCGTATGTAGCTTCCCGTATGCTTGTCCCATTATTACTGGTGCCTTTCTTCTTTGTTTTCCAGCCGGCTCTAGCCATGCAAGGCCCGTTTTTCGCCTGGGACGGAGGACCTCAGGGCATTATTTACCATCTGATCGTTGCCATGGTCGGGATATTCATCATGGTCTGCGGTACAGGTGGTTACTTCACCGGTCTAGGGTCTGCCAAGCCGTGGGAGCGCGCGTTTTTCATTCTTGGCGGTTTCTTAATTGCCTTCCCGGAACTGAGAACGACGGTTATTGGATTGGTGCTGTCCGCTATCGGCATCGTTCTTCTCCTGGTCAGGAAAGCGGCGGAAGGCCGCAAGGGTAAAGTACATCCAGCCATCACTGGCGGCGATTAATTGCCAAATCCGGTCTGACCTGTTATTGCCTGCGGTGATCCAATACCCGCAGAGATATATATTCATTTGATTTGTGGGAGGCCACGTAATAGTGCCTGAGAGCACGGCTATAAAGTTACCGGAGCCATCCGGCGGCATCAGCCGTTATTCGTTGCTGCCGCGGCCCATCCAGATATTCTTTGTCACCAGCACCATGGTCGTTACGGCCCTGTTCGTAATTCATTTCAAGGGTATACCCATTTTCGGCTACGTGCTGAGCGGCACTTTCTACTATTACCTTCTCTACACTGTCATGGTATTCAACGTCTTCATGGGGCTGGCGGCGACGCAGAAGCAGAAGAAAAAAGCCCCGCCGTGGTACGACTACGTGATGGCCTCGGTACTTCTGGCCTGCGTTGTCTTCTTTCTTATCAACTCCGAGCCAATATCGTTGAGGATGTGGGAGCCGCCGCCGAATTTCATCACCTTCGCCGCAGCAGTCATCGTACTCGGCCTGGGCCTTGAGGCCGGACGGAGAATCGGCGGATGGGGCTATCTGACTCTCCTTCTTATTTCCATCGTTTATCCTATGTTTGCCGACAAGCTCCCGGGGGTACTGGCCGGATACCCCCTCACCTTTACGGAACTTGTAGGCGACTTCGCCTACGGGGCCAATGGCATGCTGGGACTACCTGCGGCTATGTTCGGCAGTCTCATTCTCGGCTTCTACCTCTTCGCCGGCGTCATCAGCGGTCTCGGCGCCGCCGATTTCTTCCTCAAGCTGGCAGTATCTATACTCGGACGCTTCCGCGGCGGCCCGGCCAAGGTATCAGTGCTGTCCAGCGCTTTCTTCGGCACGCTGAGCGGCTCCATCATCGCCAACATCGTCGGCACCGGCACCTACACTATCCCGGCCATGAAGCGGATGGGCTTCTCCCCGGAGCGCGCCGCCGCTGTCGAAGCCTGCAGTTCCTGCGGCGGCCCGATTATGCCGCCAATCATGGGCGGCCTGGCATTCCTTGCCGCCATCATCGGCGGCTACGAGTACACCGCCATCATGATTGCCGCCGTGATACCGGCGGTACTCTACTTCGCCTGTCTGCTGATGCAGGTAGATGCCCACGCCGCCAAAATCGGAATGAGAGGGCTTCCAAAGGAGGAGGTCCCACCGATTCTGCCAGTACTGCGCGACGGCTGGATATACATCGTGGCAATCATCTTCCTCACCATCGGTCTCGTATATTTCAGGTGGGGCGCTATCACACCAATCTACGCCGCTTTTCTGATGTTCCTGCTCACCTTCACCAGCAAGAGGACCCGCATGAGCTGGGCGAAGATTGAAAAGGCTCTGGCGCAGACCGCCGGTCTGATTAACTTCGGCGTTGGTATTTTTCTATCGATGAGTTTGATACTGGTCGGCCTGTTTAAGACCGGCGTCGCCGCCGCCATCACCGCCTGGGTTGTCGGGCTAGGGGCCAACAACCTCTACCTTATCCTGGCCATCGCCGCCGTATTCAACATCATGATGGGAATGGTCGGTCTTGACACCTCGGCATTCATCTTCCTCTCCGTCACCATGGCCCCGGCGGTTGCGGCCATCGGGGGTGTACCTCTAGTTGCCTGTCATCTCTTTCTGATATGTTACTCAGTCCTCGGTGATGTCACCCCACCGGTGGCTGTTGGCGCCTTTATCGCCGCCAGTATTGGCGGCGGCAACCCGATGAAAACAGCCTGGATTGCCTTCCGGCAGGCAATTGTACTTTTCTTTATGCCATTCTTCTTTATCCTGCAACCAGCACTGGTCATGCAAGGGACGCCGGTTGACATCATTTACCATCTCTTCATCGCTACGCTTGGCATCCTTATCTTGGCATCAGCGATTGAAGGATACATGGTATGGGTTGGACGACTCTCATGGTGGCAGAGGGTAGTAACCGGCATTGGCGGTTTTTTAATTGCCTTTCCAGAGTTGAGGACGACGCTTGTCGGATTCGGGATGGCGGTTGTAGTGATTGCCGCCGCTATGTTAATGAAACGAGCGGTAGTAGTGAGAACAGCAACGTAAGCAGGCATACGCTGCGCCGCATCGGATGGCGCGTGGCGAGTCTATATTAATTGAACTTTAGAAAGGAACCATAAACATGGCACAAGCAAAAGCAAGCACAACCAAGAGCAAATCATCCTTCAAATGGCCTGAGGAGTTCGCCGCCGTTGGCTGGAGCGGCCTCGGTCAGCAAATACTCGGCAGTTGGAGCAAGGTCCTCCAGGCAGATACTGGCATGAAATGCCGTGTTGCCCACACCCCGGACACCGTCCAGCGTTTCAAGTGGACCCGCTTCGGCCTTTTCCAGCTCACCGCCGGCGGCACCACCGAGACCAGCCAGATGATTGAAGGCGACCGACGTTACGCCCACCGCGACACCGGCCCCTTTCAGATACGAGCGGTGTGGGCCCAGTCAAAGTCGAACTCCGGCTACTTCGTCCGCGGCGATTCGCCCATCAAAGACATATACGGTATGAAGCCCGGCATCCGCGTCGTCGACATGAGAGGCTACCTCGCCAGCCAGCGCATCCTTGAAGGCTTTCTCCTCTGGGCTAACCTTGACCCGGAGAAGGATGTGGTCTGGGTGCCGGCCACCAGTTCGGACCACAAAGCACAACTGGTAGTTGAAGGCAAAGCTGACGTAGCCTTTGCCGTACCTTCATCGCCATCTATTTTCGCCGCTGATAAGAACCCCTACGGCATCCGCTGGATTGACTGCAACTCAGAGAAGGACCCGGAAGGCCTTGCCAGATTCCAGGCGGTTGACTCTCTGGTCAGCTTCGGGCCGATGTTTAACGGTCCGCCTTCAGCTATCGGGCACTGGGGTACGGTTGGTATCAGCCTATACTGCACCCGCGAACAGACCGATACCGAGTTCGTCTATCAGCTTGCCAAGTGGTTTGACGAGAACTATGAGAAGTACCGCAAACTGCACCCCTGGAATGAGTACATGACCCGTGACTCGCTTATGCAGGAACTCCAGCATACGTTTATCCCGTGTCATGACGGCCTCATCGCCTACCTTAAAGACCTCAAGCTATGGACTCCGGCCCATGAGCGCCGCCAGCGGCTGAATGTCGACCTCATATCCCGCTACGTTGCGGCTAACCAGGCGGCAATTGAAACGGCCGACCGCAAGAATATTAAGGTCGACCCCAAGAACCCGGAGTGGATTGAGCTCTGGGAGAATTACAAGAAGGATGCCGGCATCCCGCGCATTAAGATGTTCCGCAATCTTGAAGACGATACCCGTGGCCATAAGATGGGAAGCAAAGGGTGGGTCTGGCCGAGCAAGCTCTCCGTAGTGAGCTGGACCGGCGTCGGCGTCGATTGCTCCAAGGGCTGGGCCAAGTACCTTGAAGAAGACGCCCAGATGCGCATCCATGTGGCGCCGGAATTCGATACCGTCAACCGCTACCGCTGGCTTGGCCACCTCGGGCTTTTCGACTTATCAGCGGGCGCGCCGAGCGAGACCAGCCAGATGCTCATGGCTGACCGCCGCTACGCTGTCCGTGACGGAGGCCCTTTCCAGGTAAGAGCTGTGTGGTCACATTCCAAGGGCAACGCCGGCTTCTTCATGCGCGGCGACTCCAAGATAAATACCCCGCACGACATCAAACCGGGCACCCGCATCGTTAACATGACCTATGTGGCCAGTACCCGAATCGTCGAAGCCCTGCTCGCGTGGGCGCAGGTTGACAAAAAAGACATCGTCTGGGTCGATTGCAACAACTCGGTCGAGAACTATAAAGCCGTCATCGAGGGGCGGGCCGACCTCGGCTTCAGTTTCCCAACCTCACCGACTATGGCTGAAGCAGAGAAAAACCCTCACGGCCTCAAATGGATCGAACTCAATGCAGAGAAAGACCCGGAAGGCGCCAAACGATTCAAAGCGGTTGACCCGCTGGTCAACTTCGGCATCTGCCCCGAGGGCGGTGTCAAGTCAGCCGTCGGCGTCTGGTGCACCGAAGGCATCAACCTCGAACTCACCGCTGCACGGACATCACCGGAACTGGTCTACCACATTGCCAAGTGGATGGATGAGAACTACGAACGGTACAAGTCCAGCCATCCTGAGAACCGTTTCCGCACCCGGACTGTCCTGCTCGAGGGTCTAAAACATACATTTGTACCCTGCCATGATGGGTTGATACAATACTTGAAGGAGCTTAAGCTCTGGACTCCGGCTCACGAGCGGCGTCAGAAGCAGAACCTTGAGCTCGTGACCCGGTACTGCGAAGCGTACCAGGCGGCAATCAGACTGGCCGACAGCAAGGGGCTATCAGTGGTCACTGACAACCCCGAGTGGGTCAAGCTGTGGGAGGACTACAAAAAAGAAAAAGGTCTGCCACCGTTCAAGCTGTTCAGCGACCTGAACGGCAACGACTAGGTTAAGCTGATTCCGGCGCGGAGGTTTGCGTGAAACTCTTTCTGGTGCAGATGCACCCGGAACTGAACAACAAGGCGGCCAACCTTAAGAAGGTCCTGGAATGGACCGACCGCGGGCTGGCCGCCGGAGCCAATCTGATCGTCTTCGGCGAGTGCGCCCTGACTGGCTACGACACCACCGGTAAGGTCGATTATGAAGCCCTGGCCGAGACCATCCCCGGGCCGACGACCGAACAGATTTCTGCCAGGCTGAAGGAGAAGCACTGTCTGGTCATAGTCGGTATGGCCGAGCGCTCCCGAGGCGACATCTATAACGCTGCGGCGCTGGTAGGGCCGGATGGCGTCATTGGCTCGGCGAGAAAGCTCTACCTTGTCCATCTGCTGGCCAAAACATCGGGCAAACTTCACGACGAGGCGGCATTTTTCAAAGCCGGTGAGCGCATCGGCGTTTTCGATACCGAATTCGGGCGCATCGGTGTCCTCATTTGCCTTGATAACCGTCACCCGGAGATCGCGTACGCGCAGGCTATCGCCGGATGCTGGCTGAAGGTCCGCCCTTCCGCCGGCCCCTGGCGGCCTAACCAGCCCGAAATCAGCCATCTCGACCTGGGCCGCGGCATCGAAACCCAGATGGCCGATGCCTACGTAAATATTGTGGGAGACCAGGCCGGGACGTGGTATCGTGGCGGTACCTGTGTTATCGTGGGTTCCGAAGGCATCAAAAAGACGGCTTCGTCCGGCAGGGAAGCAAAAGAGGAGGCGCTCGAGTACGAGATAACGCCTGAAGATGTTTATAAAGCCCGGGGCCAGTGGCGTAATATCCGCGACGTACGTCCGGACCTGCTGAAGCAACTATGGAGGATTGCTGAGCAATACCAGCACGGGTCGGACGAATCAAAGTAAAGGTAAGAACGAAATAAAGGAGGGCGAAATGAGAACACTGGGCAAAGCAACACTAGTACTACTGGCGCTTATCTTCGTCACCGGTGCATTCCTGTCTGCCTGCGGAGGCCCTGCACCGGCTCCAGCGCCAGCTCCAGCACCGGCGCCATCACCAGTTCCATCTCCTAAACCAGCACCCGCGCCGGCCCCAACGGCCACCGGCACCGCCGAGGTCAGAGCGACTGACGCTCCGCCGGCCGGAGTTACCAAAATCATGGTGACAGTCAATAACGTCCAGGTGCACAGTGCCACCGACCCCGATGATAAATGGATAACCCTGGTGGATAAGGAACAGACCTTCGACCTGGTAGCAATCCAGAGTGCTGAAATTCTTTTGGGTACAAAGGACATCCCCGCGGGAAAATACACGCAAATACGGTTTGATGTGGCAAAGTGCATGGTGACATTCCGGGACAAGGACATAAATGCCGACCTTCCCAGCGATAAATTAAAGGTCGTTCAACCCTGGGAAATCAAGGCGGGGCAGAAGACTATTCTCACCCTTGATTTCGACGCCGAGAGATTTGTTAAGGTCAGTGCTCAGGGTACCGCGAAAGTAGAAGCAGTTATGAAGCTTGACGTTACTCAGGGCGACCGGCCACTTAAAGTTGCGCCGAAACCGTCTCCGACGCCGACGCCGGCACCGGGCTCGGTACCAGCCGGGGAACTGACGCTGGAAATCGTATCAATTCATAGCCCTACTTATCCAGGTGGGCCGATGAAGGTAGAAGTGAAGACAACCCCGGGAGCAAAAGTCAGCATATTCACCACCCTGCCCGGGACCGGTACAATCAGCATTTACCCGAGTGATAAGAACGACAAACCTGCCGATGCGGACGGTAAAGTCGTCTGGGAATGGACTCTCACCGAGAGATCTCGCCTTGGGGAGGGTACCTTTGAGATAACCGCAGTGCTCGGCGATAAGAAGGTGAAGAAGGACGCTACATATACTGTGATAGCGAAGAAATAGTCCGGTTTTAAATAACCGCGCTGATGCGCGCGAGCGAATAAACAAAGGAACAAGGAGGCATAGGACACATGTCAAAGATGGCAAAAATCACAATTATTATCGGTATCATGGTTCTCTCTCTCGTCCTGGCCACGGCCTGCGGCGGCGGAGCGCCGGCGCCGGCATCATCTCCGGCACCTGCGGCAAGTCCGGCACCAGCACCTTCAGGCGGCGGTGGCGGCGCGTTTCCCCTTGAGGTAACACCGATACTGGAAGGCCATGCTCAGGGGATTGTCTCAACCACCGTTACGACTCTCCCGGGAGCTGTCTGCACCATTAAAGTGACCAATCCAAAGACCGGCACCGTCAGCAGCCGCCCGGTTGAGAAGACAAAGACCGCCGATGCCAATGGCAAAGTTGTCTGGGAATGGGACATCCCGCGCCAGGTAGCCAAGGGTGATGGCACGCTCGAAGTCACAGCTGAGAAAGACGGCAAGAAAGTAACCAAGACAGTGGTCTACAGGATCACTGTAAGCGACTACTAGGTTACCGAACAGATAACGACGGCTATCCTTCGCTGGCCAGCGAAGGATAGCCGTTTCATAAGTCTTTCAACCTCAACCGAGAACCAGCGTCGGTTCCCGAACGGTGGTGTTTGTGCGACCACACCGGTAGCCGTGCAACATTTATGACTTTTTGGAGACCAGCCGCGTATGGAAAAAATCACATCCGCACCTGACTACAAATGGCCTGATGAACTGAAGGCCATGGGCTGGACCGGCCTCGGGGAAAACATCCTCAAGTCGTGGACCTCCCTGCTTGCCGCAGACACCGGCATCAAGGTAACAGTTACCGGCACACCGGATACCGTAACCCGTTTTCGAGCGGTACACAGCGGGGAGACCCATATCACCGCCGGCGGCGCCGGCGAGTTAGCCCGGATGCTTGAAGCCATCCAACGCTACGCCGGCCGCGATACTGGCCCGTTTCAGCTAAGAGTTGTCTGGGCGCAGTCACGCTCCAACTCCGGCTTCTTTGTAAGAGGTGACTCGCCTATCAAGACTGTCTACGATATCAAGTCTGGCGTTCGGATGCCTGATATGCGCACTTATATTGAAGACCAGCCGATCGTCGATGCCATCCTTGCCTGGGCAAGGGTTAGAGAAGAAGATGTCGTCTGGGTTCCGGCGGAAAACGCCGCCCACAAAGCGGAGCTGGTCGTCGAAGGTAAGGCTGATATCGCCTTCGCTATTCCTACCGCCGAGTCCATCAAGAAAGCCGAACGCAATCCCTATGGCATCCGCTGGATAGACCTCAATCCGGAGACCGACCCGGACGGCGCCAGGCGTTTTTGGAATGTAAAGCCGCTTATCACATTTGGGCCGATTTTTAGCGGTGTACCGTCCTCCATAGGACACTGGGGAACATGCGGTACCAGCCTGTACTTCACACGGGAACAGACCGATACCGGCTTCGTATATCATCTAGCCAGGTGGCTTGATGAGAACTATCACAGGTTCCGGGGCCTGCATCCCTGGAACGAGTTCATGAGGCGGGATATCCTGCTCGAGGAACTTAAACGGACTTTCATCCCCTGCCACGAGGGACTGGTCGCGTACTTGAAAGGACTTGGTCTGTGGACCCCGGCGCACGACCGCCGCCAGAAGGCCAACATCGAACTTATCAGCCGCTATTGTACCGGCTACGACAAGGCTATCGCTAAGGCTGACACGAAAGGCATCCCGGTCGAGCCAAAGAGTGCACCATGGGTTGAACTCTGGGAGAACTATAAGAGAGAGCTTGGTTTACCGCCATTCCGCGTCTTTCAAAGCCTTAACTAGAAGGAGCCAGTTAACAATAATGAACGACACCAAACCCCCGGTCATCGTTATCACCATATTTGGCAGTTCCTCGCCCGAGGGTCAGAAGAACCTCGAGGACGTCGATACCATGGTCCGCAAACGCTATCCGTCCCACGATGTCCGGTGGGCACTTACATCCGAGTTGATCCTCAAGAAGCTAAGAGAGTCCGGCCGCGGCACCATGTTCGAACGTAAGGTGCCGGTGCAAAACCTGGAAGAGGTCTACGACAGCCTGCGCCGTGAAGGGATACCAAAGGTCTCAGTCCAAAGCCTGCTGGTTATGACCGGAAGTGAGTACAACGACGCTCTCACTGCACCCGCCGAGGGACTCGACGTTGAGTATGGCTATCCACTACTGGCCCCGCCGGACAACATCGAAAGAGTCGCGCGTGCTCTCGAGCCAAAGTTCGGGAGTAGTGAAACCGCCACTGTACTCTGCAGTCATGGCAACGCCAAGCACCCGGGCTATAATGCCCAGCTACTGCTTATGGAAAAATACGTGCGCAAGCACTATCGCGGCGTTTTTCTGGTCACCCTCGAGGGTCCACCGGGGACAGAAGCGGCCTTTGCCGAAATTAAAAAGTCCGGCTTCAGGGGAGTTAAGTTCATCCCCATGCTGATTGTCTCCGGCGAACACATCACCAGAGACATCATGGGCGACGGGCCAAATACCTATAAGAGCCAGCTTGGCCTGCCAGCAACTGCAGAAGGCGGCATGGGCAGTAACCCGGCCATCATGAATATCTGGGCAGAATCTATCGACTGGACACTGGCACGGCTGAAATAATGCAGGGCTAGACTACATCCTCATCGCCGATGACCACGGTCTTTGGCCCTCCCTTTGTCACCGTTCCGGCCTCAGCGGGAATAGCCTGTTTCTTTGAGCGGGTGAAAAACATGAAAACTGCCGCGGCCAGCATCATTACGCCGGCGGACACATAGAAATTGCCGGTGACGCCAACGTGGTCAACAACAACACCCCCGAACAACGGTCCGAGGCCCTCCCCGATAGATATTGACATCGACAGCATCGCCATGGTTGAACCCATTCCAAACTTGCGCCCTTCCTCAACCATTAATGCCGATGTTCCCCCGGAGGTAATCGCCGCCCTGAGGCCGGCGATTACGATAACGCTTATCAACCACCAGAAGTTCGTAGTCATAGGCGTCAGCCCCATATACAACGCGCCAAGGAAGCTGGCTATTACAATGAGCGCTCTCCTGTTAAACATATCGCTCAGTTTGCCTGCCGGGGCCTGAAAAAGCGAGGTAACCACCGTGTCCGCCATGAAAAGCAATCCTATTTGGGTCGTGCTAAGACCGAGGTGGATACCAGCGAAAATCGGGAGAAAAGCGAAGAAACTGCGCCGTCCGGTACTTTCGAGTACCTTGAGGCTGAAAACGCCGCGAAAGACACCGCTGGCCCCCATCTTTTTAAAGGACACCTTTGGCCGTTGCCGGGCTCTTAGTTGCTGCACTTCAGGAAGGAAGAAAACAACGCAGATAAACGCCAGCAGGCTTAATCCACCCATCGCAAAAAAGGCCGCCGACATACCAAAGTTGTCATTCAATAAACCACCCATGACCGGGCCGAACCCCATACCGCCGAACCAGACGGTATTGAAGTAGCCCTGCCACGTCCCCTCCTGCCCTTCCGGCGTGACATCGCCAACCCATGCCCGGGCCACGGGCAGGACCATGCCACCGGCAATTCCGTGTACGACACGGATTAATGCCAGTAGATAAACGTTGTCTCCCCAGACATAGGCCAGAGATATTAACGAATAGCAGCCCAGCCCGGTCATTAAAAAGAGCTTCCGGCCTTTGCGGTCGGAATACTTGCCGATGAAGGGCATAACCACGGCTTTGGAAATGGAATACCCGGCGAGGACAACACCAATCATGAACCCGCTGGCGCCAAGACTCCTGGCGTACAATGGGATGAAGGGTGCAATTATCCCAATACCCAGCATGCTGGTGAAGGTGGCCAGCCCGAGGATCGGGAAGATTTTCCTTATCGTCACAACTTCTTAATGCCCGCTATGATGTTATTCTTGCCTACTTCTGCCGGCTCAGACGATGAACCGTGTTGATTAAGAACCTGACATTCTCAACCGGCGTGTCCGGCAGGATACCGTCACCGAGGTTAAAGATGTGCCCCCTGGCCCCGGAACCGCCGCTAAGCACCTCTTTCACGCGTTCCTTTATTTTCTTCTTATTGGAGAAGAGAACCTGCGGCTCAAGGTTGCCCTGAACAGTAACATTCTTACCAAGGCGTTTGACCGCCTGGGCTAGAGAAATGCGCCAGTCCACGCCAATGACGTCGGCGCCTGACTTTCCAACCAGTTCTGCCAGTCCCCCACACCCATTTGCATAGTAGACAATAGGTACACCGGTAGATTTCAAGGCTTTGACTATTTTCTGAACATAAGGCAGGTTAAACTCGGCATAATCGACTGGCCCGAGCTGTCCGGCACAGGTATCGAAGAGCATTACCGCCGGGGCTCCGGCGTTAATTTGCGACTTCATATATGCTGTTGTCAGCTTAGTTACCTTTTCCAGCAGCTTGTGAAATGCCTTCGGTTCTTCGAACAGAAGCCTCTTGGTAATAAGATACCGTGGTGAACCGGCACCTTCGACCATGAACGCGGCCATGGTAAATGGCGCTCCGGCGAATCCGATCAATGGCACTTTATTGCTCAGTTCCTTTACCAGTATCTTAACTGCCTTGGGAACGAAAGCAAGCTCTTCCTCAGGGTCAGGCACTACCAGTCGGTCGATATCCGCCGTAGTGCGTATTGGATTCATGAAAATCGGGCCTTTATCAGGAAAGAATTTAAGGTCCATACCCATCGGTTCGACTGTGGTCAGTATATCGGAGAAAAAGATTGCGGCGTCGACTCCCAGTAGCTTTATCGGCAGTAGCGTGACCTCAGCCGCCAGGTCCGGCGTCTTGCACATCGTCATGAAATCAGTTTTTTTCTGGATTGCCCGGTACTCCGGGAGGAAACGCCCGGCCTGTCTCATGATCCAGATAGGAGTATAAGGTACCTTCTCGCCACGGCATGCCTTGAGGAAAGTGTCGTTCATCGTGCCTCCTTGCTTACTTTAGAGATATAGGAAAAATACTTCTAGCGCCGGCTAAAGTTATGGACGGCTTCCACCATCGCCGCTACGTTATCCAGCGGCGCCTCGGGGAAGATGCCATCGCCAAGATTAAAGATATGACCTCTCGCTTTCCGGCCGGCATCGAGAATCTCTTTGATGCGCGCCTCAAGCTTCCGGACCGGCAGGAGTAGCGCGAACGGGTCAAGATTTCCCTGGACTGCCATCTTCCCATCCAGCCTGGCGACGAGTTCATCGAGACTGATTCGCCAGTCTGCGCTCAATACATCGACACCAGACTTCCGTATCTGGTCAACAAGATGAGCACAACCATTGGTGAAGTACATGACCGGCGCATTCTCCCCTGATAAGGTCTTGACTATGCTCTGGACATACGGGAGAACGTACTCGGTAAAGTCACGTTCGGACAGTATGCTGGCCCAGGTATCGAACACCGTCACCGCCTGAGCGCCAGCGCGTACCTGGGCCCGCAGATAATCACCGGTAAGAGCGGTCACCATCCGCATGAGACGGTGAAACAGTTCCGTTCCCTGAAACATCATGCGCTTGGTGTTGATAAAACGGTTTGAAGGTCCTCCTTCTATCATATATGCCGCCACGGTGAATGGCCCGCCAGCGAAACCAAGCAGGGGCACCCGGTCAGCGAGCTCCCGGCGAAGCATCTTAATAGCCTCCATCCGATAGCCGAGGCTTTCTTCGGCATCAGGCACAACCAGGTGGTCAACGTCCTGCTGGGTCCTGATAGGGTTCTTGAAGTGCGGCACCGAATCAGCGGAGTAATCGAGCTCCATACCCATGGGTTCGACCTCAGTCAAAATGTCGGAAAAAGCTTGAGCCGCATCCACGCCAAACAGGTCAACCGGGAGCATGGTAACCTCAACAATAAGCTCCGGCTTTTTACAGAGATTGAGAAACCCCCACTTGTTGAGCAGTCTCCGGAATTGCGGCAGATATCTACCCGACTGCCTCAATATCCAGACAGGGGTGTAAGGTACTTCTTCACCACGGCAAGCCCCCAGGATCGTATCGTTCACCGTTCCTCCGATGGCGGGACATTCACGCCGGCTGCGTCATGCATTACACCGGCAGGTAAACGCCGCCTGCAAATTTCAGGTGAAAATGGCACCTGAGTTGTGAAGACGCGGCTATGGCCCGGAATTAGGATTATAACCTGTCGCCAGACACGATGAATCGACCATTTCGTCGATTCCGACTGCACTATTCAGGGGGAACTCATCTCCTGCATAATATAGAATGTAGGCATCATGCCGTGCTCTATGGCTATCCGGCAACTTCAGCGGAGATAGTCGTACCCTTGCCAAGTTGTGACAGTACTTTAAGCCTGCCGTCAAATAGCCTTACCCTCTCCTCCATCCCAACTAATCCAAGCTGGCCGCGTCCCGCAAGGTCACTCAAACCGTCAACGACTTCAAATCCTCGACCATTATCGGTTACTTCCAACCTCACTGAATCTATTTCAAATATGACTGTCACCACTACTTTGGTAGCCATGGAGTGCTTCCTGACATTCTGCAGGGACTCCTGGGCAATCCGGAACAGGGCCAATTCAAGGTCAGGCGCAAGACGTCTTTCCACACCAGTGACCTCAACATGCGCCCGGATGCCGGTATCCTTACTGAGGTCATTGGTCAATGTTTCAAGCGCCGCGATCAGACCGAGCTGGTCCAGTACATCCGGCCTGAGCTCATAGCTGAATCGTCTCACACCGTCAATTATCGCATTCGTCCTGCGGCGTAAATCATCAAGGCGACGCAGGACTGTCTCCGGAGGCCGTGGCCTGGCTCTGGTCGCCGCCTGAATATCGAGCGCTAGTGCTGCCAGCGATTGAATGGTCTCGTCATGTAGCTCCCGAGCGATACGCTTGCGCTCTTCCTCCTGGGCCTTTGTCACCTCGGTGACATAGCTTCTCAGCCGCTTGCGCTCAACAATATCGCGGAAGATGACGATTACCGATGGCTGGCCATACCATACCGTCCTTGTCAACGCCAGTTCCACCGGCAGACTCTTCCCGTCCTTGCGTACAAAGACGGTTTCGAACTGACTTTCAATTGGCTTCCCTTCACGTCGGCGCCTGGCCCTTTCGATTATCTTATAATGCTCATCAGGATGCGTCAGCGTCTTAACATGCATCTTAAGAAGCTCGGCGACGCGGTATCCGGTAATATCCGCCGCTGCCCTGTTGGCATAAATGTACCGTCCCTTAAAGGTCATTACCAAAATACCGTCGCTTGAGTGCTCTGCTAACGCGCGAAAGTTTTTCTCGCTTTCCGCCAGGTCGAGTTCGATGCGCTTACGCTGGGTGATATCACGAATCATCGCTTCAATAGCTACTGGCTGGTCATCTTTGGTAATCAACCTGGTTACTGACTCTATAACCGCTCTAGTCCCATCCTTGCGGATAAGCTCAAGTTCGAAGCGCTCTGTTGAGACCCGATCGACAAGCAGAGATTTCTGCTTGGCCATGGTGATTTGAAAGCCGATTGGCGTCAATAATTGAAAAACGCTGGTCCGTAAAAGCTCTTCAATCGAGTAGCCGGTTAGTGCGGCCGCGGCACGGTTGACCTCAATTATGTTTCCTTTGAGGTCTCGTACGATAATGGCGTCGCTGGCGTTGTTAAACAGGTCGCGGTAGCGTGCCTCGGATTCCCGTAACGCCTCTTCTGCTCTGACGCGCTGGATGGCTGTACCTAGCTGTATTGCGGCCCGCCCGATAACTTCGAGGGCGCGCGGTGAAAGCAAATCCAGCTTCCTGCTGGCCAGATGAAGCAGACCGATGCTGCGATGCCCGAGCCGAATCGGTGCCAACAGGATTGATTCGTATCCGAACTGCTTGCACAGCTTGCATAGCTTGCGCTTGTTTGCCTGAGAAAGGCCGCCAAGGAAGCGGCTGATGCTCCCGGTGTAGAAGATGCCCTCTCTTGTAAAGCTCGAGGGGCCGATATCCGTAGCTCCGTCTATCACCCGCGCACACATATCCCGATGAGAACGCAATGAGGAGGGACCGACCTCAGAATCAAGAAACCGCCGATTGAAGCCCTTATGAACGGCAAACGGCATCAGTCCGGAATCGTCAATCAGTCTGATGCCGCCAGCTTCGAACTTGAAGGACTTAATCGCTTCTTTAAGGAAGGCCTGCAGGAGCGGCCGCATGCTCGAGTGAACGTTCGTTATCCGGAGGAGACGGTGCGAGGCCCGGCGTATCTTGACTATCTGCCTGTGGTCAGCCATGCCAATATCAAACTAGGGGAGATCTTCTAACGCCAGCCATCCTTCTTTGAGAGCATAAAGGACAGCCTCGGTACGCGAGCCGACATCAAGTTTGCGAAAGATATTGATCAAATGAGTGTGGACCGTCCGCTCGCTGATCACTAGGTTCTTCGCGATTTCCTTGTTGCCCATTCCCTTGGCCACCAGCTTCAGTACTTCAAGCTCCCTGGCATGTAGCGTCTCGCCGGTCCGGCTTTCTCCCTTCTGGCCGACAAGACGGCTCATCATGCGGCTCCCGGCTTTGAGGTCAAAGACACCGCCGCCAGAGTGGACCAGCCTGATGGCATTGACGATCTCCGCAAGTGGAGCGGTCTTAAGTAAATAACCGGCGGCCCCTGACCTCAATGCGGCTAACATGTAAGCTTCGATGTTATGGGCGCTGACTATCAAAACCTGCGTCCCGGGACAGCAGGCCTTGATTTGCTTGGTCACTTCAATGCCGTTTAGCTTGGGCATGGCAACATCAACCACTGCCACCTCAGGAGAAAGCTCCTTTACCAGACGGACTGCTTCCTCACCATCAGAGGCGCGGGCGACCACTTGAATATCAGACTCGTCCTCAAGCAATCGGCAGAGGCCGTCACGGAATGCCGGATGGTCATCGGCGATTAGCATCCGTATTCGCCTGGGTCTGTCACTGGTTGGTGAATTAACGCCGCTTCGGGAAGTCTTAGCCAATAGTTATAGCCTCACCTGGTCGAAGAAAGTCGGTGGCATGTCAGCCACAGGACTTGACCGTGATGAGTCAGAATAGTAGAATCCTGCTTCCTGCTTGTCAAATCCCGCGTGTACGCCTGTAAGATTTAGACCAAAACGAGTACTGATGTTACGTATTATGATTCAAGCGCTTGACCACGGTATTATGCTATTATGCAGGCAAAAGCCTGCATCAGAGTTGAATGTTTAAGCCCTTCTCTACCAAGACCAGCGCTGCCGGGCTGTCGATCCTTTCGAACAGCCTGCTGGTCGTTTTCAAGCTGGTCGCTGGTTTACTTATGGGAAGCGTCAGTGTCCTGGCTGAGGCCATCCACAGTGCTGTCGACCTCCTTGCCGCTGTGATTGCCTTCTTTAGCATCCGCGCCGCGGCCAAACCGCCCGACTCTACCCATAACTTCGGTCACGGCAAAATTGAAAACATCTCCGGCACATTTGAGGGACTCCTCATTTTCGGTGCTGCTGCATACATCATTTATGAGGCTGTCAATAAGGTTATTTCCGGCGTCGAGGTTGAATTGCTCAGCCTGGGTATCGTCATTATGGGTGTGTCGGCACTAGCCAATCTTATCGTTTCAAGGCACCTGCACAGAGTGGCCAAACGGACTGATTCCGTGGCGCTCGAGGCTGATGCCTGGCACCTTACCACCGATGTCTATACCTCCGCCGGTGTTATGGTTGGTCTAGTAGCTGTCTGGCTCACTGGCTGGCACATCCTTGACCCGCTCATCGCCATAGGTGTGGCTGGCCTAATCGTTAAGGCGGCCTGGGGGATCACGCGTAAGTCGTTCCGCCCTCTGCTCGATGTCCGCCTGCCCAAGCATGAACTCAAAGCTATTAATGCCTGTGTTGCCGCCCATACAGGTAAGACTGTTGGCTTCCACGCTCTCAGGACACGTAAGTCGGGTTACCAGCGCTTCATCGACCTGCACCTGGTCTTTCCTAAATCGGTAACCATAGAGGAAGCGCACAATGTTTGCGACATCATTGAGCAAGATATCGGAAAGCGTTTGCCCAACAGCCAGGTGACCATCCACTGCGAGCCCTGTGAGACCAATGCCGACGGCTCTTGCCCGGCTGAGTGCCCGGCGACAAAGACCTGCCCCACTCCACCTCAAACATAACAGCCCGAGCATTCTGTATCTTAGTTCACAAAACAATATAAACTACCCGGCCACCATAACTAGAGACTATGCATAGACCGACGTGGTATACTCTCTGGTATCAGGAGGGTAAGCATGCTCTTCACTGTCAGTTGCCCGGGATGCAACGCCGTCAGCACTATGTCACTGCTTAGCGCCAACTACGAAGGACCATTCTCCTGCTGGAAGTGCCACAAGTTGTACCGGATAAAGGTCACTGACGGCGACCTCGTGTCCTCACAAGAGTTAACCAAAGAAGAAATCGATAAAATGCGTGAAGCCGAGGGTATGCAGAGCAACGTCAGGGGCCGGCTTCTCCGCCGTGACTAGTCAATCCACCGGTACCGGTACAGCTCTGCGCGTCGCCTCATCACTCGGTGCGCCATCACTTTCCTTTGTCGAAAGGTTCAAGCTGTGTCGGCGCCGGGACTGCATGAGGCGCTTTCACGGCAGTAGCGGCACATCCAGTCCGGGCAGGCTGGCAACTCATCCACCTGGTTCGCAGTCTCCAGCAGATTGAGCCGCCTCAGAGCCTCAGCTTTGAGAGTCTCCGTGTCCTTGAAGCTTATATCGTAGACCATCAGCTTGGCATCTTCCTGAAGAACCTTTTCGTAGTAAACAATAAGACGTCCCCGCCGCTGATTGGTCAGGCCGCATTCCATAGCCAGTCTCATGATGTAGTGGGAAAAGACGCGTGGGAGATTGCTGCGCTCGACCACCGAGTTGAGCCTGGCATTACGGACAACTATCGGCATCCCATCGTTAAGCAGTAGCATGTCTTCCAAAGGACCCGACTTGAGCGGTACATGCTGGGTCTCCCCGGGCAGGCCGTACTTGACGGCATCCCGTATCACGCCGAGAAAGCCGGTACGCTCCATTGAAACCAGCCTCTCGGCCGCTTCCTCTTCAGTATCGATGGCCTCCTCATCGTGCGCATCCCGCTGTTTTATTCTGGCGAGATAGGCTTTCCTGGGAAAAACAAGGTCATTAAGGCGCGGCGGCTTCACACTGCCGGTCTTAGCAGCCAGCTTTTCCACCAGATGGTGGACTGCCGCCTCGTCAGCCTCAATGGTCGAGACCTGGGCAAGTACTTCTTTTGAAGCCGGTACCATGCTGGCCCGGCAGTCGCAGACCGTAGAATAATCACATTGCCAGTTGCCCCAGGGACAGACCGGCAAGCGGCTGGGGTCTCCCTTTTCCAAAGCTTCCAGAAGTAAGTCCCGCCGTCTCCTCATCTCAGTTATGATGGCGCTAAGGTCAGAAAATGTTACCCGGAAGGCGGCTAGCGATTGTTCCGGGGAGGCGCTCCTTTGATAGATAACCACCCTTCCTTCAGCATTATTCACCATGGCGCAGTAGAACCCCAGTTGTTCGAGGTAATATGGCCGCTTGCGCTTGATATCACCCTCATCCACCAGGCTCCCGGTCGTCTTAATCTCCGTCGGGATGTCCTCGTAGATGTCAATCCGGCCCACTACCCCATCTACTTCCACGAACTGTTCAAGGTATTCCTCGCGGGAGACCGCCGCCCCAAAAAGCTGGTGGAACCCTGTGCCCGACCACATCAGTTGTTGCCGCTCAAGGGGCGGTAATATATCCGGGAACTTCCTTTTAAAATATGCCTGTTTAAGGCTGGTCAGGTCAGTCACGGATATCCTCTGGCGTTGGCCCTGGCGTTTGATCCGCGCCATAATGAGTTCCTTCACTGACCGGTTGGCATCAATATGCGAGACAACGGCAGAGAGATTAAATGATGTTCCCACCGAATTGCACCTCCGGTCTTTATTATAGTCCACAGATTTGACAGTTTTCCCCGGGAGCCATTACCAACTCCACACGCTCGGGCAATGCCGCCAATACTGGATTAAGGTACAATATGTCATCAGCGTACAGAAAACGAAGCCTGGAGACGCAATATGGCAGACATTCTTGAAGAAGCTTCAGCAGTACTGCAGTGTAAGACGTGCCCTTGGTACAAGAACTGCGTGACGCCAATGCGCGTCGGCCCAGAGGACATGCAAAAACAGTTCAAATCATTGATGGGTATGTCCGCAGCACCGGAGACGGCCAGCGAGGAGATGCGGCTCTTCCTGGAGAGCGCCGCAACAACCCTCCAGAATGTCCTCCTTGAGGGATGCCCTGTTTTTATCTCCCGCCTGCGCCAGAGTCCGAGGCTGGCCCAGAGTTTGAAGCAGGTCATGCAGGCGTGGGGACAGGAAATCCCACCACCAGAGAAGAGGTAGCCTATGGCACCTGAAATCGGGCAAATAGAAAAGCCGGCCGCAGACCAGTATAAATCTTCAAGGAAAATTTACATTGTGCCCCTGGTCCTGCATAGCGAAAATTCTCCTGAAGAATATAAGGAGAAATGCCGCCGCTACTGGCTCGAGGTCATGGAGCACATTTCCAACCTTGAGTCTAAACTCGGGCCGATACGCCGCATCTACCACGAATCAATCGTAGTCGATGGTGAAGAAGGCGTTGCGGTTATGGAAAAATTCAACCCGGCCGGCCGGGAGATTACCAGAACACGCTGCCAGGCTGGCGCCAGCTTTGAACTGGCTGAAGACCGCAGTATTGCCGAAGAGGCGATGGACTGGGAGAGATGCCTCATGCTTGGCTTTGTCAGTGAGAAGGTGGCCTCAAAGGTCTCCGAGGCTTTCAACGATGCCGCCCGGCGGCGCTGGGAGCACATCGCCGCCCGTATCAACCAGACCCTGAAGGAAGGCGAAGCCGGAGTGCTGTTTATCAGGGAGGGTCACCGGGTCCAATTCCCGGCATCAATCGACGTTTTTATTGTCTTTCCGCCGGCACTCAACGACATCCAGCGGTGGCTGCGTGAACAGGTTGAAAAGCGCATCGCAGAGAGCCCGAGTACCGCTGGGGACGAAACATCGGACACCGCCAGCAACCCCGGGCGTTAGAAAATCATACTCTACAAAAGAGTGGGCGCCCCTGACGTTCTGGACAAGGGCGCCCACTGTTATTCCTGAAATAGAGAGCTTAGGTCGACTTGTGCCCTTTCTCCGGTTTTTCAGCCTTCTCAGGCTTCTCAGCTTTACCGCCAGCTTCGGCACCGGCTTCAGCCTTAGCACCCTCTACGGCTTCACCGCCTTCAGCCGGGGCCGCGACTGCCTCAGCGGCGGCCTCAACCGGCTTGGCCACCTCTTCCTTAGTTACCTTGATGACGCTGACCTTGACAATCAATTCATCGGGATCAGCCAGAATAGTGATGCCGTCCTTCAGCTTCAGGTCTTTTACGTAGATGCCGTCATCCAGCTTGACTAGCCCGGACACGTCTACCTGCACCGATTGCGGGATTTCAGCCGGCAGACATTCCACCGGTAGAAGGCGCATCGCCTGCATTAGCATGCCAAGCTTACCCTTTACTGCCGGCGAATCACCGACCACAACTACGGGTATCTCAACTCTAATCTTATCCGTCAGCTTCACCTGGTAAAAATCGACATGGATAACTTTATCACCCATGTAATCACGCTGGACTTCCTTAACGAGGACATTGCGGGGTACGTTATCGCCTTCAACCATCAACGATACCAGACGGCTGGTGCCAGTCCCACCTAATATTTTTTGCAGTGCCGCTGCCTCGACCTGAAGAGGTACCGACTCAATATCCCGGCCGAACAGATGCGCCGGCACCACACCGGTACGCCTCAAGGCTCTTACCTGTTTGCCAAGAACCTGTCGCTTACTGGCGCGTAGTTCTACTTGCTTCATATTCAACACTCTCCTGAGCCAAATGAAGTGTGGGCTGCTAGTAACTGGTCAGAGCGAAGACTTCAAGGTCGGTCTGGTAACGAGTCTGCTTATCCTCCGCAAGTGGCGCAACTGGATGAACCACATGTAGCGCAGGAACTACCTGTACCTGCCACCGGGGTCGATACGCCGTCTGCTCCCTTGGAAACGCAGGCGAACTTGGAGAAGACCCGGCGCGAAGGCTTTCTGCACTTGGGGCATAGCGCCTTCTCATCAGCTTTAGAAGAAGGACGCATCAATTCAAAGATGCCGTGCCCTGCTGGGCACGAGTACTCATAGATAGGCATGTCAATTCACCAAACTAAAAAACCAGTCTGTGAAGTGTACCTCAAAGCTAGAGATGTGTCAAATTGGTGTGGAACGGTGATCTGGTTGCGCACTCCAGCCCCACTTGCTAAAATGTCGTACGGGCGTCAGATTATGGCATGCGGCATGCCCCTGTAGCTCAGAAGGATAGAGCAGCGGTTTCCTAAACCGCGTGTCGGGCGTTCGAATCGCCCCAGGGGTACCACATTACCGGGGACGCAGGAGTGTAGCTCAGCCTGGTAGAGCAGCGGTCTCCAAAACCGCCGGTCGCGGGTTCAAATCCTGCCACTCCTGCCAGTAAACTTCGGGAGACGTGCCGAGGTGGTGGAATCTGGTAGACACGCCATCTTGAGGGGGTGGTGGGCCAAAAGCCCGTAGGAGTTCAAATCTCCTCCTCGGCACCACTTTCTTTGACTGGGGCGGCGTAGCCAAGTGGTTAAGGCGGGGGTCTGCAAAACCCCTATGCAGCGGTCCGAATCCGCTCGCCGCCTCCATCCCAACCCCACCAGCCGAGGTGGCGGAACGGCAGACGCGGCGGACTTAAAATCCGCTTCCGGCGACGGAGTGTGGGTTCAAATCCCTCCCTCGGCACCAGGTCCCCAAACGTAAAACTGGCCTCTTCTTGCCTTGGTGTCTTTGCAACCTGCCCGAATGGTCACGAAGAAGTCCTCAGGGCTTCTTATCGAAGCGGCATGCGCACCTGTCCAAAATCGACTTGCTCTCATCGTACAACCATTTTGGAGATTCAACTTCAGGGCATATTTTGCGCACATGTTGACCAAAGGTAAACTTCTTCGTAGCGGCAAGCGCGTCATCGGCTACTGCTTGCTGAAGCAACCTCGTCAGGTCAGTTGCGCCTGAGACGATAGCTGAAACCATCATGTCAAAGTCGTCGACAGACACGAAATACATGTGGCCGAATGGTATGGGGGCAGCCCCGGCATACCTGCTGACAATTCTGTCGAGCGTTTCTTTCGCAACATACTCATAGAAGTCTATACCGTTCCCAACGAACATATCTTTGAAAGTCACGACGATCAGATACTTGTTTCCATTGCGAATGGGAACTCCAGCAATCTCATTAATACCCTCCAGCCTGCTGGCAGTCCCCAAAGCTTGTTCTATTCCCTTGATGATCGAGTTCCCCGTCTTGTCCTTTATTACTTCGGGCTGATGCCCAACCATTCCCAGGTATGACATTTCCACTCCCTTGGCATCGATGAAGACGGTCGTTTCCCCGTCAACTACTAGGTAGTCAACCAGTTTGCCAACGCTAGGGACAACTCGTGCTAGTTCTTGCTCTGGGATGACCGGGGCCCCGATGTTCGACAGGGAACCACCAACATACCTCTCGAAGATCGGACCAAATGTGTTCATGAACCCTTGAGGGTCATCTTTCCTCAGTGTGTCGTATATCTTCGTCTCCAAAGAGCGCGCCAGCAGTTGAGGCGAAAACGGATAGTAGACTCCATGATACTCCAGCAGGGGCATCTCCCTCAGAGGGCTCTTCTCGTAAACCTCGTACGATACCTTCCGATTGGGATCTCTTGTCTGTCCAAGCTTCACTCTCAGCGTGGTAATGTCCGCTGACAAGAAAGTAAGAAACCGCTCAATCGTTCCCGCCTCATACGCTTTCACAACTGTACGGAACCATTCTGGAGTTACGGACCCCTTCTTCTCCACAGTGAACCGCGTCATTAGCATCATGGCCAGTTCAATGAACTGCGGCAACGGAATGCCGGCTTTCTCCAGGAAACTCGCTTGGAAACGATGCGCAGGGTCTAACTTCCCAAAAAGTACGCTTTGTCTAGCGAAATCAAGCATGTTGAATTCGTGTTCGAGCCAGAACTGCTGGAAGGCCATGTTCCTGAAGAAAAGGAACATGTTCTCATATTCGCTAGGCTTTCTGAGGTGACCCTCGAGGTCATGCATTAGATTGAGAAGATAGTTGAAATTCCCAACCGTCAGAGCACGACGCGGTATGGAAGTGTATTCGCCGTAAAGTAGCGTCCATTTCACAAGTAGCAACAATCTCCATGGTGGGTAGAAGCGCAAGTGCTGGACCCAGTCGTTTGGTTGGGCACTCAACTTATCAATACAAGCCATGATGATTTCTTCAGGAGAATGCGTTCGCAAGCGATTCCGAACTCTCCTGAATGCTTCCTCCGCTTCCGATTCAAAGAAACGTCGTTCTGTCGCCATGTCTCGTACTCTGCTTGTGCACTTACATTACCCGATATCCCCATGTATATCAATCTTCAACTTCCACAATCCCATAAAAGCCTCCCCGACGCCTTGTTGGCACAGTACGACGCCGGGTGGCGAGCCAGTACCACAGGCCACCTCACATTTACTACCGACTGCTACGCCGCCCAATGCGTTAATCATCCGAACTCCAAGCTGGAAAAGTGACATGGCATGAATGCCGGATGATAGAATACCTCCGAAGGCAAATAACACTGTGGCAGGATGATGCCAAGAATACCCCGCAACACCAAAACCATGCCGGACATACCGCTCTGGCAGGTCATAAGGGCCTGGCTTTTTATTCCCGGCCTCTATCTTGTCCTGGCGTTATCAATCATCGTGATGGCGGCCATCGGCGGCGGCTTAATCCTCGGTATATGGCTCCTTGCCGAATGGCTGTCACAAACTGAACCGACACTGGTCCTGGCAATCATTGGCCTGGGAATGTTAGCCGGCATCCTCGCGGCGCTGGTGGGCATTATCAGGACTTTACGCAGGGAGACCCAGTTCGCCCCGGCCATCCTGCTTGACCTCAGCGCCGAACCACGGCTGGTATCTTTTGTCAGCGAACTGTGCGAGCGTATGAACACGAAAATACCGGACTCGATAGTGCTTCACGCCGACGTCAATTTCATGATCCAAAAAGGCCCGCTCCGTGTCTTCAATGGCGAAGCCCGGGGTCAGGTGCTCGCCATCGGTCTTCCGGTTATCAGCTTTATATCGGTAAACGAGCTGAGGGCTATTCTGGCCCACGAACTTGCCCACTTCACCGGCAACGATGCTCTTCTCAGCTCGGCGGTGCTTCCGGTGTATATGAAGCTGGCGGCAACCATTGAGAGCATGGACAAAGCGCTGGGCGTAAGCCCCGGTGGGAAAGTGACCAGAAGGAAAAATATCGGCTGTATGGCGGTCCCCATGATTCTGCCCTGGCTGGCGCTCAGCATCCACTGGTGGTCGTTCCACCGCTTCAACGTGAGGATTTCACGGCTAAGGGAGAGCCGGGCTGATGTCGTCGCAGCCCTCACCTGCGGGTCAGAGAGCCTCACAGGCGCACTGAGAAAAGTCGGCGGCCTCAGGCGCGCTTCTCAGGCTATCTTCAACAAGGACTTCGCCAGCGAACTGCGCGATAGAAAACCAGCTACGAACTACTGTCTGAGACTTCGAAATGCCGTACCTGACCTGGACGCTTTAATCGTGGCCCAGGAGGCGCTGGGTATGCGAGGGGATGAAAACATAATCGACACTCATCCAGTGCTTCAGGAACGGCTCCGAGACGTTCCTAAGGTTGAGGAAAGGTTTATGGACCACCGGCCAGCCACGGAAATATTGCTCAAGCTCCATGAATATGAGGAACAGGCGACGCAATTCTTGACTACCTCGCTGACGGTCGTGGTCATGGAGGATGAACAACCCGTGGTGGAAGAAACCCAAAAGGAATAAGTTGGGCACGTTATTTGTCCTGGTTGCGGCTTTGAAAACCTTGAGAGCAGTGAGTCCTGCCAGCAACGCGGCGGCAGGCTTAAGGCCTGATTACGATTGGTGGTATCAGGTGCTCTGGAATTGAATTTTACGGCTGGCTGTGCCATGATTTCGGGAGGCCGCCGCATTCCGGGTTTGGCGGTCGACTTAGTCTTAGCACTAGCCCAAGTCAGGGCTAAGAAATTACATATGGAGGTGATGGTTTGTTTAGAGTACGAAGGTCCGTAGTACTGCTCGGTGTTTTCTCCATTCTCATTGTCAGCATCATGATTATTACGGCGTGTGCCCAGCCAGCCCCGGCTCCGGCGCCTGCTCCAACACCAGCGCCAACGGTGCCAAAGCCTGCGCCATCGCCAACCCCGACCCCGACTCCAGCACCAGCGCCATCGCCAGCACCGGCGCCGAAGCCATCCCCGACTCCTACACCTTCGCCAGCACCCAAGCCGACACCTTCGCCGTCACCTTCCCCCACTCCGACCGCCACACCAGCTTCGGGCATAAAGTTCGAATTCGTATCAGTGACCAAGTCAGCCGGACCGGGCGATCCGGTCAAAGTTGTGGCCCAGACTGAATCTAATGCTGATTGCACCATTGAGTTCTTCTACGCCACCGGGGTAAAGAGCTCCCTTATTTTCCCTTCCCCCAAAGACAAGCAAAAAGCTGATGCCACGGGCAAAGTCCAGTTTGACGGTGCCATGTTCCGACACGTAAGCGTGGGCACGGCCACAATACAGGTGACCGTCAAGTCCGGCGACAAGACGGCTGTGTTTAAGACCACTATGGAGGTCAAGGCAGGATAGTGGTCTGAAGAGACAATCATATACGTCGGGACTGCCGGCGTTGCCCGCGAAGTCACCCTTGCTTGGAGTTACTTCGTAAAATTGCTATATCGAGCGGACTTTGAATCTGGAGGAAGAGTGATATGAAACGACCTGAATGGCTGGTACTAATCGCAGTCTGGGAGTTCGTAGCGGCGTTCCTGGCGTTCCTCGGCCTGATAGCTTTGCTGATTGCCGGCTTCTTGACTCCGATGGCTGGCTACGCTAATGGCATGCGAGCACCTGCGGGAATGGTGTGGGCCTATTTCGGTATGAGCATAGCCGCTATAGTTGTGGTGGGATATCTTGGACTTTGTTTAGCAGCCGGCATTGGTATACTGGCTGGCGCCGAGTGGGCCAGGATATGCGCCATCGTGCAGGGGGGCTTGAGCTGTCTCAGCTTCCCTTTCGGCACCGCCATTGGAGTGCTGGTCATAATTTACCTGAGCAAGGTGGATGTCAGGGCGTATTTCGACCAGAAGCGCGTGGCCGGTGTGAGTACTTGAAGCCTATTTAAGCTTCACACCACACTCGGGGCAGAACCGGCTGGAACGTTCCAGCCGGGCACCGCAGTCAGGGCAGAATCTTGGCGGTGCACTGCCTTCCCTGGCCGGACGTGGCTGTTGAGCGGACTTAAGCGGCACCTTTTTCGGCTTGCTCCGGAATGATTTTCTGCCTATAACCACAGCTATCGATACCACGATAACTACCACGATAATGCCAGCAATTACCAGGGTGGCGCCGGTATCGGTCGCGGGCGCAGGCGAGACCGGCTGAGGCTGGCCTGTCGGCGTAGGCAGAATGGACGGATGGGGATCGGACTTGGTATAGGTAATTTCAAAACGCAGTGGCCGCTCAGGTGTAACGTTTTGATAGGAAAACAGGTGCTCTGTGAATCCCTGTACCAGTGAGGTCGAGCTAGCCTTAGGGCTGACGCTGAAGCCAGTGGACCTCAACGGCTCCTGTACAGCGACCGAGAGGTCGCTGATGGGGTATAAGGTACGGAACTCGTAGGATATTGTCTTGTCCGGGTTGCCCTTGATGACGGGGTCGTAGTACTCCACGCGGAAAGTATTGGTCTTGACTTCGTAGCTGATTTCGTCCCAGCCCGGGATATTCGAAGGCTTTCTTGCCGGCGGCCCGCCGGAATAGCGTCCCTGGGTATCCATCGAGCCGGCTGAGTACATCTCGGCGGCGCTGGGTACGAGGAAGCGTACCGTAGCCGGCGCCGCTGTCCCAACAATCTTACCTTCAAGCATCACCAGCAGGCGTAGGTCGTCATATTCTGGATAGACCCACAGCTTGACTTGCTGGAATGAGGCCGGCTCTGCCGCAAACAGGGTCCCGCCCAACGGTAACAGACTCAGCACCAGCGCGGCTCCAAAAAGCAGTGCCAAAACCAGTTTTTGCCAGTCAGTCTTCATTATGAAACAACTCCTGGAGACCGCGCATTTTAGATGGTGGCAGAGCCTGAGTCAAACCTAGTAGGGAAGATGCCAGACGTCAGTGTACGAACCGCGTGATGGCGAAGACACCGGCCAGATAAACGGTGACGCCTATCACCAGCGACGGAACGAGGCCAAGGCGTGGTAGAAGAAATATCTGGCTGACGACGTAGAGTATCCAGACAGGCAGAACGATGAGCATACTACGGAAGTAAGAGACAGCTGGTTCAGCTCCGCCAGTATGGTAGACACCAATCAGGGTGATAAGCGAGACTGTCGGGAGCATGCTGATGAGCGCAGCGATAAGTCCCTGACCGCGACTGCCGAAGTAGGTGATGCTGGCAACCGCAGCGCCACCAAGGACGAAGTAAAGGACGAGTAGTCTGCTGTCCATCGTGGGGGTTAGTGTAGCATAAGTGTCTGCCCCCTAACACCAATCTCCTCCCACAATTGGAGGCCCCACAGATTTAACCAGCCCCATCTGGCCTCCAGAATGATGCAGTACCTCTGGTATAATTCCTGGTTGAAATGAGCCGCATCAAGATTGTCTCGCTGGACCTTGAAGGAACGCTGGTGACGCCTGACTTTAGCCGCTGTGTCTGGCACGAGGGCTTGCCGGCGCTCTATGCCCGCAGACACGGGCTCTCTTTCGATGAAGCTAAAGCTGAGGTGGAGCGGCAATACGACGAGGTGGGCGACGGCCGGTGTGAGTGGTATGACATTAAATACTGGTTCCAGCGTTTCAAACTGGATGACTATACATCCCTGCTGACAGGATACCGCGACAAAGTCATCTATTACCCTGAAGTGCGCAGGGCTCTCGCCTCTCTTCGCCAGAGCTACCTTCTGGTCATATCGTCAGGTTCCTCTCGCGAGTTCATGCCCTACCTGCTAGTTCAGAACGGGAGATGCTTTACCCGCGTCTTCTCGTCAATATCCGACTATGGTAAGCTCAAAACACCGGAGTTCTACCTGACAGTGTGTCGTGAGATGGGGGTGTCACCGGCGGAGGTAGCTCATGTCGGTGATAGCTGGCGCTATGATTTCCTCTCGCCCGGCGAGGCTGGCCTTAGAGCTTATTATCTCGACCGCAGCCAACAGGCAGAACGCGCGAATTCGGTATTCAGTCTTGACAACCTTGTAAGCCGCCTCGATAGTATTCCCCGGCTCAGGTAAACTACCTTCCGTATTTCAACTTGGCGTAGAGCAGGAGAATACCCGTGACCAGGGTGATGGCATTCCAGAGCACGACTGATGGAAGCTGAAACAGGACGCCATAACCAAGCCAGAAGCTGATACCAATAGTAAAGAGGATAGTGAAGGGCAAACTTATCTCACGGGCGCTTCTCAAACGGTAAACACGGACCACCTGAGGGATGAAACCAGCAGTGGTCAGCGCGCCGCCGATCAGCCCGAGTGCTTCGGCAACTTCGAATTCAAATGGCGACAACGTACATTCTCCCTGATATGAAGGGAGTATTGTATAACGCGGATGGATGAAGGGCAAGCGAGTATTCTTGGAAAGGAGGGCGATAGAGTCTTTTCAGCACATCTAAACACAACCAGTGGATGGCAGAGTATTTTGTGAACCAGTTCACTGATATTGTACCCCGCCGAAAATTAAGATAATATAAGCTACATATGATCAGTTGAGAGCGCAAGCCCGGCGGTTTAGTTCTGGCATATCAGTCTCCAGGTAAACGAATACAATTGACAATATACCATGGTTGTCCAATTGAGTTCCAGGCGTACAACCCTTGGTTGACTTTGCTGGACGACTGGTGTGGTGTTTACTAAAATGGTTAGGATAACTTCAAAAGTCGGAGGCAGGTCTATTTGGGCGGCTATATAATACGGCGCCTTCTCTGGGCGATACCTACTCTCTGGGGAGCAGTAACACTGCTTTTCCTGCTGATGAGGGTACTTCCGGGTGACGTAGCCATGGTCATGCTCGGAAGCGAGGGCGCGGCCATAGACCCCGTGCAGTTGAATGCCCTCCGCGAAGAGCTTGGCCTGAACATTCCCCTCTGGGAACAGTACGCAGTGTGGATACTCGATTTCTCCCATCTCGACCTGGGTAAGTCCCTGTGGACCGGCAACACGGTCTGGTCTGAAGTCGCCATACGGGCGCCTTATACCTTCACCCTCCTGGTAATGGCCATGGTATTGAGTGTCTTTATAGCTATACCAACCGGGATATTCTCGGCTTTGAAGCAGGATAGCTGGCTGGACTACGGCTTAAGAAGCTTCGCCATTGCGGGACTCTCGATCCCCAACTTCTGGTTTGGATTACTCCTCCTGTTGCTGACAGTCTCCGTATTCCGGTGGTCGCCGCCGATTGAGTATGCGACAATTGTTGCAGCGCCGCTTGTAGCCATGCAACAATTGACTTTACCGGCAATCGCTCTTGGGTGGCGGCAATCAGCAGTATCGGCCAGAATGATGCGCTCTTCCATGCTCGAGGTCATGCGCGAGGACTACGTCCGCACCGCCCGCTCCAAAGGCCTGCGTGAGCGCACGGTTATCATCATCCACGCCCTGAGAAACGCCATCCTTCCTGTAATTACCATATTCGGAACGGAGGTTCTCCTGCTCCTTAGCGGAGCAGTTATCATAGAGACCATCTTTAACATTCCGGGTATCGGCCGCCTGCTGATCGATGGCATCAACCACCGTGATGTCAACCTGGTGCAGGGGCTGGTGGCTTTCATCACGATTATTGTTATACTGGTTAACCTGCTGGTTGACCTGGTCTATGGATGGGTCGACCCCAGGATACGGTACGAATAGGGGGGAAGTAATTTGACCACCGCCGCGGCGACAGTGAGCACCAGGAAGCGGGCCAGGGAAAGCTCGTGGACTATTATAGCCCGGTTCTTCCGGGATAAGCCGCTCGGGGCCGCCGGCGCCGCCGTTTTTTTTGGCATGATTATCATAGCGTTAATCGGCCCCTGGATTACGCCCTACGACCCACTATCGACTGACGTCATGCACCGTCTGCAGGGGCCCTCCTGGGCGCACCTGATGGGGACTGATGAGGTGGGACGAGACGTAGTCAGCCGCGTAATTTTAGGGGCGCGGGTATCGGCCATTGTCGGCATCGGGGCAACGCTGGTGGGTACGACCGTCGGTGCCGTTATAGGCGTTATCAGCGGCTATGTCGGCGGTAAGGTGGATATGGGAATACAGCGCATCATGGACATGATTATGGCTTTTCCGGGACTGGTGCTGGCTATCGCCATTATGGCTGTCCTTGGCCCGTCGATTATTAACGTTATCCTGGCGATTTCGATTCCATCTATGCCGCGCGCCAACCGCGTGATCCGCTCTATCGCGGTATCTGTTAAAGAATTCCCCTACATAGAAGCGGCCAGGGCAGTAGGGTGCAGGCCCTGGCGCATCATCCTCAGGCACGTCATACCGAACACGCTGGCCTCTTATCTGATTGTGGCCACCTCGATGCTCGGCGCGGCAATTCTCATTGAAGCCTCTCTGAGCTTCCTCGGTCTCGGCATACCGCCGCCGCACCCCTCCTGGGGACGTTCGCTCTCCGAGGCGATGCAGTATATGTACAAAGCACCATGGCTGAGCATCTTCCCCGGATTGGCCATCAGCATGATAGTCTTCGCCGTTAATATGTTTGGCGATGCTCTGCGCGACGTCTGGGACCCGAGACTGAAGCGGCTGTAACTTAAAAGGGCGCATCGATGCGCCCTTTTATAATCTGAAAACAAATACCTTATTTTACCAGGTGACAAGCAACCCAGCGCCCACTTATTTCCCTGAACTCCGGTACCTGTTTGGAACAGATGTCGATAGCCACAGGACAGCGCGGGTGGAAGGTGCATCCGGGCGGTGGGTTGAGTAGGCTGGGAATTTCGCCCTTCAAAATGATGCGTCTGCGTTTTTCCTCAATTTCAGGGTCGGGGATAGGTATCGCAGAGAGTAGGGCCTGACTGTAAGGATGCAGGGGTTCGTCATAGAGATTGCGGCTCGGCGCCAGCTCGACAATTCTTCCGAGGTACATCACGGCGATACGGTTGCTGATGTGCCTTACTACTGACAGGTCGTGAGAGATGAACAGGAGGGTGAGGTTTAGCTGGGACTTGAGGTCGCCGAGCAGGTTAACGATTTGCGATTGGATGGAAACGTCCAGTGCTGAGACCGGTTCATCGCAGACAATAAAAGCAGGTCTGGTGGCAATAGCGCGAGCAACTCCAATACGCTGCCGCTGGCCGCCGCTGAACATGTGTGGGTACCGCTCAGCGAATTCGGGGTCAAGGCCAACCATCTGGAGCAGTTCATCGACTCGTTCCCTGGCCCGGCGGCCGCTGGCGAGACCATGGACAATTAGCGGCTCGCTGACAATATCAGCAACGGTATGCCTCGGGTTTAGCGAGCTGTAGGGGTCCTGATAGATAGGCTGCATCTTAACGCGCAGTTCACGCAGGCTCGCCTCATCCAGCTTGCACAGGTCAACACCGTCGAAGACAATCTGGCCAGAAGTAGGCTCGTATAGTCTCAATAAACACTTGCCCACAGTAGTCTTGCCCGATCCCGACTCACCAACCAGACCAAGAGTCTCGCCTTTATGGATGGCAAAACTGACGTCATCGACGGCTTTGATATCGGCTACATGGCGGGCGATTATCAGACCCCTGGTCACCGGGAAATACTTGACCAGATTCCTGACTTTAACTAATACGCCGTTCTGTGTCTGGCTCATTGGTACAATATACAAGCCACGGAATGCTCCGGGAACACCTCACGAAGCGACGGCCACTCCTGACTGCATTCTTCCCGTGCCTCGGCGCACCGCGGCACAAAGGCACACCCCGGGGGTCGCCGCACCAGGTCAGGCGGCTGACCTTGAATAGTGCAAAGCCGGGCCCCCTGAACCTCGTCCAACCGTGGGATACACGAGAGCAGGGCGCGGGTATAGGGATGGAGCGGTTTCTTGAAAAGCTCTTTGGTTGCTGCCCGTTCTACAATACGCCCGGCATACATGACATTGATGCGGTGTGCATACTTGGCAACGACACCCATATTATGGGTGATAAGCATGAGCGCAACACCGGCATTCTTGGTAAGACCAACCAGGAGCTCCAGCAACTGGGCCTGGACGGTGACATCCACCGCCGTGGTCGGCTCGTCGGCAATAATCAGTCCCGGCCGGCACGCCAGGGCGATGGCCAGCATGACCCTTTGGCGCATGCCGCCGCTAAATTGATCGGGATACTGGTTAAGACGGCGCCGCCCGTCAACAATACCAACCTGCTCCAACAGCTTGACCGCCTCATCCTCGGCTTCTTTGGCACTCTTAATCTTGTGTTCCATCAGCCCTTCGGTCAACTGGCGGCCGATGGTCAATACCGGATTAAGACTTGTCATCGGCTCCTGGAAGACCACAGCGATACGGCGCCCGCGGACCTCATGGATTTCATCACCGTTCATCTTCAACAGGTCCTTGCCCTCAAAAACAGCCTGACCGCTGACGATTTTTCCCGGCGGCACAGGGATAAGCTGGATGAGGCTAAGGGCGCTGACCGTCTTGCCGCAACCGGACTCACCGACCAGGGCCACAATCTCGCCCCTGTCGACATCGTAGCTCACGCCGTCAACGGCCTTGACCGGGCCCTTGCGGGTATCAAAATAGGTTTTGAGGTCTCTTACCTGAAGAAGCATTGATGCAGCGACTATTCTTAGCGTTCGTAACCGTCAGATTTAACCTTAATGTTATCCTAATCATCGGCAAGATACAACATCCGTTTCTACGATGGATAATGCCTTGTCTGTTTTTTCGTCGTGGATTTGTTGCTGCCGCGCCGTCTTCAAGTCCAGGCTCTCATTCGAGCGCAAGTTGTCTGAACACGTCATGGCTGCTATACTAACCTGACGTTCAAATGCTCTACGAAGTTGTCATCGGGCTGGAGGTCCATGTCCAGCTTCTCACCGAAAGCAAGATGTTCTGCGGGTGCAGTGCCGACTACGCCAGCGCCCCGCCAAATACGCACGTCTGCCCGGTATGCCTCGCCTTGCCTGGCGTCCTGCCGGTTATCAATAAGAAGGCAGTCGAATACACCATCATGGCTGGGCTGGCACTGAACTGCACCGTTTCCGAGCATACCAAGTTCGACCGCAAAAACTACTTCTATCCCGACCTGATGAAGGGTTACCAGATATCACAGTACGATATGCCGCTCTGCCGCAGCGGCTGGCTGGAAATCGAAACGGGGGGACAGAGGAAGCGCATCGGCATCACCCGGGTGCATCTTGAAGAAGATGTGGCCAAGATGGTGCATCGCACCAGCCCAGAAGGGGATGCGGTCAGCTTGGTAGACGTGAACCGGTCGGGCGTGCCCCTCATGGAAATCGTCGGCGAGCCGGACATGAGTTCTGCGGAGGAGGCCAGGGAGTACCTGACAAAACTACGGTCGATTGTCCAGTACCTTGGCATTTCGACCGGCAATATGGAGGAAGGTAGTTTCCGGTGCGATGCCAATATCAGTATCCGGCCCAGGGGTTCTAAAGAGTTCCTGCCTAAGACCGAAGTGAAGAACATGAACAGTTTCCGTGCGGTATACCGGGCGCTGAGCTATGAGGCAGAGCGTCAGGCAAAGATGCTCGAGTCCGGCGGCAGGCTGATACAGGAAACCAGAGGATGGGTCGAGGAGAAGGGGCTAACCGTTTCCCAGAGAAGCAAGGAATATGCCCACGACTATCGCTACTTCCCGGAGCCTGACCTGCCGCCTATGTTGTGTGACCGCAACTGGGTGGAGGAAGTGCATTCGCGTCTCCCGGAATTGCCCGACGCGCGAAGAGAGCGCTTCGTGGTCAGTCTGGGGTTGACGCTTTATGATGCCAGTCTGCTCACTGCCTCGAAAACCACAGCAGATTATTTTGAACAGTGCGTCAACCTCATGGCGCCTGCTGGCGATGAAGCCAGAACGAGAGCCGTGGCTAAGAAGGTGGCTAATTGGATACTGAGCGACTTCAGCAAGATGCTCAATGCCACCGGGACGGAGATCCAGAACTCGAGAGTGACACCGTCAAACCTGGTAGAATTGCTGGAATTGATGGAAAAAGGTGCTCTTAGCGGTCCAGCGGCCAAGGCGGTCTTCGAAGAGATGTTCAATACCGGCAAGCCCGCCGGGAAAATAATGGCAGAAAAGGGGCTGGTGCAAATTGGTGATGCCGCCCAGATTAAAGAGGCGGTAGTACAGACGGTTGCCGCCAACACTGCCGCCGTAGCTGATTACCATGCCGGGAAGGAGCAGGCGCTTCAATTCCTGACCGGTCAGGTGATGAAGCTGACGCGCGGGCGGGCCAATCCCAAGTTAGTTCGTGAAATACTCATACAGGAGCTCGGAGGAAAATAGGGATGCCTACGTATCTGGTTATTGCGGAACTGGTGGTTTCTATCGCCCTGATACTGGCGGTGATGTTTCAGGTAAAGGGTGGTGGTCTCGGTGGCATATTCGGTCAACCGGATACAGTCTATCGCACCCGCCGAGGCACAGAGAAAGTTCTTTTCAGGGTTACTATCGCGCTGGTGGTGCTTTTCGTTATATTTGCTGTACTGGTAGTGCGGATGAGCAGTTAATGCCGCAGCGGTGGCTTTGACACCGCTATCGGAGGAAAATATAATCATCTTTCAGCCGCACAGGGCTAGGCTAACATAATTATTAATGCTCGCCTGTCTTTAATTTCAAGGAGGGTGGTTCCATGAAGTTAGCAAAGGTAGCTAGATATGTGTTCTACCTGGCGATGTTGACCGCGCTGTTTAGCATGACCTTCGGTCAAGCGGCAACAGCAGCGGCAACACCGGTCGTTGGTAGCATAAAGACGCAGGTTGCCCCAGCAGAGGATAAGCCCGACTCTCTCAACCTGACAACACGCTTCCCGGTCATCAAAGGCAAGGCCAATGCGTCGTTCGATTTCGAAGTTGAGGTAAAGTACGAAGGGACAACGCCAAAGACCTTCGACCTTTCCGCTAAGGGTCCGGCCAACTTCTATGTGGCGATAACGCCCCAGTACGATTCGAAAGAAATCTCGGCGATAAGGATCGACCCGGCCAAGTCATTTGGGGAGACTGTTAAGATATCGGCCACGCCGCTGCCCTGGAACCTGCCAGCGCCGGGCAGTTATACTTTCACCTTCTCCGCCGCGTCTGGTGCTCTAAAGTCCACCATCGACCTTAAGGCTGAGGTAACCGATAATTTCAAGCTCTCAGCTGAGACAGAGACCGGCCGGTTGAATACCGAAGCCACCGCTGGTGAGGAAAACCACCTGACGATTAAGGTAAAAAATACCGGCACTTCTGTTCTTAAGAATATCACCTTTTCATCGTCCAAGCCGGAGGGCTGGACGGTCACCTTCAATCCAGAGAAAATCGACTCGCTGGCAGTTGATGGCACCCGCGATATCGATGTCTCCATCAAGCCATCGGGCAAGGCAATCTCCGGCGATTATATGGTCAATTTGACGGTTACCGATGATTCTTACTCGGCAAGGGCGAATCTCGACATCAGGACAACCGTCTTGACCCCGACTATCTGGGGCTGGGTAGGTGTGGCCATCGTGGTTATCGTTGTCGCCGGCCTCGTCTATCTCTTCATGCGGCTCGGGAGACGCTAGAGAGGATGAGTCAGCCGGTCATTGAAACAAGCGACCTGACCAGGGTTTACGGCGACGTTACCGCCGTTGACCACCTTAATCTGCGCATCAACGAGGGGGAGGTCTTCGGCTTTCTCGGCCCGAACGGGGCCGGAAAGACGACAACAATCCTCATGCTCTTAGGACTGACCGAGCCGACTTCGGGTAACGCCCGCATTTGCGGCTTTAACCCGACTCGCGAGCCGCTCAAAGTAAAGCGGATTGTCGGCTACTTTCCTGAGAAAATTGGGTTTTACAACGACCTGACGGCACGGCAGAACCTGAGGTACACTGCTGACCTGAATAACATACCGCTCGACGGCGTGGAGGGGAAAATTGACGCCGTACTTCGGAAAGTCGGCCTCAGCGAGGTCAGCGAGCGGCAGGTGGGCAAATTCTCACGAGGTATGAAGCAGAGGCTAGGCATCGCCGATGTGCTGATGAAAGACCCGAAAGTGGTCATTCTTGACGAACCAACCAGCGGCATCGATCCCCAGGGCATTGAGCAGATACTCGGGCTCATCACCGACATGCATAAGCAGAATATCACGGTTCTGCTTTCTTCCCATCAGCTTCACCAGGTCCAGCGGGTCTGTTCCAGGGTCGGGATACTGTCCAAGGGAAGGCTTGTTGCTGAAGGAAGCGTCGAGAAACTCGGGATGGAAGCTATCGGCGGCGGCGCTTATCGCATCGAGATCCAGACCGCCGAGCCGGAGCCGAAGCTGGTTGAACTTGTCCAGAAGCTGCCCGGCATCATCAGTGTGCAGTCATCGGAAAAAGTACTGGTGGTAAACAGTGACCGTGATGTCAGGCCGCAACTGGCTAAAGCAGTGGTCGACAGCGGTGCCTTGCTGGTCGAGATGAAGATTGAGAAGTACGGGCTGGAAGAAATCTACATGAAGTACTTTAAGGAAGGCTAGCCTATGAGAGGTATGATGGCCGTCCTGCGCAAGGAACTGGCTGACCATTTCGCCAGCAAGCGCTTCATCATTCTCTTTTTGCTTATTTATCTGGCTGGCGTAGCCGCTATCTACATTGCCGGCCAGAACATCCGCAACGAGGTTTCGGAGAGTACGCGGTTTGTCTTCCTCCGGCTATTTATCGTCTCCGGCGAGCAGATGCCGCCGTTCCCGTTTTTCATGTCTTTATTTGTCCCTATAATCGGCATTGCCCTTGGCTTCGATGCCATGAACAGCGAGCGGACCAGTGGCAATCTTAGCCGCCTTCTATCTCAGCCGCTCTACCGTGATTCGCTTATCAGCGCCAAGTTTATAGCCGGAGTTGTAGTTATCGGAGTGCTTGTGACAAGCATTGTTGCCATTGTCAGCGGTCTCGGGTTGCGGATGCTTGGCATCGCGCCTAGTGGTGAGGAGGCGCTCCGCCTCCTGTTGTTCGTTATCGTAACGATTATCTACGGTGCTTTCTGGCTGGGTCTTGCCATCATGTTCTCCATCTTCTTCGAGCGGACAGCGGTTTCTGCTCTGGCATCGATTGCTTTATGGATATTTGTCTTCTTCTTTGTCTCGGTAATCGCAGAATCCGTGGCCAATGCTGTTGTGCCTGTAGACCAGAATTCTCAGCTTGATGTCCTGATACGCAATGAAGAGTTTCATCAGGCGATCAGCCGCCTTTCGCCATCGACGCTTTATGGTGAGAGTATACAGGTAATGCTTATGCCTGAGTTTGGGAGCGCCAGTGCCGCCCTTATGCTTATAAGTATCTATACCAGTGGTATGGTTCCGACACCACTTCCCGTCTCTCAGAGCCTGCTGATCGTCTGGCCGCAACTGGTGGCGCTCGTTGCCCTGACTGCGGTCTGCTTCGCCATCGGCTACATCAGGTTTATGCGGGAAGAAATCAGGTCCACCTAAACGGAACACTTCGCCGGCTGTTATCCCCTCCCCAACTGGATAATATCAGGCAACTTTTAGGATGTGGTGTTGATATGTCATCGCGGCCCGATGTAGATGAAATCAAGAGAGACTACCGACGTGCCTGGCTGAAACAGCACTGGAAGCAGGTAAGCTCCCTGGTACTGGTTGTTGCCCTGAGCGTCTTTCTGGTGCTCAACCGCGGCACGGTGGCCCAGTTCTGTGGTTACGGCTACCTCGGTGTCTTTCTCATCTCCCTAATCAGTTCTGCCACCATCGTCATCCCGGTCCCCGGAATGATTCTCGTAGCCGCCATGGGCACCGTGCTGAACCCGTGGCTTATCGGCATAATATCCGGCATTGGGGCCACTCTCGGTGAAACTACCGGCTACTTCTTCGGCTACGGGGGACGCGCTGTCGTACACGATAACCAAACCTACGAGGTTATGGTCGGATGGATGCGTCGCTGGGGCGATTGGACACTCTTCGTGCTGGCGCTTCTCCCAAACCCGCTATTCGACGTAGCCGGAATCGTTGCTGGGGTACTCAAATACCCGCTATGGAAGTACTACGTGTTCGGTGGGGCCGGGCGTATACCAAAGCATATATTCTACGCATTTGCCGGCAATCTGGGCCTCCACTGGCTCGGCCAGCCGTATTAAGAGGCCAGCAGTAATCCTCGTTGCAATTTAGGTACGTACAAATCATTGAC
Source organism: Chloroflexota bacterium (assembly GCA_040753815.1). Classification (GTDB taxonomy): domain Bacteria; phylum Chloroflexota; class Dehalococcoidia; order GIF9; family JBFMDU01; genus JBFMDU01. The sequence goes on from JBFMDU010000020.1 coordinate 293,203, forward strand.
AAACGTTGGTGGGTGTGCTAAGATAATAAATGCTCCAAGTAATCGAGCTTGTCGGACCGGAACGAGTACCGAGGGCGGAATAGGCCGACACTTGACACGGTGGGGCCGGAGTGCAAGGTAGGCGAGAGCTGAAACGCACGACGGGTCTATTCCGGGAGCAAGTGGGAGTCTCGGGTCGGAGGTTTTTCGGTACCGGTTCTAGGGCAGAGTTACTTGGAGCATTTTTTATTCATATTTAGGCATAGGGGTTGGCCCGAGGGTTCCTATGAACGGTAAATTTCGGTATTGCCCCCGGTAGTCCAGTCCGTAGCCGACCACAAATTCATCTGCGACTTCGAAGCCCACATAGTCCAGCTTCACATCTGTAATCCGGCGAATCTGCTTGTCCAGTAAAGTACATACCCTCATGCTGGCGGGTTCCTGGCCGGCAAGGTATTCCAGCAGGTAGTTCAGGGTCATTCCTGTGTCCACAATGTCTTCGACCATCAGAACATCTTTATTTTTAATGCTAATATCGAGTTCTTTGGTTATAGTCACCGTCTCACCGGCAGCGTCGGCGAAGTAGGAAACACCCATGAAGTCCACGGCAACCGGCAGTGAGATTTTCTGCATCAGGTCGGACATGAAGCAAAGGACTCCCTTCAAGACACCTACCAGCACCAGTTCACGTCCGGCATAATCTTTTGAGATGCGTTTGGCAATGGCATTTACGCGTCTCTGAATCTGGGTGTGGTTGAAAAGGACGCGGCTGATGCCCTGAACTTTGGCGGCGGCCAACGGTCCGTATCCGTATTTTGCCAGTAGCTTGGCGTAATCGCTCTGGTTGAGAAGTCTTATCTTGATGTCAGGGTAAAGCTGGCGAAGCAAGCGTATTTTCCGGTTCTTCTCGGTGATGAGGCGCTGTTTCATGGTGGTGAGTTCAATGTACAGGTCCATCTCTGGCAGGTAGAAATCCGGAGTAAACATCTCGGTGATGCGGCTGCCATCGCGCTTAATAGGGAAAGACCGCGGTTCATACAGCCAGTCGATGCGGTAAAAGTTAAGAAGCCGGGCGAACTCAGCTTCGCTGGGGTGAGCGAAGCTCTGGTGACGCAGTTTCGAAATTGTCTGTCTTGCAGACTGTGTGGTGGTCTGCGGCATCAGGGCTGGCGTTTGGGATGATGGCTGCCGCATGGCTTCTTTTTCTATGACAAGTGCGGCAACAGCCGCAACAGCATTGGCGAAGTCACGGTCAAACGGTGAGAAGCGGCGGCGCTCGTGGGTATAGATGCGCAGTTCGCCGGCGACGCCGTCTTTGCCAAATACAGGCACTCCGAGGACGGACACGATACCTTCATCACGGGCGGCCTGGGGATACTCGATCCGCGAGTCCTTGGAGGCGTCAGCAATCGTAATTACTTTGCCATCAAGAATGGCGGGAATACTGCGGTGGGCGCGGAGCGAACCTTTGCGGAGATAGAGGTCACTTAGTCCGTAACTGCCGGTCGGGATGATGAATTCTTTCTGCGGGTCCAGCAACATTATTGCACAACCCGCGACCTGCATTACCCTGGAGGTGCGCCTGGCAATAGAGTTAAGTATTCTCTTAAGCGGCAGGTCGGAGCGGGCTACCGCTGCGATGTCTTTGATAGCCAGACAGTAGCTGGCTTCTTGAGTGTTCAGTTTCTCTTCCCCTGGCCCATCTAACCTCTTTGACTGGTGCTGGCTTGTTCCATATTGCAGGCGGGTGTGATCACTATCCGCATTTGGTATATCCACAACTCGGGCAAATATGACAGCCTTCCTGGTATACGAGGGTGCTTCCGCACTCCGGGCACTGACCGGCGCGATGTTGCATGATGCCGAAGTCCTCAGGACTGCCGGCGTCTTCTTCTTTGTCCTTGACATATTTTTCGAGGACGCTGCCGATGGCGTCAGCGCATGAGAGAACAGCCGAACCTTCTTCCCAGGCGATTGATGGACATCGTATGCCGCGAAGGTGCTTGGCGATGGAGGCGACGCTGATTCCAGAGCGGAGGGCCAGTGAGATGAGGCGGCTGGTTGCTTCCAACTGGGCTGAGGCGCAGCCGCCAGCCTTGCCCAGACTGGAGAAAACCTCGCAAATTCCGCGCTCGTCCCAGTTTACGGTCACGTAGAGCGAGCCGCATCCGGTATTGACTCGCTCAGTGGCTCCGGTGGTCACTTTGGGGCGGCGGCGAGGTGTCAACTTGCCAGCGCCGGTCTCCGGTTGGGTCTCAGCTTTTTCCGCGCCGGTGCCGATGGTAAGGACCTGGGCATCCTTACTACGGTCGCGGTAAATGGTGATACCCTTAAGACCTTCCTTGTGGGCGAGCATATAGACTTTGGAGACATCGTCGCGGGTAGCATCATGTGGGAAGTTCACCGTTTTAGATACAGCGTTATCGGTGTAATGCTGGAAAGCGGACTGCATCTTAATATGCCATTCTGGTGTGATGTCGTGAGCAGTAACGAATAACCGTTTGGCTGGCACGGGCACATCATCGAGGTCACGCAATTTGCTGCCTTGAGCAAGGCGTTTCATTATTTCCGGGGAGAAGAATCCCTGTTCTCGAGCAGACTTCTCAAAATATGGGTTGACTTCGATGAATTCCTCACCTTCCAGGATATGCCTTACGTAGCTAAGGGCGAAGAGCGGTTCAATGCCGCTGGAGCAACCAGCGATGATACTGAGTGTGCCAGTTGGGGCAATCGTAGTGCGTGAGGCGTTGCGTACCCTTGGTGCGCCGGGACGGTCATAGATGCTTCCTTCGAATGCCGGAAATACACCACGTTCTTTGCCCAGTTCTACCGACTCTTTGGTTGTTTCGTCAGCTATGAGTTTCATTACCCGCTCGGCCATATCGAGACCTTCAACGGAGTCATAGGGAATACCAAGGATGATGAGCAGGTCAGCGAAGCCCATGACGCCAAGTCCTATCTTACGAGTACTGCGTGTCATGTCCCTGATCTGCGGCAGGGGGAACTCATTGACATCAATAATGTTGTCCAGAAAACGAACAGCCAGCCTGACGATGGCGGCAAGCTTCTTTTCGTCAAGTTTGGGCGTGCCGTTCACGGAAGTGACCATGTGGGACAGGTTGATTGACCCGAGGTTGCATGATTCGTAGGGCAGTAAGGGTTGTTCACCGCATGGGTTGGTGCTTTCAATTTTGCCAAGCTTCGGTGTCGGATTGAACTGGTTGATCCGGTCGATAAAAACGATGCCAGGGTCGCCGGTCCTCCATGCACAATCGACTATCTTGTCGAAGACCTCCCTGGCATTGAGTTTGGCTGCCGATTTTCTGGTCCGGGGGTTGATTAGTTCATATTCTGCCCCTCTTTCCACCGCTTGCATAAATTCGGATGTAACCGCTACCGAAAGGTTAAAGTTGGTGAGGCTCTTATTGTCTTCCTTAGCAGTGATGAATTTCATGATATCAGGATGGTCCACGCTCAGGATAGCCATGTTAGCGCCGCGCCGCATGCCGCCCTGCTTGATCACGTCTGTCGCTGTGTCGAATGCGCGCATGAACGAAATAGGGCCGCTGGCAACACCGCCAGTGGAACCGACACGGTCGCCCTCGGGGCGCAGCCTGGAGAAGGAAAAACCGGTGCCCCCGCCGCTCTTGTGTATGAGGGCGGTATATTTGACCGTCTCGAAGATGGCCTCCATCGAGTCCTCAACCGGGAGGACGAAACAGGCCGAAAGCTGGCCGAGCTCTCGACCGGCATTCATTAAAGTCGGGGAGTTGGGTAAGAAGTCGAGGTCAATCATCAACTGGTAGAACTTCTCTTCCCAGACGGCGGCGTTGGCCTTTGGATTGTAGATTCGCTCGGCTGAGGCTACATGTCTGGCGACGCGCCTCAACATTTGCTCCGGTGTTTCGGTGACCTTGCCATTTTCGTCTTTACTAAGGTAGCGCTTCTCAAGCACCCGCAGGGCATTCTCGGTGAACTTGATTCCGTGCTTACTCTCGGCCACTTTTATCTCAGGTTTTATCTCGGGTGTCTCAGCCGGTCTCTCTATGGTTCTCTCTGCGATAATCTCATTGATGATGGTCTCTATCCGGGTCTGCGCCATGGCGCGGCTTGCTGGAGTGACCAGCTGTTCCATGCCTGGCAGAGGCCGGTTTGCCTCATACCGGGCGATGGCCAGCTTGGTTACCTCTTCGAGCTGTGTACGGTCGGTGATGCCCATTGTTGCCGCCTTGGCGAATATCTCGCGGGCAATTCGGCTGTGGTCAGATTGTGTCTGCTTGTCTTTCTTCTTGTTGCCTGTAGTCATCTCTTTGCCTTTCGAGTATGTGTCATGGGGCGGTTTTTGATGCGCTGTCTTAACTTGGCAGGAGAGGCGTCCGGTAACAATGATAGCTGTTTTGAAGCCGTCGGCGCCGGATGGTCTCGGATCAGAGTATCTACTTCCTCCTTGAGCTCAGAAATGTCGGCAAACTCGCGGTAGACGCTGGCGAAACGGATGTAAGCAATATAATCCAGTTCCTTTAGCTTTTGCATTACGATGTCGCCAATTACCGAGCTTGGAACCTCAGCCTTCCCCAGGCGGAAGATGTCCGTTTCAATGCCGTCGACCAGCTTGTCAATGACTCCAGTGGGTAAAGGCCGTTTCTCGCAGGCCTTGCGGATACCGGTCAGGAGTTTATCACGGTTAAACTCTTCCCTGCGGCCGTCCTTTTTGACAACGAAGAAATTGCGTGACTGCAACTCCTCGTGGGTAGTGAAGCGGGCGTTGCATTTGACGCATTGTCTTCGCCGCCTTACTCCATGCACGAAGTCTCTGGAGTCAATGACTCTGGTATCAGCCTCACCACAGTAAGGACACTGCATATAAAAGCCCAACCCCTAGGGATACATGGTCAATCTAGCACAAGATGTAGTATATGTCAACCGGGTTACGGATGGATTTTTGGCATGCTGTCAGGGCCTGGTAATAAGGCGGGTGCGGTGGATGGAATCCGGTATTGACTGAAATCCAAGCGCTTGAAAAACCTGTTCCGGGCGGCCGGAACCGGAAGTATCACAACGAAGTCTCATACTGATGGATAGGGTTTTACCATTGACTCTTTCCAGCCAGATATCGTTGATGAGCGGTCTGAGGTCATAGGAGTGCGTTTCGGCCCCCCGCAGGTGTGACCAGGGGATAGTTTTGGTTTCCAGGAGGCGGTGGATTGCCGCCCTGGCCTCCGATTCTTCAATTGATAAAGTGGCAACAACACGGTATTCGGCGGCAATAATGGTGGCTGGTAGTGGTGGAGTTTCCAGGGAGCATGCCTGGACCTCGTTAAGTTCGATTCCTTGCGGAAGTTGCTTTCGTAAACGCGCGGCGAAGGTCTGTGGAGCTATCCAGCGCGACAGGAAGATGTCGGCCAGTTCGGCATCACTGGTCATGCCTACCGGGAGCGGTGCGGCGAAGGAGAGACGCGGGTGGGGGCTGAACCCTTCCGAGTAAGCCAGGGGCAATTCCGCCCGGCGTATGGCCCGTTCCCACAGGCGCAGGAGGTCGAGATGAGACAGGAACTTAAGAGGGTCTTGTCTGCTGAATCTGACCCGGAGCCGCTGCATCTTTCTCCCTTGTGATGGTGACCTCTTCGACCTTGACACCCTTCATCTGGCTGACAACGATGCGCAGGTTTTTATATTTTATCTGTTCGCCAAGACGTGGTATGTGACCGAGATGGCTCAGAACGAAACCGGCAATGGTATCGTAGTCGCCGGCAGGAAGGTCGAGCCGTAGTTTCTCATTAGCTTCTTCCAGGCGGAGCGTACCGTCAACTCTGTAAGTTGCCTCGTCCACGGCAACGAAGTCCTCGTCCTTTCTTACGAGCTCGTCGCCGATGTCACCAACTATCTCTTCGATTATTTGCTCTATGGTGACGATGCCAGATATGCCGCCGTACTCAGTTACTATCAGGGCGATATGATGGTTATGTTCTCTCATTTCGGTCAGGAGTTCACCGAGGGGTTTATTGAATGGGGTGAAATAAGCAGGCCGTATCAGCCGGTCTATCACCTCGTCCTGGTCACAGGCCTTACCTGATAGTGCGATGAGGACATCTTTGACCGACAGTATGCCGACCACGTTATCAGTATTCTCTTCGAAGACGGGGAAACGGGTGTGGGGGTGCTGGGAATATATCTCAAGAAACCTCGCCAGAGTTGTGCCTTTCTCAACCCAGACCGTTTCGGTATGCGGGGTCATAATCTCCCTCACCGGCCGGTTGCTGAAACGGAACACCTGATGGAGCATTTCCGCCAGGTCTTCCTCGATGACGCCTTCGGCCTCGCCAACGGTAATGGCGGTGCGCATTTCTTCGGCGCTGAACGTTGGCTTCGTTTTCCGTGGTGCTCCGCCGAGCCGTTGGAAACCGAGGCCGATGTGGCTGAGGACCCAGACAACCGGGTAAAGCATAAGAGTGCTGATCTCAATGAATGGGACCAGTCGGAGGGCGATCCGCTCGCCAAAGCGGGCGGCCAGGTTCTTGGGGATGACCTCGGCGAAGACGAGCGTAAGTATGGTGATGACGATGGTGGCGGCGGCGGCGCCGATATTCTCGCCCCACAGAGAAACAGCCATAACGGTCCCCAGCGCGGCCATTGCCGTTTCGAAGAAGTTGATGCCGAGGAGAACAGTGGCGAGGAATTTTTCGGGATGCTCGATAATCCGAGCAACGCGCTCGGCATTGGGGTGTCCGAGGCGTACCAGGTGCTTCAACCTGAGCTTCTGAAGGCCAATGAAGGCGGTTTCGGCACTGCAGAAGAATCCAGCCAGAAGCAGGGACACCAGAAACAGACCGATATGGATAATGCTAATATTGCCCATAGGAAGTCAGTTTATATAGTATATTCGCTAACCTGCTCTTATTCCAGTGTAAATACTTATTGACGTGGCTGTGGGTGTTTACTATAATCATTACCGATTTAGTCAACTTTTCGTGCAGGACTGTCTATGATAAGGAACGTTTATCTTGACCATGCCGCGACGACCCCGGTGCACCCGAAGGTCGTTGAGGCCATGCTCCCGTATTTCACCGAAAGGTTCGGGAACCCTTCGGCGGCTTACCGCCTGGGGCAGGAAGCCCAGGAGGCGGTGACCCGGTCCCGGGCAATAGTAGCAGGTGTCCTGGGCTGTACTCCGAGAGATGTTGTGTTCACCAGCGGAGCCACCGAGGCCATCAACAATGCGCTTAAAGGGGTGGCTTTTGCCGGGGGACCTGCCAGCGGCAACCATATTATTACCACCGCCATCGAGCATCATGCTGTTCTGGAGACCTGTCACTTTCTGGAGCGCTTCGGGTTCGATGTGACAATCCTGCCGGTTGACCGTGATGGTCTGGTTGATCCAGGGGATGTCGGCAACGCTATTACCGACCGGACGATTCTGGTCAGCATTATGCTCGCAAATAACGAGGTCGGGACTATCGAGCCTGTCGCTGAGATTAGCAGGGTCATCAAGGAGCGGTCACGGAGCCTGGGACACAGAGTCGTCTTTCATACTGATGCGGTGCAGGCGGCAGAATGGCTTGACCTGAATGTTGATACGCTTGGTGTTGACATGCTCAGTCTTTCCGCTCACAAGTTCTTTGGTCCCAAGGGTGTGGGGATTCTGTATCAAAGACGGGGGGCGCCATTTCTGGCCCAGCAATGTGGTGGTGCTCAGGAGGAAGGCCGCCGGGCCGGGACAGAGAACGTAGCTGGCATCGTTGGCCTGGGAGAGGCTCTCCGGCTGGCGTTGGAGCATCGTGACTCAGATGCCGCTCATTGCCGCAGGCTTCGCGACAGGTTCATCAGAGAGGTTGAGTCGCGCATTCCGGATGTGGAACTTACCGGGCACCGGATAAAGCGTCTGCCGAATAGCGCCAGTTTCTGCTTCAAGTATGTCGATGGCGGAGCCATTTTGCTCCATCTGGACTTTCTTGGTATCGCCGCGTCCAGCGGGTCGGCGTGCACCACCGGTTCTACCGAGCCGTCTCACGTGCTGACCGGTATGGGCATTCCCGCCGAGGTTGCTCGGGGCAGTGTGCGTTTTTCGTTCGGGCCGGGGAATACCGATGATGATGTCGACTACGTGCTTTCAGTATTACCCGATATTATCACACGTCTGAGGGCGATTTCACCTTTCGGACGGCCGGTCAGCAGGTAGGCTGGCAGAAGGAGTAAAAGAAGTGAAACTATCAACGCGGGTACGGTATGGTATGCGGGCGCTGGTGGACCTCTCGGCACACTATGGAGAACCACCGCAGTTGATCAGGGAGATAGCGCGCCGGCAGGGGATATCGCAGCATTACCTTGAGCAGATTATCATCGTGCTCAAGTCTGCCGGCCTGGTCAAGAGCATCCGTGGGGCCAAGGGGGGAATCATCCTGGCTAAAGCTCCTTCGCAGATAAAGCTGAGCGATGTTATGAAGGTTCTTGAGGGCAGTACGGCACCGGTTGAGTGTGTGGATGATGCCGGGGTGTGTATTCGGTCGCCGTACTGCGTCATGCGCGACGTGTGGTCTGAAATGAAGGATGCGATTAACGGCGTTCTTGAGGCCAGGACGCTTCAGGAGATGGTTGACCGTCAGGGTTACGGGGCTGACTAGCCTTTTGGGACTATCACGAATGCGAGGACTGAGATAATGGCGAAGACGATTGCTGAAATTAACGAAAAGATACGCAAAGGGCAGGCAGTGGTGGTTACGGCGGAGGAGGTGCTCGACTATGCTAAAAAGAAGGGCACAGCCAGGGCTGCGCAGGATATCGATGTCGTCACCACCGGCACCTTCGGGCCGATGTGTTCTTCCGGTGCCTACTTTAATCTCGGCCACAGTAAGCCGAGGATGAAATTTGGCGGAGGCAGCGTCTATTTAAACGATGTCCCGGCGTATACTGGTCTGGCAGCGGTTGACATCTTTCTTGGGGCCACAGCCCTGCCGGACGCCGACCCTCGCAACCGGGCCAAGCCGGGTGAGTTTCCCTATGGCGGCGGGCACGTCATCGAGGAGCTTGTGGCTGGCAAGGACGTCCGGATGGTAGCCACCGGCTACGGGACCGACTGCTACCCGAAGCGTAAACTGGAGACATGGGTCAACATCAAAGATATGAATGAGGCGGTGCTTTTCAACCCGCGTAACGCCTATCAGAACTATAACGTCGCAGTTAACCTGTCCGATAAGACTATCTATACTTACATGGGTATTCTCAAACCCAGGGTCGGCAATGCCAACTACTCGACCTCCGGCCACCTTTCGCCGCTATTCAATGACCCTCTGTACAAAGTGATAGGCCTTGGTACCAGGATATTCCTCGGCGGCGGTACCGGATACGTCGCCTGGCAGGGTACCCAGCACAACCCGAACGTGCCGAGGACCAGTTTAGGGATTCCCAAGAGGGGCTCTGCCACCCTGGCTGTGATTGGTGACCTTAAGAAGATGAGACCGCAGTGGCTGGTAGGGAGCAGTTTCTATGGCTACGGGGCGACATTGACCGTGGGCATCGGCGTGCCGATACCCATTCTGTCCGAGGAAATCCTGCGCCAGGTGCTGATAACCGATGCTGACATCATTGCGCCGATTGTGGACTACTCCGAGGCTTATCCTAACCGGAAGCCGGATGTCCTAGGTGAAGTAAGTTATGCCGAGCTCCGCAGTGGAGGCATCAAGTTCCAGGGGAAGGATGTTCCCACGGCTCCGTTGTCCAGCTATTACAAGGCGGTGGAAATCTGCAATATCTTGAAGGACTGGATTAAAAAGGGAACGTTCCTCCTCACCGACCCCGTGGCGCCGTTGCCCGGGCCGGATACAGGGATTGTCCTGCACGCTCTGGAAGAGCGGCCCATCCTTGACTGAATTGAACTGAGGAGAGGTAGATGGAAATGACTGCAAAGGGTAAGAGAATCGTACTGCATTTCCCGCGGCGGCTCATTGACGAGCCGATTGTGTACAAGCTGGTTAAGGACTTCAATCTCACCTTTAACATCCTTAAAGCCTCGGTGACGCCGGGCGAGGAAGGCCTCCTGGTCATGGAACTTGCCGGCGAGCCGCGAGACTATGACAAAGGCATCAAGTACCTCACCGATGTTGGTGTACGTATACAGTCGCTCAGCCAGGATGTGGTGCGCAACGAGACCAGGTGTACTCACTGCGGCGCCTGTGTAACGGTCTGTCCCACGGGCGCTTTTTCTTTCGACCCCAAAACGAAGCAGGTATTGTTTGACCAGGGCAAATGCGTTGTCTGCGAGATGTGCGTCAGGGCCTGCCCGCCCAGGGCGATGGAGCTTTACTTCTAGCCGGCGCGGCTTCTGATGAAAACCGAAGCTTACCAGCCGCGTTTTTATCGTGACTGGGTCCGCGATACCGACCTCGTATCCTTCAATGTCGTGGTCAAGGAGACCGACCTCCGGATACGGGCGCGGCGCAATCTGCGGAGCAAGGCCCAGAGGTCCGTTATCAAGCACCGCGAGCCGCTGGAGAAATACATTGCCGGACATCCGGTCTTTCTCACAACTCTTGAACCGTACCTGGTTGGTGTAGGCACACCGGCGATAGTGCGCCGGATGGCACGGGCCGCGACAACCGTCGGCGTCGGTCCGATGGCGGCCGTCGCCGGCGCTATCGCCGAGGAGGTCGGTAAGGACCTGCTCGAGTTTTCGCCTGAGGTAATCGTCGAGAACGGCGGCGATATTTTCATGAAGGTAGCGAAGGATAGGCTGGTCGGGGTGTACGCCGGCGATTCCCCGTTCACCGGTAAAATAGCAGTGCGCATCCGCGCCGAGGATACGCCGATTGGAGTGGCGACTTCATCGGGGACGGTGGGGCATTCCCTGAGCTTCGGCAAAGCTGATGCGGCCATGGTGTTGGCGGCGTCAGCCTATCTTGCCGATGCCGCGGCCACGGCGCTGGGCAACCGGGTGAGGTCCGGGGTGGAGATCGGCATTGCCATTAAGTGGGCACAAAGCATCCCGGGTTTGCTCGGTGTCCTGGTCATCAAGGGTGGTGAGATGGGGATGTGGGGCAAGGTAGAACTGGTGCGGCTTTAGGTCCCCCGTGTCATTCCGCAAGCCGACCCTGCGGAATCGTCCTCTCTGCGTCATTTCAGGGCCTTCTTTCTGATGCCGAGAGGCCTGGGGGTGCTGTCTCTATTTTGAGGTATAATGCAATCAAGTTATGAAGTGTTTCGGACAATCAACCGGAGAGACACTGAAGACGCATCTGGAGTAAACCTTATTTTAAAGAGTAACAGCATATCTGACCAATTGAGGGAACTACGGGAGACAGCGCGTCTGAGCCAATCTGAGCTAGCCCAGTTACTCGGCACTTCTACTGTTGGTATTGACCGATTAGAACGCGGATGTCAAACGCCCTCTCCACCTCAGGTTGAAGAAATAGCATCCCTCATAGTCCGAAGCAGGCAAGGCTTGCCGTTGCATAAATTGAGTCATGTTTTACAGAACGGTACGTTTGCCTCTCGCGGTTCTACTCGTCGCGCACTTCGCACATCTCAGCCTGACCTCTTCTCACCCACGCAACAAGTAACCATGAGCGCAGCTTCACTGGCACCGATTCTAACCAGGGTAAAGATTGGCAAGTTTTTTGGAGATGGAAAGCGGACTATTCATGACCTTATTTGTACACATGAACAGCCTGCCGCAACAATTCCCCATGCCTCAACTGGTGGGACATCAGCTGGGAAAAATACCTATACGTACGATGCACATACCTATCACACAAAAGTTCCACCTCAGGGTATCACAGAGTTCATCCGTCACTATTTGCCCGAAGGTGGCTTGGTGCTTGACCCCTTTGCTGGAAGTGGCATGACCGGTGTCGCAGCGATAGTCACAGGCTCTGATGTAATATTGAATGAGTTATCTCCGGCTGCATGTTTCATTTCCCACAACTTTACAGAATCCGTTTCCTCCTCTCAATTCGCGGCAGCAACAAAGGCTGTTCTTTCCTCTCTCGATCCTCTTAGAAAGGACTTATATACGACAATTTGTCGTGAGTGCGGCAAAGAAACAGAGATCCTGTATACGGTGTGGTCATATTACGTTTTGTGTCCATTTTGTAGGACTGCTTTTCGCCTTTGGGACCACTGCCGGAAATATGGACAGACGGTCAGGGAGCACAAGATACTCTCAGAATTTCCTTGCCCGAGCTGTGGTAGAACTTTGAAGAAAGGTTCACTAGTGCGAACCAAAGCAGAGCCAGTGATGCTCGGTTATAAATGCTGTAGTAGAATCCAGGTTGAGCACCCCCTGACAAGTACGGACCTCGAACTAGTCAATCGTATCGAGTCTGCCCCGCAATTGGCGGAGGGATATTTCCCGCATACTTCCTTGCCGAATGGAGTCAATCTCAGTCAACCGAAACATCACGGACTTACCACTATTGACCGCTTTTATACTAGCAGGAATCTTTCGGCAATGAGCAACCTCTGGCGTGAGATACATCGGCTTGAGGACACTCGACTGGCGTCACTCGTTGCATTTGTCTTTACATCCTTATATCAACGAGTAACCAGGTTGTCTGAGTTCAGATTCTGGGGTGGCAGTGGTAATACCGCTCGCTTTAATGTTCCTTTCATATTCAATGAAGCTAATGTCTTTGTCACATTTGAAAGAAAAGCGGCCAGTATTTTGGACCATCTAGAGACCACTGCAGCGGGCTACACAGGAAGAAAAGCCGTTGTTTGCAACTCAGCTACGGATTTAAATTATTTGCCAGACGAGTCGATTGACTTTATTTTCACTGACCCGCCTTTCGGAGCGAATATCAACTATTCTGATATGAATTTTCTATGGGAAGCTTGGCTGGGCGAATTTACCGACCAGACGAACGAGGCAATCATTAATCGTGTTCAGGGTAAAGGGCTCGATGAGTACGAGAATTTGATGACTCGCAGTCTGAAAGAGTGCTTTCGCGTGTTAAGGGCAGGTCATTGGATGCTACTGGTGTTTATGAATTCATCAAGCAAAGTATGGGACAGCATTAGGGCATCTGTTGAACGCGCGGGCTTTGTTGCAGAGAGAATTGATATTTTCGATAAGCAGCATGGAACGTTCAAGCAATTTGTAAGTGAAAATACCGCTGGTTGTGATTTAGTACTACATTGTCTTAAGCCTACCACCTATAGGGAAACAGTCCAAGCCGATGAAGCTTTAACGGTTAGTGATTCTATAAGCAAATTCATAATCAAGCGTTCCGCCGATATTCCATTCACTAATTATCTTCACGTAACACGCGAAAGTGAACCTGATTTTCGCATGCTTTACAGCGAATGGGTGGCATTCGGCTTATTGCATGGGTATGAACTAGCTGATTTTACGACGTTCCGTGTGGTTGCGGCCGGCATTTTGGATTCAATGATAAAAGGGCAGAATTATGAAACAAAAAAATCATAGCGCTACATTGAAAGCCTTCTCTGTTGATGAAGTTAAAAAGGCCAAGTTACGTCTTGCTACTCAAGTGGCGAATATGATGGGCCGCAAACTTGAAGAAGACGATTGGAACAAGGTCTATTGTGCGGCAAAGGGCATTCCGCATAAAGGATGGAGCAACCTCAACATTGACGTTAGTTGCGGAGGGCTTGGAGTAGAACAAAAGCTACTAAGAGTTAGCGGGTTAAATGGTCGCCCTATAGAGTCTGTCTGTGGAACAACAATGATGCATCCAGCTGCAACCCGTTCAATTCGAATTGACAACGTAGATAGACCCGCAAACGAAGTTATGCGTGATGTTTTTCAGCAATACGCAGAACTGATTGAATTGAGGCGCCAGAAAGTTCGAGAGGAGAGCCCTGACACAGAGCCTGATATGCGCACTGGCTGGCTACTTTGGGAAGATACACTTACCGAATTTCTGTATTTTGAACAGCGATTAGAAGCTCCAGACCCAGATGATTATTATGCCGAATGGAATGAGACAGTCCCTAGAGGAGCAAGGAAAAGAAGTAAAAGCCTTTGGATTTTTAACCGCACAACGAACCTAAAAAGATTTTCAGTTACAACCAGTGCCGGCATCAAGATACAACCCTATTTTGATGTTCCATCTCCGTCCGACCCTAATTTGTATTATTTCCGAGTCCAAAGTGAGCCAATAGGTGAAGACAGCGTTCAAATCTGGGTTTCCGCCTCAACGGCGCGAGCAATTCGACATATTCTAGGTAACTTGGATAAGGCTGGGGTCAGTAAGGCAGTTATGGAAGCTGCGAGGGTAGCAGCGGCGACAGAAACGAGACCTCGGGGTGGAGCTGAGTTGGCTCAGCCTATCCGTTTGACCCGCGATGCATTCGATGTATTCCATTCGACGTGGGACGGTGTCAGTGATGAGCACCGGGCACAACTATTCCTCGAATCGCTCCACAGCATGAAAAAGTAAGAGATTTGGTTAATTAGTTAGGAGACAAAATGGCCACCGTTGTTGGCCACATGAGATACGCGTCTCGTCTCTGTCATGCCTCTCGCGGTTTTATCTTATTTATGCTTCGGTAAGGTGAACCTTAGCCTCAATGAATGTTCATCGCGCTAAGGGACATTGTCAAAAACTGAGTATGGCCGAATACAAAATCCCTGAGATTCGTTTTTGGTGGTACTGACACCTTAATGCGGATAACGCCGCTGGATGGATGAATATCCGCAATTGAAAGAGTAGCCGCAATCACCTATAATTCTGCCTCGCTCGTGGTGGGCGTAGCCCAGTGGTTTAAGGCGCCAGGTTGTGGCCCTGGAGACCGAGGGTTCGAATCCCTCCGTCCACCCCACCCCTTATCTCCCACGCGCCTGTAGCTCAGCGGACCAGAGCATCGGTCTTCGGAACCGGGGGTCGTGGGTTCGAATCCCTCCAGGCGCGCCAGTCACTGCTGTCTCCGCAGGTACTGGCTGTACCAGTAGAGCCTGGCCAGGACGCCCGCTCCGTGCTCCGGCGTCCGGAAAACGGTGAAGCCCTTCTCGTTTAGCCTGGCGAAGACGCGGGGGTTAAGTTTCTCCTCAACGGGATTGGTCTTGCAGAAGATAACCGGTTTCCTGACCTCGTCCATGCGGGCAATGACATGGTCTATATTCAGGATGGCTTCATCAATGGTACGGTTCAACCGGGCAACCACCGTGTCGCGCATAGCCGGGGGGACGTGATTAAGGCGTTTGGTCAGAATCTGCCGGAGCCCGGGTGTGCTGACGCACATGATGGCATCGATATTGTTGTCGTCAAGCAGTGCCAGGATACACTCGGTGGTGGCGGAACTCTCGGCGACGATATCGACCGGGTTGCCGTGCGACCAGAAAGACGGCAGGACCTTATTGATGCGGCTGACGGTTTCCGGTGACAGTGGCGGCACATCGAGGCCCAGCCGCAGACATTCGTCGGTGGCGAGGACGCCAATGCCGCCGCCGATAACGATAATGCCGACCCGGTTGCCCCGTGGTAGAGGCTCACGGCAAAGGGCCGAGCATGTGTAGATTAAGTCAAGCACCGTGCCGGCCCTTATCACACCGGTCTGTTTGAAGGCGGCATCGTAAATGTTATCCGACCCGGCGAGTGCCGATGAGTGGGAACGGGCCGCCCTCGAACCGGCCTCGCTGCGGCCAGCCTTAATGACAACGATGGGCTTTCTGGGGGTGATTTGCCGCGCAAGGTTAAACAAACGCCGCCCGTTCTTGAGACCCTCGATGTAGAGGGCGATGGTGGAGGTTTCCCTGTCCTGGGCGAAGTACTCGACGAAGTCCTCGAGAGTCAGGTCGGCCTCGTTGCCGGTGCCGACGAACTTGCTGAAGCCGATGGCGTCGTTGTAACCGTACTGGAGCACCTGGACGCCGATGTTGCCGCTCTGAGAGGCGAAGCCGATTTTACCTTTGACAATATCGTGAATGAAGGGCGTGGTGACGAGTCCGGAACCGGTGCTGATGTGCCCCATGATATTCGGCCCTACAATGCGGATGCCGTACCTTCTGGCTACGGCAAGCATCTCCGCCTGACGGGCGGCGCCTTCAGGGCCGGACTCGGCGAAATCGCCGGTAATGATAACGGCTCCCCGTACTCCCTTCCTACCACATTCGTCAAGAACCTCGGGCACCAGCGAGGCGGGTATAGTGACGAGGACAAGGTCCACCGGCCCGGGAATGTCAAGGACGCTGGAATAGCACTTCTCGCCGTGCACTTCGGAGGCGCCGGTGTTGACGGGGTAGACCTTGCGCGCGGTTCCGGCCGATGATTCCCTGGCGGCGCTAAAGACCTGAAAACCCCACTTCTCGTAGACATCGCTGGCGCCGATGACAGCAACCGTTCGCGGGTCGAAGATGGTGTTTATGGAATCAATGGCGGCCTGGTCCAACTGACTGAGACGCCTCCTGACCTGACACAAATCGAAGGGGCATTATACACTACCGAGAAGTACCTAATCCAAACTTGTCAGAGCCTGGAACACTTTGGCCCGTGGGCGGCTTGATAGTGAGACTTAGCAGGAAAGCACCGGCTATAAGTCCGGCGGCAAGGGTGAAAGCGGTGACGTAGCTTCCGGTCTGGTCGAAGATAAATCCACCGAGCCAGGGCCCGATGGCCATGCCGGTCGTGTAGGCGCCATTTATGGCGCCGAAAATGGCGCCGATAGACTTACTGCCGAATAGGTCACTGGTGATGACCGGAATGAGCGGCGGGATGATGCCATAGACAAAACCGTAGACAAGGGCAATGGAGTAGAACATCCCGGTGTTTGTCGAGATTGACAGAAGGAGCAGAAGCGGCACCTGAATACCAAGAGGTATGGCGAGGGAGAGTCTTTTACCTAATTTGGGGATTATCAGTCCGGCGCAGAGGCGCCCGGCGGTATTAGTGATGCCGAAAAGGGTCAGGATGAGGGCGGCGGATGCAGGGTCGATTTTGACATCGATAGCCGCCGCGACCACATGAACGGTAATCATCTGGAAGCACAGGGCATAAATGGCGTAAATGGCGAAGAGCACCCAGAATGGACGGACGCGGGCGACCTCGCCCAGAGTGTACTGATGCTGGCGGGGTTCCTCTGATGTGTAACTGGAGTTTTTCACAGACGTCTCGATGTCTGCTGTTTGAGGTGGGCTTCTGATGAAGCTCCAGGCGATGGCGCCGACGGCCCAGACCGTAATGCCGATGATGGTGAGACAGACTGCCCAGCTATAGTCCAGGATTAGCCATGTGGCGAACGGCGGCAGGGCAATCTGCGCCAGGCTGAAGCCGGAAAGGACGACGCCATTGGCCAGGGCCGCGTTGCCGCCGAACCATCTTGTAACAGTGGTTATGGTGGGCAGGTAGCCCGCCGCTGAGGCTATGCCGGTGAAGACACCGAGGAAAAGATAGGCCTGCCAGAGATTGGAGATATGGGCGGCCAGCAGGTAGCCGAGTCCGCTGATGATAACTCCGCCAAGGACAAGCCGCCGTGGGCCATGACGGTCGGTCAGAGTGCCGGTGATGGGGGAGAGAATACCGAATACGACGCTGCGAACGGAGGCGATGCCGGAGATGGCACTGCGCGACCAATCGAAGGTATTGGCCATCGGCTTGACGAAAACGCCAAATATGTACTGGAAGTTGCTGGCGGTCAGCAGGACAAAGGCGCCGGCGATGGCGACAATCCAGCCATAGTAGAGCCTGGGTGGTCTCTTTATTTGAAGGGGTGGTTTATCCGTGGGATATTCCCTTTATGCTGGTACTTCCTCTTCTCTGGGACAAAGAGAGTTCCTTGACATAATATTTAACAGTCTTGAGCGGCTACTATTTCCTCTGGCAGTTGGGGCAGTAGTAAGTGCCGCGGTTTCGGACAACAATGCGGGCAACCGGGCCGCCGCAAATGGGGCAGGGCTCGCCGCCGCGATGGGCTACCGAGAATTCGAGATGAGCACCGCCGGGCTGACCATCCGGCCGGACATAATCGCGGGTGCTGGCGCCTTTCCGTTCAATGGCCCGGGACAGCACCTTTTTGATAGCGCCATAGAGAAGTTTTACCTCACCGGAAGTCAAATCAGACGCCCGCCGCTCCGGGTGAATCCGGGCGGTGAAAAGGGCTTCATCGGCATACATGTTGCCAACACCGGCCAGCATGGTCTGGTCAAGCAGGACGGCTTTGAGCGGCGCGTTTCGCCCCTTGAGCCTGCGGGCAAGCTCGCCAGCGGTAAAGCCGCCGCTGAAAGGCTCGGGGCCGAGTTTGCTCAGGATTGTCTCCGGGTCTTTGACCAGCCACATGCTTCCGAACCGTCGGGGGTCGACGAACATGAGCCGCGTGCCATTATCGAGCTGGAATAATACCTTGCGGTATTTACGGTCTTCAGGCGGGTTAACGAGCAGGGCGCCGCTCATCTTGAGGTGGATGATAAGGCTGATGTCCTGCCTGCCAGCTTTCTCGGGGGAACTTGCTGACGGCGTCGATAGGTCGAAAATAAGGTATTTACCCCGGCGGCGAAGGCCGGTGATAGTCCGTCCCACCGTCTGGACGACAAAATCGGCTGGAGAAGGGTCTTTGATGGGTTTGGTATCGAAGACGGTTACCTTCTTAAGGCACTGGCCGACCACGGCAGGAGCAATTTCGTTCTTGATGGTCTCGACTTCAGGGAGTTCGGGCATCGGGCGGGCCTTTCTAGAGGCTATTCCATTTCACCCCAGTTGCGTCCCTGCTTGATATCTATCTTGAGCGGGACGGCCAGGCTCATGGCTCCGGACATGATATCAGATGACAGCCTGATAAGTTCGTCTTTCTCGGCCGGCGTTACCTCGAAGATAAGCTCGTCATGTACCTGCAGGGTAAGCAATGCCGTCATCTTGCGGTCCTTCATGGCGCGGTAGAGGTCGATCATCGCAATCTTGATGATATCGGCGGAAGTGCCCTGAACAGGCATGTTGATGGCCATCCTTTCCGCCGCCTCGCGCACCTGCCGGTTGGGCGAGTTGACCTCGGGGATGTAGCGTCGCCGGCCGGTGAGGGTCTGCACATAACCAAGCTGATGGGCCTGCTCCCTGGTGTTATCAAGGTACTCCTTGACCTTGGGATATCTCTGAAAGTATGTCTCGATGAAGCGGGCGGCCTCTTCCCGGCTGAGGTCGGTGGCCTGCTCAAGGCCGTAATCGCTCATCCCGTAAATCACGCCGAAGTTGACCGTCTTGGCGACGCGCCGCATCTCGGTGGTCACCCGGGAAGGGTCTACGTTGAAGACCTGCGAGGCGGTGGAGGTGTGGATGTCTTCATTGTTGATGAAAGCATTTGTCAGGGAAGGGTCCCGGGACAGGTGGGCCAGGACACGGAGGTCAATCTGGGAGTAGTCGGCGGCAAGGAGAGTCTTGCCGGGGGCGGCGATGAAGGCCTGCCGGACCTTTCTTCCAAGTCCACCGCGGACCGGGATATTCTGCAGGTTGGGGTCGCTTGAGGACAGCCTGCCGGTGGCGGTGACCGTCTGATTGAAGCTGGTATGCACTCTGCCGGTAGCGGGATTTATCAGCGTCGGCAGGGCATCGAGGTAGGTTGACTTGAGTTTAGTGAGCTGACGGTACTCGAGGACCGGGCTGATAATCAGGGGGTAGTCCTTGCGCAGTTCCTCGAGGATGGCGGCATCGGTGGAGTAACCGCTCCTGGTGCGTCTGGCGATGGGGAGCTTCAGGTGTTCGAAGAGCACCTTGCCGAGTTGCTGGGGTGAGTTGATGTTGAACTCCTGGCCGGCAACCTGGTGAATTTGCTTTTCAAGGGTAGCGATGTCTTTGCCCATGCTTTCCGAAAGCTGGCGCAGGAGGTTCTCGTCCAGGGCGACGCCGTTCATCTCCATTTCGGCGAGCACGGGAACCAGCGGCATTTCAATTTCGGCGAAAAGGCGGGATAGCCCTTGAGACTCCAGGTCAGTACGAAGCACGGATTCGAGCTTGAGGACGGCCTCGGTAAGATTGCCGGCACAGCGGGCAACTTCGCCAACCGGGACTAACGCCAGCGGGCGAGCTTTGCTTCCGGCGCCGGTGAGTTCGGACAGGGACGGCAGTTCGACGCCGAGCCGGTTGAACGTGAGCGAGGACAGCGACGTCGCTTTCTCGCCCAGACTGTAGGCAGCGATGCCAGTATCGAAGTCCACACCGGACAGGCGAACTCCGAACCGTGAGAGCACAATAATAGCCAGTTTGGCATTGCTCGATAATTTGGCAGGCCTCTCTGATTCGAACACCGATCGGAGTCTATTCAGGACAATCTGAGATGGCAGTCGGGGTGGCTGTTCCAGTCCCTGGTGTCCAAGAGGGATATAAAACGCTTCCCCTGGCTGAATAGCGATAGACAGTCCGAGCAGTCCGGCGCTCATGGCGCTTTTGTCTGAAGTGATAACTTCCAGCGCGAAACGCGGGCTGGTGCTTAATCTGGTTGCCAGATGGTCCAGGTCGGGTTCGGCAGTGACCAGATGACAGTCAACGCCGGTCAGACCAGATACGCGTGGTGAATCAGCAACGCCGATCTCCTGGGGCAAGCGATTCAGGAGGGCGGCGAACTCGAGTTCACGGAAAAGGTTGACCACGGCGGCGCGGTCGTATGCAGCAACGCGGCACCGTTCAAGATTGAGAGAAATACCCGGGACGGTCTTCACCACGGTAGCCAGCTCTTTAGAACGGGCCGCCTGTTCCCGATTTGCTTCCAGAGCGGCGCGTATCCGTTCCGGGACGACCTGGTCAAGGTGCTCATAGATGCCCTGAATGCTTCCGAACTGCTCAACTAGTTTAGCGGCCGTCTTTTCACCGATGCCCTTGATGTTCGGGATATTGTCGGAGGTATCGCCGACCAGGGCTTTATAATCGGACAGTTGGGAAGGACTCAGCCCATATTTTTCACGGACGCCAGTCTCATCAAACAGGATTGGGTCAGAGAAGGTGCGTTTCGGGTAGAGCACCCTGATTCCTGGAGAGACTACCTGGAGCATATCGGCATCGCCGGTGACGATGACGGCCTCAATTTCTTGCTCACCGGCCTGGGCGGCGAGCGTCGCCAGGACGTCATCGGCTTCGAACCCGTCGACCTCGAACCTGGGGATACCGAAGACATCAGCCACCTGGTGGACACGCTGTATCTGGCTCTTGAGCTCTTCCGGAGTCGGCGGTCTTTGCTCTTTATATTTTTCGAACATCTGGTGGCGGAAGGTCGGCACCGGCCGGTCGAAAGCGATGCCCCAGTGGGTTGGCTTAATTTCGCTCAGGACCTTGAGCAAAGTAGCGGCAAAGCCATGGACGGCGTTCACCATCTCGCCGGTGCGGCTGACTGTCAGCGGCTGGATGGCATGGAAGGCCCGGTGAACGATGGCATTGCCATCGAAAAGCAGGAGCAGGGTGCGGCCTCCGGGCTGCGGCTTGTCGGTTTTGTCGGCAGATGTCTGCGTGGAGTTGTGAGAGGAGCTTGCTCCTCTCGTATTTTCTTCTCCAAAGGAGAGGGGGAGAGGGGGTGTGGACTGTCCCTTACTCATTATGGAAGGCAACTCCGAGTGTGCCCGGGCCGGTGTGGGCTCCGATGATCGGCGTGAACGGTCGGGTAAGTATCTCGGCCGGGTGGAACGCCTGAACAATGCGCTTCCTGAGTGTTTCGGCTTCTTCAGCGGCATCGGCATGATGTATGCAGATATGGAGCGGTGTCTCCGTGAGGTGCTCTTTGACCAGCCGTACCAGGTGGTTCATGGCCCGGGAACGGGTGAGGGGCCTGGCAATGGGGAGAGCCTTACCTTCTCTGATGGTCATTATTGGCTTGACCTTGAGCCACTTGGCCATCATCGCCGCCGGCATGTTGACGCGCCCGCCTCGCCTCAGCCATTCGAGCGTGTCCAGCTCGACAAATAAGTGCGCTTTGGCAAGGATATCCATGGCGGTCTTGATGACGGCTTCTTTACCGGCGCCCTGGAGGGCTGCTTTGGCGGCGGCGCGGACCGCAAAACCCATAGCCATAAGGGAAGTGCGCGTGTCAACAAGTTCGATTGCCATTTCAGAAAAAAGGTTGCGGGCGACCATCGCTGAATTGTAGGCGGCGCTCAGGTCCTTGCTTAGCAGGAAGATAACAATATGCTCAACCCTCCCTCGAAGCGCTTCGAAGATACGGATGAATTCAGCCTGGATAGCACCGGAGGTAGTAGGAAGAGTAGGTGATTTCCGGAGCTTCTTGAAAAACTCCTCAGGCTGCATGTCAACGCCGTCCCGGTAGACTTTGCCATCCCAGAGGAGATGCAGGGGTGCAATCTCGATTCCATACTGGCGGATGGTTTCCGGCGGAATAAGGGCGGAGCTGTCAGTGATAACGGCTATCCTGGGCAAATGGCACCTCCCGAAAAGGCGCTATAAATGCAGTAATAGTGTATTATCAGCCCATAGCCTCGTCAACCGAGGCATGTAAGACTAAACTATTGTCTCTCATGCAGCGTTAACTGTTATGATAGATGTGAAAGAACACTGCGGCTGGCGATTAGTCAGTGAGAAAGGAAAGTAAGATGAACAAGTTAAAATACGCGATCCTGGGAATGGTAGTTGCTGTGGTTTTAGCCGGGCTCGCCGCCTGCGAGCCGGTCACTTCAAACCCGCAGTCGGCTTCTCCGGGTACAGTGGTAGTCCAGCCAGGCCAGCAAACCGGGTTATGGGTGACCGGCGAGGGCAAGGTCAGCGCTGTACCGGATGTGGCGATTATTAACCTCGGGATTGAAGCTCAGGCCAAGACGGTTGCCGAAGCTCAAAATCAGGCAACCGGGGCTATGAATAGAGTAATGAAGGCACTTACCGGCAACGGAGTGGCTGAGAAGGATATTCAGACCCAGCGGTTCAGCATTACTCAGGTGACCAGGTGGAACAAAGACCTTAACCGCGACGAAGTCATCGGCTATCGGGTAACCAACATGGTCACAGCGAAGGTCCGAAATCTTGATAAGGCAGGTGTTGTTATCGATGAAGTGGCTGTAGCCGGCGGCGACCTTACCCGCATCCAGAACATTGGTTTTACCATCGATGATCCCTCGAAGTATTACAAAGAGGCGCGCGATAAAGCGATGGCGGATGCTCTGGCCAGGGCCAAGCAGATTGCGGACGGGGCCGATATCAGGCTGGGAAAGCCAACCTATATCTCTGAAGGGCAACTCTACGTACCTCAGCCGAGATTCGTGAATTATGAGTTGAAGTCGGCAGCCGGTGCGCCGGCACCAGCGCCAACACCAATCAGTGCCGGTGAAACTGAAATCAGGCTTACAGTGCAGGTTGTATACGAAATCAGGTAATTGCCGAACCTCGGGAGGCAAGGAAGCCCCCCTTTGCCGCAGTGGCAAGGGGGGCTTCCTTTTTGTGGGTATCCTCTGCTAGACTAGGCCGATTGCGAAAAGGAGTGCACCATGGAGAAGACCCTGGTACTGGTGAAGCCTGATGGCGTTCAACGCGGCCTTATTGGAGATGTTGTTAGCCGTCTGGAGCGGCGGGGGTTGAAGGTCGTGGCGATGAAGATGCTCCAGATGGACATGGGCCTGGCGAAGCGACATTACGCCGTTCACGAAGGCAAGCCATTCTTCGAAGAGCTGGTCGATTACATCACTTCGGGGCCGATCGTGGCTATGGTCATATCCGGTGAGCAGGCGGTGACGGTAGTCAGGCAAACAATGGGGGCCACTGATCCGGTAAAAGCGAGTGGGGGTACTATACGGGGAGACCTGGCACTGACAATTCGCTATAACATCGTCCATGGGTCGGATTCAGTGGAGAACGCGGCTAAAGAAATTGATTTATTTTTTACGCCTGGCGAAATGTGTGATTATAGTCGCGATGCTGATAAATGGATTGGCGGGTTCTAGAGCGGCCTTACTGGACCTTCATCAGTATCCTGGCCTGGCTCCATAAGCTATCGAATCTATAGAACTCGCGTGTATCTGGTGAGAATACATGGATGATGATGGAACCGTCGTCAATCAGGACCCAGCCTGAATCAGCGGCACCCTCGCGGCGGTGAGAGTTGCTTCCCAGGTTCTTCAGGAGCTTGTCAATATCTTCTGCGATAGCATTGACCTGGCGTACGCTTTCGGCGGAGCAGACTACAAAGTAATCAGCGAAGGAACAAACCTGGCTGGTATCAAGCAACATGACATCGCTGGCCTGCTTTTCAGATACGGCCTCAACGATTCGCCGCGCTATTTCTAGGGTCTCCAGGATTGGTCCTCCCAACCATTATTATACAGTAAAGCTGTTAGCCGGCAAATGTAGCTTTACGAATGGCTGGCTGTAGGAGCGGCAGTATCCTGGGAGCGGCTCAGGAAATGTTCCTCGATAGCTGTGACCAGGCCCCGCATAGTCATATCAGCAGGGATGATATCCTGGCGGAGACCCTCACGTTGACCGGTCCTGGCGGTATAGCCGCCCATATAGGCGACGGCAGTGCGGTTGATGGCGGCCTTGTCATTATCCAGTAGTTTGAGGAGGGCGAAGATTTCGGCGGAGCTGGTGAAGATAGTGATGTCCGCGAGGCCCTTTTTGAGGATATCTAATTCGAACTCAAGACCTCCGGTCACGGCGCGGGTCTGGTAAACGGCAATGCGATGAGTTTCCATGCCAATTTTTTGAAGGTCTTTGATGAACTCGGGCACTACGTAAGGTTCATCAACGCCGTGCACGTCGGGCACAGGCACCAGCACCTTACTGCCGGTGACGCCAAGCTTCTTCAGGTCAGCAAGCATGCCCTGCGGGTCACCGACCCGCGGCATAAGGTCAGCTTGTAAGCCTTCGTTCTCCAGCGCGGCGGCATCCGCTTTGAATGCGGCCAGCTTGACCTTTTTTAATTCTGCGATTGGCTTGTTCAGGGTGCGGAGGCGCTGGCAGACTGCTTCGATGCCATTGGTTGAGGTAAAGGCGATCCAGTGGTAGCGCTTTATGTTTGCCAGAGCGTCATCAAGCTCATGGTAATCGTCGAGCGGCCAGATTTCTATGGTCGGCGCCCAGATAGGCCGGGCGCCACGCAGAACCAGGAGCTGAGTCAGAAGTCCGGCGTAGTTGCGGGGTGTGGTGAACAGGACTCGTTTGTTAAGAAGGGGCAGTTCGGCTCTGGCAACAAGTTTTTTTTCAAAATCAATCTTACGGGACATGTAACAATATTCCCCGGTCTAGTGTCCCCTGGGCGGGGTTGACATTTTCTCATAAAGGTCGGGACGGCGTTGTTTGATTAGCGCCTTATTGGCGGCAACCATCAGGGTAGGGATGCCGACCTCGTCTTTGAACATCTGATAGACATCGTCCATGTCCTTGTCGTTGAAGCGGCTGATGAGCGATGACGATGTGGCGATAATCTGGAAATACTCCGGTTTATTGAAAGCAAAGGCTTTCTGCCACCAGACCAGGTACTCATCGAAGCCTTTCTCACCCGACCATTGTTTCTCTAGCGATTTAACTGCCTTATAGGCGCTGGCTACGGCACCCTGAGTCCAGGTCTCGACTGCGGCGCCGGCATCACCAACGACCAGCACATTGCCGGCAACAACCTGCTTGAGTGGAGGGCGTGCCGTCACCGAACAAGCCATTTTCCCGACTATTTTCGCCTTGGCAAACCAAGGTGCGTACTGGGGGAGCTTCATCAGGCGGTCGAGAATAGATGCCGGCGGGTTGTCCTTGCTGGAGCCAGAGCCAAGCATGTTAAGGTTGTTGGCGGTCAGAGCCATCCAGATGCTTCCGGAACCGGTGAGACTGGGGATGGCCCATGATATCCAGGCGCTGTCATGGTAAGGGCATTCAACGCCCTCGAGGAGGTAGATAAGTATCTGGCGCGGCGGCCGCTGTGGTCGGTCTTTATTTAGACCAAGATTTTCGACGATACGTGACGATAAGCCGTCGGCGGCGATTGCCGCCTTGCCTTCGATAACAAGCTCCCCAGTAGGGGTGTTTACGCGGACCTCAACGCCGGTTGAGGTATTGATGGCTCCGACAGCCGTGGTCTCAGTCAAGACTACGGCGCCAGCGGCTTGGGCATCTTTAAGCAGGCCGGCCAGGAATGCTTCTTTGAAGTAAAAGTATCCCCAGGGGAAATGGTTCTGCGGGTAGCGGAAGACGCAGTTGCCTGATGGAGAATACTGGAGCCAGTTGGAATAGGGGCGGAGCGGGCCTTCATAGTCGAGGGAAATACCCAGGTCGAGGTAGTTGAATTTTGCCCGGTTCGGAAATACTTCGCATGACACCTGCTCGATATAGCCGTCGGACTTCGGCGTCGGCTTGCCGGTAACCGGGTTGGCGGTGAGCTTATTGATATAGAAAATCTGGGCGCAAGCACGGTTGATTTCAGTGATGTTTTTCTTGCGCTCGATAAGGAGGACCTTTAAGCCGTCCCGGGCAGCGGTACGTGCCGCCATCAGTCCTCCAGGCCCGGCGCCAGCAACGATAAGGTCATACTTCATAGCTCTACCCTCTACTTTTTGTCCGGCAGATTCAAGACTTGGCAGTTGTAAGTTGCCATCAGAACATCCAGAATGCTAGAATATTACTCGAATTCGATTATCGAATCGGATGGCAGGTGCATGTTACCAACCTCCGGATACTAATGTCAAGAACGATTGTGTAGTACATATGGTTAGAAAGAATGATACTGCGCGAATTTCATCACTGGAAGCTTCCAAGCCTCCACTCGACGATGAAGTTTATAACCTTTGGGTACAGATTCACCGGGTAGTTGACCTGATCGTCAGGGCGAGGGAGAGGGAATTAAGCCGTTACGGCATACCTATAAGACAGGTGGCTACCCTTTTCGCTGTACATGCTTTTGGAGGTGATGCCACGCTGACCCGGCTTGCCCAGTTCCTGGAGCGCCGCCCGCATACTGTTTCCAGCATATTGACCAGGATGGAGAAGGACGGGCTGGTCAAGAAGACTAATGACCTGGCACGGCGTAATATTATTCATGTGGAACTAACCGAGAAAGGCCGTGATGCTTACCGTCACACGACCCGGCGTGAATCGATCAATGCTATCATGGGAGAACTTGCATTTGACGAGCAGCAGCGGTTGAAGCGGTTGCTCGATAGGCTTGAAGCCAGAGCAAGGGTGGAGTTGAGGCGGCGGGGTTAGTATAAAGGCAGGTGCTTGGGAAGTCGTGCTTTGGAGTTAAGAAAAGGGCTTACCGCGGTAAGCCCCTTTTGCTTTTACTGGTCGTCTAGTGGTTACCAGCGGGCGATGCTTTTGTAGTGAGCTGAGAGCTCTTTGATATTCTGCGGCTGTGATTGCAGGTAGGAATTGGTTGGAAAGCGCGGCACGTAGTTGTCATAGGCCTGGGTATAGAGTTCCTTGGGGAAGCGTGGAGTCCAGTGCCGCTTACGGTATAAGGTCATCGGGATGGTGGCATCAGCGACCGTCTCGAACAGTGAATTAGCTTGAGAAATGATGCGGCCGTCGGTATCAATGATGCAGGAATTGCCGGAGCCGACATCCCAGATGATGTCACCTTCGCGGTCAAGGGCATTGTTGACGAATATGCCCCAGATGCCGCTGGCAATGCACATGCCCTGCATGTCGATTATGAAAGTGTTGTCGCCGCCGCCACGTGGTCCAAGCAGGGGGCTGGTGCTCCAGTGACCGGCGCCAAGTGTCATATAGCGGATTAGAATCTCGCATCCCTTCATGGCGTAAATACGGGCCATCTCGGGTTCGCAAACTTCCGGGATAATGGCAATGTTGCCAATGTCGGTGCGGGCGACTGGGAAAATGGCATCCCAGCCGTATCGTTTGACGAACTCGTCGAGGACATCGTACACCGTGGTGCCGAGGTCGGCGAATCCTGACAGATTGCGCGTTTTCCATCGTCCGTAAATTACCTTGCCGCTTGGACCGATAATGGTCGCCATGTTGATGAAGTGCCCCGGCCAGTCTTTTAGCTTGGCATAGCAGGCGAACTCGATGTAGCAGTTCCAGCGCTGGGCGATTTTCCCGATGGCCTCCATTTCCTCACCTTCGGGGAAATCGACGCCGGCATTGAGGAACTGCTGTTTGTCCCAGCGTGTTTCAAAGCCGCCGATAGGCGATTCATGGAAGCAGACCAGGTCCTTGCGTCCCCATCCCTGGGCGCGCGTAACAAGGTCGGCCATATGGGCGATGTTCTCCATCTTCCCTTTGCGGATGGACTCAGGGGTGGACATGTCGATGTTGCGGATTCGGGATTGGATGGCAGCCACGGTAATTTCGTCACTCCGCAGAGGTACACACTCGTAGTTAGGTGCGGCAGAGTACGGCATTATCTTTCCTCCTGGTTTTTACAGAGAATTAATTTACTCTCTTGGTACGGCCGGCCCAGTACTTCTCGCGCATCTCTCGCTTGAGTATCTTACCGGCCGGATTCTTGGGGAGTTCCGGCCAGATTTCGACAGTTTTCGGTCTCTTGAACCCGCTTAAACGCTCGGCGCAGTAGGCCAGCAATTCATCCGGTGCAAGCTTCATATCTGCTTTGAGGCTGACGATGAGTTTCGGTTCTTCTCCCCACTGGTCACTGGGTACGCCGATGACGGCGGCTTCGAGTACGGCGGAGTGGGTATAGGCGATAGCTTCAACCTCTTTAGAGGCGATTTTTTCGCCGCCGCTGACGATGAGGTCTTTCTTGCGGTCAACGATGTAGAGATAACCTTCATCATCGAGGCGTCCGATGTCGCCAGTATGCATCCAGCCGTTCTTAAGGAGCTGTGCGGTCTCTTCGGGACGGTTCCAGTAGCCTTCGATGATGGCTTCACTGCGGAAGACAATCTCACCCGGCTCGCCCGGCGGGACATCTTTATCGTCATCATCGACCAGGCGCATCTGACAGCCGGGGAGCGGTTTGCCAACTGAGGCCAGAATGTGTTCCTTGCCCGGTTCGGTGATGGCGCGGACGTGGTCGGCTGAGGTAAGAACCGTCTGACCAGTGCCTTCGGTCATACCGAAGCCCTGATGGAAGACCGGGGACAGAACCTTCATGCCAATTTTGAGAGCTTCAACCGGCATTGGCGAGGCGGCGTAGGCGATGGAATGGAGACTTGACATATCATACTTTGGCAGGTTGGGATGGTTCATCATGCGGATGAGCATGGTTGGCGCACCGGCCAGGTGGGTGAGTTTCTCTTGATCAATCAGCTTCAGGACTCCTTCAGCATCGAACCGCTTCATAAGATAGGTGGTAGCGCCAAACATGATGAATGGGAAATTAGCGTGGAGCAGGGCGGCATGGAAGAGCGGCCACATGCCAAGACAGCGGGAATGGCTATTGATTTGTCCCGGCCAGTTGACAAGGCGGCCGAAGCGAAGCGTGTCCCGATGCTTTTTGATAACGCCTTTGGGGACGCCGGTGGTGCCGCTGGTGTAGATGATGGCGAGCAGGTCGTTTTCGGAAACATCAACGCCCGGGTCAGCATTCGAAGTGGCGCTGGTAACCTTATCGTAGTCCAGCCAGCCAGCCGGGGAGCCGTCAAAGCAGATGAATTGGCGAAGAGACGGCACCTGCTTCCGGATTGAGTCGATAGTTGGAGCGAACTGTTGTTCAACGAAGACGACTGACGGTGTGCAGTCGTTGAGAATGGCGGCGACCTCGGTGTCCTTGAGCCGCCAGTTAAGCGGTACCGCGGCGAAGCCAGCTTTACAGGCGCAGGCGACCTCAAGCATTTCGGGGAAATCGGTGGACAGGGTGGCGATACGGTCGCCTTTCTTAATGCCAAGCCTGATTAGAGCATTGCATAATCGGTTCGTTCGTTCGTTGAGCTGGCTGAATGTCCATTTCTTACCCGTGTCCACGCTGATGACGGCAGGCTTATCGGTGTAGATGCGGGCAGACCATTCCATAACGTCGCGCCAGGTCTCAATGCGAAGCGAGTTCCAGATGCCCATAACAGCCTCCGAGAAGGGATTGGGGGTGCAGGGGATGGCCTTGACACGCCCCGTGTCGAAAGGTATTATCCAATTCGATAATCAAATTCGACTTTGGATATATTACCCCAAACTGTTTAGCCTTACAACCGGCCAATCAGGCCGGTACCAATAGCGAAACAGGAGGCTCCTATGGCTGAGAAACCGTTGCCCAATTATCCCGTAGTCCCTCTCCGTCAGGATGAAATCGTAGTGGTGGTCGTCCAATCGAAGCAGGTCACAGTGGACATCGACAATGCCGGGAAGGGAATTAAGGACAACTTGAACCTGATGGTACGTCTCATCGATACCATCCAGTCAAGGCGACGCAAGGACCTGCTGGTATTCCACGAATTTCCGCTTACCGGTTCAGATATAAGGTGGAACCGAGAACAACAGATGAAGGCATCAATTGATGTGCCAGGGCCGGAGACAGAAGCCCTGGGTCAGAAAGCTAAACAGTACAACTGCTACATAGAGTTCGGCGCCAAGGGTCGATTGCCGGACTGGCCGGGACATTTCCACTATATGGGACTTATCGTAGGGCCAAGTGGCAAAGTTGAGCATGTGAGATGGAAATTGCGTAATCTTCCAGGATTAGGCTTTGGCACAACGGTCTATGATGTTCTCGACCAGTATGTAGAGCGCTATGGGTGGGATGCTGTCTTTCCCATAGCCCGGACTGATATCGGCAATCTGGCCATCATGCCGGAAATCATGGAGCCGGAAATTGCGCGTATATTTGCTATGAAGGGCGCCGAAATGCTGATACGGTATATGACACTGGGTGCTGGCCATTGGGGTACGAGGCCGATTTCCTATCGGGGAGGATTGGGTAACACGTACCGGATTGACTTCGCTGCTTCCTGTATGCAGAACAGCGTCTACGGATGCTTCGTTAACAACGCCGTTAATATGGATGACCTGATTCAGGACTATGGCGCCGGCCGCTCGGCTATCTTCGACTACGACGGCCGTATGATGGCCGAAGCGAATTCGGGACTGCAGACGATACTTGAAGCGACTATACCGGTTGCTTCATATCGGAAGGGGCACTCAATTCCGGTCATTCCCGGCGACCTGTTCAAGCACTTCTACCAGGAATACGTTTCCAAGTACCCGCCAAATACTTATCTGAAAAGCATGCCTAATAGCAATGCCGAATCGGCCCAGCTTTATATAAGAGACGCCCGCTGGTAGGTAGTATTGTAAGTGCCGGGACCGTCTCAAGTGTACTATCAACAGAAGCTGGTAAGCCGAAGCTCACTGCCGCTCCTGGGGAAGCGAATTCTCCTGACCACACCGCGCAACTATGCGGCGCCTCTGGCGGAAATGCTGGTTATGCGAGGTGCACGTCCTATATGGATGCCGACCAACGAGATCTGGCCGCTTGACGACTATGGTGAGCTGGACAAGGCCATTTCCGAGGTAAATGCCTATGATTGGATTGCTTTCACCAGTGAGAACGGCATCGAAGCCTTTGTTGAACGATTTACTGTGGTCGGTATGGCGGCCGACAAATTCCGTAACACCAAGCTGGCAGCTTTCAAATGGGACGCACGACTTTTGGAAGCACGTGGCTTTAGAGTAGATTTGGCGCCATCTGAGAGCAGTACCATTGGCATGGTGGCTGAATTCAGACGGCGCGGTATACGTACGGGAAGAGTGTTAGTTCCTGTACCCGAAGTGGTTGGAGTGCCTGAACCACCCATAATCCCCAGCTTTGTACAAGAATTGGCTGCAATCGGACTGAATCCGCACCGAGTACCTGCTTATAAGACCGTAGGTTTGGCGGAAAATGCCGAGGTTGAGAAGGAGCTCTTAATTTCGGGGGCGATTGACGTTGCTGTAGTGACCAGTTCGTCTGAAATTTATAGTTTGCTAGCGTTTCTTGGTCCGGACCGTGCCGTACTTGACCGCGTTGCCATGGCCTACATGGGGAAATTGATTCTTGACACAGCACAGGCTTCTGGCCTTAAGTTGGATATAGTACAGAAAGAGTACACATTTCGGGCTCTTATCGAGGCCATTGAGAACTATTTTCGGAAAAAGAAGTAACTTCCTTTGGCTTCCCCGGATTAACTAAAAAGCAAGGAGGGGGCGCTTATCTAAGCGCCCCCTCCTTGTAGTAGTCTGCCATTCTACCTTTACGCTACCAGCGCTGAATTTTACGGTAGTGCTCTCCAGACTCGGCGAAACTCCCCGGGAGTGTCTTGAGGAAGGAGTTGGGTGGATATTTGGAGACATAGGTCTCATAGAAATTAGCGAAGAGTTCCTTGGGAAATTTGGGTAGGTCACGCTCAGCGCGGAACTGGGCAATCGGGATAGTTGCCCAAACGGCAGTCTCATGGGGCGACAGGGCTTCCACAACACATTGACCATCCGGATTGTAGATGCTGGAGCCGCCGGCGCCGACATCATCAATGCCGACTTCGGGTGAAAGGGCGTTGTTGACGAAAAGTCCCCACATCTGGTTCTGCAGGCAAGTGGCCTGGAAGTCAATACGGAAGCTGTTGATAGCGGCGCCCTTGGGGGAGGAGACAGGGTAAGGCCAGAAGCCGTTGCCGGCGGTCATATAGCGGATAAGTATCTCAGCGCCTTTGCAGGCGAAGACGCGGGCAATCTCTGGCTCGTAAACGCATGGCATAATGGCGATGTTGCCGATGTCAGTGCGGGCTATTGGGAAGACCTCATCCCAGCCGTAGCGTTTCACGTATTCGTCGAGGACGTCGAAGACGGTGGTGGAGAAGCCCATGCCGGCCATGTTGCGAAGCTTCCATTTTTTATGGAGAACCTCACCAGTGGGACCAACAATGACACCCATATTGAAAAAGTGATCTGGCCAGTCGGGTAGTTTGCCGTAGCATCCGAACTGGATGTAGCAGTTGTACTGCTTGGCTTTCTTGCCGAGTATTTCGGTTTCTGGCCCGGGGATATCAATGGCAGTCTTTAACTGTTCCGGACGAGTCATTGCTCCGGTCAAACCGTTGATGGGGAACTCGTGGAAGACCACCAGGTCCTTCTGACCTCGCGCCCGGTCGATCATCCACATCATGTGGTCCAGGTTTTCTTTGATAGTTTTCTGGGGATTGTTGACATCGACGTGGCGGATGTGGGATTGGAGGATAACGACATTGATTTTTTCACTACGCAGTGGGACGATGGGATAACCGGCTTTAGCCTTTTCACCGAAGGGCATGGTATGCCTCCTTTCACCCACCCTCACCCTTTTTATAACGGGGAGGGAGTTTTCTAAGAGGGGTTAGTCCCTCTCTGTCACCAGAACCGGGAAGGTCTTGACGGGTGGAGCCGCAAAGTAAACCCTAAATCACCTTGTCGAACTCGATACCCAAGTCTTTCATAATAACATTGGCCGGGGCACGAGCGCCAGCGTTGATGCCAGTGCCGGGATGAGTACTTGGGCCGCAGAGATAGAGCCGCTCGACCGGCATCTTATAGCCGCTCCAGCCGGGAAGCGGCCGGTTCGACATGTACTGGGTCAGGTAACCACCAATGTGGCTGGGATCGCCCTCAATCCAGGCGGGGTTCCACCGGGCATAATCAAGCGGAGTGAGCATGGTCTCACCGAGAATATTTGACTCATCCATGTTGGTTACGTGTTTCTGAATAGTGGCGAGAATACCGTCCCGGACCTGTTTCTTAATGTTATCCCAGTGGGTGGGGCCTTCCTTCAGATAGAAGGGTTCCTGATGCATTACCCACAGGGTATGCTTGCCTGCCGGGGCGCGGGTGGGGTCGAAGAGTGTTGTGCAGAGAATGCCCGGTGAATCCATTTTAGGAATACCGCGATACATTTTGATCAGGCCGTCGAGATATTCTTCGTAGTTTGTCGTAGGAAACGGCTGTACCTGAAACCCACGGTCAACATCACCGTCAGCTTTGTACTTTGGGGCCTGGTTGACGGCGAGATGCCAGGTAAGATACTGAGTTCGTTGGGCGCGAAGTCTCTGCACCTGAGGGATGAAGTTGGGCGGCAGTTGAGCGCCCTCAACCATCTTCGGGAATATCTGTTTGATATTCAGACCGAGAACTACAGCCTTCTTAGCTTTCACCTGTTCGCCGCTCTCCAGTACAACACCCTCGGTTTTACCGTCTTTTATCATGACCTTTTGAACCGTGGCATTTGTCCTGACGGTGCCACCAAACCCCTGAATAGCTTTACCGAGACATTCAGTGAAGCGGCCAGCACCTCCCTCAATCGGTTTAGCGCCATACATAGTAGCGAACGGGGCCATGAACATAATGCCCTCAGCAGTACCGCTCTCGTAAGGGCTGATGCGCGCCTGGGCGGCCCAACGGGTCATGGCAATCTTCATTTCATCGCTGGTAAACCACTCGTTGCACAGGTCCACTGCGTTCAAAAGCGTTGTCCGCATCAAGTCCAGCCCTTTGACCGAGCCGGTAAGCATTGTCAGAAAATTGCCGAATGGAGGAGGCGGCATATTGGAGCCGCGCAGTACCGGTTTGAAGAGAGGAGTGGCCCACTCTACGAAACGCTTGAAGGCGTCGGCATCTTTCTGGTTGATTTTGGCGATTGAGGCACAGGTCTTGTCCAGGTCGTGGTAGATAATAATGGAGCGGTCATCGGGGAAAAGAATAACCTCCTGCACTTCAGGCGGGGGGAGAAACTTAAGCCCGTAGTTTTTAACCAGGCCGAGTTCGTCGTTCTGGATAATCGGGTTCAGGTCAATCCACATCGCCACCGTGGCTCCAAGATCATGCTTGAATCCAGGGAGGGTAGCTTCATGGGTGACGACACCGCCGCCAATGAAATCGCGCGCCTCGAGGACACAGGTCTTGAGCCCTGCTTTGGCCAGATAGGCGGCTACGATGAGGCCATTGTTGCCGGCGCCAACTACTACTACGTCATACTCGGCCATGACTTACTCCTTGTTTCTTGTTTTGACGACTAGATTCCTAGACCTTCACCTGGTGTCGACGGCTTACTGGCTTTTTGGCGGTTTTTCCAGGCCTTGAAAATAAAAGCGGGGAGGTAAGAGAGGACCTGCCATTTGAATATCATCCCGACCATGCCCCAGGCCTCAGCCGGTTTCAGGTAAACGTCGGCCGGCATGGTCTCCATCAGATTGGTCTGCATGACGAGGTCTTCCTTACGACGCTCGATACCGTAGACTTCCACCATGGTAGTGCCATATTTATCGAAGAGTTTCATCTTGATCCCCCCTCCCCCTTACTTTTCAAAGAGGGATAGTCGTTTATATCACCTTATCAAATGCGATACCAAGGTCCTTCAGAATGATGTTGGCCGGGGCGCGAGCGCCGGCATTAAGTCCGGTTCCAGGGTGTGTTGACGGCCCGCACATGTAGAGCCGTTCGATGGGCATTTTGTAACCGCCCCAGCCGGGCATGGGCCGGTTGGACATATACTGGTGCAGGTAGCCGCCGATGTGGGACGGGTCGCCCTCGATCCAGGCGGGATTCCAGCGGGCGAAGTCAAGCGGCGTGTATGTCTTCTGGGCGATGATATTCTCCGCTCCCATGTTGGTGGTCCGTTCGCGGACGGTCTTAATTATACCCTCGGTAACCTGGTCTTTGATTTCATCCCAGCGCTGGGGGCCGCCTTTCAGGTAGAAAGGCTCCTGGTTGTTGACCCAGAGGGTATGCTTACCGGCAGGAGCGCGGGTGGGGTCAAACAGGGTAGAGCATAATATGCCGGGCGAGCCAGTACGCGGATTACCGCGGTGCATACTGGTCAGGCCGTCAAGGTAGTCCTCATAGTTGGTTGTGGAAGCAATGTGCACTTGATAGCCGCGGTTGACATCGCCGCCCACCTTATAGACCGGGGCCTGGTTCAAAGCCATGTGTATAGTGTAGTACTGAACACGCTGTGGTTTAAGGCGCTGGACCCATTGAACGAAGCCGGCAGGCAACTGAGCGCCCGGGACCATGTTAGGGAAGAGCGTCTTAACGTTGATGCCGGCGATGACGCATTTTTTAGCATTAATCTTTTCACCATTATCAAGGACAACGCCCCTGGCCTGGTTATTCTCGACAATAATCTGTTTGACCGGCGCATTGGTACGGATATTACCACCGAAGGCTTTAATGGCGTCAGCTAGGGCTTCGGTGAACTTACCGGCACCACCTTCAACAGGTTTCATACCATACTTCATGGTGAAAGGCACCATAAAGAGTACGGTACCGGCGGTGCCGCTCTCATACGGGCTAATCCGGGTGGTGGCGGACCAGCGGGTTAGTGCAATCTTGACATAATCGTTGGTGAACCATTCGGATACAAAGTCGACACCGTTCATCAGGGTGGTGCGCATGAGTTCCAGACCGGTGGCACTGCCGCTCATCATGGTAAGGTAGTTGCCGAAAGGCGGCGGCGGCATATTGGAGCCGCGCAGGACAGGCTCCAGCAGGGGCGCAGCCATATTATACAGACGGCGGAAGGCATCGGCGTCCTTTGGTGAAATCTTTTCAATCGAAGCGCAGGTCTTATCGATATCACGGTAGAAAATGATGGCTTTATCGTCAGGGTATATCTGGGCTTCCTGAATGTCCGGCGGCGGCAGGAACTTGATACCGGAGCGTTTGACCATACCGAGCTCATCGTTTCGGATGATAGGGTTCATATCGAGCCAGCCGGCGGCAGTAGCACCAACATCGTGTTTGAAACCGGGTGCAGTTACCTCCTGGGTGACGACGCCACCGCCGAGGAAGTCCCGTGCTTCAAGGACGCAGATGTTCAGGCCGGCCTTCGCCAGGTAAGCGGCCACCATAAGGCCGTTATTGCCGGCACCAATCATAACAACATCGTAATCAGCCATGTATGAGACTCGCTCCGTTCTAGCTTGGTAAAGCAGTTAGACCGCTCGCACCAGGGTATTTAGCGTGAGCAAATCGAATTCGATAATCGAATGTGATATTAACACCAGCGAAGCGGGTTGTCAAGCGGTATACCAACTCAGGTCAGGGGGTATTGACGATTTACTTGTCATTATGTACTATGTTTACATTCCTGACTTCACCAAGCGTTTGTTTTACAGAATTTATTTTGATGTTGGGAGGATTGCGTCATTCTAAGACTTGCTCAATGACAGGTGGTTGGTGGAAATGTAAAGGTCGATCTCCGACCACGAATGCGGTCTGACCCGAGGAGTTATATTACACTTAAACCTTAATCTCTAGCTACAATAGTGCCCCCAGTGTAACCCAGTGGAATAAATTCGAAAGGAGAGTATTATGAAAGGTACTTTTAAGTTGGCGATTGCAGGAATCGCAGTCATGCTTGTGGCGGTAATAGTGCTGGCTGGCTGTCCAGCACCAGCACCAGCACCAACGCCTACTCCTAAGCCCACCCCTACAGCTACACCTACTCCTGCTCCTGCTCCTAAACCATCTCCTACTCCCACGCCTACTCCTTTTACCTGGCCTAAAAATATCACGGTGATAGCTTCAACCTCCACCGCCCAGTGGATTGCCTTCACCGCCATCATGCAGAAGGAACTGGGTATTACCGTAAGCGTCGTACCTCAAGGCACCTCGTCACTTCGCTATCAGGCAGTTAAGGATGGCGAGGGTCTTATGACTGCCGCGGCGCCATCGGATTACTCTGGTTTCATCGAAGCCAGTACAACTCAGGCTACTAAAACCGGTGGCCCTTGGCAGGTCCGTATGATCTGGCCCTATAATGTCAGCAACTCCGCTTATATGGTCCGTAAAGATTCCGCCATCAAGACGATTGCCGACATCAAGCCAGGTGTAAAAATAGCTAATTTTGCCGGAAGTGGTGCTTTGCCTACCACGCAATTACCAGCGATATTAGCCTGGGCTAATGTCGATCCCAAAGATGCTGTATTCGTTAGTGCCTCCAACTACGCCGGCAGTCTTCAGTTAGTGAAGGATGGCAAGGCGGACATTGCCTTCGTTGTCGGTACCGCCTCGGCTACCGTCCTGCCATATGCCGATGACTGCACTGTCATACCAATCGACCCGGCCAAGGACCCCGAGGGCGCCAAGCGTTTCTTGAGTGTTTGGCCGGTAGCCGGCTTCATGCCCATCGTGGGTGACCAGCCAGCGGCCTGGAAGGGTATCCCGAGCACTGGCAGTCTGGGTGAAATCATCACCCGGGAGCAGACCGACACGGCGCTCGTGTATAACCTGGCTAAATGGCTCGATACCAACTACGACAAATATAAGGACACTTACGCTGACTGCAAGTACATGACGCTTGACAACATGGTGAAGGCGGCGGCGACCATGCCCGTTCCCGTCCACGATGGTGCTATCCAATACCTTAAAGAGAAGGGCAAGTGGACAGCGGCTAATGACGCCCGCCAGAAAGCTAACATTGACTTCCTCACCAAGTACGTAAATGGCTATCAGGATGCCATTAAGAAAGCTGAAGCCGCTGGCATCAAAGTTGACCCCGGTAACAAGGACTGGCTCGCCTTCTGGGCTAAGTATAAGACAGACAACAAACTTACTCCTGTTAAAGTCTTCACGGGGTTGTAATGTCTTAGCAGCCCTGTTTTAGCAAGCACATGGCGGTACGGGTAGTCAGCCGTACCGCCATGTGTGTAATGGTTCTGATTAGAGAGGTAGTTTTCATGTCAGAACAGAAACCTCTGGATAATGCGGCGGGCACCGCTCCGCCTGTTGCGCGTAAAAAAGAAGGGGAGGGCGGTGGTCTTAGCCGTTTCAATTACCTGCCCCCCGTCTGGAAGGGTGTTTTCATATTCCTGACCATTACGGCTATCGGTCTTTTCATCATCTATAACTTCAATATCGCTTTCGGCCAGTGGGCGCTCGAGTCAATCGCATATTACTACCTCCTGTATGTGGTCTTCATGCTGCCTATCTTCATCGGCAACGCCGCGCGGAAGAAAGATAAGAAGCGGCTTCCCTGGTATGACATCATCCTGGGTCTGGTAGGCACCGGCATAGCCTTCTACTTTTTTTTTGAATTCGACGCAATTGGCCGAGGGGCCTGGCAGACGCCGCCGGATGCAATGGTACTGGTACTCGGCGTAATCATGCTGGTCTTGTCCATCGAAGCAGGGCGGCGGGTGGGCGGTTGGGTATTTACCGCAATCTGTCTTGTTTTCGGTTCCTATCCGCTGGTGGCAAGCTTTATGCCCGGTCCGCTTTACGGAGTTGGTCTCACCTTTCCCAAGCTGATCGGGCAATTTGCCTACAGTACCAATGGCATCATCGGCTTGCCGGCGCAGGTCAACGGTGACCTTGTCATCGGCTATCTCTTTTTCTCCGGCATTATGGCGGCCAGCGGCACCGGCAAGTTCTTCCTCGACCTTGCCATGGCGCTTATGGGCAGGTTCCGCGGTGGCCCGGCTAAGGTAGCCGTCGTCGCCAGCGCCCTTTTCGGCAGTTTAAGCGGCAGCGGCGTGGCTAACATAGTATTCACCGGCAGCGTCACTATTCCTGCTATGAAAAAACTGGGCTATCCTCCTCACTACGCCGGAGCCATCGAGGCCTGCGCCTCCACCGGGTCAGCGGTCACACCGCCGGTCATGGGCACCATCGCTTTCGTCATGGCCATTCTGACCGGAGTTGACTACTCCATCATCGTCATCGCTGCCGCCATTCCCGCACTACTATATTATTTCGGCCTTCTCGTCCAGGTTGACGGCTACGCGGCCAGAGCCGGGCTCTCTGGTATGAAGAGAGAAGACCTGCCTGACATCAAAGGCACCCTTAACACGGGATGGATAATCATCGTAGCCCTTGGCTTTCTGGTATGGGCGCTGGTGGCCAAGCGGTGGACAGCTCAAGGACCAATCTACACCGCCTTCATCTTGATAGCCTACTCCGCTATCGCCGGTCTGCTCTGGTGGATACGGGACAGAGGATGGATCGGCTCATTCTTCAAAGCCAGTACGGGGCGTTTCTTGCTTATGGCTTTTGCAGCCGAACACCGCATGACCAGGAAAAGAGCAATGGCCATGATGGGCGAGTCAGGCGGACTGATGGCCTGGATGGTCGCTATTCTCCTGCCAGTCGGTCTCATCATTTTGGGGCTTAACACTACCGGTACTATAGGTTCGCTAATATCCCGCATCGTGTTGTTGGGGGAGGCAAACTCGTTTCTCATTCTCATCGTAACATTTATAGCCTGTTATCTCATGGGGATGGTTGGGCTAGCCTTGATACCATATATTTTCCTGGGCGTAACTATGGCGCCAGCCGTTGTTAACAACGCCGGGCTTGACATCATTGCTGTCCACCTATTTCTGGTGTACTGCACCCTTATCTCGGCGATATCGCCGCCGGTGGCCATGATGGCCTTTGTGGGAGCATCGCTCGCCGGGGCGCCGCCGATGAAGACGGCCTTCATGGCCATGCGGCTCGGCATAGTGCTCATCTTCGTGCCGTTCTTCTTTGTTTACAGCCCTGCCCTCCTTTTCAGGGGGACCGATGTGCTACAGTTAGTCTGGCTGTTGCCTCAGGTACTCATTGGGATATGGGCCTTAACATCAGGGCTTGAAGGCTACATGCTAAAGGTTGGCGAACTGCCGGTCTGGGCCCGGCCATTGCTCGTCGTTGGCGGCTTCCTCCTCGCTATGCCCTGGTGGGCATTTCTCTCCGCAACTATTGGCGGGAGTCTTATAGTGCTCACCGTGGCTCTAGTGCTCTTGCAGCGCAGGATAAGAAGGCCCGCGTCACCTCCAGCATTATCCTGAACTGTCAAGCATTGTATGGCTAAAGAAGGGGCACCGAGGCCCCTTCTTTTTTTCTAACCACTGATTGAACAAACTACAAATGGCTGGCGGTCAGGTCCTAT
The DNA here is from genome assembly GCA_040753815.1 of Chloroflexota bacterium. Taxonomy (GTDB): domain Bacteria; phylum Chloroflexota; class Dehalococcoidia; order GIF9; family JBFMDU01; genus JBFMDU01. The sequence continues at coordinate 333,814 of JBFMDU010000020.1, forward strand.
GAGGGCTATAATGCCAACTATGATGGGTAGTCTTCTTTTTGGATCGGGGGGTATTCCGAATAGTTCGCCGCAGAATACGACAACGTCCGGCGTAGCCCGTGTAGCGGAACTCGGACTCGGTTGTATGGAAGTGGAGTTCGTTCAGGGAGTCAGAATGGCTCCAGGTAATGCCAGGGAGGTGGGGATGATAGCGGCAGGTCATAGGGTTGCGCTTAGCGCTCATGGCCCGTATTACATTAATCTGAATGCCAGAGAGCCGGAGAAGGTCGAGGCCAGCCGCCAGCGGATTCTGCAAACGGCACGAGTGACGAAGCTGTTTGGCGGCCGCAGCGCCGTGTTCCATGCCGCTTTCATGTTAAACGACGTGCCGGATAAGGTCTTCAAAACGGTCAGGCGTGAGCTTTCAGACTTGGCCGCAACTCTCAAAGCTGAAGGGAATGATGTTGTCCTGAGGCCTGAGGTGACCGGCAAGCCGTCGCAGTTCGGTACGGTAGAAGAACTGATTGAACTTAGCGCTGAAATTGATGGTGTTTTGCCATGCATCGACTTTGCTCACTTGCACGCCCGTACGGGAAGGTTCAATACTTACGAAGAGTTCGTTGCGGTCTTGAAACAGGTCGAGCGCGGACTTGGAAGGAAAACGCTGGACAACATGCATTTTCACATATCCGGTATTGAATACAGTAAGCGAGGTGAAATCAGACATCTAAATCTCGATGACCCAAAGTCCGATTTAAACTACGTTGACCTCATGAGGGCCTTTAAGGAGCTCGGTGTTAAGGGCCTTGTAATTTGTGAGAGTCCGAGCCTTGAGGACGACGCGGCGCTGCTGCAAAAGACATACGGCTCATTGAAGTGATGATGTCGTATAGAGTAACCGCATATCACTCATCTGTGGAGGAACGAATTGGACGTTAGAGCATTCACTGGGGGATTCCTCGAAGCTCCGGTTGACACTATCGTTGTCGGGGTATTTGAAGGAGACAGGGGACTCAGTAATGTAGCGGTGGTTGTTGACAAAGCCATGGATGGGGCTATTTCCCGGATGGTTAAGGCTGGTGAAACGACTGGTAAGCAGGGTGATTGTATTGTCCTCCATACCCTAGGGAAGCTGACTGCGTCCAGAGTTGTAGTTGTTGGACTTGGTAAAGCGGAGGAGTTGAGCCTGGAAAGGCTGAGGCGTGTTGCCGGCGAGACGGGGCGCTTCCTCCGTCGGGTGAAGACACGGAAAGCAGTCGTGGAAGCGCTAGGAACTGGAGTTAAAGGTATCTCCTTTGAATCAGCCGGACAGGCCCTTGCTGAAGGCTTCATTATGGGACTGTACGCTTTTCATAAGTATCTGACCAAGGAGCCGGATGACGTCGCTATCGAGGAGTTGCTGGTGTCCGAAACGGATTCAGCCAGGGCTGTCGAGATAGAGAGAGGTTGTCGATTCGGGCGGGTGCTGGCCGATGCTGTAAACAGTACCCGGGATATGGTTAACGAACCAGCCAATCGCATGACGCCGTCAGATATGGCTGACATCGCCAGGACATTGGCCCGGGGGCACAGGTTGGAATGCACGGTGTTGGAGCGCGAGCAAATGTCTAGCCTAGGTATGGGAGCTTTGCTCGGTGTTGCTCAGGGAAGCAGCCAGCCGCCAAAATTCATTGTCCTTGGTTATCGTGGTGCTCCGGATTCGTCCAAGGTAATGGGATGGCTCGGGAAGGCTGTCACCTTTGATTCTGGGGGCATTTCATTGAAACAGTCTGATGGGATGGAATCAATGAAAGGTGACATGTCTGGCGGTTCTGCAGTGATGAATGCCGTAGCCGTTTTGGCTCAAATGGCGTTAAAGGCGAATGTAACTGCGATAGTGCCGGCGACTGAGAATATGCCTGGTGGCCGGGCGCAAAGGCCCGGGGATGTTGTTAAAGCGATGAACGGCAAAACGATCGAGGTTGTCAATACCGACGCTGAAGGCCGCTTGATACTGGCGGATGCCCTTTGTTATGCTGTGAAAGAGAAGCTGTCCACACTTGTGGATTTGGCCACGCTAACTGGTGCCTGTCATATCGCTCTCGGCGATTTTTGCAGTGGTCTGTTTGGCAACGATGAGCCATGGCAGAAGAAGGTGAGAGAAGCTGGTGAAGCTTCAGGTGAATGTCTCTGGCCGATGCCGATGTTTAATGACTATGCCGAGCAAATAAAAAGTACGGTGGCCGATATGAAGAATTCTGGGGGCAGATGGGGCGGAGCTATCACGGCGGCCAAGTTCCTGGCTGAATTTGCCGGTAATACGCCATGGGCTCATATTGATATTGCTGGCACTGCCCAGACGGATAAGGAAAGAGGCTATCTGGTAAAGGGCGCCACCGGAGTTGGTGTGCGTACGCTTGTAAACCTGGCACGTTTGACGGCACGAGAGGAATAGCGCCACGCGGGTACTCTGATTACCGGGTAAGGAGTGGGAAGATGAGAATTAGGTGGCTTGGGCATGCATGTTTTCTCATTACGTCATCCAGTGGGCTTAGAATTGTAACTGACCCTTACAGCCCGGGAGGTGACCTGCGGTATGCTCCCATAAGAGAGACGGCCGAAATTGTGACGGTAAGCCACGGTCATTTCGACCATGGGAACGTGAGTGCAATTGGTGGGAAGCCCGAGATTGTCAGGGGGTCAGGGATGGTGCGTGGTATTCAGTTCTTGGCCATTGACACGTTCCATGACAATATGCTCGGCAGTCAGCGGGGACGCAATACCGTCTTTTGTTTTGCTATGGATGGCATCAAGCTTGCTCATTTCGGGGACCTGGGGCATAGCCTATCACTGCAACAATTGGAAGGGGTTGGCGCTGTTGATGTGGTCATGGTGCCGGTTGGCGGTAATTACACCATTGGGCCGGAGGATGCGTGGGCACTTTGCCAGCAGTTAAGGCCGAAGGTCATTTTACCAATGCATTACCGTACAGCTAAAGTCAATATGCCGATAGCCCCAGTTGAGGATTTTATTCGGGGCAGGGTTGGTGTGAGGAAGCTGGAAGGTAGTGAAATCGAGCTGATGCGTGATCGCCTGCCTCAGTCAGTGGAGATAATTGTCCTTAAGCCAGCGCTTTAGCAGGTTAGGCAGTGCGCCTTAGCGGAACAGGTGTGCCCACTTATCACGCACTTTTTTGAGGACTGCCGCATCCGACTTAATCGAAGACGGGTACTTCTTAATCAGGTGGTAGGGGCGGCAGGCATTGATGATTGCTCGGGATTCTTCAAACTGCCCGATTTCTTTGTAGTGCATTGGAACCGCCGGGTTGGCCGCTGAACCGTAGCATCCCCTAACGATGTCGATTGAGGTAGCGGGGTCGGTCCGGGTGCTGATGGCCCATAGTACGTCTGGTATGTTGGCCGGGTCGATGTCGTCGTCAACCAGTATGATATAGCGGCATCCGATACGCGTGGCGCTTGAGCCGGCGGCGATAAGGCCGGCATGTTTGGCGTGGCCGCTATAGCTTTGCTTCACAGCGATGACTACCATGCCATGGATGCTGGCCTCTTCCACAACCCAGACACCGGCAATGCTGCCAACCTGCCGTTCCAGTTCATCCCAGAGAGATGCCGCCTTCTGTAGATGCCTTCCAAGCGTCCAGACACTCGGAAGAATTGATGGTGGGTTGCCCTGAATAATTGGACTGCTCCGGTGCATAACTGTCTTTACCTTGAACACTGGTATGGGAGTGATGCCGCCGGCATAATATCCGGCCCACTCGCCGAAAGGGCCTTCATTCGCCGTCTCAATCCTTGGCGGTAAAATCTCGCCATCAAGGACAATTTCGGCTGAAGCAGGCACTGGCAGGTCAGTATAGATACTCTTCGTAACCTTGACCGCCTCCCCTGCCAGGCCTCCGGCCATGTCGTATTCGGAAATGCCCCATTGCTTGCCTTCCCATGCGGCGGCGGCCCAGACGATTGGCTCAGGGCCGATGGCTACTGCGGCAGGGCATGGCTTTCCTTTTGACCAGTACTTCTTCTGGATATCCCGGCCATGGTGGCCAGGCATGATCATTATCGTGGCATTGTCTTTACTATGTGCTTGGACCCGGTATACTGAGACATTTACCCAGTCTTCTTCTGGATCGCGCATGATACAGACAGCGCCGGTGCCTATGTAGCGGCCGCCGTCGAGAGCATGCCACTTGGGTACAGGGAATTTTAACAGGTCGACATCCCTATCTTTTAGTACGTTCTCTTTAACCGGCCCTGTCTCAACCCATACGGGCGGGACACGCTTGATACCTTCAGCAATCCTATTCTTGAAGGCTTTAACCAGCTCGACACCTCTCAGGTCAGGCGGTAGTCCGAGTGCTATGGCAGTCCGGTAAGGTGAGGCGAAGACGTTAAGGGCAACACGGAAGCCGGGAGGGTATCCGGGAACCTTGTCGAACAACAGGAGCGGGCGAGTTGGTATGGACTCCTGTATTTCGCCAATCTGGCCCATTTCCATGTCCCAGTGCGCCCCTTCCACTACCTGTACTTCATCATGTTGACGGGCCTTCTCGATAAACGTCCTCAGATCGTCCATATGGCACCTCCTGTGCCCGGTAGTATACCTCAGGAAGGTCTGGTTTGAACTGTTACTGGTGATATTGAGGAGTCAGTCAAGATGTTTGCCGGCCAGGGCGAAAAGTTCCCTGGCGCATTTTTCAGGGACGTCCGGTTGGCCAAGTTCGCCGCCGGCTTCACCGCCGAGGCCGTGGTAATCGCTTCCGCCGGTTACTATCAGCTTATGCTGGGCGGCGATGGCGACCAGGTTGTGGATAACTTCGAGCCTGTAGCCATTGTAGTAGGCTTCGAGCCCTACCAACCCGGCAGCCTTGAGCTGTTTTATGAAATCGTCTAGGTTGGGCACGTCGGCAGGGTGTGCGAGCACTGGCAGGCCGCCAACACCGAGGATAAGCTTCACAGCGCCGACGGGAGTGATTTTTTCACGCTCGACGTAAGCGGGACCGTTACGCCCTATGTAGCGGTCAAAGGCATCCCTGAAGGATGATACGTGACCGGCCTCTAGAAGTGCCTGTGCCACATGCGGCCGCCCGACCGAACCGGTACCGGCAATCTCTTGGACCCGCTCCCATTTGATGTTCTTCCCCAGTGTCTGCAGTTTTGCCACCATCTTAGCCCCACGTTCACGGCGGGAATGGCGCAGGTGCTCGAGCTCCGTATTGAGCTGGGGGCTGTGATAGTCGATAAAGTAGCCAAGGATGTGGAGTTCACCATCGGTGACATCACAGTTGATTTCGACACCCGGGACAACAGTAATGGTGGGGTAAGTCTTTGCCGTCTCAAGAGCCGCAGGGATGCCAGCAACAGTATCATGGTCGCTGATGCCCAGGACATTAATGCCCAGCCGCGCCGCAGACGCAATAAGTTGTTCGGGTGTAAGCTTGCCGTCAGAAGCGGTGGTGTGAGTGTGGAGGTCGACTCTCATGTGTGTCCTAATCAACCTCGCGGTAGATACGCTCCACCCTGGTTGATTTCAGTGTTGTTTCGTCAATTTCCACGAATACGGCGCTGAAACCAGCTCGGCCTTTGGCCACAGTTATGCGGTGAGGTAGGCGGGTGAGGAAACCATTGATAACTGACTCGACATCGTTACCGATGACCGAGTCGAGAGGGCCGACCATGCCGATATCCGTCATGTAAGCTGTTCCCAGAGGAAGGATTGTCAGGTCAACGGTAGCAACATGAGTGTGGGTACCGAAGACAGCGCTGACACGTCCATCGAGGTACCGTCCCATGGCGATTTTTTCAGAAGTAGCTTCAGCGTGGAAGTCGACAATAATCGGGAGATGCTTTTCGGTAAGCTGTGGCAGGAGCTGGTCAGCCCCCCGGAAGGGACAATCGTAATTACCGATAAAGGTGCGTCCCATCAGGTTGACGACGATGGCTTTTTCAGTGCAGATGAAGCCGCGGCCGGGCGCTCCCGGCGGGTAATTCAATGGGCGGAGGATGGGTAATGGGCCATTAAGATGGGGGATGATTTCCTTCTGTGCCCAGACATGGTTGCCGGTGGTTATGACATCGACACCGGCGGATAGGAGTTCTTGCGCCGTCTCAGGAGTAATGCCAGCTCCGTGGGCGGCATTCTCGCCATTGCAGATGACGAAGTCAATGGAATAATCAGTACGCAAACCTGGTAAAAGCTGCTGAACGGCTTTTCTGCCAGGCTTGCCGACAACATCACCGATAACCAGCGTTCGCAAGAGGGCTTTCCTTTGCTAACTACTTCGCGTAGTCCACCGCCCTCGTTTCGCGCACCACAGTAACTTTTATCTGCCCGGGATATGCCAGGTTTTCCTCGATTTTCTTGACGATGTCTCTCGCCAGTCTCATCACGCCCAGGTCGTCAATAGAATCAGGCTTGACCATGATTCTTATTTCACGACCGGCTTGAATGGCATAGGCCTTCTCGACGCCAGGGAAGCTGGTGGCCACTTGTTCGAGGTCTTCAATGCGCTTCAGGTATTGTTCTACCGACTCGTGCCTGGCCCCAAGCCTCGACCCGCTGATTGCATCAGCGGTGGCGACAATGAAACCAAGGATACTGCTGGTTGGAGTTTCATTGTGGTGCTCCGCTACCGCCTGGGCAATTTCAGGTAATTTTTCCCACTGTTTGACAACTTCGGCGCCGACGAGGGCGTGCGGTCCTTCAACTTCCTGACTGAGTCCTTTGCCAATGTCGTGCAGGAGTCCCGCTTTTTTAGCGTGTGCGACGTTTGTGTTTAGCTCAGCAGCCAGCATACCAGAGAGGGCCGCTACCTCGAGACTGTGGTTGAGCATGTTCTGTCCATAGCTGGTCCGAAATTTGAGTCTTCCCACAAGCTTAACAAGTTCGGGATGCAATCCTTGAACGCCGGACTTGTACATAGCTTGCTCGCCTTCGGCTTTGATGGTTGCTTCGACTTCGCTCCGGGCCTTTTCCACGACTTCTTCTACCCTGGCTGGATGGATCCGGCCATCGAGAATAAGTTTGTTCAGGGCGACTCGAGCAATCTCCCGGCGGATGGGGTCAAAGCTGGAGATGGTTACAGTGCCCGGGGTATCGTCGATGATGAGGTCGACCCCGGTAGCCTGCTCGAGGGCACGTATATTGCGGCCTTCGCGGCCGATGAGCCGGCCCTTCATATCATCGTTGGGAAGGGAGACTACCGAGACGGTGGTTTCTGTGGTGACATCACTGGCATAGCGCTGGATGGCAGTAGCTAGTATGTCCCGAGCCTTGGTTTCAGACTCTTCTTTTACTCTAGCCTCAAACTCGCGCACCCGGCGTGAGGCCTCATCACGAATCTCACCCTCGATATTCTGGAGCAGGAGTTGACGGGCTTCGTCGCTGGACATACCGGAGACTTGCTCGAGTTCATGAAGACGGCGATTCCGGAGTTCCTCAAGCTGGGCCTTAATATTGTCGGCTTCCTTTTCTTTGTTGGCCAGGTTATGTTCGCGGCGTTCGGCGGAGTCGAGTTTGCGCTCGAGCGTTTCCTCTTTCTGTACCAGCCGTCGTTCCTGGCGCTGGAGTTCAGCCCGCCTTTCCTTGAGCTCGTTCTCGGCTTCAGCCTTTAGCTTTGTGCCATCTTCTCTCGCTTCAACCAGGACTTGCTTTGATTTTACATTTGCCTCGTCTAAGAGTCTTTTTGCTTCAATTTCCGCCGCTTTAAAGGTCTTGGTGGAGAGTATCTGACGTACGAAGAACCCTAGAAGACCGCCAAGAATAATATAGGTTACACCCATTACGACGAGAATGAGGATGGGTACCCCCAAGTTCAAAGATTCCATTTTGGGTCCTCACTTTATGTTTGACACCTCCAAGAAGGTGATTTTACAACTCCAATACTAGTTGTTGGCGGGTATTATTGTCAAGAAGAAAATTAACTCGTTCGGTTCGCTCACTCAGGATAGATTGGTGGTACTATAATGTGTTGCCATGAACAAGGAGGATGTTTGACAAAGCCCGTTACTGCCGTAGCCTGGATGGGCAATCTTGGGACGTTTTCAGCTCTCAGGGTAAAAGGGTATCGCAGTTTCTGGTCGGGACTGCTGGCCATTTACTTCGGCGTCCAGGTGCAATCACTGGCCGCGGCTTGGCTGGCTTATGAACTGACGCACTCGCCATTTAAGCTGGGGCTGGTGGCGGCGGCATGGGCATTGCCGGTAGTGCTCTTCTCGGTATTCGGCGGCGTTGCCGCCGACCGTGTGCCGAAGCGCACTGTCCTCATCTGGAGTCGCCTGTGGATAAGTCTGATTACCTGCACAGTAGCTACTCTGATTGCTACCGGATTAATCGAGTACTGGCACTTGGTAGCTGCCGGTATGCTCCTCGGTTTCGGTTATGCCTTCAGCTTGGCGGCGAACCAGGCAATTATTCCGGAACTGGTGCCGTCTGAACTGACGCTTAATGCCATCGCGTTGAATAACAGCGGCTTTAATCTCAGCCGTGTTGCTGGGCCGGCTCTGGCGGGGGTCCTGATAGGAACAGTTGGGACAGCCGGGGCGTATTATACGGCGACCGTGTGTTATCTGGTTGCTATCGGTGTACTGTGGACCCTGCCGAAGACGGGGAATAAAGCAATTGGGCGCGGGCCGATCCTGGAGTTTATGGTCGAAGGGTTCAGATACGTCTGGGGAAATCGGTCGGTAATGCTTATCATAGCTCTGGAATTTGTGCTTCTGTTTATTGCTATGCCCTTCCAGAGTTTTATGCCAGCTTTTGCCGAGCGGCTGAACGTGCAGGCGATGGGCTACGGTTTTCTGGTGATGATGCTTGGAGTTGGTGCTATGATTGGTTCGTTGGGAGTGGCTTCTCTCGGCAACTTTGAGAAAAAGGGTTGGCTATTGCTGTTCTCCGGATTAGCCTACGGGGCGGCAATCGCGATATTCTCCAGCTTGCAGTCATTCGGTGCGGCGCTGGCTTTATTAGTGTTGGTCGGCCTTTCCGGCGCTTCGTATCTGGCAACGAGCAACACCCTCATTCAGATGAATGTGACCGACGCGGTCAGGGGTAGGGTAATGAGTGTCTATTTGACGGTTAGCGGTCTCCAGCCCTTAGGTGTTCTGCTGATTGGTGCGCTTGCGGAGGTGCTTGGTGTTCCAACCGTTGTGGCCATCGGCGGCGGTATCATTTTTGTCCTGATGCTGGTAATGCTGTTCGTTCTCACCAGCGTGCGGCGGCTCAAGTAGCCAGACCTATTGTTCAGCTACGCGCTCCAACTCGAAGCGGAAGTTTTCAATGACCGTATTGGCCAGCAGTTTGCGGCACATTTCCGTCACCTGCTCACGTGCGCGAGCTTCATCGTTCTCCTGAAGGCGCACCTCGATATACTTGCCGGCGCGGACGCTGGTCACATCTTGAAAGCCGAGGTTGTGTAAGGCACCTTTTATAGTAAGGCCCTGCGGGTCATTTACGGTGGGCTTGAGGGTAATGTAGCATTTAGCGAGGAACATTTAAGTCACCAATTCCTTTCCGGTCAGTCGACGGAAGGCCTCGCGGTAGCGCTGAGTGGTGGCCTTGACCACGTCGGGTGGCAGAATGGGGGTGGGGGGTTCTTTGTTCCAGCCGGAAGAGACTAGCCAATCGCGTACCGGCTGTTTATCAAAGCTGGATGGCGATGTCCCAACCTGGTACCGGGCAACATCCCAGAAGCGGCTGGAATCAGGCGTCAGGAGTTCGTCAATCAGGCTCAGCTTACCGTCTATGATGCCAAATTCGAACTTAGTATCGGCGATGATAATGCCGCGCTGTCTGGCATAATCGCGGGCGAATTCGTAGACGGAGATAGTTGCCTTTTTAAGGTCAGTGGCAAGCCTCTTGCCGACCAGACTCTCCATATGCTCCGGCGTCAGTGGCTCATCGTGGCCAGCTTCAGCCTTAGTGGTTGGTGTGAACAGGGGCTGGGCTAACAGCTGGCTCTCTTTGAGACCTGGAGGTAGGGGTGTGTCTGTCACGGTTCCCTTTGATTGGTACTCGACCCAGGCCGAGCCGGAAATATAACCGCGGACGACGCATTCAACGGGAATACGCTCCGCTTTTTTGACCACCATGGCGCGTCCGGTTACGTAATCGGGGTAGGGTGCTCCGTAAGAAGCCAATTCTGCCAGCATCGAAGGACTGGTGACAACTTTTACCACATGGTTGGGTATGATGTGGGCCGTCTTTTCGAACCAGAAGGCGGAAAGCTGGTTAAGGACAGCGCCTTTATCGGGGATGCCGTTGGGCAAGACAAAATCGAAGGCTGAGATCCGGTCGGTAGCGACTATCAGCAGTCTATCGCCAAGGTCATAGGTATCACGCACCTTGCCTCGGCCGAACAAGGGCAGATTTAGCTTCGTTTCAGTGATAACACTCATTTCTTACTTTTTTCGTTGAGGCCAAGTCGGGCGAAGACCTCATCGACGTGCTTGAGATAGAAATTATAATTGAAAAGGGTGTCAAGCTCCTTCGGCTTGATGGAAGCGGCAACATCGCGGTCAGCTTTGAGGAGACCGAGGAATGACACCTGCTCCTTCCATGCCTTCATGGCATTGCGCTGGACAAGTTCATAGGCACGCTCCCGTTTTACGCCTTTTTCAATCAGCGTCAGGAGTACCCTCTGCGAAAAGACCAGGCCCTGGGTGATTTCGAGGTTGCGGCGCATGTTCTCAGGATAGACATTAAGGCCCTTGATGATGCCTGTGAAGATGGAGAGAGCATAGTCAAGGACGAGACAGGCATCAGGCAAAATGACCCGCTCGGTAGAAGAATGACTGATATCACGCTCATGCCACAAAGCTACGTTCTCCATGGAAGTCACCGCGTAGCCGCGCAGGAGGCGGGCCAGACCGCAGACCCGCTCGCATAACTCAGGGTTGCGTTTATGAGGCATGGCGGAAGAACCTGTTTGGCCGGCCTCGAAAGGTTCTTCGGCCTCGAGCACCTCGGTCTTCTGGAGGGCGCGGACCTCGGTAGCGAATTTTTCCAGAGAAGCGCCGATTATGGCAAGAGTAGTAACGAACTGAGCGTGCCGGTCGCGCTGTATGACTTGGTTTGAGACAGGCGCTGGCGTAAGACCAAGGCGGGCACAGGCTTTCTGCTCGATTTCAGGCGGTACGGTGGCATAGGTACCGACAGCGCCTGACATTTTGCCGACATTGATGAATTTCGTTGCTTCGGTCAAGCGCGCCGCGTTACGCTTCATTTCTTCGACCCAGATGGCCAGCTTGAGGCCAAAGGTGATAGGCTCGGCATGGACGCCGTGGGTACGGCCCATCATGATGGTCTTCTTGTGCTGGACGGCTTTCTCTTTGAGAGCCGCCAGCAGCCCTTCAATATCCTCAGCCAGAAAGGTTGCAGCTTCTTTCATCTGGAGGCTGGTGGCAGTGTCCATAATATCGGAAGAGGTCAGCCCGTGGTGAATCCATCTTGATTCTTCACCAAGACTCTTGCCCACCGAGCGGAGGAAAGCGGTGACATCGTGGTGCGTGATTTTGAAGTATTCAGCATAAAGTTCTGGTAAAAACCTTGCCTTTCTGAGCTTTATCATATCGGCCTTCGGTATGACGCCGAGCTCGGTCCAGGCCTCGCAGACAGCGAGTTCGATACGGAGCCATAGCTGGAATTTGTTGTCTTCCGACCAGACACTCTTCATAGCCGGCCGGCTGTAGCGTTCGATCAATTTAACTAGCCTCCAGTTCCTTCCGGTATTTTTCGTAAGCTTCGGCCACGGATGCGTACTTGATAGATAGTATTCGGGCGGCGAGCAGGGCGGCGTTCTTGGCATTGCCAATGCCCACCGACCCCACCGGGACGCCCGATGGCATCTGGACAATGGAATAAAGGGCATCCACCCCCTTGAGTTCGCTGGTAGCAAGGGGGACACCGATGACTGGCAAATCGGTCCAACTGGCGACAACGCCGGGGAGATGTGCCGCGCCGCCGGCGCCAGCAATGATGACCTCGATGCCTTTTCGGCGGGCGCCAGAGGCGTACTCTTTTACTTTGCCCGGGGTGCGGTGCGCTGACATAATAGCGACTTCGTACTCGATGCCTAACTGCTCCAGCATTTTTAGCGCTGGTTGCATGAAGGGTTCGTCAGCCTTGCTTCCCATGACCACGCCAACTAACGGCATCTATTTTACCTCCCTCAAGGCGATGTCTCTGCGGTAGTGACAGCCTTCAAATTGAATACGTACGATGTTCGAATATACCTTCTCTCTGGCTTGAGATATATTGTGGCCAACAGCAGTAACAGTCAAGACGCGGCCGCCGTCGGTGAGCGCTCTGTCAGACGTATCTCCAAGCTTTGTCCCGGCATGGAAGACTGCTATCTCCTTGTCCACTTTGTCTAGGCCGGTGATAGGCAGTCCGGTCTTGTAGCTTCCGGGATAGCCGCTAGAGGCCATGACCACGCCGACGCAGGCGTCGCGAGACCAGTCTAGGCTTATTCTGTTCAGGCTACCTTCAACTACGGCCATGATAGCATCAACGATGTCGCTTTTCATCCGCGGCAGGATAGCCTGAGTCTCGGGGTCGCCGAAGCGAGCGTTGAATTCAAGGACTTTCATGCCTCTCGGTGTCATCATTAAGCCTGCATAGAGGACGCCTTTGTAGGGCATAGCTTCCCTGGACATAGCCCTAACGGTTGGTTTTAACACTTTTTCAGTGGCCTCTTTTACCTCAGTGTCACCGAAAAACCCGGGCGGGCTGTAACTGCCCATGCCGCCGGTGTTAGGGCCACGGTCGTTATCAAAAACACGCTTATAGTCACAGGCTGGGACGAGTGGAAGCACTGTATCGCCATCGCTCAAGGCGAGGAGACTGACCTCATGACCGGTGAGGCATTCCTCGATAATGACCCTGTTGCCGGCGTTGCCAAAGACCTTGGTCACCATGGCCTCCGAGAGTGCCTTTTGCGCCTCGTCTCTGGTCTGAGCCACGGTCACACCTTTTCCGGCGGCCAGACCGTCGGCCTTGATGACCACCGGGATGGGCAAGGATTCAAGATGCTTTGAAGCTTCGGCATACGAGTCGAAGATGGCTCCTGCAGCACAGGGGATGCCGTATTTCTGCATCAGATTTTTAGAGAAGACCTTACTGGACTCGATTTGGGCAGCGGCCTTACTCGGCCCGAAAATGCTTAGTCCCTTGCTTGTGAAGAGGTCGACGATTCCAGCGGCAAGGGGCGCTTCGGGCCCAACTACGGTCAGGTCAATGTTGCTGTTACGGGCGAATGTTGTTAGCGATTGAAGGTCGCTGGCCTTAATAGGCAGGTTAGTACCGAGACGGGCAGTGCCGGCATTTCCCGGGGCTATAAATAACTGCTGAACCCTGGGACTCTGTGCAATCTTCCAGGCGAGAGCATGCTCGCGGGCACCGCCACCGATGACAAGTATTTTCAACTATAGCACTCCGTTACTCCCACTCTATGGTGGAAGGCGGCTTGCTGGTTATATCGTAGACAACCCTGTTAACGCCAGGAACCTCGTTGACGATGCGGTTGGAGATACAGCCGAGGAGGTCGTAAGGTAGATGGGCCCAGTCGGCAGTCATAGCATCCTCGCTGGTGACAGCGCGGATACCGACGAGATAGCCGTAGGTGCGGAAATCGCCCATGACCCCCACGCTTTTAACATCGGTTAATATGGCGAAGCTCTGCCAGAGCTGGCGGTAAAGTTTGGCCTTTTTAATTTCGTTCATGACAATCCAGTCAGCGGCGCGCAGGATTTCCAGCTTCTCCCTGGTGACTTCACCAATAATGCGGATAGAAAGACCGGGACCGGGAAAGGGCTGGCGCCATATCATGTCTTCAGGGAGACCGAGGGCGATTCCGACTTCGCGCACCTCATCCTTGAAGAAGTAGCGTAGAGGTTCAATTAGAGTAAGTTTCATCTGGGCCGGGAGGCCGCCGACATTATGATGCGTCTTGATTTTAGCCGCTGCCTTGCTTTCGGTAGTGGCGCTTTCGATGACATCCGGGTAAAGAGTGCCCTGGGCGAGGAAATCGACCTTGCCCAGCTTAAGGGCTTCTTCTTCGAAAACGTGGATAAACTCATTGCCGACCTGGCGGCGCTTGACTTCGGGGTCGGTGATACCTTTGAGCTGGCTTAGGAAGCGGTCGGTTGCGTCAGTATAGACGATGTTCATTTTCAGGTTGTTGCGGAAGGTATTAAGGACGCGCTCGGGCTCTTCACGCCGGAGGAGGCCGTTGTTGACGAAAATGCAGGTGAGCTGGTCACCGACTGCCTTATGGATGATAGTGGCGGCCACGGATGAATCGACGCCGCCGGAAAGAGCGCAGATAACCTTGCCGTTCTTGACCTGCTCGCGGATGCGGGCAATGCTTTCTTGAACAAAGTTGGCCGGTGTCCAGTTGCCTTTACAGTCGCAGACCTTGTAGAGGAAGTTCTGAATGATATTCTTGCCTTGGGGAGTATGGACAACCTCGGGGTGGAACTGGATACCAAAGATACGGTTGTCTTTACCCATTACCGCGATTGGTGAGTTGTCGGTGCGGCCAAGTGCCTGGAACCCTGGCGGCATTTGTGTAATATGGTCGCCATGGCTCATCCAGACAAGCATCTGCGGCGGCAGACCGGCGAAGAGAGGCGAATCGGTACTCAGGTGAAGCATGGCTTGACCGTACTCGTGCTTGGCGCCCGGGGCTACCTGACCGCCCAGTTGTTGGGCAAGGAGCTGGTTGCCATAGCAAATGCCGAGAATTGGCAGGCCGCTTTCATAGATCTTTAGCGGCGACAACGGTGCGCCTTCAGCATAGACACTGGCCGGGCCGCCGGAAAGAATGAAGCCCCGCGGCTTGAGCGCCATGACCTGTTCCCAGGGCGTCTCCGGTGGAAGTAATTCGCAGTAGACATGACACTCCCGGACGCGCCGAGCAATCAGCATGGCATACTGTGAGCCAAAGTTGTAAACGACGATGGTCTCTTTCTCGAGCGGATGGACTGGCTGAGTGACCGGCTGTTCGCCACGGCGTTCTTTGGCTATTTCGAGGTATGCCGAGACTTCTATATCATCACTGGTGGCGATACGGCGACTATCAGGCTGGGTGGTCATGGAAACACTCCTGTGAAGGCATATTAAAATGTATCATGCAGGATGTTTTTTGCCAAGTGGTGTACCGGCAGTTGGGAGGTGCCGGTTCAGCCGTTCGAGACTGATTTTCCGGCTTCCCAGATTTGTTTGACGGCATAACCCTGGTTGAGCAGACCGAGGTCTCGGAATTCAATTCTGGATGGCGTGACTTTGATAATGGTTCGCTCCATCGGTACCTTGTCGGTGGGGCGGCCGAGCGCTTTGTAATAAGGTTTCCAGTCGTAGGCATCAAGAGCATCCAGGTACCCCGGCTTTTCCCGGGTAATCAAGTCGGCACGGCCAGTCATCTGTATGCCTTTGACATCTTCCCAATTGGTCCAGTCGGTGAAAGGCGTGTTATAGATGCCGATACTGACTTCAGGATTGACTTTGATGTTTTCGAGCTTGATGCCTGGGCCGGCAGAGATATAAATGGTCAGGCCGCGTGCGTAATATTCAATCGGGGTTGCTCGAGGCCGCTGGCCATTGGTGGTGCACAATACGCAGATGTTGCACGACTTGAGGAAGCCATCGATAGCCTGCTCCATCTCGGAGCGCGGTAGCTGTTTGGTGAAGCCCTGGGTTCTTAATCTGCCGAACTCGGTTGTCATTTCTCTGCGTCTCCTGCTCTAATGGTGCGGGAATAGTTGGCTGCTCGGCCTCGCTAATTTCAGGACAGTCTATTGCCCCGGTGGAGCCAAAATCGAAATCGATTGTTAGGCTTGGTGTGACGCATTATAGTCCGGTCGAATGACTCAGGCAATATGTTGAGCTATGCTGCGCCTCACGATTGGGCTGTGTTATACTTGCCCCACGATGGAGAGACAATTGCACAGGGCCATTTTTATTCTGCGCCGCGGGGGCATCGTCGTCTTTCCGACAGACACTGTGTATGGACTCGGTGCTGACCCGCGTAATGAGAAGGCTGTGGTTCGTATTTACGAAATCAAAGGGCGACCATCAGGTATGGCACTGCCGCTTCTGGCCTCTGGTATCCGGCAGGCCTCAGCGACGGTGGACATGACTGTTCTCGGGCGGCGGTTAGCGAGGCGTTTCTGGCCCGGCGCTCTAACTCTGGTACTGCATCGAGCTCCAGGTTTCCCCTGTTATGTCAGCGCTGATAAAGATACCGTGGCGGTAAGGGTGCCCCGGCACTCCGTACCGGTAGCTCTGGCGCGTGGGCTTGGAGTGCCGGTAATAGGTACTAGCGCCAACCTCAGTGGCTGGCCGAGTGCCAGGACGGCTGACGAGGCTATCAGACAACTGGCCGGGTTGGTTGATGTAATAATCGATCGTGGTCCGTGCCGCGGAGGCATCGAGTCCACGGTGGTGGATGCAACCGGTGACAGGCCGGTCATAATGCGTCTTGGTGCGATATCGGAGGAGGCGGTCCACTCAGTTCTTAAGTGAAAATAGATTGGAGGTAAGGGATATGCGGATAGTGCTTGGATGCGACCACAGAGGGTTGGTGTTGAAACAAGCAGTGATGAGGCTGCTTGGTGAGATGGGGCATGAGTTCGAGGATCTCGGGTCGTTTAACACGGTATCGGTGGACTATCCGGATATAGCCGTCAAGGTAGGCCATACGGTGGCTTCTGCTCAGGCTGATTACGGTGTGCTGGTGTGTAGCAGCGGTGTTGGAATGAGTATCGCCGCTAATAAGGTTAAAGGAGTACGGGCGGCTCTATGTGGGGATATGCTTAGCGCCCGGCGCGCCCGTCTTCATAACGATGCTAACGTGTTGTGCCTCGGTCAGGACATAGTTGGAGAAGGTCTGGCCATGGAGATAGTAAAGACCTTTCTGACTACTGGCTTTGAGGGTGGACGGCATGCTCGACGTTTGGATAAGGTACGGGAGATTGAAGCCAAATTCCTTGACAGGTCATAGGTGCTATGTTACATTTGAGGTTCGGCTTTGCGTAGCTATGAACTAAGGGACGTTTTTTGAGGGCTGTTTCGGTGAAGAGTGACGCTATAAAGAAAGGCGTTGAGCGGGCATCGCACCGCAGTCTTCTACACGCGCTCGGCTGTACCAGACAAGACTTCTCGCGGCCGTTTATTGGTATTATCAACAGCTTCAGCGAGATCGTACCTGGACATATCCACTTGGGCTCGATATCCGACGCCGTGAAGGAAGGTGTCAGGGCGGCCGGCGGTGTTCCTTTTGAAGTGAATACTATTGCGGTTTGTGATGGGATAGCTATGGGGCATGCTGGTATGAAATTCAGTCTGCCCAGCCGTGAGCTTATTGCTGATTCGGTCGAGGTAGTAGTTTCAGCGCATGCCTTTGACGGTCTGGTCTTTATCCCGAACTGCGATAAGGTTATTCCGGGAATGTTGATGGCCGCAGTGCGGTTGAACATACCTGCTATCTTTATCAGTGGCGGTCCGATGCTGGCTGGACGTCTTAGGGACGGCTCAGTAGTTGATCTAAACTCGGTGTTTTTAGCCGTCGGCAAAGTGGCTAAGGGTGAGATGAAGGAGGCGCAATTGGTTGAGTTGGAGGAGGCGGCTTGCCCTGGCTGCGGTAGTTGCTCTGGTATGTTTACGGCTAATACCATGAACTGCCTTTCTGAGGCACTGGGGATGGCGTTGCCGGGCAACGGGACGGTACCGGCGACCGCATCAAAGCGCCTGAAACTGGCACACGATGCCGGCAGGAAAATACTCGACCTGCTGAAGGACAACGTCTGCCCGAGAGATATCATAACCCCTGAGGCGATACGTAATGCTTTCGTAGTTGATATGGCACTGGGCGGTAGTACCAACTCGGTTCTGCACTTGATTGCCATCGGAAGCGAAGCTGGCTTTCTATTTCCGCTGTCCGAAATAAATAAGATAAGCGCTCGAACGCCGTATCTAAGCAAGCTGGCGCCGGCTGGTGAGCATCATATAGAGGATCTCGACCTGGCTGGCGGCATTCCCGCGATCATGGCTGAAGTGCGACCCCTTTTAGACACAAAGGTCAGAACTGTCACTGGCACCCTGGCGGATACTATCGACAAGGCGAAGGTATATAACCGGCAGGTGATACGTCCGAAGTCGGCACCGCATTCGAAAACCGGTGGTCTCGCTATTTTGTTCGGCAACCTGGCGCCGGATGGTGCCGTAGTTAAGGCTGGCGCGGTAGCTCCTAACATGCTTAAACATCATGGATCAGCTCGCGTTTTCGATGATGAAGAAATGGCCACATCAGCCATAGCAAAGGGGAAAATCAAGCCTGGAGACGTGGTGGTCATACGTTATGAAGGCCCAAGAGGTGGGCCGGGCATGAGAGAGATGCTGGTGCCGACATCTCTTTTGAGTGGTATGGGGCTTGACAGCACGGTCGCTCTGATAACCGACGGCCGGTTTTCCGGCGCGAGTAAAGGCGCGGCTATCGGTCATGTTTCTCCTGAAGCCGCGGCCGGAGGACCAATTGCTGCCCTGCGCGAGGGTGACATTGTCGATATCAATATATCAGAACGTAGACTGGAAGTAAGATTGACCGAACGGGAAATTAAGAAACGGTTAGCGATGGTTCCGTCATTTGAGCCGAAGGTGAAGACGGGGTATCTGAAGAGATATGCGGAGAGGGTGACTTCAGCCAGCACCGGGGCAATTTTCTCAAAGTAAAGGTCGAATACATGAAGAAGACTGGCGCGGAAATACTGTGTGAGAGCTTGATTAAGGAAGGCGTGGAGGTCATTTTTGGCTTCCCCGGCGGTGTGCTTTTACCGCTTTACGATGCTTTTCCGAAATACCCGCAATTGCGGCATATTCTGGTTCGTCATGAGCAAGGTGCGGCTCATGCCGCTGATGGGTATGCTAGGGTTGCTGGTAAACCGGGTGTCTGTCTGGCAACTTCTGGACCAGGCGCCACCAACCTGGTTACGGGAATTGCCAACGCATGCCTGGACTCCTCGCCGGTGATTGCCATCACTGGCCAGGTGGCTAAACCATTCATTGGCAAGGATGCCTTCCAGGAGGTTGACATAACGGGAATAACCTTGCCAATTACAAAACATAACTATTCGGTTAGGAGTGCCGCGGATATTGCGAGGGTAGTTAAGGAATCGTTTCTTATAGCTAAGACTGGTCGGCCGGGTCCAGTGCTGATTGATATTCCACGCGATGTATTTACCGAAAGTGCCGAGGCTCGTCATCCGGATAAGGTTAACCTGCCCAGCTATAAACCGGTGCTTTACGGCCATCCAACGCAAATCAGGCGCGCGGCTGAACTGATTAACGGGGCCAAGAAGCCATTAGTCATAGCCGGACGTGGCGTCATTGTTTCTGAGGCGTACCAGGAAATTAAAGAACTAGCGGAGAAAGCCCAAATACCATTGGTGACTACCCTTCTAGGTATAGGTTGCTTCCCGGAGACGCACGTACTTTCTTACGGTATGATTGGTATGCACGGTATGGCGTATGCAAATACCGCGGTTGATCAGGCGGATGTAGTAGTTGCCGTTGGTATGAGGTTTGACGACCGGGCAACCGGTAAGGTGAGTTCGTTCGCGCCGCGGGCCAGCATCATTCACATTGATATTGACCCGGCTGAGATTGGCAAGAATGTGCGTGTTGACGTCCCAATTGTGGGCGATGTTAAGAACGTTCTACAGGCGCTTAACAAACAGATAACGCCGGCTGACCACGTGGATTGGCTGAGGGATCTGGACGAATATCGCAGGTGTCATCCATCGATGGACATTCGTGAGACAGACAAGCTTCTGCCGCAGTACGTAATCAGGCAGATATTTGAAGCGACCCATGGCGAAGCTAGGATTGTAACAGGCGTTGGCCAGCATCAGATGTGGTCAGCCCAGCACTTTTACTATGTTAAGCCAAACAGCCTGATATCGTCGGGTGGTCTGGGGACGATGGGGTTTGAGCTTCCGGCTTCAATGGGCGTAAAAGTCGCGTGTCCTGATGAAACTGTCTGGTGTATTGCCGGTGATGGCGGTTTCCAGATGACGCTTCAAGAACTTGCTACCATCGCCTGTGAGAAGATAGCCGTTAAAGTCGCCATCATCAATAACGGCTTCCTGGGTATGGTCAGGCAATGGCAGGAGTTGTTCTATGGCAAGCGCTATGTGGCGACTCCTCTCTACGGGCCCGACTTTGTCAAGCTGGTAGACGCCTATGGAATCTCCGGTCTGAGGGTGTCCGATAAGAAACAGGTGCCTGCTGCAATACAAAAGGCTATGGCGCATGACGGACCGTTTGTTATTGATTTCCAGGTAGACCCTGAAGAAAATGTCTTTCCAATGGTTCCCCCCGGCGCATCAATTGCGGAGTGTATTGAGATGCCCAGGCCAGAAACAGTCGACAGCCGCAGGTAAAACGCCGGACGTCAGGAGGATTCTTTAAATGAATGGTCTGTATCATACGCTGGTGGCACTGGTTGAAGATCGGCCCGGGGTGCTAAACCGCGTCTCCAGTGTACTTCGACGACGTGATTTCAACATTGAGAGTATCGCCGTCGGGCGGACCGATCAGCCCGAACTTTCACGTATGACAATCGTGGTCAATGCCGAGTCAGCTAACGTTGAACAGGTCAGGAAACAACTGGCTAAGCTAATCGACGTAGTAAAAATCATTGACATCACCGGGGAGAGTAAGGTTGAGCGCGAGTTGGCTTTGATAAAAGTCAGGACCTCTCCTGCAACACGCGGCGAGATTATTCATATTGTTAATATCTTTCGCGCTAACATCGTTGATGTGGCGCCGGATTCAATGATTGTGGAAGTGACCGGTGACGAGGACAAGATTACGTCTCTTCTCGCGCTTTTCCAGGGGTTTGGTATCAAAGAAATGGCCAGAACCGGACGGATAGCAATTACCCGCGGCGGTATCGGTCCGCTTGTTGTGGAAGAAGAGCCGAAGGTGGTCAGACAGGCAAGGAAGCCGCCGGTGCCGGAGAGTCCAGCGAACTGGTAGCACTCTGCCGGAGCAGAGCGCGGCAGGCTGTGTTTCTGCTGTCAGTAAGTTATTCGACCCCATTCGCTGTATGATTTACCCGGATTAGAAATACTTTGAGGAGGTTTAAGTGGCTAAAGTTTACTATGACAAAGATGCAGACCTGAATTTACTCAAAGGCAGGACGATAGGCATCATCGGATTTGGGAGTCAGGGTCATGCCCATGCGCAGAACCTGAGGGACAGCGGCTGTCAGGTGATAGTTGCCGAAGCACCGGGAACCGATGGCTGGAAGAATGCTCAGGCCGCCGGATTTAAAGTGGCTACGGCGGTTGACACTGCAAGAGAGGCATCGATTATCGTGATGCTTGTCCCTGATAACCTTCAGCCGATCATCTATCGTGAGGCGGTTGAAAAGTCGTTAACTCAAGGGAAGATGTTAATGTTCGCTCACGGCTTTAATATCCACTTTGGCCAGATTATTCCGCCGCCGGGGGTCGATGTCACTATGATCGCCCCCAAGGCACCAGGTCGGATGGTTCGTGAACTTTATGCTCAGGGGTCTGGGGTGCCGGCATTGGTGGCTGTGGAGCGGGATGCTTCAGGCAAGGCGAAAGCGGTTGCGCTGGCTTATGCTAAGGGAATTGGTACGACACGTGCCGGCGTCATCGAGACGACTTTTGCTGAGGAGACAGAGACTGACCTCTTTGGTGAACAGGCAGTGCTATGCGGCGGCATCTCGCACTTGATCAAAGCGGGTTTTGATACGCTGGTAAAAGCTGGCTATCAACCGGAAATAGCGTACTTCGAGTGTTTGCATGAGTGCAAACTGATCATTGACCTCATCTATCAGGGCGGCATAAGCTACATGCGGGATGTGGTCAGCGATACCGCCGAGTATGGCGACTACAGCCGCGGCCCCAGGGTCATTAATGATGAGGTGAAGGCGGAGATGTCACGGATACTATCGGAGGTACAGAACGGCTCGTTTGCCAGGGAGTGGATACTTGAGAACCAGGCTGGCCGTCCGAGCTTTAACATCATGAAGCGTAATGAGTCCCAGAGTCAGATTGAGGAAGTTGGCAAGGAGCTGAGGGGGATGATGCCCTGGCTGAAGAAGACCTAGGGTGCTTGAGAAACCGGGAGGAAGGCATGGAAAGAGTCATCATCTTTGACACTACGTTAAGAGACGGGGAGCAGGCAGCGGGCGCCACTCTTAACATCCAGGAGAAGCTGGAGATTGCACGTCAGCTTGAGCGTCTTGGTGTAGATGTCATCGAGGCGGGCTTTCCGGCCAGTTCCCCCGGCGATTTCGAAGCTGTGCGTATTATTGCTAGGGAGGTGCGGAGGCCGGTTATCTGCGCACTTACGCACGCTAATATCAAAGCGATTGACCGCGCCTGGGAAGCGATTAAAGAAGCAAAGCATCCGCGCCTTCATGTATTCCTTTCATCTTCGGATATACACATGAGTTACCAACTCGGCCGGAGCCGTCAGGAAGTTCTTGAAATGACACGGACGGCGGTCGCCCACGCAAGACGTTGTTGCCATGACGTGGAGTTCTCGCCAATGGATGCCACTAGGGCCGAATCGTCATTCCTGTATAAAGTAGTAGAGGCGGCAATTAGCGCCGGGGCTGCTACGGTGAACATACCGGATACGGTCGGGTATGCCATCCCGACGGAGTTTGGCAAGTTAATCCACAGCATAATTAGTAACGTGCCGAACGCTAATAAGGTGGTATTCAGTGTCCATTGTCACAATGACCTGGGTATGGCGGTAGCCAACAGCCTGGAAGCGGTCCGTCAGGGCGCGCGGCAGGTAGAGTGTACCGTTAACGGAATTGGCGAGCGTGCCGGTAACGCGTCACTGGAAGAAATTGTAATGGCGATAAAGACACGGAACGACCTATTAGACTTCACTACGGGTGTGAACACCACTGAAATATATCGTTCCAGCCGTCTGGTTAGTGACCTGACCGGTTTTGCTGTTCAGCCGAACAAGGCAATTGTTGGCGCCAACGCCTTCCGTCATCAGTCGGGTATTCACCAGGACGGGGTTATTAAAAGGTCAATTACCTACGAGATAATGGACCCGCGTTCAGTCGGTATTCCGGCTAGCAGTCTAGTGCTTGGCAAGCTGAGCGGCCGGCACGCCTTTCGTGAGCGGCTGGCGGAATTAGGTTATACACTGCCAAAAGCTGAGTTAGACCGCGCCTTTGATGCTTTTAAGCAACTGGCAGATAAAAAGAAGGAAGTTACTGACCGCGATATTGAATCTCTGGTGGCTGAAGAGCGGCGTACTTTCACCGAGGTCTATCATCTGGACCATGTCGGTGTCTCCTGCGGTAGTAATTCTATTCCGACGGCTACCGTGAGGCTTGTGGGACCGGGAGGTAAAGTGCTGGCTGACGCCGCGCTGGGTACCGGACCCGTTGACGCGGTCTACAAAGCCATTAACCGCATCGTCGGGGTTCCCAATAAATTGACCGAGTTCAGCGTGAATTCCGTTACTGAGGGTATTGATGCTATCGGCGAGGTGTTGATACGGATTGAGAGCTATGGGGTGACTTATACTGGCCGCGGTGCCGCCACAGACATTATTGTGGCTAGTGCCAAGGCTTACATGAACGCGCTCAATCGCTTGCTGGCGGCTGAGAAGCGGGTGGGAGGATCGGCGGGATTAGGGGGAAAATTCGTACGTAAGCCCGTGAGGGGTAAGAAGTGAGCGTGATCTTAGAATCGGTCTTGAGGTTGGTACTGGCTGCGGGTCTCGGTGCATTGGTGGGATTCCAACGGGAACGGGAGAATAAGCCGGCTGGTTTGCGCACTCACACTATAGTTTGTGTTGGTGCCTGCCTTTTCTGCCTAGTCTCGATTTACGGTTTCGGGAAAGATTCAGATCCGGCGCGAATTGCGGCACAGGTGGTGACCGGTATAGGTTTCATCGGCGCTGGCACTATTCTTTTTCTGAGCCGTCAGAATATCGTCGTTGGGTTAACGACGGCGGCGACGGTATGGGCAGTAGCAGCGGTGGGGTTGGCGGCGGGGGCTGGGTTGTACGTGTTGGCCCTGGCCGGAGCGCTGATTATATTTGGCGCTCTTTACATACCGCACCGGTTTTGAACTTAATTCAAAATTGCATGGAGACGGTTCTTGAATCTAGGTGAGAAGATATTGGCGGCACACAGCGGTAAGACGAAGGTCTCTGCGGGTGAGTTCATTGATGTTCGGGTTGACATGGTGCTTGCCAATGATATTACGGCGCCGCTGGCGATACAGGAGTTCGGGAAGCTGGGAGTAAATAAGGTCTTCGACCCTTCCCGCGTGGTGATGGTGCCGGACCACTTCTGCCCAAACAAGGATATTCTTGCGGCAGAGCAGGCCAAGCTAATGCGGGAGTTCGCGCGGAAGCATGGAATTCTTTACTTCGAAGTGGGCAGGATGGGGATTGAACACGTTCTTTTGCCGGAGAATGGGATGGTGTTGCCCGGTGAGGTTATCGTGGGTGCAGATTCGCATACATGTACCTATGGAGCGGTCGGGGCTTTTGCCACAGGTATGGGCTCGACTGATATCGCCATGGCAATGGCTACCGGGGAAATCTGGATGAAGGTGCCTCCAGCTGTTAAGTTTGTCTATCGTGGCAAGCTTAAGAAATGGGTTGGCGGTAAGGATCTAATACTATTCACCATTGGCCAGATTGGCGTTGAGGGTGCACACTATTCGTCCATGGAATTTGCTGGTGAAGCGGTTGATTTGCTCGGAATGGATGGCCGCTTTACCATGGCTAACATGGCTATTGAAGCCGGGGGCAAGGCCGGTCTCTTCGCCGTAGATGCCAGGACGATAGAGTACGTCAAACCACGGGCGAAACGATCGTACAGGATTTATAAAAGTGACAAGAACGCGACATACGCGCGGACATTTGAATGGGACATTTCGAAGCTGGAGCCGCAGGTGGCCCTGCCGCATCTGCCGTCAAATGTACGGCCGGTCAGTCAGGTGAAGAATGTCGAGGTCGACCAGGTGGTGATAGGGAGCTGTACTAATGGGAGGCTTGACGACCTGAGGGTAGCGGCCAAGCTATTAAAGGGCAGGCAGGTGAATCCAAGAGTGCGCTGTATCGTGATTCCCGGTTCTCAGCAGGTATACATGCAGGCAATGAGGGAGGGCCTGCTGGGAATCTTCGTTCAGGCCGGCGTGGCAGTGAGTACACCAACCTGTGGCCCGTGTCTTGGCGGACACATGGGGATTCTTGCCGCTGGTGAGCGGTGCTGTTCAACGACAAACCGCAACTTTGTCGGCCGCATGGGGAGCACCAAATCGGAGGTGTTCCTGGCCGGACCGGCAGTGGCGGCGGCTACTGCGGTGGTTGGCCGAATTACCAGCCCACTGGAGATAGCCAGATGAAGCTGAGAGGAGCCGTTCACAAGTATGGGGCTCACATTAATACCGATGTCATTATTCCGGCGCGCCACCTTAGTTTGAGTGAGGGCGCGGATCTGGCCCGTCACTGTATGGAGGATATCGACGCCGGCTTTGTCAAACGGGTGAAGCAAGGCGACATCATGGTAGCAGCCGCCAACTTCGGGTGTGGTTCTTCCCGGGAGCATGCGCCGCTGGCAATTAAGGCATCGGGTATCTCGTGCATTATTGCCGAAAGTTACGCACGCATCTTTTTCCGTAATGGTATCAACATCGGCTTGCCATTGCTGGAGTCACCTGAAGCGGTGCACGGTACAAAGAACGGGGATGTGTTGGAGGTTGTATTAGAGACGGGTGAAATCAAGAATCTCACGAGTGGTAAGACGTATCGCGCCGCTCCATACCCACCGTTTCTTCTTGACATAATTTCAGCAGGCGGTCTAGTAGAATACACTAAGCGCAGACTGGAGAAAGCGAAATGAAGTTTGAACTGGCAGTCTTGCCTGGTGATGGGGTTGGCCCTGAGGTCGTTGCCGAGTCCGTCAAAGTTTTGAACGCTACGGGTAACAGGTATGGACACAGTTTTAAGTATCAGTACGGTTTGATTGGTGGTGCGGCTATTGATAGACATGGTGTGGCCTTGACAGATGACTGTCTGGCTATGTGTAAGGCTGCTGACGCTGTGCTCCATGGCGCGGTTGGTGGACCCAAATGGGAAGACCCGAAAGCAAAGGTGCGTCCGGAGGACGGTTTGCTAGGGTTGAGAAAAGGGTTAAAGACATTTGCCAATTTGCGACCGGTAAAGCTGTATTCAATGCTGGTGGATGCCGTACCATTGAAACCTGAGGTTGTGCGTGGCGTTGACCTGATGGTAGTGCGGGAGCTCACTGGCGGTCTGTATTTCGGCAAGCCTAAGCGGCAGTGGATGAGCGAGAGCGGCCGTCATGCTGTCGACACCATGAAATATTCGGAAAAAGAGATCAAACGGATTGTGAAGGTGGGTTTTGAACTGGCACGGGCGCGCCGGAAAAAGCTGGCTTCAGTTGATAAGGCAAATGTACTTGAGACCTCACGTCTGTGGCGTCAGATTGCTATGGAGGTGGGTGTTGATTATCCGGACGTCCAGCTTGAGCACGTCCTGGTTGATTCCTGTTCGATGAGGCTCATCCAACGGCCCGCGGACTTTGATGTCATCGTCACCGAAAACACTTTTGGTGATATTATTACCGACGAGGCTTCGATGCTGGCCGGTTCGATGGGCATGCTGCCTTCGGCTAGCCTGGCAGGCATCCCCAAGGAGGGTGGGCGTGCTTTTGGCCTTTATGAGCCAATTCATGGAAGTGCGCCGAGACGCGCTGGTCAGAATTTGGCCAATCCCGTTGCCACGATACTGAGCGCGGCAATGATGCTCAGGTACTCGTTGGGGTTAAGTGCTGAAGCTGACGCGGTTGAGTCGGCAATCCTTAAAGTGTTTGAGGATGGTTACCGCACTTACGATATTATGGAGGCGGGCAAGATTAAGGTCGGAACCAGCCAGATGGGCGACCTGATAGCCAGAAAGCTGCTTGAAAAGAAATAGTTCAAAGGTACTTTGATGAGGTCAGTACAATTATACGATACTACCTTGCGTGACGGTGCTCAGCGTGAGGGCATCTCGTTCTCAGTTGAGGACAAGCTGAAGATTGCCCGCAAGTTGGACGAGCTTGGTATTCACTTTATTGAGGGTGGGTGGCCTGGTTCCAATCCGAAGGACAGCGAATTCTTTACACGGGCGCGCGGTGTCAGGTTTAGACAGGCGGAGCTTGCCGCCTTTGGCAGTACCAAGCGCTACGACAGCAAGGCGAAGGATGACCCGAATTTGAAGGCCCTTGTGGACTCCGGGGCAAAAGTGGCCACCATCGTGGGTAAGAGCTCCCGGCTGCAGGTCACCGATGTTCTTGGGGTCGGCCTTGAGACCAACTTGAAGATGATACACGAGTCAGTTGCCTATCTGGCGGGTAAAGGCCTCAGGGTATTCTTTGACGCCGAACACTTTTTCGACGGTTATAAGATCGATCCGGACTACTCGTTGAGGACACTTAAGGTAGCGGCTGATGCCGGCGCCGAGTACCTGGTCTTGTGTGATACTAATGGGGGAAGCCTGCCATCTCAGATCGCCGGGGCAGTTTGCGCTGCATGCCGTGTTTCACGTGTTCCAATTGGTATTCATGCTCACAATGATGCAGATCTTGCCGTAGCCAATTCTCTAGCGGCGGTTGAAGCTGGCGCCAGTCAGGTTCAGGGTACTATTAATGGCTATGGAGAGAGGTGCGGCAATGCTAATCTATGCTCCATCATCCCGGATCTTAAACTCAAGACGGGCATCAACTGCATATCCGATGCGAATCTGTCCAGGCTGGCGGAGACTGCCCATTTTGTGGCCGGTGTAGCTAACATGATACTTGACCGGCATCTTCCCTATGTCGGTGATAGTGCCTTTGTGCATAAAGGTGGACTTCATGTCTCTGGTCTAATGAAGTGCAGTGCCAGTTATCATCATGTTGATCCGTTGCTGGTAGGCAACGTCCACCGCGTTGTTGTTTCTGAGCTTTCTGGTAAGGGCAACATCCTCTATAAGGCGAAGGAGTTGGGTATTAACCTGCTGCCGAAGGGTGAAGAAACGCGGCGGGTGCTCGACCAGGTTAAACTCATGGAGAGCCGTGGCTTTCAGTATGAAGATGCTGATGCTTCGTTTGAACTTCTCCTACGGCGCGCGCAGACTGGCTACAACCCGCCGTTTGAGCTGGTGGATTTTATGGTGGTAGTGGAAAGGCATCGCCGTATGCCGACTTCAAACACCCACGAGGAGACACTAGCCGAGGCGACAGTTAAGGTGCGGGTGGGTAAGAAGGTAATCCATACTGCGGCCGAAGGCAACGGTCCGGTCAATGCTCTCGATGCGGCAATGCGCAAAGCGCTGATCCAGTTTTATCCAAGCGTGGCGGCCATCAAGTTGGTCGACTACAAGGTGCGTATTCTTGAAGAGGCATCCGGCACCGCTTCGCAGGTTCGGGTGCTGATCGAGTCAACCGATGGTGAGAATACCTGGCGCACTGTTGGCGGGTCGAGCAATATTATCGAGGCCAGCTGGTTGGCGTTGGCCGACAGCCTTGAGTACTGGTTAATCAGGCACAGTGGTAAGTAGCACGGCTACTCTCCAGCCGGTCTCCCGACCGGCATGATATAGAGCGGTCTTACTGTCTCATCCAGTCCGAGTAGTTCTCTCACCGTTTCGTCATCGAAAGCGCCAACCATTACTGCGCCAAGACCCAGGGTAATCGCCTGTAAATGGACGTCCTGGCCGATATGTCCCACCTCAATGTTAACGTAACGCTGGGCACGTGTGCCGTAGCGGAAGGCGGTCCGTGAGAAAATAGCACAGGCGACCAGCACAGCCGGTGCGTTGGCTACGCATTGCTGGCCAAGTGCGGCTCCGGATAGGTGCTGTCTGATATCGCTGGCTTTCTCCATGGTTAGCGAATGACTGTTGGGGTCGTAGTGATAGATACCGGCATTAAGGCCAACCACAGTCTGTTGGCCGGCTACCACCATGATTTCAAGAGGATAAGTGGCGCCAGCACTTGGTACAGCGCGGAATTTTCCGTGGGTGATACCCTGAGCTGACCAGAGGATCTGTGACAATTGTTCCAGGGTCAGTGCTGACTCTTCATACCGCCGCACTGATTTGCGGCGGGAGATAGCTTCCTCGACCGAGATTCGTCCCCTGGAACTTGGCGGCGGTAGTCGGATTACGAAATCCGGTGTCTTGCGGTTATGTTTCATCCTTTTACTACTCCCAACGGCTCTGCCATGAGTACCTTGCGTGAGATTCCAGCCCTATGGGTTATTTCGACAACCTTGCTGACGTCTTTGTAGGCCTCCGAGGCTTCCTCTGCTAATGAATGCGGGCTGGCGGCTTTGACGATAATGCCGCGAGAGGCGAGTTCCTGGGCGATGTTAATACCTTTGAGACTACGCATGGCTGCACCACGGCTCTGGACCCTTCCTGCTCCGTGACAGGTGGAGCCGAAGGTTTCCTGAAGTGCCCGGTCGGTGCCGACTGCCACGTATGAGCGCCGTCCCATGTCGCCCGGGATAAGCACCGGCTGACCGATAGATGTGTACTTCTTCGGGATATCCTTGTGCCCGGCGGGGAAAGCCCTGGTGGCGCCCTTACGATGGACACAGACAGTCATCGGTTTGCCCTCGACGATGTGCTCCTCGATTTTGGCAATGTTATGGGCGACATCGTAAATCTGGGCCATACCGAGTTGGTAGGGCGTCCGCCCAAATACTCTGGAGAAGGCCTCTCGTGACCAGTGAGCAATGCACTGACGGTTGGCCCAGGCATAGTTAGCGGCGCAAGCCATGGCGGCGAGATAATCTTTTGCTTCCGGAGAATTAAGCGGCGCACATGCTAATTCGCGGTCCGGAAGGTTGATGCCATAGCGGCGGACAGCGCCCTCCATGACGCGTAGATAGTCGTCGCAAACCTGGTAGCCAAAGCCTCTGGAGCCGGTGTGTATCAGCAGGAGCACCTGTCCAATACTGGCTATGCCCATAGTTCTGGCGGCGGTCTCGTCGTATACTTCGCGGACCACCTGGACTTCGAGGAAGTGGTTGCCTGAGCCAAGGGTGCCTGACTGGGGAATGCCGCGTTTTCTGGCGCGGTCGCTTACTTTATCCGGATCAGTGCCTTTCATAGCGCCGTTTTCCTCGGTGACCTCGAGGTCATCTTGAATACCATAGCCGCGGCTGACTGCCCACTGGGCGCCTTTCTCAAGAACATCACGCAGGTCGTGGTCGCTCAAGCGTATTTTACCCTCGGAGCCAAGGCCGGATGGTACGTGATGAAAGAGCGCGTTTACCAGGGCGCTGATGCGTGGCTTGACCTCAGTTTCTGTTAGTTCGGTTCGAAGGAGCCGGACACCGCAATTGATATCGTAGCCAACGCCGCCAGGCGAGACAACACCATCCTTTATGCTGGTAGCAGCAACACCACCTATGGGGAAGCCGTAACCCCAGTGAATGTCCGGCATAGCCATAGAGTAGCCAACGATGCCTGGAAGAAAGGCGACGTTAGCCACCTGTTCCAGTGCCTGCTCCTCACGTATCAACTCTAACATAGCGGAGTCGGCGTAAATTAGTCCAGGTACCCGCATCCCGGACTTGTAGTGTTGTGGTATTTCCCAGCGGTAGTCATCTATGCGGTTGAGCGGTCCAGCCCAGCCTGTCATGGGAGCCTCCTCTATTTAGATGTCGAAGATAACACGAGTTCGATATCCCCGATTGTCTCTGATAATCTGAAGCATGTGGTAGGTAGCCGCCTTAACATCGCGGTGAACTAGATGCCGGGATAAGTCGAGCCTTTCGCCGAAGCACTTGGCCTCAAGACGTTGGGGGGTAAGCCGCAGTATCTTAAAACGGCTGAAAAGCAAATGCTCGGTGTCCCAGAGATAGACGAGCTCATTCAGCCATCGGACGAGCAGGCTTTCGCGATCGGGCGCAGTTACTACAATGGCTTGGGTTTCAATTGTCCGCACCGATTCCAAGTCGGATATGAGGCTGAATAGAGCGGCTGCCGCATTGGAAAAAAGATCCTTCAAGGTCCTGCCATATGCGACGATGCCGATGTCAGCAGTATGGTCGATGGTCTTAAACAGCTTGGTCAAGTCCACTAACCTCCACCATGTCCCCCGATTGCTAGTTGCTTATGCGCGTAGAGGTGCGGCAATTATACCCAAAGCTGG
>JBFMDU010000021.1:0-330802 GCA_040753815.1 Chloroflexota bacterium
TAGATGCCCCACCCCATTAATTCTCGCAAGGACAATCCAATCTTTTTCACTATAATAACCCCAATCCTCTCGCGGCCTCTTCATCTTCAGGATTTGTGTAGATCAGTCTACCTTGCTCATTCCTGTTGTTCGGATCGGGGAACCAGGTATTACTCGCGGAGGTTGGCCCTGTTTTCCACCAGAAACCGGATTTCTCGACATTCCCGTGTAATTCTGCTGGCCCCAGTCCCCCACCAACCCCGATGTTCACGTTAACACCCGTATAGCTGCCTCCGCTTTTCGCTGGACCAGTCACTAACTCCCCACCAACACTTACGCCTGCACGCCCGATCGCCACGTTTGGTAGCTCAGTTGACCCACCGACCTGTGTCGATACTCCCTCCAAATCGTTGATAGTATTGGCAGAGGTTGTTTGAAATTGGACTCCGCCACTCCCTGAGACCCCACCATATCCACCCCCACCTGCACTCCATAGAACACCAACGTTACCTTCTAGATCAATTACAAAGAGAATGGCAAACCCTACACCTCCTCCAGCACCACCACCTATCTGGAACCCAAATCCAAACGTCCACCACCCTTCTGGGTCAGTATAGCGGAGCGGTACATTGAAAACGTATGTGTAGCGGTTCAGAGCTTGAGGATTGGGTGGTGCTATGGTAAAAGAAAGCGGGTGAGCCGCCCGTGGGCCAAGTACCGTGCCTAGGCCAGCAGGGACGATGTTGACAGTTAGTGGCGAGGAAATTATGTTGAAGTTGGCTGCCGCTTGGACGAACGTATCCGCGCTGATGAATCTCCCAATCACCGGGTCATAGTACCTCGCCCCGTAGTAGTAGAGCCCGGTCCCGTCCAGCCTCTGCCCAGTGAATTTCTTGTCCGTTGGCACACTACCGGAACGGGTCACTCCCCATGGATAGTACTTGATGCTGCCTAAAGACGAGCCGTCAGAGGCTGTGGCCACCGAAGTCCCAGTCAGGTGGTCCTGGTGAATGTAGCGAAGCGTTGTGCCCTCGCGCTGGGCCACCAAGCGGCCACCAAGGTAGTAGTTCGTGGTAACGGCATCCCCGGTCTTCTCGTAGTACTTGTTCACGTAGAGCGTAGTTGTCCCGCCGACCGTCTTCTTGCCCCTTTGGCCATTGCCGTCATAGACATAGGTCGTGGTGGTGCTCCCATCATAGTATGAAGCAAGCTGGTTCTCAATGTTCCAGGTAAGAGTGTGCGAGCCACGGGCGGTCATGTTGCCGTTGTCGTCGTAGGTGTAGCTGGTACCGCCGACGGTGGTAGCGGCATGGGGGCCGGCGTCGTCTTGCCCGTAGGTGTAGTTGCTGCCGTTCATCGAGGTGACGTTGCCAATCTGATTGTAGGCATAGCTGTAACTGTAGGCGCCTGACACTGCCGTGAGCCGGTCGAGGAAGTCATTGGGATAACTTGGCACTGACAAGGCGGTTGAAGCTGACGTTTGATTCTGCAGCTTGTATTTGAAGTTTCCTATGCACATCTGGTGGGACACGAACTGTAAATTTTCCAGAATAACGTCTGGTTGCCAGGGGCTGTGGTATAGGCTCTCCAGTAGACTGCATATCCTGGATAACCTGCTTGACAGTATCCCGGATACCGGCTAGAGCCGCTTCCTGCGTATCCGCCAGCCAACTAAGGCTGGGAAACTCAGCACACAGTCCGACATATTGACCATCTTCTTCCGACCATGTAACTCGATATGTATATCTGTCCATGCTCTAATCCCCTAATTTGTGTATCGCCTGTAATACCTGCCTCACCTGGTAGGCTTTGGCTTTGCCATTATCGTCTTGGATATTTATTCTTGGGTCGCCCTGCCACGGTGTCCTGTATATTCGATGGCTTCCCTTTCGCCGTGGTTTCCCGAAGTAATAGTCGCAGACTTTGCAAAGATCTCTGAATTTTACATCTTTGGGGTTTCCCCCCATCTTCGCGACTATTTCCTTTATGACTCTCACAGCTTCAATGGTATCACTATTGCTACCATTCGTCAAGACGCATGACAGGGTATTGGACTAAGGAGTGGGCGAGGGTTGGAGTCAGGGATGCCAGTGGAAGTAGTTATTATTAACAAAATTTATATGGGTAGTAACTGATACTGCCAAGAGACGAGCTGTCAGTGGCCGTGGCCACCGAGGTCCCGGTCAGATGGTCCTGGTGGATGTAACGGATGCCGCTGTTGTTCTTCATCGCTGCCAGTCTATCACCGAGATACATAGTAACTGGTAACCTCGCTGGTAGAGAGGTTCTTCTCGTAGTACTTGTTCATGTAAATGACGATTGAGCTGATAGTAGCGTTTTGTTACTTCGCTGCCTTGCTGATGGCCTGCTCATAGGCGCGCTTGACGCGGAGGATAGCCTG
The DNA here is from genome assembly GCA_040753815.1 of Chloroflexota bacterium. Classification (GTDB taxonomy): domain Bacteria; phylum Chloroflexota; class Dehalococcoidia; order GIF9; family JBFMDU01; genus JBFMDU01. Next base: position 2,381 of record JBFMDU010000021.1, read on the forward strand.
CTGGATGGCCGGCTTAGCCGAGTCCGGCGCTGACTTCAGGGCTTCTTCGAGGACGGCCAGGCTCTTCGACTGGCTCTGGGCCAGTGGCGTATTTACTGTTTCAGTCTTAGCGGCCGTGCCCGGTGTATCGGTGGTAGATGAAGCTGGAGGAGCCGCTTCAGCCATCGGCATCGGGGCCGGAGCTGGTGCTGGCACCGATGATGGTTCCGATGCAGGTTTCCGTGGCGCCGGCGCTGGTGCGCTGAGCAAGCCGCCAGCGGCTGTCATGACCGACTGGTCCGGGGTAACCCCGAGGTTGCTTTCCAGAGTTCGGACAACGCCGTCAATTGCCGCCGTATCGCCTTTGCCAGCAAGATAGGCCAGCTCGTTTACGCGCGTTTCCGCCAGTTGCAGACGCAAATCGGTCCTGGCCGGCTCGGAAAGGGTCAGCGCCAGTCTGGCCTGCTCCGTGGTAAGTTTGAGCGGATACAAGAGGTCGTCGGGCTGGCTCCGGGCTGAGGCATTAAAACTAACGATGCCGACAACGAGAAGAACAAATACCCCGGCGACAGCGGTGGCGAATTTCGGCTGCCATCCGTAAAAGAACGGACGCTTTTGCTCGCGTTTATGGCGTTCCTGAAGGGCTTCGTCGAGACGGAGCATAACACTGGTCTTCAGCGCCGGGCCCGGCTCGATGCTGGCGATACCTCTGGTCATCGCCGCTGACATTTCGAGCAGGGGACGCAGTTCCTCAGCCTCATCCGGGTGTTCACGAAGGCATTCCTCGACCGTCCTGCCGGCCAGGATAGCATCGAGGCACTCGTTGAATATGTCCTCAGGCTTTCGCGGCATCCCTGTCTCCATAGAGCAGTCTTCTCAATGACATAATCCCGTTGAACTGGAGCGCTTTGATAGTCCCCTCGCTCTTGCCCAGTAACTTCGCCGCTTCGGCGATGGAAAGGCCGCTGGTGAAGCGCAGGCTGATAACCTCCTTCTGCGCCTTCGGCAGACGCTCCAGCGCCGCCATCATCCGGCCAATCTCGATGCTGGTCTCAGCGATGGCGCTCGGGTCAGCGCTGCCCGGGTCAAGCTCCGGATTGCCAAATCGCTCATCCATGGGCACCGTCTTTGCCTTCGCTTCCCTCCGGAAGTGGTCGACCATTTCGTTGTGGGCAACCCTGATAAGCCAGGCGGTGAAAGGTGCACCGCTCCATTTGAAGGACTTGATGGCATCGAGGACCTTGAGGAATACCTGCTGGGTGATGTCTTCGGCTTCGGCGGTATTCTGCACTCTCAAGTAAATATAGCGGTACACTCTGGCGGCATTGGCCTGATAAAGTTCGGCCAGCGCCCGTCCGTCCCCGTTTTGCGCCCGTTCAATCAGCTCCTTTTCTTGTGACACGGAATCAGCTCCGCGTCTATTATAGGAAACGTAGCTGATGATGGAAAGTTTAGCCGTGAAGAAGTCCGAGTTTCTGCACGTCCGGTCTGTAAGTTTCCCTTATAAGTTCATTGAATAGCCGGCCCCGTCGCTATAAAATGGACTTGATTGCTAAATGACGGTTGCCCGGGTACACCATGGGCTTGAATGCTTTTAAGGTATCTCGGGGGCCGTCTGTAAGGTAAGGGATATGGAAGATAGAATCAGAAGGCTGGGTGACATGGCACGTCAGGCGGCAGACAAAGCCGAGGGGACTGATAAGTACGCCGAAGAGCTGGCTGAGACAGCTCAGGAGGTCTCTCTGGAAGCAATGGCCAGAGCTGAGGCGGTAAAGGAGTCGGTCAAGGAGGCGTTTGAATCATCGAAAAAAGCTATCGAAGAGATGCTGGCTGGCCTTGATGAGAAAACAAGGTTGAGCAAGGAAGCGGCGGAGGCGATGGTAGCGGTGGCTAAAGATGCCGCTGAGTCAGCCATCAAAGTGACCAAGGAGTCTGCCGGTGAATCAGCCAGGCTGTCGAGAGAAGCAATAGCTAAGGCAGAGGCGATAAGCCAGTCAACCCAGAGAGCAATTGAGGCTTCGAAGAAGGCCGTTGATGAAGCGGTGGCTAAAACTGAGGAGACCGGTCGGATAGTCCAGACAGCCGCCGAGTCGGCAAAACTGGCTTACGAGGAGGCTACTGCCAGGACAAGGGAAAAGAGTGATTGGGCGAGGGAGGTGGTTTCGGCGGCGAAAAAGGTGGCAGAAGAAGCGATTGGCAGGACCGAGTCGGCCGCCAGAGAGGCTAAGGAATCCGCAGGGGAAGTGACAAGACTATCACGCGAAGCGATAAGCCGGGCTGAGGAGATAAGCCGGTCGGCGCTGGAAGCATTTGAGACATCAAAGAAGACCATTGAGGAGACCCTGGCCAGGCTTGAGGAGAAGGCCAGATTGAGCAAGGGGGCGTCTGAGGCGCTGGTAGCAGTAGCCGACGATGCCGCCGAGACCACAATCAAAGCAACCAGGGAGTCTGCCGCTGAATCGGCCAGGCTGTCGCGGGAGGCGATAGCCAGGGCTGAGGCAATAAGCCAATCGGCGCAGGAGGCATTTGAGGCTTCGAAGAAGGCTGTTGAGGAAGCGATGGCCAGAGCTGAAGAGGCTGACCGACTGGCCCGGACTGCCGCAGAATCGGCCAGGCAGGCTTATGAGGGGGTGACAGCGGAGGCGAGGGAAACTGGCGAGTGGGCGCGGGAGGTAGTTGCGACATCAAGGAAAGCGGCCGAAGAAGCAGTAGCCGGGGTCGGGGAGGCGGCGGCTTCGGCCCAGCGGTTCGCCACGGAATCAGCCAGACTGACGCGGGAAGCGATAGGCCGTACCGAGGAGATAAGCCAATCGGTGCAGGAGGCATTCGAAGCATCGAAAAAGGCCATCGAAGAGATGATGGTCAAGCTTGAGGAGAGGGCCAGGTTGAGTAAGGAGGCGGCTGAGGCGTTGGTAGCGGTGGCCAACGATGCCGCTGAGTCGGCGATTAAAGTATCTAGGGAGTCTGCCACGGAATCGGCCAGGCTGTCCCGAGAGGCGATAAGTCAGGCGGAAGCGATAAGCAAATCTACCCAGGAGGCGTTCGAGACATCCAGGGAGACGCTCGAGGAAATGATAGCCGGACTTGATGAAAGAAGCCGGCAAAGCAAGGAGACGGCCGAGGCTCTGGCAAAAGCGGCTGGCGACGCCGCGGAGCTGGCGGTGAAGACCGCCAAAGAGTCCGCTGACATCGCGGCTAAAGCATCTGAGGAGGCCCTGGCCAGGGTCGATGAAGAGACCGACTCGGTCTCCAATGCCCTCGAGGCCTCAGTAGCCGCTGTCAAAAAGGCCGCTGATAAGGCGATTGAAACCCTCAAGGAAACTTCCGCAGAAGCGGCGAAAGTATCTCTGGAGGCAGTCAATCGGGTACAGGAAGAAAGTGAACTGGCTAAGGACAACCTTCAGGCAGCAACAGCGGCGGTACAGAAGGCCGTTGAGGAATCACTGAAAGCGGTGGCCGAGTCATCGGAGACAGCCCAGAGGGCCTCGCGTGAAGCAATCGCCCAGGTTGAAGAAGAAAGCCGGTCGGCCAGAGATGTTGCCAGAGCATCGGCGAAGGCTGCCAGGGAATTTGCTGACACAGCGGGCAAGCGGGCCGGTGACGCAGTGGAAAGAGCGCTCAAGGTCTTTGCAGAAACGCTGGAAGCGGCAGGTAAGGCTGCCGAAGAAAGGGCTGCCCGAAAATCCCAGGCGCGGGGTGAAGAAGAGCCGGGTCAGGTTATGGAAGACTACCAGGGTAAGATTGCCGAGCGCCTGCAGGGCCTGGTGAAAATGCATACGACCAGTGCTACTAAAGGGACGGGTGCGAGGAAGAGCACCAGGAAGTGAGACCCACACTAATTTGAACACGTACTGCAGTGGGTCTGGCCCGGGTTTCCAAACTACAGCAATAGCGGGATGCGCCCGAAGGCCTCTTCGTCGGGTTTGCTATAGCTCGCTTTTCGCTTGCGCCGGGTCGTATCGCCCGCCATGTAGTCAATTGCCTTGCTGAAGAGCTCGGTGACCCGGCCGACATCGCCCAGTTCGGACAGAATCAGGCTTAGCTCCATGGCGCGTCCCCGTCTGGGGTAGTCGCCGCCTCTTATAGTGGCTTCCGGAGCCACCCGTTTCAGAGAGCCTCCAAGTTCCTTGAGCAGGGATATGTGCATCGCTTCCGGCGGCGCTGTTAAAAGATAACACGCTCTGACGGCTTCCTGCGGGTTGCAGTCGAGCGATAGCTCGTCCAGGGCCTCACTTACCAGCCTGACCCCCTTTTCGACTGTGGCTAACTGGCTGCCGACCGGGTGTTTCTCACCTAACCCCAGCCCGGGAAATAAGGCTCGTCCTCTCTCTCCAAGCAATTTCCGTTCTTTCCGGTCGGTGCCGCGGCCAACTACCGTCCACCCCGCCAGGCTCTGAATAATATCTCCGGCATCCAGGACCTTACCCCCGATGTTGGCGGGGCTTCTCTCCTCGCCGGCGCATAGCAGGTTATAAAAAGGGGCGACTACGGTTTCGTTAATCTGGTTCAGAGTATCCTCCGGTGATGCGTTATCCGTAAAGTATCTCTGGTTGTCAACCAGGAATACCGCATCAGCCGCCAGATAGACAGACTTGAGACAGGCGCTGGCGTTGTAAACGGTCACCGGCTTTTCAATTTCCTCTCTCACGAAAGGAAGAACAATAAGGTTGTATGCTGGTTTGTTGGGGCAGTGTTCCTTCAAAGACCGTGTTAGCGCCGGAATCAAGCCGGAACCGGTGCCGCCAGCGGCGGCGGCAATGAGCATGAAGGCATCCATTTCGCCGCTGCGCAGGGTCGGCTCCACGGCTTCGATAACGCGCTCGCTATCTTCTCTTGCAATCTCGGCGGCAAGTTCGTTGGTCTCTCCCGGCTCGCGGCTGAATACTTCGTTGTAACCGAGAATTATCCTTGGGAGTATCTCGTCCGCGGCAGGTGACAGGCCGTCAAAATCAGCCGCACTGGTGGTTACGACAAGAGAGTCCGTAACTATTTCTATATGGCGCTCCGCGCGCGCTTTTCTGCCAAGCGCTGCGAAATGCTCGGCAATTCTGCCGCCGCATAGACCACAGCCTATGACCAGTAGTTTCACAGCTCACCCGCGATGCCAGGCGGTTCTCGAAACACCAATGATGTTAACATAATTTTCGAAAGGGTTTAGCCCTTTCGAGCTTTTCCAAAGGCGGTCTTTGAGACGCCAATGATGTTAGCACAATTTTCGTAAAGGGCTACGGCCCTTCGTCTTCTCCGAAGGCAGTCATTGAAACACCAATGATGTTGGTATAATTTTCGCAAAGACCAAGGCCCTTTCGGGCTTTTCCAAGGGCAGTCATTGAAACACCAATGATGTTAGCATAACCGATAGAGTTATGGTATCGCTATTGGCGGCTCGTTTTGAGCTTGCCGGTAAGGCGGTACCAGGTTAACAATACCATCCCGCGTACCAGCCGCCAGCCGCTGATGACCGCGTAGCTCTTGCCCGTAATCTTGCCGGGTCCCCGGGCGGCGGCACGGGCGACCATTTTGCCTACCGCTTCCGCCGGGACCCCCAGCGCCTTAAAGACGTACTCAGTGCTTTTCGGTTGTCCCTCGGGCCGACCGGTCTTATAAAAGTCGGTCCGCACCATGCCGGGTGAGATGACATGTATCGAGACCGGGTGCCTGCGGTTTTCCTTGGCGAGGCTCCGCGTCAGGCTGACGACCGCCGACTTGGTCGAGGCGTAGGTGGCCATCATCGGGCTGGCGTCGCCTTTGCCGCCCTTGCCGCTCATGTTGAAGAGAGTCCCGCCCCCTTGCTTGATAAAGTAGGGGATGACCATGCGGCAGGCTTTGAGCAGTCCGGCATAGTTGATGGCGATGATGCGGTCGATTTCCGGCTCGCTCAGCGCCGGCAGTGGCCGAAAGCCTCCGGAAACCCCGGCGTTGTTGACCCAGATGTCTACTTTGCCCCACGTCTGAACAGCGTGCTGGAGCAGGGAATCGAGGTCTCTGGAGACCGAAACGTCACAACGGATACCGGACGCGGCTAGCCCCTGGTCATTGAGTTCGGCTACGGCTTTGACGACATCGGCTTCACTGCGCGAGCAGATGACGACCCTGGCGCCGTCTCTAGCCAGAGCTTCGGCAATGGCCCGGCCGATGCCCTTGGTCGAGCCGGTGACGACGGCGGTCTTGCTTTCCAGTGGCCTTGTACTACTCATGCTGGTCTTCTCCCTGATGGTAGCCGTAAGTGTCATTTCGAAAGGAGCGCTTTTTCTTATGTCATTCCGAAGAAGCGGAGCGATTGAGGAATCTGGCGGTGGGGTGGAATTAACCCGGCCCCGCTAGATTTCTCACTGTCGTGCGAAATGGCAGAGTTAGGTTTCATCGAGGCTGTTGAAAATCCTGAATGCCGGCAGGCCAAGCTCTTTCTTATACTCATGCCAGAACTTCACCCATTCGGCATTCTCCGGCGATATCTGCATCTGTCTGGAATCAGCGGCTTCAACCGCTTTCTGGTAAGCCTCGCAATAGCGCTCTACCAGGGCGTTATTAGCCTGATTACGGCGCTCGTGGGCGTCAGTCCAGAGGTTCTTGTCTCTGAGGTAGGTGATCAGACCGTCATGGACCGGGATGTAAGTGAAGCTCAGTCCCCTTGCCAGCGTTTCGAGGTTGCGGGACTGGTTGTCCGGGTGAAGGTCTTTGTAGCGCGGATAGTTGGCGTCAAGCCATTTAACAAAGTTGTAAACGAAGTTGACGGAGTGCTCGCGGCGTCCGACCAGGTAGTTGATGCCCTCGGTGAGCCATTTACCGGTCGAAGATGCCGGACTGTTTGCCGGCATCGGGCCGAAGTTAATCAGCGGATAGAGCTTCTTGAAGCGCTTGGCCCCTTCGGGGTCTTTGTCCCAGTTGAGTTCAATCCAGTCGATGCCCTGCGGTGATTTGGCGGCTTCCAGTACCGGCGCTGACGACGGCACGCCGAATGACAGGTCAATCTTTCCGGCCAGGATGCCTTCGGCGGCCTCTTTGGTGCTCTTCACCGGCACCCAGGTCACGTCGTTCATGCCAAGTCCGGCCCAGGAAAGCAGGGCTTCGACGATGCGGATACTGCTGAGGAAGGGCCGCATGTCGGCGATTCGGGTGCCGGGCTTGATGTCCTTGGGGGTACGGATTGTGGAACCGGCCCGGACGTAGAAACCAGATGCCGAGCGCGACCACGACCAGACTATCCGCACCGGGAACGGGCCGGAGTCACGGTAGACGAATTCCTTGTTGCCGGCGAGCATCTGGCTGGTCTCGTTGCCGAAGCCGGCGGTGAAGTCAAAGGTGCCGTACTTTACGCCCTGGAAGCGCTTGACGACGTCGTTGTCGGATACGATGTTGATTTTGACGCCGGTGTCTGCGGAGAAGACTGACGTCCAGGTCTTGACCGACTCGGCGGCGCCCGGCCAGACGATGAAAGACAACTGCTCGGGCCATTGAAAACTGGTGTTTGGGTTTTGCATTCGGGGTCTCCTTCTTATGGTGTTGGGTTCTCCACCATGCCGTGTGTCTCGTCATCGGCCGGTCCGATGCAGCGGAGTGTTTTGGGTGACCTATTATACTATTCCCGCCGCCTGTTGCAGAAACTAAAACAGCTCTTTAATGTTACGCATTTGATCCTTACCCGCATTTAGCCTTTCGTCTTTGGCTACGTCATAATCATCAAATAAGCGGTCATACGTGACTATTTGTAGGCGCGGGTTCTGCGTGCAGATCTCTATTCGCCGACGATTGTCTGCGGAAGACATTGTTGCACGTCTACCTATGACTATAAAATAGTTGCATGGTCTCCGCAAAGAGCCATCTCTCTCGTAATCGCTCGAAAAGAATCCCAGTGCTGTAAGGCTATCTTCAGCTAACTTTGCTAGTTCAATTGATGCATACTGCGAATGATCCGTCATCCAAGATTGCCAGTCCAGAACTTGGCGTATTGAGTGCGTTAGTTTTTCAGTAGGATCACCTGCTTTTGTAAAAAGCAGTACATCCGCCCTTTCTATTTCAACGAAGGTCCACCACAAGCCCATGGAGTTCGCGTTACAAAAAGCAAAATCAACTTCATATTCTGCTCCTAGTGCCACTTTTGAATATAGTGCGGAACGAGTTGAGGCAGCTGGATAAAAACCGTCCAGCATCGCGTGCAACAATAACACCGGATGCCTCTCCAAAAATGCCTGAATTAGTGCTTCTTTCGGTTTAGCCTCTATCAAGTTTTTGAATGTTTGCCTGTCTTTTCCATATTTCTTCAATAGCAGGTTCGTACGCCCAACAGGATATGATTCATTGTCAACTCTTATGGCTAACTTTCTTAGGAGATCAACTTTCTTCTGCATAATCCACCCTCCGGCTAGGCGTATTCGCTAGCCTGTCACTTTAATTTCAGAATTTGACTCAATACCCTCTGCACCGGTTCCAGATTGAAAGACATTCCATCACCCATTTTTTCAACCTCACTTTCCAAGCGGGATTATAGCATTCTTAAATGTAAGTACTGTGGCCTGACACTATCCTGTCGGAGTGCATTAAAGCGGCTATTGACTTTGTCGAATCGCTGAGAGACGTGGTGTCAGCTACGCGACGGAGTTCTCGGAATAGAAATCGTGGAACTTCTTAAGATTAGCCAGGGCCTGCCGACGGCGCTGACTGGAGCTTTCATCATGCGGCTGCGCCATGATACTGCTGTCGAGCCGGGTGTTGGGCGGGTAGATGGTGCGGTTGTAGTAGGGTGCATACAGTTCGGTGCGGGTATTGGCAAGGAAGTTACCGCCCTGACCGAAGGGGTTGGGTCGCCGCCACTGCTCGCGCTCCCGTCGCAGGGACATGACATCCACCGTGCCGAGCACCACCTGTGGAGTGTGTCCTTCCGCCTGGACGATGAAGTTGCCGTTGTAATCGATGATACAGCTCTGGCCGCCGCCGCGGCTGTTGGTAAAAGTAATTGGCGTACCGCCGAAGTTCCGTTCACTGACCGTCATCGAGCCCCAGTTCTCGTGAACGATATAAATAGTGTTGTCTACGGCACGGGCGCGGAGCAGGTTGATGGCCATCTCCCAGGAGTATCCGGAGGAAAGATGGAGCAGTACCTCGCATCCCTTCAGAGCATAGATACGCGGGATCTCAGGCATGCCCAGGTCGCCGCAGATGAAACAGCCGAGCCGGCCGATTTCGGTATCCACTACGGGGAAATAGTCTTTATTGCCGGTGATGGGGTTGACATAGCTATCCATGATGTCATGGGGGTTGAGGCCGAAGGCGATATTCATCTTGCGGTACTTGAGGATGATTTTACCCTTCGGGTTAATGATAAAGGCGGTATTGAAGAAGTTGTCCGGGTAAACCGGGTCGTTCTCGGTATTCACCGCGGCGATGTAGATTTTGTACTGCTTCGCTTTAGCGGCCAGGGCTTCGGTCTCCGGGCCCGGGATGGAGATAGCCTGGTGCTTCTTGACCTCTTCGGTGGAATCCTGGAAGGAGTAGTGGCCGCCGATGCTGAACTCCGGGAAACAGAAAAGGCGTACCTGGCTTGGCAGGACCGCCGTCTGGAAGATGTGGTCGATGTAGTCGCACATAAGCTGGACGTTCCGCTGGCGGTGGTCCTTTTTGAAAGAGCCATCAAGATTGCGCGGGTTGAGGTCCCAGTTAGCCTGCACACAGCAGATACCGTAAGGCGGAATAGTCTTCGTGGTTTCTGAAGACATGGCGTGCCTCCTGAGCAGTTCGTTCTGGTGTGTGGTGGGGTGGAGAACACGGCCATTATAACAGCCATCGCCGCTGGCGTTAAAATGCGGAGATCCCCAAGCATTGGAGAACTTCAATTGAGGGTGATACTGTTTGCTGTGGAAGACCAGGGAACTTGCCTTATGGTGGGCGGTACAGGACTTGGACCTGTGACCTCCTGTGTGTAAGACAGGCGCTCTAACCGCTGAGCTAACCGCCCCCGGCCAAAGCTATTTTAGTGACAAAACCCAGCTTTGTAAAATTAACGATTAGAGCGGCTCCGAGAATGGAATGTATCTTTGATACCTGCGGTTTGCCGTGGAAGGCTAATGCCGTTAGACTATAACCACAATCTTACGGACCGATGAGTTTCTGGCGCTTTTAATATTCCGTGAAAGGAGATAGACGTGTCTGATTACGATGTGATTATGGTTGGCGGCGGCCATAACGGCCTGCTGGTGAGCGCCTATCTGGCCAAGGCGGGACTCAACGTCTGCATCCTGGAAGCACGCGCCTTCCCCGGCGGTGGTGTCGTCACCGAAGAGGTGACGGCCCCGGGCTTCAAGCACGACCTGGCGTCAACTGCCGCCGGCTCTATCGAGTTCAACGCACTTATCAAGAATGACGAACTCGGCCTGGTCAAGCGGTCCGGCATCAAGTTCGCTGAAGCGCCCGAGGTGCAGGAGACTCAGCTATTCCCGGATGGCCGGTCGATTATCCTCTACCGCAGCCTTGACAAGACCTGCGCCAGTATCGCCAAAGTGTCCCAAAAGGATGCTGACGCCTTCCGCCGTTTGTATGATATCGGTTTCCCTATCCTTAAATATATACTTGCGGGAAGCACCTCTCCCCCAGCCCCTTTCAGCACTTCCCTCCAGGGGATGCTCTCCCGGCCCGGCGGTCTGGAAGACCTGCGCATGACTTTCCTGAACGCCGTGGACTTCGTCGAAGAATGGTTCGAAAACGACCTGGTGAAAATTGCCATGACACGCCTTGCGGCTATCGCTCGCTTCAGCCCCTGGGAAGCCACCACGGCCGGCATTATCACCGCCACCATCCCCTTTACCATGAACTACGGCACGAAACCGGTAATCGGCGGTGTTGGCAAGTTCACCGAAGCCCTAACAGAGGCCATCAAGGCTTTCGGCGGCACCATCCGGCTCAACGCCCCGGTCAAAGAGATTATCGTCGAGAATAACCAGGCTAAAGGCGTCGTCCTGGCCGATGGCGAGAAACTGGGAGCCAACAAGTGCGTGGTGGCGGCGATTAACGTCAAGACCTTATTCCCTGACATGGTGCCGGGCGCACAGCTCCCTGGTGGTTTCGAAGACTGGATTAAGCGTCTCAAGCCCCAGCGTGTCCAGTACTTCACCACCCACTACGCGCTCCACCAGACACCGCAATATAAAGCCGACCCGGACGTCAGCCGCAGTTACCAGGTGCACCTGACCGGCACTACCAGCTATGACGAGTACCTCAACGGCCTGCAGGCCATGTACCGCGGCATACCCCGGACCACTTCACCTGGCATCCTCTGCCCCTCAATGTTCGACTCGAGCCGCGTCCCCCCAGGCAAGCATACCCTCTGGGTGAACAGCCAGGAGCCTTTCTACCTCAAGGGCGGCCCGCGCCGGTGGGATGAAATCAAAGAGCAGGTTGTCTCGGATATTTTGAAAGCCATCCGCAGTCACACCACCAACATGGGACCGGACAACATCATCGCTGAAAAGACTTTCAGCCCGCTCGATTTCTCTCGTTGGAACCCGGCCTGGATTGAAGGCGACCCCAGCCACCTCGGCGGCTATATCCAGCAGTACTCGTCTTTCCGCCCTGTTCCCGGCTGGAGCGGCTACAAGATGCCCATCGACCGGCTGTACATGTGCGGGCCTTCGGCCCACGGCGGCACCGGGCTCGCCGCCGGCGGCCGCGCCCCGGCCAGCGTCATCATGACAGACCTGGGCATCGAGTTCGAAAAGGTCGCCGCCGCCCAGCAATAGAGAAGAAGTCGTTGCCATGCTTGCCGTGGCTATTAGTCTCGGGGCAAACTGCCCCGTGAGGACTACCCTCAGCCGAAGTATCTTGAAGGGGTGCTGGAGCAGGTGCTTCCAGAACTGCTTCCGGTACAGAACAATGGTGAATAGACACGTTCCGTGTCGGCGGAACCGCATTTAGGGCAGACCGCCTTGTCCTTACCACTGTCAAAGATACTGCGGCGTTGTTCGAATTTCTCACCGCATTCGGGGCATCTGTATTCGTAGACCGGCATTTGATCCTCCTGTTGCATCCGGGCTAATTTCGCTTCGTAGCCTCTTAATTCTTATTCCCTCTAAGGTAGCTAATCATCGGACCAGTCACCAGCGGCACTACATCACCAATCATATGCGGCATCAGGTTGTCCATGACTTTTGGCATAAGCTCCGGCATCTGCTCCGCCATATAGTCCGGCATCGGTATCGCCGCCTTGACGCGCTCCAGCATTGTCGGCATGACCCTGGGCATCATCATCGGCAGGAGCCTCGGGAAGAGCACCGGGAACATCGGCTTCATGAGATTCAAAATGCCAGGCACCTTGCCCATGGCCCGCATCATGGGCCCCATCTTGAACGGCATGGCGTCAATAAGCTCCGGCCACATCGTGCCCATCAGTTTAGCGAAGCCCTGGGGCGTCATCAGCGCAATCATCGCCTCGAACACCGCCCATTGCCGCTGGACCTCGGGGTTCGGGTCGGGGAAGTCATGACCGAGCGCCTGGCAGGCGAACCTCGCCAGATCAACAACCTCGACCGGTGCATTCTTCTTTTTGGCGCTGACTCTTAGCTGGAACTCACAGCACGGGCAGAGCGCCAGCACCTTCTGTGCGCCGGCTTCGACCGCTTCGTCAAGCCTTACCTTGCCGATATCAGCCGCTACCGGCGGCTCCTTGATCAGGGTCAACACACTGCCGCAGCAGTGGGCATTATCGTGGTGGTAGGCCATCTCGGCGAACTTGATACCGGGCACCGCTTTGATGACATCCCGGGGCGGCTCATAGACGCCGGATACCCGCCCGATATGGCAGGAGTCATGCCATGTCACCGTCTGCGGTTTCTGTCCCCGGTCCGGAAACTTGAACTCGCCTTTCTTGAGCTTCTCCGATACGACCTCGCTGTAGTGCCTGGTGGTGATAGCGTAGTCGATGCCGAGCTTTTCGGCCCATTGCGGATATACCTGCCGCCACATCATATCGCAGGCGGGGCAGGAGGTGATGACAGTATCGGCGCCGGCGGCTTTGACCGCGGCGATATTGCTCTTCATCACCTCGGCGAAAAGGTCCCATTTGCCGGATACCAGCATCGGTGTGCCGCAACAGCTCTCCTTCTGGCCAAGATACGAAAAGTCCACCCCGGCGGCGTCAAGCAGGCGCACGCTGGCCATGCCGATATCGTGCTCGACATAGCTGGCAGTGCACCCGGCAAAGTAGACTGCCTTGGACTTATGCGCCGGGCCGTGCTTCTCTTTGAGGTCGGCCGGGAACCAGGCGTCGCGGTCTTTGCGATAACCTGCCCAGATATTGCCCTGGCTCTTAAGGGCCGCGGTCATCATTTCAAACGGCGGGAAAGTCATCTTCTTTTGTTCACCGATAAGCTGGCCACGGAGTTTCATCCACGACGACTCAATTGGTAGTGAGGCCGAACAGCGCAGGTTGCACAGCTCGCAGGTGGTGCAGGAAAGGATGGTGTCCACCATCTTCTGGTCCCACTTCTGCCGGCCCTCCATGTATTCCCTCAGCCAGTACCACTTGCCGCGCGGCGACTGGCTTTCCCAGCCGCGGCCGTAGAACTGGTCACATTCTTCAACACAGTAGCCGCACTGGGAGCAGGCATAGGCGTACCAGGCTACGTCTGCTGGTATGTTACGGACGGCTCTGGTAGGGCGTTCGCCGACCTTGAGGATAACGCGGTTAGCCAGCGCCCGGACGACCGGTTCGAAAGTCTGAGCAATGCTTAAGATACCGCCAATCGCCCCGTTCTTGAGAACCTTGCCCGGATTAAGAATACCTTTTCGGTCAGTCCGGGCTTTGAACTCTTTGAGCCGCTTTAAGCGGTCAGCGCCGAGTACACTGGCCGCCTTGCTGGCGAAATAAAGACCGGTGGAGTACTCACGGCCGCCGTTTCTCTCGGCGATGTCCGAAATCGTCAGCGCCAGGCTGAAGACGAAGTTGTAGTTGAACCGCCGCTGGTCGCTCGGTATGAAGCCGAGGAGCACCACTTCAGGCTTGCCGCCGGCGCCGTTGCGGATGACGATGGCTTCTTTGACAATAGGCTGGGCCACTTTTTCGTTGATTTCGTCCATGGTTGCGCCCAGCGATGAAAGCGGCACCACCACCTCAGCCGGCACCAGGCTCGGCCCCAGACGCTTTACCACCATAATCTTGAACCGTTCGTCCCATTCGTGCCTGGCGATGCGGTCGCTGAGCATCTCGGCCCGGTTGGCCTTAGTCAGCTCTGGCAGTTGGCTCATTATGACGCCGCGGTCTTTCTTTCGGTAAGCCAGCGTCATGATGTAGGCCGCCGGCAGGAGCAATTTCTCATGTCCGTTATGACCGTGAGCTTCCGAAGGGGCAACCTTGTTCTTAAGCTCGGCCATGCGCGGGTTGATAAAGACCAGCGACCAGATGGGTAGTTTTTCATCAATGATGGCCTGGACAAGTTTCTGAAGGTCATGCGGGTTGGGGCAACCTACCGCCGCCACTTCGATATCCTCAAGCGCCTGCACGCGGACGGTTACTTCGCTTATAAGGCCGGTGATGCCTTCGGCTTCTGAAATAAGCTCCAAATCCTTGCCACTGAAGTCTTTAACCGAGCCATCAGGCAGGACTACTTTAGCGCTTATCACGTTATCGCGGAACCAGCCGGCCTCGTATGAGCCGATGCCGGCGCCGCCCTGGGCCAGCCAGCCGCCGGCCGTAGAAGCCGGAGCGCTGGTGGGATAGAGGCGCAGGGTGAAACCGTGCCTGGCCAGCTCCATATCGAGCTTCTCCCAGACCACACCCGCCTGCACGGTAACCGTCTGCCTCGCTTTATCAACGGTGATAACTTTATCCATCCGGCGGAAATCAACGACGACGCCTTTCTTCACCGGTATGACGCCGCCGTAGCCGGATGATGCTTTGCCGCGGGGTGTGAGAGGAATACCTTTTTCGGAAGCCCAGCGTACCAGCTTGACCAGTTCCTCGGTGGTTTCTGGCTGGATGACGGCTTCCGGCGTAGTGTTGCCGATAAACGGCTTGACCAGCCCGGGAATGGCGGCAATATCGTGCCCGTAGAGTACCCGCTCTGTCTCACGGAAGCACGCCCGGCCGCCGAACTCCTTCTCCAGATAGCTCCTTTGCTTTGACGTCACTTTGGCCATGCCTCTCTCCTTAGTTGTTATCCGTTGCAGGTCATTTGCCAGCGCGCTTTCCCCGGCCGCCAAGTGAGTTTAGCGACCGCGCCAGCTCCTTCTTAGCTCCTAACTGCGTTTCCAGCATGTCCCGAACCAGGTCGCAGGCCTGACTGATTTTGAGGCTGGACAGGCTGTAATAAATAGTGGTGCCGGCGCGGCGCGCCTGGACGATATCTCGCTCACGCAGGACAGCCAGGTGGCGCGACACGTTGCTCTGGGGCAGGTCAAGCCTCTTAACTATCTGTCCCACCGACATCTCTCCATCCCTCAGTTCGTGGAGAATCATCAGCCGGTTAGGGTCGGCCATGGTCTTGCATATATCTGCCTGGAGTTTGAATAGCGCTACGGCCCGTTTATCAGCCATGTCATCTGTATCCTTATATGAATATATGCGAATTAAGTAATATAATACCCTGGAAATGTCTCCCCGTCAAGACCTGGCTATGCCATCTTATTCCGGGGGCGTCTGCAGGCTGGCGCGAGTGCGTCAGTTGCATTTGTCCCGGCAAGGGCGTATAATGTCACCAGGGTTTAAGTTCAGGTTATTCGCCGCTTAGCTTCACTGCCTCAGGTGTATTCAAGTTCCGGATGACCCAGATCGACCCTGTAATGCTATTCGAGAGGAGGTCATCCGATGAGTTACCAGGACAAGTCTCTCAAGTGCGCCGACTGCGGCGCTACGTTCACCTTCACCGCCCGTGAGCAGGAGTTCTACGCTTCCAAGGGTTTTACCAGTGAGCCCAGACGCTGCTATCCCTGCCGCCAGACGAGGAAGTCCGAACGCGGTGAGCGCAGCAGCGGCCGCTACGGCCGTTCCTACTAGTCACCCCGGTCCTAATCACGGTCCTCGCCTTCCCATCCCCATTCACCGCCCGCTTTCTGAGGCATGACAAAGCAGGCAAGCCGCTCTTGCGGCATGCTTTTTATTGTCATTGGCCTGGTATTGAGACGGGACGGCCGGGGACTAAATACCCACAGCAATAATCCAAAGGAGAATAATTCGTGAGTTTCGATTCATTCAAACTGCACCCGCAGGTCGCGGCGGGTGTCACATCGGCCGGCTATGTCGAGCCGACGCCGGTACAAATCCAGTGCATTCCCCCCATCATGGAGGGCCGCGACGTCATGGGCCTGGCCCAGACCGGCACCGGCAAGACGGCCGCCTTCGTCCTGCCCATCCTTCACCGCCTATTGCAGGGGCCGCACGGCCGCGTTCGCGCCCTTGTCATCGCCCCCACCCGCGAACTGGCCGAGCAGACCAGCCATGCTTTCACTACCCTGGGCGTCCTGACGGGCCTCCGCAGTACGACCGTCTACGGCGGCGTTGACATCAACGCCCAGGTACGGGCGCTCCGCGCCGGGCCGGAGATCGTGGTAGGATGCCCCGGCCGTCTCCTCGACCACATGGGGCAGGGAACCATCAACCTGCTCCGGCTTGAAGTGCTGGTCCTGGACGAAGCCGACCGGATGTTCGACATGGGCTTCCTGCCCGATGTCCGCCGCATCCTTATGGCCCTGCCCACCAACCGGCAGACGTTGCTCTTCTCGGCCACCATGCCGGACGACATACGGAAGCTGACCCGGGAGGTGATGCGCAACCCGGTCATAGCGCAAATCAACCGCTCGGCACCAGTGGAGACGGTCTCCCACGCCATTTACCCGGTTGAACCGCACCTAAAGGGAGGCCTATTGAAGGTGCTCCTGCACCAGACTAACACCGACTCGGTGCTGGTCTTCACCCGCACCAAGAACCGTGCGGCGCGGCTGGCGGAACAACTCGCTAGAGTCGGGTACAAGGTCGGCTGTATCCAGGGCGACCTTTCCCAGTACCAGCGCCAGGCGGCGCTGGACGGCTTCCGCGATGGAAGGTTCAATATCCTGGTGGCGACCGATATCGCCGCCCGCGGCATCGATGTCGAGGGCATCTCCCACGTCATCAACTACGATATGCCCGATACCGCCGACAACTACATCCACCGCATCGGCAGGACCGGCCGGGCCTCGCGTACCGGCGACGCCTTCACTCTGGTCACCCGCGATGACGAAGCCATGGTGCGGCAACTGGAGCGCATCCTCGGCTACTGCCTGGAACGGCGTATGGTGGAGGGGTTCAACTACTTCATGCCCCGGCGTGACCCGCCGGCAACCCATCCACCCCACCGCCAACCCCGAGCAACCGGCCGTGGCTGGTCGCAAAGACGGCCACGGGGACGCATTCCCGCCCGCCGGCAGCCGACATGGTCGTAGGTAAATCCCGCGTGGTGTAGTAAAACATCCCCGCCAGATCTCTCGCTTCACTCGAGATGATGTGGGGGTATGGCTTCGCTTCATTCCAGCATGATAGACCGGACTCCCCCTTGACTCTCCCCTAACAGGAGAGTCTATACTCTGATTGAAGGCCTTCGAAATAACGACTGGAGGAGGTTGAATGCTCAAAATCGGCGACTTCTCACGGCTGAGCCGGGTATCGGTGAAAGCACTACGCTACTATGACGAGATCGGCCTGCTCAAGCCGGTGAGCGTCGACCAGTTCAGCGGCTACCGTTACTACTCGGCAGAGCAACTGCCGCGCCTTAACCGCATCCTGGTGCTCAAGGAGCTGGGCCTTTCACTGGAAGAAGTCGCCGTACTCGCGGCCGAAGACCTGCCGCAAGCCAGAATCACCGAACTGCTCCAGGCCAAGCAAACCGAACTCCGCCAGCGGCTTAATGAGGACCACAGCCGCCTGGCGCAACTGGAACAACTGCTGAATGCCATTGCAAAGGAGGGTACTATGCCAGCCTACGACATCACTCTCAAGAAACTGGACGCGCAGAAAGTCGCCTGCGTGCGTGCTATCATCCCAACCTACAGCGACATCCCGAAGCTTTTCGATGAACTTTTCGGTCAGATTGGCCGGTTCCAGAGCAAGTTCGCTGGGGCTCCGGTTGCCCTCTACCATGACCTCGAATTCAAAGAGCGCGATGCCGATGTCGAAATCGCCATGCCCATCCGCGGCGATATAACCGTGACCGGCCGGCTCAAGATGCACGAGCTCCCAGCCGTCGCCAGCGCTGCCTGCACCATCCATAAAGGTTCCTTTGACCAGGTCGGCGATGCCTATAAAGCACTGATGTCCTGGATTGAGGCTAACCGCTACCAGATGGCCGGACCGGCTCGCGAAGTTTACCTGCAAGGGCCAGGCCCCGGAGTTGACCCTTCGTCCTATGTGACCGAAATACAGCTTCCGGTTGAGAAGGCCAAATAAGTGTGATGTCCTGCGGCAGGCCGTGACGGCTTGCCGCAGGACATATACCTCACCGCTGTACGGTAGAAACTACTGGTACAGGTTCCCTGCTAGCCAGTACCGCTTCCGCTCCCGATCAGTAGCTATAACTTGAAGCCCAAGCGGCTTGATAACTTCGTCCAGGTACTTCGTCAGACCTACCCGTGATAGCGTCGCTCCGATTCTCTCCCTCTTCTTTCCATTGCTTGCGTACCATTCAGTAGTTTTTCTAACGAGCTCCGGGACTTTGTCATCGCCAACGAAAATGGCGACCTCATAAGCCATGAGCGGATGCTTACCATGTTTACCGCCAACCCTCACGAGGTGACCTTTCCGTTTCTCCTGCCATGCCGATGACGGACATACTTTAATGCAGTCCCCGCAGTAGATACACTTCTCAGGGATGTGCCGCGGAAATCCGTCGTCGTCTTTGACTATCGCCCCATCTTCACAGGCTAGAATGCACGCTCCGCACTGGTCGCACAGTTCTCGGTCCCATACTGGCTCCACAACCCCCTGAAAACCGAGGTCCATTTCTCTGGTCCTGGCGCAGTCAATCGGACAACCGGAGAATGACACCTTGAACTTGTGGGGACATTGTGTCCCGAAAAAGAGCCGGTCAACCTCCAGGCTCATCTTAACCGTATCGGTAATACCGTTAGGATTGTAGTCACAGCCGCCGCAGGCGGTTGGGACACGGACTCTCGGCCCGCAGGACGCTATGCCCAGACCGGCTTCGCCCAACTCCTTGCGGACACTGTCGATGACCGCCCGGTCGACATGAAGTATCTCCAGAGACTGCCGTACCGTAGTATGCAGGAGACCTGTGCCGTACCTCTCAGCTACCTCGGCCACTTTCCTCAGCTTCTCGGAAGTTATTCGCCCGGCCGGCACCCGTATCCTCAGGGTAAAAAGGTCGTCCTGCCTTTCTTTGATAAAGCCGCCTGATTTAAGCTCATTAATGTCAAGGGATGTCTTTTCTGCTGTATCTGTCATTGTTCAGGATGCTCCTTCTTTATTGGTCAAGCCCGTTACTCCCTTTTACCTGGCTACACAGGCGGCTTGAACAGCACGCCGGACCACAACAGCCACACAATCAGCAAGGCCCAGACAATGTTGAATGTCTGCCCGACCAGGAAAGCTGCGGCTGGCTTGCCTTTACCAACTACAACTAATTCCCTGAACCGGGTATCGAGCCCGATGCTTACAAAGGCCAGGGTGAAGAACCACTCCCGATAGCCCTTAGTCAGACCTAAAACTGCGCTGGTTGCCTGAGTCCCTAATACCGGCTCAACTACCACGGAGAAGGCTACAGATGCCAGTACGAAACCAATTATGAACTTCGGCAAACGGTACCATATTTCAATCAGGCGCGGCCGCTCGGAGCCGGCATTGTTCTCCGGAGAGAAGGTGGCCCAGATAGCCAGCAAGAACGCGGCAAAACCGATGAGGACGTTCTGCGCCATCTTCACCAGAGCCGCCGATTGGAGACCAGCATTGGGGTCAACCAGAGTACCGCTGGCAACCACCGCGCCGGTAGTGTCGATTGTGCCGCCTATCCAGGCGCCAGCCACCTGAGGAGCCATCCCCAGCGCCTTGGCCAGAAGCGGCATGGCAACAAGCATCGGCATGGCAACCAGCAGGACCAGGGATATGACGTAACTTGTCTGCCTGGGATTACCTTTGACGGCACCGCCAGCCGCAATCGCCGCGGAGACGCCGCAGATTGAGACGCCGGATGCCATGGTGCTGGAAAAGGTCTTGGCCATCCCGAACCTGCGGGCGACCCAGTAAGTGAAGAACCACACCACCGGCACAACCAGAAGCGCCTGCCCCATTCCAATCACTCCACCCTTCACTATCGTGGAGAAAAGTATCTCGGCGCCGAGAAGCACCAGGCCTATCTTGATGAAGAACTCAGTCTGGGCTCCAGCCTTGAGCCACTCCGGCAAACGCCAGATATTGCTGATGATTAATCCAAGTATCAACGCCCACAGAACAGTCTCTAACCCCCAGCCGCTGAAAACGGCGTATTTTCCCACCCATGACGCTAAGAAGGCCAGACCGAAGACAACAGTAAAACCGGGTATGAACTGCCTGAGACTGCGGCCGGACAACTTGATCCCGGGCAGGGTGACGGCCAGCAGGAGTATGAACAACACGAGGGTTGGAAGTATTGTGTTAAGACCCGCAGGAAAAGCCTGAGTGACACCTGTCCACTGCTTGATTGAAGGTAATGAGGGGAGCCACCGAAAAACACCGAGAACCAGTATGATTCCGCCCACCCAAACCGCCCACCAGTCATCTTTTTTCCAGAGTGAAGACCAATCAGTCCTGTTCATGTTTCTCCTATCTTAATTTTGGTATGTCTAAACCGGGACCGCCTCGTTGATTGCCATCTGGTACACATGCACCTGTTCATGCCTTTTCTCCTTTTTGTTATTCTCGGTTACTGGATCCTGTCGGTTTTACCTGGTAACCATCAGGACGAAACGCCCTGCATCATCCCGTGATGAAGTCTGTTTGAGACCCAGTCGATTGAATTCCTGGACAGTGTTCTTGAATGACTCCCGGTCGGCCAGAAGGAGCCGTGCCGTTTCACCCGGCGAGAGGTCATTAAGTGCTTCTACGGCTTTTATTTTGGACAGCGGACATACGAGGTTACTGAGGTCAAACTCCTTAGTACGCTCGGCTGGCTTACCGGTCTCTGCTTCTAGAAACTCCTTATAAAAGCTCAGGTATTTGAGGGCATCGTCCGGGGAGATGACTACGGCCAGACCATGCCTGGTCTTACCGTAATTAAGCGCGGCAGCCAGCACGGCGCCGGTAGTCGGGCCAACCAGAATGCCATCACGCCTTGCCATCTCCAATGCCGTCCTGAACGCGGTGTCATCGGCTACTTCCACCACCTCGTCAAGGACAGAGCGGTCCAGTATTTTGGGGACGTACTCCGGAGCAAGGTTCGATATCTTCTTGAGCCCTGGCAGTTTGTGATTTACCACGGCCGGTTCCACGCCGATAATCCGGATATCCGGATTCTGCTCCTTAAGAAACCGCCCGACGCCGGAAATGGTGCCGCAGGTGCCTAATCCGGCGAAGAAGTAAGCGACCCTGCCCTGCGTTTGCCGCCATATCTCCGGTCCGGTATTACGGTAGTGAGCCTCGACGTTTAACGGGTTCTCATACTGGTTGGGGCTAACGAACCTGTCTTTTGTAGCCGGGCTTTTTATGAGGGCGTTGACCAGACCTCTGGCACCCTCCGATGGAAACATGGGGCACAGGGCATCATCGGCCTCAAGCAACTCGGCACCAAGGAGCCTGAGGAGCAATTTCTTTTCTTCAGGAATTCCACTGGGAACAGCGATCTGGACGGGTATGCCCATGGCGTTGGCCAGCCCCGTAAGGGCAATGCCGGTGTTGCCTGAGGAAGGCTCAACAATTGTCTTATCGCCGCGGTTGAGGCCGCGGAGCATTTCGAGGGCGATTCGGTCTTTTATCGACCCGAAGGGGTTGTATCTCTCGAGCTTGAGGTATATCTCAAATCCGGGCGAGGGATTGAGGCGGTTGACCCTGACCATGGGCGTTGGGTTATCCGTGCTGGCGATAAGCTGAACGACATCGGAATATACCCTGAGCCTGTGGTCTGTCGCCTCAGGGTTGCTCTCCCCCTGGAGTGTAGTAATCTGCTGTTGGACTTCGCTGATTGGTGTCATGGGCTGTTCTCCTCCCTGTGCTGAGCACTTGTACCGTTCCCGTGAAACGCGCAACTCCTTCCTGTCCCATGCATGGGACAGGAAGGGTACACACGCACGGAGTACCCCAAGGCATGGAGTAAGCCCGGAAATACATCTTGAGCATTTTAATCAACATTGTTAGCATTATATCCAGAACTTTGTACTCTGTCAAGGGGCGCAGGGCTCTATACTCCACCAGGCCTGTGATAGAATCTCAGGGAGATGAGAGTCCCACAGGTATTGATACTGGCGCTGGCCATTCTCGCTATTTCCTGCTTCGGTGGTCCGCCGCCGCCAGATACTTTATCAGCAGTCACCATCCTCCACAGTAACGATACCCACGCCTCGCTTGATCTTGTTGCCCAGCGAGCGGCGCTTATCAGCCAAGCCCGCTCTGAAGTGGGTAAAGACAACTTGCTTCTACTCGATGCCGGCGATGTTTTTGCCGGCACTCCTTATTTCACCCTCTACCATGGGCTGGCTGACCTGTGGTTTTTCAATTACATGGTTTATGACATAATGTGCCTGGGCAATCATGAGTTCGACGAAGGCCCGACCAGCCTGGCTAAGTTCCTTGTCGGGGCGAAGTTCTCGGTCATCAGCGCCAATGTCGACCTGTCACGTGAGCCGTTACTTGCCGGTAAGACGAGACCGTACGTCATCATCGACCGGGCCGGCCGGAAGTTCGGTGTCTTCGGGCTCCTTACCGAGGACACCAGCGAGATTTCCAGCCCCGGGCCGACGGTCAAAATCAACGACCACACTGAATCCGCACGGAACATGGTGGCCGAACTGCAAAAACAGGGACTGAACCGAATTATCGCCCTGACACACATCGGCTGGGACGTCGACCTGAAACTGGCGAAAGATGTCGAGGGCATCGACCTGATTGTCGGCGGCCACAGCCATACTGTCCCGGACAAGTACCCGACGCTCGTGAACAGCGATGCTACGCCAACCCTGGTCGTCCAGGCCGGGGCCTATAACCAGTACATCGGCCGCCTGGCCCTCAAGTTCGATAAGACCGGCATTATCCGCCAATGGCAGGGGAGTCAGTTAATCTCGATAACCGATAAATTGCCGGCCGACAGCGCCTGCTCCGCCAAGCTGAGCGAGTACTCCGCGCCGCTGGCACAGTTGAAACAGACCGTTGTCGGCAAGACGGCGGTGCTCCTCGACGGCGACCGCGAGCATGTCCGCAGTCAGGAGACCAACCTGGGGAACCTTATCGCCGACTCAATGCTCTGGCGCGCCGCTAGTTTGAAGCCGGACGTTGCTTTGATGAACGGAGGGGCTATCCGCGCCTCAATCCCGCCGGGAGATATCAGCCTGGGGAACGTCCTCAGCGTCCTGCCCTTTAACGGCTTTTACATGGCGGTTGACCTTAGCGGCCGCCAGCTAACGGCGGCAATCGAGAATGGCGTCAGCCAGGTAGAAGAGCAGGCAGGACGCTTTCCGCAGGTGAGCGGTCTCCGCTTTACTTGGGACCCGAAAGGACAGCCGGGCAACCGCGTCAGGAGCATCGAGATGAAAACGCCGGCGGGTTACAAGCTTATCGATACCAGCGCCACTTACCGGGTCATCGTCAGCAACTACCTCGCTGGCGGTGGTGACGGTTACACCGTGTTCAAAGAGGCCGCCAACGTTATCAACCTCGGCTACCCCGATTATGATACCCTGGCTAATTACATCAAGGCCATGTCACCAGTCATCCCGCGGGTTGAGGGCCGCATCACGCGACTTTGACACCAGCTTATTTGTTAGAGACTGCTGGAATACGGATGGCCTTGTAAAAACCCATCGCCGGACCGTCCTGCCGAGTAATGTCCTTATTAAGTTTCAGCCGCCAGGCTATTTGCCCGGCCCCCGTCACCTCTAACAGCACCGTGTGGCCGGTTATCAAGGTGTTGCCGTTGGGCAGTCGGTCGGCGTCCCTGAGCAATTGACGCGGCATGGTGAAGCTCCAGACTGTTTTCCCGGAAGCCGGGTCGATTTCAAGCGCCGTCTGGTCAGGCTGGCTGTGGTTGGCTACCAGCAGGTTGCCGTTGGCCTGCATCTCCGGGTCATGCTGGTCCTTGAACACTCCCTCGCCAATAAGTCTTAGCACCTTACCGGAGGGGTCAAGTTCGGCGACAAAATTAAAATTCCTCAAGCTGACCAGGGTGTTGCCGTTAGCCAATCGCGATACCGAGTTGGTATGGGTCCAGCCTTCATTGGAGATAGTGTTATACGGGGCACGGTTAAAATAGTCTCTGGCATACCACGACCAGACCACCTTACCCTGAGGGTCAACCTCCTGTATCTGAGCGTCACCGAGCTGGTCCATGGCCCCGTAAACAAATACGGTATTGCCGTTGGGCAGACGGTCGGCATCGTGGGACACTTTCGAGTCAAGGAATGACCAGACCACTTTGCCCTTCCGGTCAATCTCATAGATGCCGTTTCGGGGCAGGACGAAGATGATGTTACCATTGGTCAATGGCTCGACATCGAAACCAGGGTTGTCGAATTGCTTCAGGTTTTCTGGGACGAGATACTCCCAGATTACCTCACCCAGCATATTGACCTCAACGATGCGCGGCCGGTCAGCAACGTGGTTATCAGCGAAGATAGTCGTTCCGGAGTATGCCAGTTCCGGGCGGTATACCTCGACAGTCCAGTCGGGGTCGGGAACACCGCGCTGCATGACTGGCTCGGCAGGCTTTGGCGTTGGTGTAGGTGTGGTTGGCGTTGGAGTCGCCGGCGTAGATACAGCGACAGGCGGCGTTGCCGTCGGTTGGGGCGTAGCCGGGATGGATGGGGCGGGCAATGGCACCGGCGCGGCTGTCTGCCCGGCGCACCCGGCAAGGACTAGTGCAACAAGCAGAAGCGATGCCAGCAGTCCTCCGACTATTTCCATGCCTCTCACAGCACAAGGTTAGCATAGCTTTGTCAGTACGGCAAAGATTACTACCCTCAATCCTCACCTCTGATAAAATCAGGAGGATCGCAAACGACTACCCTGAAAGAAACACTAAGATGGGGATGAAATTAAGCACCGTATGCTTGAACTGCGGCCAATCATTTACATTTCGCTTTGGCGGTGGCCTTGCTTTCCACCTTTCTACGTTGCAACATATGCAGTAATGAAAAGACAGTGACATTCAATGAAATCAAACGAGACCATGTCCGCTACCTTAAAGGACACGATATACTACTGCAAGATATGATGTATTACATACAAAGAGCGGACGTACAAGCTGTTCGAGACTGCCAGGAGGAGCTAATTTCGTATAAGCTCTATATAAAAGCGGTGGGGAGAGCGGCGGGAAGATGCACGTGCGGCGGGCGTTATAAATACAATGCTAGGCCCAGGTGCCCATGCTGTAAATCTACACGGCATAGCAAGGGTAAAATCATCGCCTTATACGACTGACGTGCTGCGACTTAGCCAACTTAATGCTCGGCGATGAATTCACTCAGAAAGTCCTTGAATTTCCTTTTACGAACTGGGATGGGCAAAACTCTGCCCGAACCCAAGTAACAATTCGATTCTTTATCATCAAGAGTCTTGTCCCACCTACCCGAGCTTCCCATCCATAGAATCTTGTCGACCTGGGCTGTACTCCATTGGGTCAACTCTGACATACGCCGCATGATGCTGAAGCACCTAAATTCGCGGTTCTTCATGTTCTTAGGAAGCCATCCTACTCCTTTTTCGCCGAGAACGTTATCCATGACGTGAACATCAGGCTTACCGAAATTATCCATGCCAATCTCTTTCAGAAAGTCGCATGCTATTGCTGGGCCGATACCCCTTATATCGTCCAAATCGATTACAATACTCCAAGCAGACACGGTCTGCGAGCTCTTAGCATCGAGATGGCCGTATAACCCATCGATATTTACGAATTTGAGTAGCCACTTAGCACCACAAAACGCACCGTCGATAAAGACCTTCCATGACCTTTTATCAAGTTCTCTCGAAGACAAACCTGTTACATTTGCCACCAATTGTTTAACGACGTCTTTGTCACGCGCAATATTTCCCAAATTCGCATTGATCAATCGCTTTTTTATGGCATCAAATATGTTGTCATTTATGACCAACCTCATCTTTCCGCTATTGCGTATCGAATCACACATGCGAACGTGAACCTGAAGCAAGGTCGGGAATGCTGACCTGAGGTTTTCGCGTTTGTAGTAATCGATCTCGCAATTTAATGCCTCCCGACCTCCGATGCCTAGTAG
The DNA here is from genome assembly GCA_040753815.1 of Chloroflexota bacterium. GTDB lineage: Bacteria > Chloroflexota > Dehalococcoidia > GIF9 > JBFMDU01 > JBFMDU01. The sequence continues at coordinate 28,745 of JBFMDU010000021.1, forward strand.
AAGCTGATAAGCACCTTCGATAAGTTCTTTAAGGTTTTTATCGTTCAATGGCACCATGTTGTCCTCCTCACGCTTCGATCGCTATTAGCGACATCCTCACGATGGCATTTTCGATGCTTGGAACCTTTATCCACCTACAACCGAATTATACTACGAGATGGTGAAACCCAGACGATCCGCGTCCAAACCATCAAACAGCCAAGGCGGCAAAGTAGCTCAACGTAATGTATAATTGAGAACTCATTATAAGTTGAAGAGGTAGAACCATGAAAAGCATCAAAGGTACGAAGACTGAAGCCAACCTGCTGGCGGCTTTCGCCGGCGAATCGCAGGCAAGAAACCGCTACACCTACTTCGCTTCGGAAGCAAGAAAAGAAGGTTTCGAGCAGATATCGGCCATCTTCCAGGAGACCGCTGACAATGAGAAGGAGCACGCCAAGCGCTTTTTCAAGTTCCTCGAGGGTGGTGAGGTCCAGATAACCGCCAGCTACCCCGCTGGTGTCATCGGCGACACTAAAGGCAACCTGGCCGCGGCCGCCGCTGGTGAGCGGCTCGAACACACTGTACTTTATCCCGGCTTTGCTGAGATAGCCGACCGAGAAGGTTTCCCCGAGGTTGCCGCCACTTTCCGCTACGTCGCAATGGTTGAGGTAGAACACGAGAAACGCTATCTGGCCCTGCTCAAGAACCTGGAAAAAGGCCGGGTCTTCAAACGGGACGAGCCAGTGCGGTGGAAATGCCGCAATTGCGGCTACATCCATGTGGGTAAGGAAGCTCCGGTTAATTGCCCCTCATGCCAGCACCCGCAGGCATTCTTCGAACTGGCGACCGAGCCGTACTAGTCAGCCGAGCTCTTCGTGACCAGCCGCCCGCTGTATACGATGTTTATGGCCGTCCCGCCGCGCTATGACATCGTCAACCACATTGTTACCCTCGGCCTTGACATCGGCTGGCGCAATCTAGCCGCTCGGGAATGCCTGGCGGCAGGAGCGAAGACGTTCCTCGACCTTGGTTGTGGTACCGGTGACCTGGCGCTGACGGTATCCCGAACTGCGGCAGGGACCGCCGCCATTGTGGGACTCGACTATAGCCGGCCGATGCTTGACCGGGCGGTCATCAAGGCACGCAGACGGCATGCCGTTGCTAACTTCATCCAGGGTGATGCTGCGGCCCTGCCCTTTCCCGATTCTTCACTAGAGTGCGTCGGCATCTCCTTCGCTTTCCGCAATCTGACCTACAAGAACCCCAACACTAGGCAATATCTGTCCGAGGTCCTGAGGGTCCTCCGTCCCGGCGGTCGATTCGTGATTGTTGAAAGCAGTCAGCCGCCCTCAGCCATCTTCAACTGGATATTCCAGCGATATGTCCGCTGGTTCGTTCGTCCGGCTGGCGTGATCGTTTCCGGCAACCCTGGCGCTTACCGCTACCTTTCAGAGTCGGTCGCTCGCTTCTACACTGCCACCGAGGCGGTGAAACTACTGCTTGATGCCGGCTTCAGCCAGGTCACTTTCCGCCGGCTTTTCTTCGGCGCCGCGGCCCTGCACATAGCGGTAAAATGACCTGCAAAACAAAAAGAGGGAGGCCTAATGGCCTCCCTCTCTGATTCATCCTGAAGTTAAACTAGCGGTTGCCCAGCCATTTCTTGCGTGACTTGGCGACTTCCTTCTGCATCTTTTTAGTCTTCTGATTAATGACATCCGGATGGGACTCGTTGAGGAACTTGTCCACAAGGAACGGATGCCCCGGTGATGCCAGCCCGTTAGGGTCGAACTCTTTCTTGAACCGCTCCAGCCAGATACCGTAGTTTTGAGTTGTTTTGGCAATCTCACCAACCGGTTGTACCTGGCCGTCGAAGAAGCTCAGGGCTCCGGTCTCCATGGAAAGCTGAAGGCCGGTGTTGTAACGCCATTCCAGGTAGTGTTTGGCGTTGCCGGCGTCGTATTCGGGAGCGGTCGGGTCGATCTTCGGGCCATAGGGCCAGACCTGAAGCTCGCTGTAGTAAATCCGGCCGAATTCGACCGAAAGGTACCACGGATACTCGTTCTTCTGATGCAGGAAGTCATTGGGGTACTCCTGCTGGTACTGGTATGTCCGCTCACGGTAAAGGTCATCACATTTCTCAATGCATCGCGGGCTTTCCATGATGCCATTACATTCACCAAAGACCTGGGTGGCCTTCCACATGCCCTGCGAGTTGGCAGCGAAAAAGACCGTCTCGTCAACCTGCCGCGACCGGAGCAGTGTGCCCTGGTTCTCCTTGATTATGTCCATGAGCACTCGCTCCTCGTACTGGAGCTGTTTCAGAGAAGTGTAACCGACGAGCAGGACACGGAGCATGCGGCTTCGGGCAACGTCCTCCTCGGTTGTCTTATTCCAGCCATCCCAGAAGGTGTTGACATAAGCGCGGTCACCGCGGGCGCGAGCGACATCACGCCAATATGCCGGAACGCGGTTGACACAGGCGCCGATGCGGGCCTTGGCCATTTCTCTTATTGCCTTGCGCACCGTCGGCTCGTTCGGGAAACTGACGGTGTAGAACTGGACCCTCGGTGGCAGTTTGACGCAGGCATCGCCGCCCATGCCGGTCGGCTCCAGTTTCTCCGTCTGGAAGGGGTAGAGCTTGTAGGAGATGCGAGTAACGATGCCCATGCTCCCAGCCCAGCTCGAAAGTCCTTTGAGGAAACCGGTGACATTGGGGCCGGGGCTGTCCTGCCAGAACCAGTTGTCATCACCAGAAGCCAGCGATCCCAGACGATATACATCACCCTCGGGCGTCACCCACTCGACGCCGTTGAGGCGGCGGCCGCTCAGGATGGTGATGCGGTAGTTATAGATGCTCATGCCGCAGAGGAAAGCATTCACCAACGCTGAGACCTGCCCCCCACCTCCCGGCACCAGACTGCACAGGTCGCGCTTCAGTATTTCACCCTGGAGTTGGGCGTAAACCACGCCGGGCTCGAGGATGACGTACATGTTCTTATCATCCACAATCATCTTGTCCATGCGCTTCTGGTCGATATAAACGACGTCGTCGCGCGCGTAGGCGCTGGAGAAGGCCATACCGTAGGTGCTAACCGGGATGAACGGTATCTTCCACCGGTTACAGGTCTTGACCAGGCGTACAACCTCATCCACCGCCTTGGGCATGAAGATGGCCGCCGGCATACGGCAATCGCCCTGGAACCAGTAGACCTGGCGGTCGAAGCCGCGGCCAACATAGGCCAGTCGTGCGGCCTTATTGGCTGTAGCATGCTCGGGGCCGACAATAGCCTCAAGCTCGCGGTATGCCTGCTCGGGTATATGGTCGAAAACATTAGGGCCGTTCATTTCAGTCCTCCTGGTTCTACTTGCCGATAGCTCTGGCCATGACTTCAGTGATGTCGAAGACTTTCATGCCGTCTTTCTTGGCGTCGTTGAAGTTGCCCCGGCAGTAGGGGCAGGCGGTAACGATAGCCTCAGCGCCAACGTGAGCGGCCTCGGCCAGTCTCTCGGCGGCGGTTGAGATGGCAACATCGGGGAAGGCTTCCTTCACGCCGCCATCGGCGCCACAGCAATAGCCGTTATCGTGGTGTCGGACCATTTCTACAAGCTGTACGCCGGGGATAGCCTTGAGGATATCCCGGGGTGGCTCGTAGACGCCGTGAACGCCGCGGCGGACGAACTCGCGTGGCGGCACAAAAGCCCCGAACTTATTCTCGCGGATACCTTCCCACTTTACCCACTTCTCACCCTTCCGTCCGAGATTGCACGGGTCATGGTAGGTCAGCCGCATATCGAACCGCTTATTAAATTTAAGCCGTCCTTCTTTAACCCAGGGTGCGGCAAGCTCGGTAATGTGTACCGGCTCGAAGCCGAGGTCTTCGGTCGAAAAGCCGAGTAGTTTGGGATAGTCAACCTTGATCGTCTTATACCCTTCGGCACAGGAGAAGACAACCTTTTTAGCACCAGTTTTACGTATGGCATCGAGATTAGCCTTAGCCAGCTTCTTCGCTTTTTCCACCTGGCCGGTTATGAAGACGAGGTGACCACAGCATTGCTCGTCCTTCATTACCATATACTTCTCGCCGGCGGCGGCAATGATGCGGGCGGTCGCTTTGGCGATACCGGTATCGACGAGCGATGCACGGCAACCGACGAAGTAAAGGATATCGGCTCTGGAGGCAGGTCTGGCATCGGCCGGCACCCAGTCGAGCCGCCTCGTCTGGCTCTTGCCATAGCGGTTGCCGGTCTTCTCAATATTCTGAGTAATCTCAACATGCGCCGGCATCGGCCCATAGCCCTTCTCCACCATCCGGGCGCGTAGGGACTCAAGCATCAGTTCGATTTCCAGGTCGAGGCACCGCTTGCAGGCGGCATCGCACCGGCCGCAGAGTGGGTCGCGGTAGACGATATCGCGCAGTCCCTCGTCGGCATAGTCGAGCTTACCCATCAACAGGTAGTAGACGATATTGCACTTGCCGGCCGCTCCGTAGGCATCGAAGCCCTGGTTTTTCCAGGCGGGACAGCCCCAGCTAAAGTCAACGCCCTGGACGTAGTTGTACTCAATCCAGCGGCAGGGGGTCTGGCCGTCGCAATGGCGCGCCTCGAAGTAGTAATCGTCGAGGTTCAGTCCCAGGCTTAGCTTTCTCGGTTTTCCAGCCATATCATGTAACCTCCATCAAGGATGAATTGCCGACTGACCAGACACTAGAAACACAGGTTGCCGGGATTGAGAATGCCGTTAGGGTCGTAGTGCTTCTTAAAACGCTTCAGCAGTTCGGCGTAGTTGCCGTATTTGGCGTAGACCGTGCTGGCGACGAGCGGGTACGGCCGGTTGAAGTAGGCGCCCTGTTTCAGGACTGCCGAGGCCGCTTCGAGGTACATCTCACGGATGCGGTCCTTTTCCTGCTCATCAGCCGGGTTGTAATAGAACATGAAGTCGACCTGACAGGCGCGGCCGTCTTCTACCGGCTGGATGTAGACGCCCATATCACTGGCGGCGTAGCCGAAGCGGTTAGCTATTTCTTTTACCGGCGCCATAAAGCTGCCGGCTTTTTCCATAGTGGTCATGAACATGAGTTCTTGGCAGGCGCCCTTCGGGGCATGTTTCCAGTAGGTCCTATTCTCTGGCCATGGCTTGCGGAGCATTTCAGGGAGCTTCCGCTCGAGCCCGCCAGCGCCGGGGAGGGCGGTTAGCGAATCGAGGTTGGTGAAGTACTGGGCCATGATTTCACGCAGAGCCTCTTCCTCGTAGGCCAGCTTCTCCTCGGGGTGGCGTTTGAGTGCCCGGCAGACCAGGACGACCGTCCAGGCCGGCAGCGAAACCTTGAGTTTAGAGAAATCGCCCGGCCACTTTTCGGCAAGGATGGTGGCTAGCGTGACGTTGTTGACCAGGAAGCATTCATAGCCGATACCACGGCGTATCAGCTTGTACATCGGCTCGACGGCTTTCTCGATGCTTGGGGCAGGGATGAAGAAAGCCTTGCTCATTACTGGCAGGTCCTCAATGTAGGTCACTGCCCAGGTGACGACGCCGATGGTCCCCTGGGCGCCGTAGAGGAAGGTGTCCCAGCTCATCGGGCCAGGGCCGGAGGCGAGGACACCGTCGGAGAGGACGCCCGGGGCGCGGAAGTTATCAACGCCGGCCGAGCCGGAAACGAACAGCTCGCCGTTGCCCCAGACCATCTGCAGGCTCCGCAGAGGGCCGGCGAACTCATGGCTATGAATGGCCGGCGGCTCGTACTCAAGCGAGTCTATTATGGCCGAGCGTGAGGCCGGGGGCAAGAGTGGGATGACGCTCATAAAACCCTTGATCTCAAGCGCTTTCTGGAGCTGTCCCCAGGTCACGCCGACCTGGATATTAGCCGTATTTGATTCGGGGACGATATCGGTAATGCGGTTCATTCTGGAGCAGTCAAGGATGACGCCGCCGGCTTTTGGAACAGCGCCGCCATGGAAGTGAACACCCGATGTCTGCGGCACGATGGCAAACTTCATCTTGTTAGCCAGTTGCACAACCGCGGCTGTTTCCTCGGGGGTCTTGGGCCGGACAACGCAGGTGCAGGCGCCGGGCTTGACCAGGCTGTTGTCCTTTACGTAGCGGTTCAGGACCTTGGGGGAAGTGAGGACATTGGCTTTGCCGACTATCCCTGCCAGCTTTTCGGTGAGATTCATGACCAACCTCCGAATCTTCGTTGGCCTCCGGTCATGCCCTCACCCGGCAAAATATCGTGGACCGGGAAAGGCGTGTGCTCCCGGGGCCAGCGGACTATGAACAAGGCTGTATGATGGTGCGCCAAACGGGCGCCAAACGGGATGTGATTCTATCATTTCCCATTGTAAGCGTCAATTCGCGTAAATGCTTAAAATATTAAACGGATTATGCCATGCGGAGGCCATTTCGTTGACCCCTCCAAGCGCCTAGAGTATAATTCCACTTTGTTGCTGGGAAGCGGGGTGCCTTACGTAGCCGCCCGCGCCCACATTTACCTGCCGAAGTGGCGGAATGGCAGACGCGCTACGTTCAGGGCGTAGTGACCAATACGGTCATGTGGGTTCAAATCCCACCTTCGGCACCACGCGCGCCTGTGGCCCAGTGGATTAGGGCGCAGCCCTGCGGAGGCTGATGTCGTGGGTTCGAATCCCACCAGGCGCGCCACTTTTTCTTTCGACTACCATCTCATTAATGTTCGGTAGTGCTTGACAGCATCCCCGATGCTGTTAGGCAGGTACTTGGTAAAAGCGTTAGGCGGGAACTTGGCCGGGTACTCTTCCCAGAGGTGCATATACAACTCTTTAGGCACCTTGGGAATGGAATGTTTCTTGCGGTAAGCAGCGATAGGTATGACTGCTTCAACTACGGTTTCATTAGGAGAAATCGCCTCACCAAGAACCCGGCCGTCATTATCGAAGATAGTGGAATGACCGGCGCCGATATCGAACGGGTCTTCTGGCGAGAGGCTGTTATTGACGAAGATACCGTACATACTGTTAGTCATGCAAACAGCCTGGAAATCAATCAGGAACGAATTAATGCCGCCTCCCCGAGCTGCCATTGGCTCGTTGCTCCAATAGCCGGCGCCGGCGGTCATGTACCGGATCATAATCTCAGTTCCCCGCATGGCGAAGGCGCGGCCAACTTCCGGTTCATATATCTCGGGTATAATCCCGAAGTTGCCGATATCTGTCATGGCTATAGGGAAAATGGCATCCCACCCGTATTTAGCCACGTACTCGTCAAGGACATCATGGACCGTAGTTGAGAAACCCATGCCGGAGAGGTTTCGTAGTTTCCAGCGCTTGTAAATCACCTCGCCGGTGGGCCCGATAATGATACCCATATTAGTGAAATGCCCCGGCCATTCCTTCAATTTGCCGTAACAGCCGGTATGGATATAGCAGTTGTATTGCCTGGCCTTCTCACCAATGGCCGCGGTCTCCTCGCCCGGAATATCGATCGCCATCTTGAGGGCCTGCTCTCTGGTCCATTCGAAGCTGAACCCCTGCAATGGGTATTCATGGAAGACCAGCAGGTCCTTCTTCGGGCCGCCGGCGCCGATTTGTGCCCGGTCAATTAATTTCAGCATATGGTTGAGGTTGTCTTTAATGTGCTGTTTATTGCCCGGGTCGATGGCCTTTATCTTCGACTGAACAATGCCAACCGTGATGCTTTCGCTCCTTAGCGGGACGACTTCATAATTGGGCAGGGTCTTAGGGACTGACATTGACATGGCAGTGCTCCTTTCAGGGCTTTTTACGGGATTTCCGGGTGCGTAAAATTAGTGTAGCAGGGATTCCAACTTACGTAAAGACCTGTGATAGGGGTGGGTCAAAGAATACGAGCCGTTGACGAATGAACTACGTTAGGCTAAACTTGCCAGCCGTTGGTTGGATATGATTCAGGCCGTCAAGGCGGCGACCGTGTTGATGATTGCCTCGGGCGTATGAGGCCTGAGGTTTTTATTTAGCAGGATAAGTTGACGTGACAGGTATTAGTGAAGAGCAGGCCAGAGAGCGGCTGGAAAGGATGCGTCACTCCGCCTCCCACATTATGGCGCAGGCAGTGCAGGCGCTGTTCCCTGACGCCAAGTTTGGCATCGGGCCAGCTATCGAGGACGGGTTCTACTACGACTTCGACCTGCCGCGGACGCTGACTCCGGAGGACCTGGTCAATATCGAAGCCGAGATGCGCAAGACCATTGCCGCCAACATCCCCTTTCTCCGTCAGGAGCTCGGTAAGCGTCAGGCGCAGAGCCTCTTCGTTTCCCAGCCTTACAAGCTTGAACTTATTGAAGAACTGCCCGATGAGACGGTCTTGATATATCGCCAGGGACCGTTCGTCGACCTTTGCCGCGGCCCGCATGTCAACTCAACCGGCGAGATAAAGGCTTTCAAACTGACCCATATCGCTGGAGCCTACTGGCGCGGCGATGAGAAGCGCCCCATGCTCCAGCGTATTTACGGCGTGGCGTTTGAGACTCAGGCTGAGCTTGATACTTATCTGGCTAAGATGGAAGAAGCCGCCCGGCGCGACCACCGCCGCCTGGGCAAAGACCTCGACCTTTTCAGTATCCATGAGGAAGCCGGCCCCGGATTAGTCCACTGGCATCCTAAAGGCGCTATGGTACGGCACATCATCGAGTCTTTCTGGAAAGATGAGCATTTCAGGCGCGGCTATGACATCGTCAATACTCCCCACATAGCCAAGCTCGACCTATGGAAGACAAGCGGCCACTGGGACTTTTACCGTGAGAACCTGTACGCCCCGATGGAAATCGAAGGGCAGGACTATATCATCAAGCCGATGAACTGTGTCTTCCATATCATGATATATAAATCGCACCTGCGCAGTTACCGTAACCTGCCCATACGCTACGCCGAACTGGGTACGGTCTATCGCTACGAACGCTCCGGTGTTCTTCACGGTCTGGCCCGCGTCCGCGGTTTCACCCAGGACGATGCCCATATCTTCTGCCGTCCCGACCAGCTTGAGGGCGAGCTTAAGGGCACGCTTGACCTCGCGCGTTTCATGATGAAGACCTTTGGCTTCAATGAATACGAGCTTATTCTCTCCACCCGGCCCGCCGTCAAGTATGCCGGTACCATCGAGATGTGGGACCAGGCCGAGGGCGCTCTAAAGCGCGTCCTCGAAGGCTCGGGGTTGCCGTATAAAGTAGAGGAAGGGGAGGGCGCCTTTTACGGGCCGAAGATTGACATAAAGCTCAAGGATGCGCTGGGCCGTTTCTGGCAGGGGCCGACCATCCAGTGTGACTTCAACTTGCCCCAGCGCTTTGATGTCGCTTTCACCAATGCCGAGGGCAGGGAAGAGCGAGTGGTTATGATTCACCGGACCGTGCTCGGGAGCATGGAGCGGTTCATGGCCTCGCTACTGGAGCACTATGCCGGTGCCTTTCCGGTCTGGCTGGCTCCGGTCCAGGCAGTGATTATTCCGATTGCCGACCGGCACGTAGCCTATGCCGCTCAGGTTGCCGGAGCCATGCGCGGCGAGAGCCTGCGCGTCCAGATTGACGACCGTGCCGAGCGCATGAACCTCAAGATTCGTGAAGCCCAGCTTGCCAAAGTACCTTATATCATTATTGTTGGTGATAAGGAAGCCCAGGCCGGTACCGCCGCCCTCCGTCTCCGGACCGGTGATGACCTCGGCGCCCAACCGGTGGCTTCGGTTGTTTCACGAATCAAGAGTACAGCGGAGTCGCGGTCGCAGTCCTTGTGAGCCACAATGTCTTTGATTCCGCTGTTCAGATATGGTATATTCTCGCCGCTATTGTTTCGTGAAGGAGGGATAACTAACCCATAGTTAAAGAATTGCGCGTCAACCAGCAGATCCGGGCAAGAGAGGTAAGGGTAATCGGGGAGAGTGGTGGGCAGTTGGGCGTTATGACAGTGGCTCAGGCACTCCAACTAGCCCAGGATCGGGGGCTTGACCTGGTGGAGGTTGCCTCTACGGCGGTGCCGCCGGTCTGCCGCCTTCTGGACTACGGAAAGTACCGGTACACGCTGGAGAAGAAGGAGCGTAAGGCGCGCAAAGGCCAGAAGTCTACCACTCTGAAAGAAATACGTTTCCGGCCAAGGATTAGCGATCATGACCTCATCGGCAAGGTGGGGCAAATCAAGAAGATGTTGGCCGAAGGCAATAAGGTAAAGGTCACCGTCTTTCTGCGGGGGCGTGAGAATACCCATCCTGAACTCGGGTGGAAAGCGATGAGGCGTGTCGCCGAATCGCTCAAGGAGCTGGCAGTGGTTGAAGGCTCCCCGGCTATGGAAGGCTCCAATATTAACCTGACGTTCTCGCCAAGTAAGAAACAAGCGCAGAAACCAGCTAAGGAACCGGACAAGGTGCCTGGTAAAGAAAAGGAAACCGTCAATGCCTAAAATCAAGACGCACAAAGGAGCGCAGAAGCGTTTTCACGTTACCGGCAGCGGCAAGATTATGCGCACCAAGGGCGGTAAAAGCCATCTGAGGCGGCGCAAGCCGGCCAACACCCGACGCCAGTACGACGAGATGCATCCGCTGGCCAAGGCTGATGTAGAGCGGATCAGCAAGCTTCTGCCAGCCGGTATACCCTAGGACTACAATAGGAGACGACCCATGCCAAGAGCAACCAGCGGGCCGACAACTCATCGGCGCCATAAGAAAGTTTTACAACTCACTAAGGGACATAAGGCAACGTCACATATCCAGTACCGCCGTGCTCACCAGTCCATGCTGCATGCTCTTCAGTACGCTACTGAGCATCGGCGTGAGCGTAAGGGCGATATGAGGCGGCTCTGGATTACCCGCATCAATGCCGGGGTCCGGGTAGCCGGGCTCACCTATAGCCAGTTTGTAAAGAGTCTGGCATCAGCCAACATAATTATCAATCGCAAGATGCTGGCGGAGATGGCGGTCAAGGACCCGGCGAGCTTTAGCCAGCTTGTAGTCGCGGTGACTGCCAAGAGTTAATCCCGACCGGCGGTCTGAGCTTAGACTTAACGACCGGGTCTTCTGAAGAGGCAGTGCCGCTTCGAAGCCCCGGTTTTTGTGTATTCAGGAATGAGTATGGCCCAGACATCTAATCTGGACGAACTTCATAAACAAGCCCTGGCCGACCTTGCCCAGGCCGGTGATGCCGCCGCGCTTGAAGCATGGCGTGTCCGGTATCTGGGTAAGAAAAGCCTTCTCAATCAGGCCTTGCGCGCCCTCGGCGAATTACCGTCCGAGGAGCGCCGCACCGCCGGGGCTAAAGCCAACCAGCTTAAAATCTCCCTGGAAAGCGGCTTCGCCGAGAGGAAGCAGGCAGTGGAGACCGTAGTCCTGACGGTGGCCGCCGGCAAATCGGCGCTTGACGTCAGTCTTCCCGGCGAGCCAGCTTTGCTTGGCCGTCTTCACCCGATTACCCGGGTCGTGCGCGAAATCTGCGGCATCTTTACCAATATGGGATTCGAGATTGCCGAAGGCCCGGACGTCGAGACCGATTACTGCAACTTCGAAGCGCTTAATATTCCTGCCGACCATCCCGCCCGTGATTCCTTTTCCACCTTCTGGATGGAGTGTCCGCCGGGTTCGGCTGAACCGCTACTGCTCAGGACGCATACCTCACCCGTCCAGATACGGGTGATGGAGAAGCGCCAGCCACCCATCCGCATCATCGCCCCCGGGCGAGTCTATCGGTATGAGGCGACCGATGCCACCCACGAGTCCATGTTCTACCAGATTGAGGGTCTGGCAGTTGACCGCGGCATCACCATGGCCGACCTCAAGGGCACACTTGCCCAGTTCGCACGGCTTTTCTTCGGTCCAGAGCGGAAAACGCGCTTCCGCTGTGATTACTTTCCATTCGTTGAGCCGGGTATGGAATGCGCCATCGACTGCTTTGCCTGCGGCGGCAAGGGGTGCCGGATGTGCGGCAACAGTGGCTGGCTTGAAATCCTGGGGGCGGGTATGGTGCATCCCGAGGTACTGCGGCGCGTCGGCATTGACCCGGACGTTTACACTGGCTTTGCTTTCGGCATGGGGGTTGAGCGCATGCCCATCCTCAAGTATGGTATCGATGACATCCGGCTTTTCTACAGCAATGACCTCAGGTTCCTGAGACAGTTTTAGGCAGGACGATGAAAATTAGCCTTAAATGGCTCCGCGATTACGTTGACCCGGGCCTCCCTCCGGAGGAGATAGCCGCCCGGCTAACCATGGCTGGGCTAGAGGTCAAGGCTGTTCATAAGTCCGGCAGCGATTGGCAGAACGTCGTTGTTGCCCTGGTTACTGAAGTCAAGCAGCATCCGAACGCCGACCGGCTCAAGCTGGCTACGGTTGACCTTGGCGGGCGGAGTGTAACCGTGGTCTGCGGTGCTCCTAATGTTCAGGCTGGCCAGAAGGTGCCCTTCGCTTCGGTCGGCGCCTGGCTCAAGGATGGCCACACCGGCCAGCCCACTCAGCTTAAGCCAGCCAAGATACGCGGTGTCGTCTCCGAAGGCATGATTTGTGCTGAAAAGGAGCTTGGCATCTCTGAGGACTACAGCGGCATCATGGTTCTGCCGCCAGATGCTCCCATCGGAATGCCGTTGTCTGATTACCTCGGTGATGTCGTTCTTGACGTTGAAGTTACACCCAACCGGCCTGACTGTATGTCGGTCATGGGTATCGCGCACGAGGTCGCGGCGTTGACCGGCCGGGCGATGAAGTCTCCCGACCTGGACTATGAGGAAGGCGGCAAGCCGGTGGCTTCGTTGGCCTCGGTGGAGATAGCCGATCCCGACCTCTGCCCGCGTTACTGCGCCAGTGTTATCTCCGACGTTAAGGTGGTTCCGTCGCCGCCCTGGCTCCAGCAGAGGCTGACAGCCTGCGGGATGCGGCCAATCAACAACATTGTGGACGCCACCAACTACGTCATGCTGGAGTATGGCCAGCCCCTGCATGCCTTTGACTACGAGAGGTTGACCGAACATAAGATAATCGTACGGCGGGCGCGTGACGGCGAGGTTATCACTTCCCTTGATGGCTCGGAGCGTAAGCTCGGCGAGGGTATGCTTATTATTGCTGATGCCCGGCGGGCGGTGGCTGTAGCCGGTGTCATGGGCGGGCTTGACAGTGAGATATCGGAGGTTACCACTACTATCCTGCTCGAGTCGGCCAGCTTCAGTCCTGTCAGCATCCGCCGCACAAGCGCAGGGCTAAAACTACGTACCGAGGCATCGATACGCTTCGAACGCGGTCTGAGCCGCGAGCTTACTATGCCGGCCCTCCGTCGGGTCACTCGGTTGATACTGCAGTTGGCAGGAGGGACTGCCGCCAGCGGTGTTATTGATGTATATCCGGGCAAGCTCGGGGATAAGTGGATACGGTTGAGTGCAACGCGGGTGCACGGTCTTCTCGGAATGGAGCCTGGCATTGAGTTGGTTGAGCGGATGCTGGGCCTGCTCGGCTTTACATGCCGCAAGACCGGTTCGCCTGACGAACTTGAAGTGATGGTGCCATACTGGCGGAGCGATATTCAGGGAGTAGCTGACCTTGCTGAAGAGGTCGCCCGCATCATCGGCTACGATAAAATACCGGTGACGCAGTTAAGCGCCGCCCTGCCGGTCCATGAGCCAGCCCCGCGGTTGGCCTTCCGTGAGACCCTGCGCGATACAATGGTTGGTTGCGGATTCCAGGAGGTGCTCACCTATTCACTTACCAGCGAGGCGCTGACCTGCAAGCTGACTCCGACCTGTCAGATCTACGGTCCTGAGCCGATGAAAGTGGCCAACCCGTTGAGTCAGGAGCAGAGTTCGCTCAGGACGACCCTGCGCGCTAACCTGCTGGCCTGCCTGGCGCACAATCAGAAGCACGAAGGGGGCGGTATCAGATTGTTTGAAATCGGCAAGGTCTTTCTTCCGCAGGAGAAAGGCCAGCCCAGAGAAATCGAGATGCTCTGCGCCGTTCTCGGTGGGTTAAAACAGCCGGTATCATGGCGTGGCCAGGGTAAAACTATCGATTTCTATGATGCTAAGGGGGTAATTGAAGCGGTCTCGGAACGTCTCGGCGTTGCCGTCGAGTTTGCTCCGGTGGTTGACGAGACCTTCCATACGGGCCGGGTGGCCGGGATTATTGCCGACGGCGCACCCATCGGAGTTCTTGGCGAAGTGCACCCGAAAGTGGCGGAAGGCTTTGAGTTAGGCCGGACGACCTATTTGATTGAGCTTGACATCGAGGCGCTGTTGCCGCTAGCTTCGGCTGACCGCCGGTACCAGCTTTTGCCTCGCTTCCCCAGCGTCATTCGCGATATCGCAGTTGTTCTGGACAGGTCGGTTAAATGGGAGCAGGTCGAGCGGCTCGTTCACGGCTTACCGCTGGTGGCCTCATGCCAGCTTTTCGACCTCTACGAGGGTAAGCCGGTGCCCGAGGGCAAGAAATCGCTGGCCTTCCGCATGGTCTATCAGTCTCCCGACCGTACCCTAACCGACGAGGAAGCTGACAAGGTCCACCAACAGATAATCGACAAACTGGGGCAAGAGTTAGGGGCAGTTCTACGCGGATAGCGTCCTTAACCCCGCTACCAGATTCCTCAGTCGCTTACGCTCCTTCGGAATGACATAGGAAAGAGCCGCTTCTTCGGAATGGTATGATAAGCTGCTTCCTCGGAATGACACGTTTAACGCATGTCATCTCGAGCGGAGCGAGAGATCTGGTGGGGTAGGGCAAAGCCGCCACTACCTTCTTGACTGTAAGGCCTTCACCACTTCCTCAACGACCCCGTTTAACGGCACCAGCCGTGACTGTTTCTCTGACCGCCATTTCAGCTCTACTCCCTGTTTCTCCAGCGTCCGGGGGCTAATGGTTAATCTCAACGGCAGGCCGATGAGGTCGGCATCGTTGAACTTGACCCCGGGGGCGGCGTCGCGGTCGTCGTAAAGGACCTCGATGTTGCGGTCCCACAATTCCTGGTAAAATGGCTCTGCTGTCTCGGCCACCTTATTTTTATCCGGATACAGTGTGCACAGATGGACATGATAGGGAGCGATGGAGACCGGCCAGATGATGCCTTTGTCATCGTGCTGTTGTTCAACCACAGCGGCCAGGAGACGGCCGATGCCGATGCCGTAACATCCCATAACCATCGGTCGGGAGGCGCCGTCCCTGTCAAGAAAGTAAGCGCCGAACTTCTCGCTGAGGAATATCCCCAGCTTGAAGATATGGCCGGCCTCGATACCTCTCAGAGACTTTAACGACGCACCGCACTTTACGCAGGCATCGCCGGCCCGGGCCAAGGCGATGTCCGCCATCAGGTCTACTTTGAAGTCGCGCGGGTAATTGACGTTCTTGAGATGGGTATGCGGCTTATTGGCACCGGCAATGAAGTTCGTACCCAGCATGATAGAGTCGTCGGCGACAACCTTAATACTCTTGACACCTACCGGCGAGGCGAAGCCGGCAACGATTCCGGCGGCCGAGACCTCAGCTTCGGTAGCCAGCCTGAGGTCAGCCGCCTTGAGCAGGTTTTTGAGCTTGACTTCGTTGACGGGCAGGTCGCCCCTGATGACGACAAAGATGAATTCACCGTCGGCTATGTAGAAGACGGCTTTGATAGTCTGGCCCGGCGGTACCCCGACGAACGCTGCTACCTCTTCGATGCTCTTCATGCCCGGCGTGGCGATTTCCTCGACGGATTTCTGGGGATCAGTCTTCGCTTTTGTCTTGGCTGACTTGGCCTTTTCGATATTAGAAGCGGAACCGCACTTCTCACAGCATATGATTTCGTCCTCGCCGGTCTCGGCGATAATCATGAATTCGTGGGATGTCTTGCCGCCGATAGCGCCGCTGTCGGCCTCGACCATCATGGCTTCAATGCCGCAGCGCCGGTAGATATTCTGATAGGCATTGACCATTTTATCGTAGCTGACATCCAGCCCAGCCTCGTCGGCATCGAAGCTATACAGGTCTTTCATTATGAATTCCCGCACCCGCAGGAGGCCGCCGCGCGGTCTTGGCTCGTCGCGGAACTTCACCTGTATCTGGTAGGGGAGGACCGGCAGGTCGCGGTAGCTCTGGACGCTCCGTCGCACCGTATCGGTGATAACTTCCTCGTGGGTGGGGCCGAGGACAAGGTCGTGCTCTTTACGGTCCTTGAGAGTGAAGAGGATTTTGCCGAAGGCGTCAAAGCGCCCAGATTGTTGCCACAACTCGAGCGGCTGGAGTGCCGGAAGCTGTAGCTCCTGCCCGCCGACGCGGTCCATCTCCTCGCGGACAATCCGGGCAATTCTGGTAAGCGTCCTCCAGCCGAGCGGCAGATAGGAATAGACACCGGTGGCTAACTGCTGGATAAAGCCGGCCCGCACCAGAAGCTGGTGGCTGATGCTGTCTGCTTCTGCCGGGACCTCTCTGAGAGTTTTACCGAGGAGCTTTGAAAAATACATAAGGGCCGTCCGTTGCTGTTTTTCAGTCAGCGGAGTATATCACAGGAAGGTACTCGAAAAAACGGGAGAGCTACCGTAGAAAACATCAATGGCCGCTGGAGCCTGCTTCTTTATCTATGGCCTGGAAGAGAGCGGAAAGCGCGTCTTTCTCGTCGACGGTAGCAACGACTTTGCCTCTCCGGAAGATGGCACAGCGCCCTTTACCGCAGGCGATGCCGACATCGGCGTCCCGGGCCTCGCCGGGACCGTTGACGACACAGCCCATCACAGCCACTTTAATTGGTTTGTTTATTCGTGTCAATACCTTATCTACGGCCCGGGCCATAGCGGTAACATCGGCCTCGGTGCGGCCGCAGGTGGGGCAACTGACCAGCGTCGGGCCGTGCTCTCGCAGTCCCAGGCTCTTAAGGATTTCGAAGCCGACTTCGACCTCTTCCACCGGCGGGCCGGTTAGTGAAACGCGGATAGTATCGCCGATGCCTTGATAGAGGAGTATCGCCAGTCCAACGGCGCTCCGAACCGTGCCAGCTCGCGGCAGACCGCTTTCGGTGATGCCGAGATGCAGTGGGTAGGGTACTTGCTTCGCCATCATCTGATAGGCTTTAATTGTGGTCTCGACATCAAAGGCTTTTAGCGAGAGCTTGACCAGGTCAAACCCCATATCTTCTAGGAGCCAGACCTGCTCCATGGCCAGGTCTACCATACGCCGGGCTATCCCCAGCCGCGGCTTGTAGTCCGTCGGGACGCTCCCGGCATTGACGCCGATGCGGATAGGTACCCGTCTCTCCTTTGCCGCTCTAACAACGGCTTCGACGTGCTCGCGCTGGCGGATATTCCCCGGGTTGAGGCGCAGGCCGTGGACGCCGGCCCTGAGCGCCGCCAGCGCCAGACGGTAATCGAAGTGGATATCGGCGATGACCGGAATCCGGGCTGACTTAACAATGTGGCCGAGCGCGCTTGATGCCTCCGTGTCGGGTACGGCCACCCGTACAATTTCACAGCCGGCGGACTCGAGCTCGTGTATCTGCCGGACGGTCGCCCGTATGTCACGGGTGTCGGTCTTGGTCATGGACTGGACGCTGATGGGAGCGCCACCGCCTACAGCTACACTGCCGACCATAATTTGTTTAGAAATGCGACGTTTAATCACGGCAGAAGGCTACCTCCCTGTATGACGCGCATGATATCGAAGTAGCTGACGATGGTGATAAGAATGATGAGCGTCACGAAGCCGATGAAATGGATAAGCCCTTCCCTTTGTGGTGAAACGCGTTTGCCGCGCCTCAGCCATTCCAGAACCACAAAAATAAGACGGCCGCCGTCCAACCCCGGGATGGGGAAGAGGTTAAGGATGCCCAGGTTGATGCTTATCAGGGCGGTGAACTCAAACAGGGGGCTGATGCCGGCCTGGGCGACCTCGCCGGTCATCTGGACGATGCCAATGGGGCCGGTCACTTGGGGTGTACTGCCACCGGTAATCCACAGGAAGACTTCATTGCGAAACAGCACCAGCATTTCCCAGGCGCGAATTGCACCATTCGGGATAGCTTCCCAGAACGGCTGGGACTCAGTAACGCGCTGGGTATTCTGCGGCTGGATGACGATGCCGGCGGCGCCCTGTCCCGCCGGCGGCTTCCAGCGGGGAGTCACGGTAACGAGCTTTTCCATGCCATCGGTGGCCTTGAGCACCACGCTTACCGGGTGGCCGAGGTTAAGACGTATCTGGTAGCTGACATCGAGCCGGCTGGTGACGGCACGTCCGTCAATCCGGACGAGCTGGTCGCCGGGGACGATGCCAGCCGACTGCGCCGGCGAGCCGGGCGCGACTTCTTTGATGAAGATGTCCTCCCTGATGGTGTCATGGGGAATCATCAGGGCGGTGGCGAACAGCAGGATGGGTATCAGCAGGTTCATCAGCGAGCCGGCACTGAGCACCAAGAAGCGGATGCCCCGGTTTTTAGCGGCTAGGCTCCGCGGGTTGCCCGGGTCTTCCTCGCCAAGCAGTTTCACAAAGGCCCCGAATGGCAGCCAGTTCAGTGAATATATAGTCTCGCCGCGCTTGAAGCCGTATATCCTTGGGGGAAAGCCGAGACCGAACTCTTCTACCTTGACGCCGCAGGCCTTGGCGGTGATAAAGTGGCCGAGCTCGTGGGCGATAATCAGCGCCACCAGAATAAGCACAAAGGCGACGATGGTCAGAATCACCGGCAGGCCTCCTTCGCGGTCTGGGCGGCAACCTGCCGCGCCCATTCGTCAGTAGCCATGATTTCATCCAGGTCCGGGTTCGCAATGCCCTCATGCTGTTCCAGGACGTTGTATACGATAGCCGGGATATCGGTGAAGCCAATGCGCCCTTTAAGGAACCAGTCAACCGCCACTTCATCGGCGGCGCAAAGTACGGTGGGATGGGTGCCGCCAGCCCGGGCCGCGCCAAGCGCCAGTTTGAGGCAGGGGAACCGGTCGAGGTCGGGAGTTTCGAATGTTAATGAGCCGGTCCTGGTCAGGTCAAGCCCGGGTAAAGCGGTGTTAGTTAGCCGCTTGGGATAGGTTAAGGCATACTGTATCGGCAGACGCATATCCGGCACGGCCATCTGAGCCTTGACCGAGCCGTCGGCAAACTCGATTAGAGCATGAATAATGCTTTGCGGGTGTATTACCACCCCGATGCTCTCTACTGGTATCTCGAAAAGCCAGTGCGCCTCGATGACCTCAAGACCCTTGTTCATCAGCGTCGCCGAGTCGATGGTGACCTTCCTGCCCATCTTCCAGGTCGGGTGTTTGAGCGCCTGCTGAGGCGTGACCGTGGCCAGACGGGAGGTAGGATAGCGATAAAAGGGTCCTCCGGAGGCGGTGAGAGTCAGCCGTTTTGCCTTGTTCTTCTCGCCGGTGAGGCATTGCCACACGGCGGAATGCTCACTGTCAACCGGCCTGATTGAGGCGCGGTGTTGTTTTGCCTCAGCCATGACCAGTTCACCGGCCATGACCAGCGCTTCCTTATTGGCTAGAGCCACAGTCTTGCCGGCCCTGAGTGCCGCCAGGGTCGGGGCCAAACCGGCTTTCCCGGCGGTGGCGACCATAACCAGGTCGGCGCGGGTATCGGCCGCCATCTCTTCCAGGGGGACCATCCGTGTGCCCTGTGGCAGTTCGATTCTGGAGAGAGAACTGACTAGCCTCGGCTTGAACTCGACTATCTGTCTGGTCAGCAATCTCTGGTTGTTGCCCGCCGCCAGTCCAAGGACGTTGAATCTGTCCGGAAAGGCCCGGACGACGTCCAGTGTCTGCCGGCCGATGGAGCCGGTCGAGCCGAGTATCACCAGATTTTTCATGAAAGCCTTACCAAAACAATTACCGTGGAAATGGTCTTTATGATACACCAAGATAGTAAGCGCCCGATAATCGGGCGCGGTCGCGCTATGTATGCTCTGAAAAGTGACTTCCATTAGTTCGTTCCAGGTGAAAGAGTAACCGAAACGTTACCTGAACGGCGCAAATTGTGAGGTCGCCGCGACTTCTATTTGGTAGTCTAAAATTTAGACCTGTTATGGGTAGGAAAGAAGTGTCTGAGCGAACATTGAGTCATGGGGGCAGCGACCAGCCGCTGACGGTACTTATCGTGGATGGTAGTGCGTCAGAACGGCGTATGCTGTCTTATGTGGTCCGAGCACAGGGCTGGCGTGTGGTGGAAACAGCTTACGGGCAAGCGGCTGTCGATATGGTAAGGAGCCAGTCTCCTGGACTTGTTCTCCTTGAGGCAGCTCTCCCGGACATGGACGGGCTTGGCGTCTGCCGCTGTATCCGCGAGTTCTCTGTTGTCCCTATTATCATGGTGACATCCCGGCGCGCTGAGAGTGATAAGGTGACGGGACTCGCCTGCGGTGCCGATGACTATGTGGTCAAGCCGTACTCGCCCAGTGAGCTTGCCGCCAGGATGCGGGCAGTAGTGAAGCGGTCAGGGGGCATGTGTGGCAAACAATAGCCGCGCCACTATTTACATTGTTTACTGAGGGGGTATGATTGAAGTAGTCCGGAGTCCATGGGAGAGGCCGCCTCACTGCGGCCGGGGAGGATGCTATGAATACTCAGAGTAATTCATCTGGTGAGACTACCGCATCCGGCAGGACGCAGCTTCTTATGGGCCGCCTTAACATCCTGCTCCGGCTCTTCACGCAGGTGGAGACGCGCAAGGAGTACCTTGACCGTGCCGTGCGTCTTATCAGTGAATGGACAGGCTTTCCCAACGTTGGCATCAGGGCACTTAATCTGGAGAACGGCATCCCGTACGAGGCAGCTATCGGCTTCTCCGGGGACTTTCTAAAGGCGGAAAACGAGCTTTCGATAACCCAACCGGACTGCATATGCAGCCGCGTTATCGCCGGGAAAGAGCATATTCCTCAGGATGCTCGATGCTTGACACCGTCCGGGACGTTCCGGTGCGGCAGTATCGGACGGCATCTGGCGAGCCTTTCTGAGTATGTCGCCTTGTTCAGCAAGGACGGCACCAGCACGGAAGTGCTGTTCGTTGATACCGGCGGGTTGCCGTGCACAGTCAGCCATACCAAGCTGATGCCCCTGCGGGGGCTCCGTGCCGAGGCTTGCCGCGCCAGACGGGCGCTGTTTGAGAATAACTTTCAGGGAAGCGCCTGGCTGGCCGGGATACCCGAAGGGCATGTCCGGCTACAGAACGTGCTGTTTGCACCGTTCATGGTCGATGGCAGGCCGGTTGGTCTCCTGGGATTAGGCAACAAGCCCGGTGGCTTCACTAACAACGACGCCCGCGTGGCTGAGGCCTTCGGCGAACTTGCGGTGGTAGCCCTTCTTGACAGCCGGGCGATGGAAAACCTAAGGACGAGCGAGGAGCGCTTCCGGGTGGTGGCTGAGACGGCTGGGGACGGTATCGTCACCATCGATAGTCAGGGGAAAGTCGTCTACTGGAACCGCGCCGCCGAGGGTATGTTCGGCTATTCAGCCTCAGAGGTGGTTGGCAAGCCGCTGGATGACATCCTGTCTGAGGAGTGCCTCTCAGGGCACCGCGGGGCTATCCGCCAGGCTGTCGACACCGGAAAACTAAAATATGGCGGGCATGTCGTCGAGCTGCTCGGGACGAGAAAGGACAGGAGCCGCTTCCCGATTGAAGTTACCCTTAATTTGTGGAAGGCGCGCGAAGAGATGTTTTTCACCGCAATTGTCCGCGACATCACCGAGCGCAAGCGGATGGAAGACTCCCTTAAAGAGTCGGAAGAGAAGTACCGCACGCTGGTGGAGAGTGTCAACGACGTGTTATTTTCACTTGATATGAAAGGCCGTGTTACCTATATCAGTCCGGTTATCGAGCGGGTCACCCGGTACACGGTGAATGATATTGTCGGTCAGCACTTTACGCGGTTCGTATCTCCCGAAGATATTCAGGGCATAGTCCAGGTTTTTCGAGGCAGGCTGGCAGGGAGCGTTGAGCCTTTTGAACACCGGATGCTGGACAAGAACGGGGAAATTATTTACGTCCGCACCTCCAGCCGGCCTCTGGTGAAGGATGGCAAAGTAGTCGGGGTTGTCGGGGTTATGACTAATATCTCTGCGCTTAAACTGGCCGAGAAAAAGAGCGAGGAGTACGAGAGGCTGAGCAAGGTAAAAAGCAACATGATGAACATCGTCGCTCATGAACTGCGCAACCCTCTGGCCAGCATCAGGGGCTATAATTCGATGTTACTTGACTACTGGGACAGGATGGGCGCCCGCGAAAAGCGACAGAACCTAAAGTCCATTGAAGCATCTACCAACCGGCTGAACGATATGGTGGAATACCTTCTGGACACGTCCCGTCTTGAAGCGGGACTGTTGAGACTGAAGAAGGAGCGCTCCAGCCTTGTCCGGCTGGTACGCGAGACGGCGGCTGACGCCCGGGTTCGCTATAAGCGCGAGATTTCGGTTGGGGTCAGCGGGCGCTTGCCCTCGACAGAAATT
Organism: Chloroflexota bacterium; assembly: GCA_040753815.1. Classification (GTDB taxonomy): domain Bacteria; phylum Chloroflexota; class Dehalococcoidia; order GIF9; family JBFMDU01; genus JBFMDU01. The sequence continues at coordinate 51,074 of JBFMDU010000021.1, forward strand.
GACACGCGGCGGATAAGGCAGGTGCTGGACAACGTTATTGATAACGCTGTCAAGTACTCGCCGGAGGGCGCACTGGTTTCAGTGCAGGTCACACGGCAGGTGGGCGAACTTGTGGTCAGCGTGGTTGACCGTGGGACTGGCGTTTCTAAAGGGGACCTTGAGCGTGTTTTTGATCCGATGTTCCGCATTGAGCGCAAGCTGAACCCGGAACTTGGCGGAATGGGGCTGGGTCTGCCGCTGTGCAAGAAGCTGATCGAAGCCCATGGCGGCCGCATCTGGATGGAGAGCGAGCCGGGTAAAGGCAGCCGTCTTTCGTTTACTATACCGCTGGCGGTTCCGGCGAGGAAGGAGTCCACAGCCCCCTAACTGTTTGCTTCCGTCTCCTTAATCCCAGGCCGGTTTTCTCCGTACCAGCGCGCTTCGATTTCATCCATCTTCTCATCGCTGATGCCGAAGAAATGGGCGATTTCGTGCATGACGGTGAGGCGTATCTCCTCGGCGATTTCTTTATCAGAGGAACATTCGGCCTCGATAGGTTTCTGGAAGATGGTTATCTTGTCCGGCATCACCAGGTTATAGTCGTGAGTTCGTTCGGTCAGCGGGATGCCCTCATAGAGACCGAAAAGCGTTTCTCCGGTCTCCATGCCGGCGTACTCGATATGTTCCGGTGAGGGTTCGTCCTCGACGCATACCTCAACGTTTTCCAGTCTTGAGGCAAACTCCGGGGGAAGGCTGGACAATGCTTTCTCCACTAGACGCTCGAACTTTCTGCGGTCCATTATGCTTCGCGGCTATTTTAAGCGCTGCCGGTGCGCCGTAGCACGGCCTTGACCCGCGCTGTCAGCTCTCTGGCGCCGAATGGCTTGGTGATATAGCCATCGGCGCCGGCGGCGAAAGCCGCAGACTTTTCCTCCGGGGCATCCCTGGCGCTTACCATAATGACCGGGACTTTCGAGGACTTCCGTATGCGGCGGCAGGTCTCGTGGCCGTCGATGCCGGGCAGGGCGATATCGAGCAGGACAAGACCGGGACGTTTCTGGTGCAGTAACTCCAGCGCCCTCTCACCGCTGTCGATGGCGATGACGGGATATCCCTCCATCTCGAGCGTGCGCTTCATGATGTTAAGCATGTGCGGGTCGTCGTCAACGACCAGTATGACGGGCTTAGAAGTTGGCATCAGACAGGCAGACCTTTCTGCAGAGATTGCGGCGAGTCTGCCGCCACGGGCAGGGCCAAGCAAACAATCAATAGGCGGCGGTCAAGCCGAGTGAATATTAAGAGTATTGAAGTGAAGTGTCAATCGGCGGGTTGGTCGGTTTCACTGGGTATGTGTGTGGGAGCGGGGTGTACCCGGGACATGCCCGCTGCCTCTTCTGGATTGAGCCGCAGGTGGCAGAAAGTATACGGTGAGCGCCGCTATTAGATAAGACCAGTAGACCGTAACTTCGGTCAGTGACGGGTTGCCGTTGTATCCGAACATCGCAGTTAGAAAGCGGCCGAAGGTCGATTCCTCGGGGAGGAACGCATTTGTGTTCCAGACGTGCTCAATCAATGGGGGGATAAGAGCAGCCTCGTGGAATTCGTGGATACCGTGGGCGATAAGGCCGGCGGCGAATAGTACCAGCAGTATGCCGGTGACGTTGAAGAAAGCTTTGATGTTCAAGCGTCCGGCGCCGCGGTAAATAGCGTAACCAAGACCCGCCGCTGTAGCCAGCCCGATCAGGCCTCCGAAGAAGGACAGCGCCTGCGATTCGGCAACGCTGGTAGTAGCGAAGAGAAACAGGACTGTCTCAATGCCTTCACGAACAACGGCGGTGAAGGCGAGCGCAAACAGTCCCCATCCCGAGCCTTTGCGGGCTGCGGCGTCTGTTCGGGTCTGGATCTCACTTTTCAGGCTGGCCGCGTTGCGGCGCATCCAGAGTATCATCCAGGTGAGAACTCCGGCGGCCAGGAACATCGCCGAGCCTTCGAAGACTTTCTCCGCCGTCCCTTCCAGCTTGCCCGTGCTAAAATAGACCACGGCCCCGACAGCTACGCTTAGCAAAACCGCCAGCCCGGTTCCCAACCAGACTTGCCTGAAGAGTCCTCGCTGGCTGGTTCTGGCCAGGAAGGCGAGAATGATCCCGACAATCAGGGATGCTTCAAGACCCTCTCGCAGTGTAATCAGCATTGAACTGAGCATGTGTCACCTCCACATAGACTTAATGTGTGCGAAAGCAAATTCACCACCGATTACTCTGACGGTAATTATAAGTAAGATTATCAAGAAAGTCAACAATGAGATTATAAAGGAGGGAATCCAACCTTTGTTTTCCGTCACATTCCGGCGACAAGCACTAATCCGCACGCCATGTGCTATCATCTGATTCTGATGAGCATGACGAGGGTTGCCATTGTCGGGGTTGGTGGGAGTTGCAGCGTCGCCTTTAACCGGGCGATGGAAATAATTAGCCTGGAGCCGGTGAAGCGTGGTGACACCGTTCTTGTCAAACCGAACCTGGTGGAGCCGGCGGCTCCGGACATCGGCCAGATAACCAGTCTCCGGGTCATGGAGGGCGCTGTTCGCTACTGTCTTAACCATGGCGCGCGGCGCGTTATTATCGGTGAAGGTCCTGGCTACTATCAGCCCAAGTCCTGTCTCCGGGAGTGCTTCACAATGACTGGTGTTGACGAATTTGCCAGGCGGCTTGGCGTCGAATGGGTGCTCTTTGACGAACACCCGTTCCGGCGTATCAAGGGCATCCCCGGGGTTACCCCGGACGACTTTCGGGTAACCCGGTTTGCTTTTGAGTGTGATTGCCTCATAAATCTGCCGGTGCTCAAGACTCATTACCTGACCGGCGTCAGTCTGGCCATGAAGAACCTCAAAGGCTGTCTCAAGCGTGAGGATAAGCCGCAGTTCCACTGGCACGACCTTAGCCGGGCGGTGGTCGAACTCTGCCGTATCATCAGACCTGCTGTAAGCGTGATCGATGCCACGGCGCCGGTCATCGTGCGCCAACTCGGGTCAGGTTGCGATGTCGAAGACCAAAATGCCGCCGGCGGCCTGCTTATCGCCAGCTCTGATATCGTTGCCGTGGATACCGTTGGCTCAGCCCTGATGGGGCTGGATCCCACCGGTGTACGTATGATTAGTGAGGGTGCCCGTGCCGGGCTTGGCGAAGCTGACCTGGCTAGGATTGAGATTGTCGGGGAGGATCTGAAGAAGCTCAAGTTCCGTATCCGCCTGCCGGTGGAGGAACTCAGGCGCTATTTCCCTGGACTCATCGTAGCTGGCGCTGAGAAAGCCTGCAGTGGTTGTCTTCAGCCGGTGGTCTCGGAACTTCTGGCGCTTGGAGAGAGTGGTTGCAGGCTCGGGGAGCCGCTCACCATTGGGTTCGGCCAGTACCTGGAGGTTCCCTGCGGGACGAATGCTCTACTCGTGGGTGATTGTGCAGCGGATATACCGGGTGGCCATCACGTGGCTGGCTGTCCACCGGCCCGCGATGAAATCAGGATTGAGCTTCTCAAGCGCCTTGTTCCCGGCGGTGCTTAGCGCTCTATGATAAATGTCTTCAATGCTCTGCTGTCGGCGTCACGGAAGATGAGCTCCGCCCTATCGCCGAGAGTTGCTTCAACGAAGCCGTACTGGCCGCCAGCATACCAGACGCTGGCGGGTGAAGTGTAGGTCGCCGGCGGGTCAGGTATGCCGCCGAAGGCACCGCAAATGACATACGTGATTTTGTTCTTCTGCAGGAGCTCAAGCTGGTGGTTGTGGCCGGAAAAGACCAGGTCGACATCGTACTTTTCGAAGAGCGGCACCAACTCCCGGATCGCGGTCTCGTCGTCATACCATGGGTACCAGCCGTAGACGCCGCCGGAGGCGTAGTAGTAGGCATGGCTTATCACAACTGTCCAGTCAGATGGTGGTATCGACCTCAGCTCTCTTTCCAGCCACGTCTTGCGCTCCGGCGGGATGCTGTCGTCATTCCATTCCCGGTCGAGCAGGAAAAAATGGACACCACTGACGTCCACCCGCCGCCAGAGGGAATCAGTACGGTTGGCCGGGGTCAGGTATTCCTGGAAGCGTCTCAGGCCGCCCATGATGGTATCGTGGTTCCCCGCCGCGAACAGCGACGGGATAAATGACGTGCCGGACGTAATTGTCGAGAGAGCCTCCTGCCAGTGGCTGTCGTTGTAACCGTGTTCGACAAGGTCTCCAGTGAAGATGAACACCGAGAACCGGTTCTGAGGGCTGGCTATTTGCCTTAGCATCTTCGCGGTGAGGTCTGGCCTGGCATCGCTGGCGCCAAAATGGGCGTCAGAGGTAACAGTAAAGCGGAACTGTTGTCCCGGCTTCGGCGGAGTGCGGAATCGCCGTGTTTCACCCTGGTTCACCTGGTAGTTTACCTCTGTGTCCTGCGGCAGGTCGCGCAGGACGAAGTAATGGGACCTGGATGGGGTGTTTTCAGTGAGTCTCCCGCTGGATGTGCCTGCATCCCATTTCAGCGTGTTCTGAGTGGACTGTTTTGTCCAGAAGGTTACCGCGATGCCAGGTACGCCGTTGTTGCCCGTCCGGTCGAGTACGAGCAACTGCACCGGTTTGTTGCCAGCCTCAATGAGGCTGTAGCCGCCGATATAGGAAAACCCGGCGACTGGCATCATGACGCCGAAGACGGCTAATATCGCGGTGAGCAGGCTCAATCGGGAACGAAGTGACAGATTGCTTTTCAAACGGGCGTTAACACCTGTCAGGATGGCCGGTGCGAGGCTGACAAGTATCATAAAGGCTAGCGCCGGCTGTACCGGCCTGATGACCCGGAAAAAGCCGTCGGTATTGTGGAAGTTGAGCGACCATACCAGCATTGCCGCGGTAAATATCGGGGCGGCAATGACAATAATAAGCCAGATAGGGTGCTGGCATATGCGTGAAGGGCGTGCTCCGGTCATGCGGAGCATTGTATCATGGTTCATTTTAAAGCTGCCGTGGTCAGGTTGTCTGCGGCGGCGCAGCCGGCGTTTGGCGCTCTGCTTTCCCGACGCCGTTGGGTCGGAATCCCCGGGTGAACCATCCGAAAAGCCCGATTCCCAGCGCTACCATGAAGGCGGCGAAGTAGAAGACCGGCTCGGTGCGGCTGGCAATCTGCTGGATGACACCGCCAAGGAATGGGCCTCCGGCTTGTCCGATACTGATAGCTACCGAAGTCAGCGCCATGACTGAGGCCATGCCGTGACGGCGGCCCTCGCCGACCGAGAGCGCCGATGATGCTGGCGTCATCACCGAGGAGGTGAGACCGGCGATTACAGCAATTACCATTAACTGCCAGAAACTCCGGGCGAACGGGGCTGAAGCCATGAAGGCGACGATAACACAACCGCCGCCGATAACTAGTGTCCGCCGGCTTATCCTGTTGCGGAAGCGGTCGGTAAGCCTGCCGAATGGCGCCTGGAGCAGGGCGGATAAGGCAACCTGGGTGGTGAGGATGGCGCCGGTCTCGCCGGTACTGAGTCCCAGCGTCAGGCCACCATATATCGGGATGAAGGAGAAGAAGGCGGTGCGCCCTAGATGCTCGATAGCGTTCAGGCTGAGGATGCCGCGCATCATGCCGCTCTGCCACATGCTCCGGAATGACGGCCTGGGCCGTCTCATACCGTGGGCCAGGCTTTCCGGCAGGAAAACGAAGACAGCGATAGCACCCATCAGGTTGAGGAAGCTCATCGCCCCGAAGGCGGCGACGATGCCGGTATCAAAAGCTCCGAAGAGCGGCGGCACCTTTGAAAAATACTGGTAGAGGAGGCCGCCGATGAGCGGTCCTCCGGCAATACCCCCGAAGAAAGCGGTATTGTAGTAGCCCTGCCAGGTACCCTCCTCGCCTTTGGGCGACATTTCCCCGACGTAGGCTTTGGCTACCGGAATAACCAGTCCACCAGCAGCGCCGTGGACTACCCGTACCAGCATCAATTGCCACGTATCCTGCACCACCATATAGAAAAGCGACATGAAAGCATAGAAAAGGAGGCCGCTTCCGAGGACAACCTTCCGGCCGTGTTTATCGGAGAGACGGGCAATGAATGGCATGAATACCGCTTTGGAGGCGGCATAGCCGGCCATGAGTGCGCCGATCCAGATGCCGGTGGCGCCGAGGTCTCGGGCATAGACCGGCATCAGCGGTGAGATGATGCCCATGCCCAGCATGGCGGCAAAGACCGAAAGAGCAATAACCGGAAAAACGCGTTTGATGATGGGTGTTTGTTCGCTATTCATGGAGTATTCAAATATGTCAGGTGGATTATAGCTCCAGTGGAACTGAAAGAGAAGGGCGGCATATGCTTCCCTCTCCCCTAAAAAGGGGGTTAGGGTGAGGGTGCCCTCATTGACAAGACCTCTATCCCATGCCTAGAATTCCCCCGATGGCTGTGAACAACAAATTGCTGGAAGCTCTCCGTGTCGCCGAGCAGATGGAGATTGATGGCAAGGCCTTCTATTTGAAGATGGCCGAAGCCAGCGTTAACCGCCGTGGACGGGAACTGTTCCGGGTACTGGCCTCCGAGGAGGATGTCCACCGTGACGATTTCAGGCGCATTTATGAAGCGTTCAGGGATGGAAAGCCAGCGCCATCATCAGGAACAGAATGCGCCGGCTGTACCAGAATCCGTAAGCTGTTCTCCCAGGCGGTTCCGGATCTGGAGGCTGATATTAAAGCTACACCAGCTGAGGTCGAGGCGATTGACACCGCGGTTGGGATGGAGCAGGGTGGCATTGACTATTACAGGAACCTGAGTGCCGGGGAAACCGACCCGGTGGTCAAGCGCTTCTATGAGGCATTGGTTGAGCAGGAAGAGAGTCACAAGGCGGCACTGCTGGACTATCGCAAATATGTGCTCGATCCTGAGGGCTGGCTGGTGAGCAAGACCAGACCTTCAGCGGGGTCGTGCTTCACGCCCCGCGCTGCAGGCGAAGCCTCTGAGATGGAGTGGTGAGCCGGGCTGGCCTGCTGGAAATGAAACGGGGGCTGGAATCTTCCAGCCCCCGTTTTTTATACCTTAGTCCCGGCGTTTACCTGGCCGGTCTGACCTTGCGGTAGCAGTCACTGCAGTAAACAGGCCTGCCGGTCCGCGGCTCGAAGGGTACTTCGGTGTCCTTACCGCACTGGGCACACTTGGCGGGATACATCTGGCGGTTGCCTCTGGATGAGAAACCGCTATCGTTTCCACGCTGTGACTTCTTTGCCTGGCGGCAGGTGGGGCAGCGCTTTGGCTCATTGGTATAGCCGCGCTGCTGGAAAAGCTCCTGCTCCTGGGCCGTGAAGGTGAAGGTGGCGCCGCAATCGGAACAGGTGAGTGATTTGTCCTGGAAAGCCATCGGATGACCTCCTCTCTTTTATACTAGTTTGAGTTTGGTCATCCAATACTGGTGGAGCCCAAATGCGGGACACGGGGTATCTGACAACCTAAACTTCGACCTCAGACATTATACGGATGCCCTGCTGTCAATGCAAGTTAAACAGCTTTCACATCATCCTCGGAGTAGAATTCGAAGAACGTCTCACGGTTTTTAAGAGCCTGGTTGCGGCGCTTGGTTACCGTAGCGTCGTTGATGCGGGTAATCGGCCCCTCGACAAACACTTGATTAGGCGGGAAAAGCGTCTTGTTGTAGAAAGGCGCGTAGACCTCGGTCCTGGTGCGGGTCAATGAATCACCGCCGGCAACCCCCATACGGAACTTCTTCCTCGTTTCCCTCAAGGCCATGATGTCAATCATCCCGAAGACGAGCTGGGGTGTTTTGTCTCCGGCTTCGGCAACGATGTTGCCCATGTAATCAACAATCATTGCCTGTCCGCCGCCGCGGCTGTCGACCGCAGTCGGTATCTTGGTGGCGCCCAGTACTTCGGTGCTGATAATCCGGGCCGCCCAGTTCTCTTCCACGATGTAAACGGTGTTGTCCCAGGCGCGGGTGCGCAGGACGTGCCGTGGCAGTTCACCGGCGAAGCCGGAGTTGAGGTGGCAGACGACCTCGGCGCCCTTCAGGGCACTGGCCTTGACGATTTCCGGAATCATGAGGTCGCCGCAGATGAAGCAGGCAAGACGGCCGATTTTAGTGTCCACTACCGGGAAGAAGTCGCGGGTGCCGGTAATCGGGTTGACATACTTATCGAATATGTCATGGGGATTGAGACCGAAAGCCACGTTCATCTTACGGTACTTTAGAATAATCTTACCTTGGGGGTTGATGATGAAGGCAGTATTGAAGAAATTGTCCGGCCAGGCCGGGTCGTTTTCATGGTTGCAGGCGGCGATATAGGTGCCGTACTGCTTGGCTTTGGCGGCGAGAATGTCTGTCTCCGGACCGGGAATAGGGATGGCCTGATATTTCTTGACTTCCTGCACCGTAGTCTGAGTGTTATACAGGCCGCCGATTGAAAATTCCGGGAAACAGACCAGCTTGACATCAGGTTTATTGGCGCCAACAGCGAAAATGGCGTCGATGTAGTCGCACATGCGTTGGAGGTTCCGCTTCATCAGGGTTTCCCGTTCAAATTCGCTCCGAATATTGGGGTTATAGTTCTCAACGTAGGACTGGACGGAGCAGGCGGCATAAGGCGCGATAACTTGGTTCTTCGCTTGCGTGGTCATGCTTTCCTCCTGTCATTCGGAATGACTTAATTTAATGGTACAACCCTGGCAAGAGTGTAGTGCTGTCACTGGAAGAGTGTATCATCGCCTGTATGTTAGCACTTTTCTGTCTTGACATTAATCTTTCCCGAGTGTTATAGTACAATCGTTCTATTGGTGGAATCGGTAGGCCGAAAATGGATACATCCAGACTGGAGACGCTCGCCGCCGCGGCGCAGTTCGATGTCTGCGGCTATAGCGGTCTCCGTTCTGAAAGCGACCTAGCGCATTTCCTGTACCGGTCGACTTTGCCTGACGGCAGGCCGGTCTGTCTCTTCAAAGTCCTCCTGACCAATGTCTGTGTCAATGACTGCGCCTATTGCGTGAATCAGGTTGGACGGGACTGTCCGCGCAGTACGATGTCTCCCGATGAGCTTGCTCGGGCTTTTATGGGACTGCATGCCCGTAACGTGGCCCATGGCCTATTTCTCAGTTCCGGGATCGCTGGCAGTGCCTCGCGTACCATGGAGTCTATGATTGCCGCCGTGGAAATCCTGCGCCGCCACTACCAGTACCGGGGCTATGTTCACCTAAAGATTCTGCCCGGGGCCACTCTGGACTGTGTTGAAGAGGCTTGCAAGCTGGCCAACCGGGTCTCAGTTAATATGGAAGCGCCAACGGTGCATCATCTGGCCCGCTTAAGTTCTAAGAAGGACCTCCACAGCGATATCCTGGAACGCATGCGCTGGGTAAAGCGGTTGGCCGCCGCTGATGAGAAGCTTGTCCCCTCCGGGCAGACTACCCAGTTCGTCGTTGGCGCTGCTGGCGAGACTGATCGGGAGATACTGTCTGCTGTTTCGGACCTTTATCGTGAAATGCAGTTACGCAGGGTGTACTTCAGTGCTTTCCGCCCGGTGAGTCGGTCACGGCTGGAGGGGATAGTGCCCACCTCACCGATGCGTGAGCACCGCCTCTATCAGGCAGACTGGCTGATGCGTGTGTATGGCTTTCCTCCCCATGAGGTTGAGCTGGCTCTGGGGAAGAAAGGCGAGTTGTCTCTCAGGAAAGACCCCAAGTCTATCATCGCCTTAAAACAGCCATGGCTCTTCCCGGTGGATGTGAACCGGGCAAACTATGAACAGCTTCTCCGTGTCCCCGGCATCGGGCCGGTCTCGGCCCGGAGGATAACTGAAGCCCGCCGGCAACACAGTATCTTCTCCACTTTGCAGCTTAAGAAAATGGGAGTAGTTATAGGACAGGCGGTGCCATTCATCTGGTTTCAGGGTTTGACGGAGCGACCCAAGCAACAGTCGTTCCTCGGTGATTTTGAGGATAGTGAGGCCGCCTTGCCAGAACCTTCTTTAGCTGGAGCTGTGACGTGAACCGCCACTTAGACCCCCGGCCAGCTAGACGTCGGCTATGAGTTGAGGATACCTGTCGAACCAGGTTGACTGCCAGTCGCACGACTTCCGGGGGCAGTACCAGTTGCCTATCTTTTCGATGTCCATCCGGAGCCGTTGTACCGGGGATGTACCGCCGCTCTTAGTCGGGACTTCTCTGACGCCATCCAGCTTAATTTTGCCTTCGATGATGACCGAGCGGCATCGTATGCCTTTTTTGACGATTTCGGGTTTCTCGCGCCGTGACTCGTATATCACGAAGCAGGCGTTGGGGTTTTTCTTGATGCACTCGATCTTCCTCTGTCCTTCTCTTGGGCTGACCATGATGTATAAACGATTGTCCTTGAGGTAGTGTTCCACCGGCACGCCGTAAGGTTTGCCGTCATCTACCAGCGTCAGTACTCCCACTCGGCTGTTCTTGATGAACTCGGTTGCCTCCGATTCGCTCATGGCTCCGACACCTTGTGTTGGCATGTTTACCTCCTTTATGGCTTATTTGACTTCTATCTGATTATGAAAGGAATAATGATAGCCACCAGGCCGGTGCACAGGACTGCCAGCATGAACAGATTATATCTGGTCTTGTAATCGCCGAGAAGCGAGGCATCGTAGTAGCTGTCTACGCCATGGTCTTTGTACATCCTGATAAGACCAGTCAAAATCTTTGTCCTCGTTTGTCTTCCCCGTATCAGACCCACCTCGGCGACGAAATTGATGATGACTGTGAGGATGACAAAGGTCAGCATAACGATAGTCCTAGTGCTGCTGCCGTCCCCCCCTCCGGCGACCGCTGAGTTGATGGCAAGCGTAAGCAGGTTAAGTACGATGGCCGTGATGACGAAAACGGTATCGGTGCGTGTGTTGGTCCGGAGCTCTTCTATCAGGTGTTCATGAAGACGTTCAAGCATGCGGTCTCCTTCTGGCATAAATTAACCGGTACAGGGTGATTGTACCATCAATGCGGGTGGCTTAGTCAGTCGCGCTTGCTGGCGGAAGCGTAAAAGCGGTTTGAGGGCGTTGCCGCTCTGGTTTATCTAAGGCGCAGTCTTTGAACTGGCTATACTGCTGGCGCTTTGCGGATGGTCTAGTATGTTACTTGCTCTACGAGAAGGTTGGCTGCCGTGTCGATTTCCTCCTGAGCGCTCCAGCGTCCCAGTGTAAGGCGTAATGCGCCGAGAGCCAGTTCCCGGCTGAGTCCCATTTCCAGAAGCACTCCCGATGGCTCGGTAGACCCGGCATGGCAGGCGGCCCCAGTGGACGCGGCGATTCCTGGAATTCGGCTAAGCAACCCATCGCCGAAGATACCCTGGATGCTGATATTAAGAGTGTTCGGCAGTCTTTTCTCAGGATGACCGTTTAAATGAACCCTGCCTTTCCCCAGCCCATCAATGATTCTCTGGTGTAGCCTGTCTCTCAAGCCTTTGACCTTTGTTCCATACTCTGAAAGATTTTGCCCGGCAAGCTCGCAGGCTTTCCCCAGTCCCACCATGTAAGGCACATTCTCGGTGCCGGCCCGCCGGCCTTTCTCCTGCCCGGCCCCGTGGATGAATGAGTCGATTTGCACACCCTTTCTTATGAATAATGCCCCGATTCCTTTAGGGGCATACAGCTTATGTCCGGCGATGGTCAGTAAATCCACTTTTAGTTCATTGACAGCCACCCTGACTTTACCGCAGGACTGGGCGGCATCGGTGTGAAAAATAATCCCCTGCTCTCGGGCAATCTGGCCAATTTCCGCAATCGGCTCTATGGTACCAACTTCATTATTGGCGTGTATGATGGTAATCAGGATGGTCTCTTTGGTAATAGACCGTCGGATATCGTCCGGGTCAACCAGTCCATATCTGTCCACGGGGAGATAGGTGACTTTAAAGCCCAGCCTCTCCTCAAGATACCGGCAGGTGTTGAGCACGGCCGGGTGTTCTATGCATATGGTGATGATGTGCTTTCCCTTATGCGAGTTCGCCAGCGCTGTACCGATAATGGCGTGGTTATCGCTCTCGCTCCCGCCGCTGGTGAAGATAACTTCTTCTGGCACAGCGCCGATTAGAGAAGCCACCTGCTGGCGGGCGTGTTCTAACGCCTCTTTAGCTGGCTGTCCATAGGTATGGGTAGTTGAAGGATTGCCAAAATACTCACCCAGGTAGGGGAGCATTGCCTCCCGTACGGCGGGGTCAATTGGAGTGGTGGCATTGTAGTCAAGATATATCGTTTTACCCACTTCTCCATCTCACACTAACGCTTCCAGCCGCTCCCGCTCAAGTTCCCGGCGTTCTTTCAGGAAGTGTTTTGAGGGTGGCTCCATGTATACACGGGGAGCTGGGTAACTGTAGAAATTTCCTGAGCCGTAGGCTGCCATCTCATCGCCGGTCTCCAGGTAGCAGGAGCCGGTGCCATCGAACTTGCTCGCATTGGAGTCGGTAAGAATCTCACTGGCTATGTTCCGTGCTACTATCCGCGCCTCCTCGTCGGCGAATACCCATGCCTTAGGCAAGAAAAAGCCAGTAGGGTTGGGCTGGCGGATAGAGGTAATATCGCCAATGGCGAAAACACCGGCAAAAGTTGTCTGGAGTGTTTGAAGGTCAACGGGAATCCATCCTATCCCGTCAGTAAGGCCAGCATCCCGCACGACACGCGGCGAGGCATGGGGAGGTACGCCAACCAGAAGGTCGAAATGGGCTTCGCCAGCTTCAAAGATAACCTTGTGAGCGTCGCCGTCTATCTTCCGGGTTTTGTGTTGCGGATGAAACTCAATGTTTCGCTCCTTGAACATGCTCAGGACAGCTTCCCCCATAACGGTGCCGGTGGATGGGAGAGGTCTCGGCTCCGGCGTGTAAAGGGCTATCTCTACTGTGTGGCGCTTTTGCTGGCTGCGGAGTATCGAATCCAGGAGGAAGGCTGCCTCGTAAGGAGCTCCGGGGCATGAGAACGGTGTGGCACAGCATACGATAACAACGCGGCCCTCCTCAAACTTCTGGAGAGCTTCCCGCAGTTGGACAGCCCCCGTAGCATCATATAAGTTGCAGGCCGATTCGGCAAAGCCGGGCATAGCCTCCGGATGCTTATCGGCCCCAAGGGCAATAATCATGTAATCGCCTTCGAGAGTCCCGGAAGACGTCTGCACTCTCTTTGCCGCGGGGTCGATCCGGTCAATCTCTGCATGGACCCAATCAATATCCTTGCGCACCAGCTCTGAGAGGGCCCGCTGGCCTTCACGAGGGTCTTTCATTTCCCCGGTAATCAGCTGCATGTTGAAGGCGTTTATGTAGAAGAAAGTTTTCTTCTCTATCACCACGATGCGGTGCTCGGGAGGCAGGAGCCGCCGCAGGTGCTGAGCCGCTGCAAGGCCGCCAAAGCCACCCCCCAGGATAAGAATCTTTTTGCCCGTCATTTATTGTCTCCTTATCTACTTAGTTAACCGAGAGTTACTATTCTGTCCGAGGCAGAAATCATCTCCACCAGTTGTGCCATGGTTGAGACCGGGCATACGCCGGCCTCTTGATGTCTTAACTTGAGACATGTTCCGCAGGCCAGAAGACTGCCATTCTTGCTAAGGAAATCCTCCATGGCGCCGGTAACGTCGAAGGTTCCGTCTTTGATATTAACGATTTCCACTCCAATGCCAAGGAGGAAGATACTTACGGAGTTGCCCTTGTCCAGGGCTGTCTTGCCCAAGCGAAAGGCGTTCCAGGCCGTTTCCGGGTTATTGGTGTTCAAAACGATGCCCAGTTTCATTTTCTGACCTCTTGAAAGATATTCGCCTGTTTGAATGCGTCTACATTAACATTGTTCGTTGAGCTTATTGGTTCTCTCCGTAACCGTTTATCGTTGCTTGATGAGGCCGGCATCCTGCCGGATTTGTTCGAAGAGTATGTCGCGCAGTAAATCGAAAGCATCGAGGAGTCGATGATTGGTAATCCGGTAAAAGACGACGTTCCCTTCTTTTCGTGAGATAAGGATATGGCGCTCCCGCATCATGGCGAGGTGCTGGGACAGGTTGGCTGCGGTCATTCCCAGCCTTTCGGCCAGGTCGCCAACGCTCATTTCCTTAGCTCTCAGCACGTTTATGAGCTCCAGTCTCTTCGGGTGGGAAAAGACCTTGCACATCTCGGCATGGTAAGCATATATCTGGTCTTCCATCATTAAGTCCTTTAGTATATTGGAATATTCTAAAGTATTGTAATCACTATAATCATCGACCTGCTATTTGTCAAGTACGGTATGGTTGTGTTTTTGCGCCAGCTTAGACCAAGTGGTAGCATGGCGCTGTTTAGTATCTTTAGGGAGATGGGCCGTTTGTTTCGGAAACATATTTTCTACGGGTGGTGGATCTCCGTCTCAGCCTTCGTGAGCATGAGCGTCTGCGGCGCTACCGGGGTTTACGCCTTCAGTCTCTTTGTAAGGCCCCTTGAGGACAGCTTCCACTGGACACGCGCCGAAATCATGCTGGCTTTTGCCGTCTGGTCCGTGGCTTCGGGGACTTCAGCTCCTTTCGTCGGCCGGCTGGTAGACCGCTTCGGACCAGTAAAAGCCATCATAACCGGGGCGATAATTGCCGGTGTAAGCTGTCTGGCACTTGGCTATATGGGTCAGCTCTGGCAGTTCTATGTTGCTTATGCGCTTCTAGGCGTGTCGGCGGCGGCTACTGGCTCGGTTCCTTTGAGCGCCATGGTCTCTAACTGGTTTGTGAAGCGTCGAGGGTTAGCTATAGGCATCATGTCAGCCGGCATTGGTGTTGGCGGCATGGTCTTTTCTCCGTTTTTCGGCGGTTTGACGATACCCGCCCTGGGCTGGCGCCCGACCTATCATATCGCCGGTGCTGTGGTGGTGGTTGTGCTTGTGCCACTTGCCATGCTGGTCATGAAAACCCGTCCGTCAGGCATAGGACTCAGTCCGTATGGCGGTGAAGGCAGTATGCCGGCTCCTGTGGTACGCCATGTCGCTTCCTGGAAGGCCGGTCTTGGTCCGGTGATTCGGACGAAGCTGTTCTGGCTGGTTGCGGTGTCGTTTTTCTTCGGTGCCTTTAGCCAACTTGGCTTGCTCCAGAACCAGATGCCCTATCTCGGCGATATCAGCGTTCCAGTGATGACCGCTGCTGGTGCACTCGGCGCCGTTGGCTTGTTCAGCACTGTGGGCAAACTCGGAGTAGGTTGGCTCTGCGACCACATCCCGGCTAGAGTAGTCTGGGCAGTATCGGTGGCCCTTCAAGCAAGTGCTACCGTCATGCTTATGTCGTTGAGGCCGGACTCAGCCGGCTGGGTACTGTGGCTCTATGCAGTGGCTGCCGGGCTCGGTATGGGCGGCTGGCTGCCTACGATGTCGTTATTGGTGAGTTCAAGCTTCGGTCTGGCGGCCTACGGGGCCATCTTCGGCGTCATTGCCTTTGTCTTTGCCCTCGGTCAAGCGCTGGGGCCGTTTATCGCCGGCTGGATTGTCGATACCACCGGCAGTTATCAACCGGCATTCATCATGTTCCTTGCGGGCTATCTTGTGGCTGGAGTTTCCATCCTTCTGGTGCGCCGGCATTGAACCGGACTGAATAATCGCCAACATGCCGGCCTCACCAGAGTTAAGCTTTCAGACTCGTGTCAACGCCCGGGAAAAGACCTGTTTACGGAACATAACCACGGGCATGAGGGTTTCCTCTTAACGATTTCTTAATAATCAAGTTATACTCTGAGCAGGGGATACGAACTGTGCCCAATAAAACTGTCCTCCTGGTGGACGATGATGTCAAAATCGTCGAACTCGTCGCCCTTTATCTCAGAAGGGATGGTTACCGTGTGCTCGCCGCTCACGATGGTGTTGCCGCTCTTAAGGTCGCTCGTGAATCGCATCCTGATCTTATTGTTCTCGATCTGATGCTGCCCGGTGTACCGGGCCTGGATGTGTGCCGTGAATTGAGGGAGGAATCAAACGTTCCCATTATCATGCTTACGGCGCGGACAACTGAACAGGACCGTCTCATTGGTCTCGATTCTGGAGCGGATGACTATGTCACCAAGCCATTTAGTCCGCGTGAGCTGGCGGCGCGCGTGCGCGCCGTATTGAGGCGTAGTTCCATCGAGGAGCGCGAGCGCGGGCCGGTCGAGATACGTCAGGGAGACCTCCTAATGAATCTGCTGACCCGGGAGGTCGTAGCGGCAGGACGGAACGTGAAGCTTACTCCGATTGAGTTTGAACTGCTCGCCGTCTTAGCCAGGGAGCCCAACCGGGTCTTCAACCGTGCCCAGCTCATTGAAAAGGCGATCGGCTATGACTTTGAAGGTTTTGACCGTACTATTGATGTGCACATCCTGAATTTGCGTCGTAAGATTGAGCCTGACCCAAGGCATTCGCGCTACGTCAAGACCGTGTACGGCGCCGGATATAAGTTCGTCAAGGAGTGATGGTTGTGCTGTACAGCCTTCGGGTGCGTCTCCTGCTCGCCTTCGCGCTCGTTATTGTCGTCACCGTTGGGACGGTTGCCTTCTTCGCCAGTCGAGGCGCCTCTGATGAAGTCCAGTTGTTTGAACAGCAGAGTCAGGAAAGGCGGACCTCCAGACTCCAGCGCTTTCTGGCCGGCCATTATGCTTTTACCGGAAGCTGGCAAAATGTCCAGTCCCTGGTGAGTCAGGTTGCTTCCAGTGAGGAAATGCGCATTGTACTTACCGACCCGACCGGTGTCGTCGTCGCTGACTCGGCAAATCTTCTGGTCGGCAAGCGCTATAGCCCGGAATCGGGCGGTACTCCAATCTATCCTTCATCTTTGTCGTCCAGAAGTTCCAGCCGCTCTCAAGCTCCAGGTGAGCTGTCCGGCCAATCAAGTTCACCTCCGGCTTCTGGAAGTCAGCCGGAGGCACCGCCTGGACCTGGGCCAGTCCCACCCCAGCCAGTCACCGGTACCCAACCAACGGGTCAGCCTCCGCCTGCGCCAACACCTGCTGTGACGCTTCCCGCTGACCAGTTACTGGGCACTCTCTATGTCGGGCCGGAGCGCCCTGACACTGTTATCTACCAGCGGCTGGCCGAAAAGATTAACTCCTTTTTACTCTGGGGCGCCTTGCTGGCAGTGGGTATTGCCATGGTACTTACCTTCCTGCTGTCGAGGCAGATTCTTTCGCCGGTCAAGTCGCTTACTGTTGCAGCCCGTAGGCTGGCGCGGGGTGACTTTTCCCGACGGGTGCAGACGAAGGATCGGGGTGAATTTGGTGAGCTGGCGCGCACCTTTAACTCGATGGCGGTGGAGCTGGAGCAGTCGGAGAAGATGAAACGGGACATGATTGCCGACTCCGCTCACGAACTGCGGACTCCGCTCTCCAACATCTGCGGTTATCTTGAGGCTATCAGTGATGGGCTGCTTAAGCCTGACAGTAAGACAATCAAGTCGCTCAGCGAGGAAACCGCAGTGCTCTCGCAACTGGTCGATGACCTGCAGGAGCTGAGTCTGGTTGAAGCCGGTCAGCTAAAGATGGTCCGTGAAGCGGTAGATGCAGGCTCTCTGGTTAGCGGCGCGGTGGTCGGGCTTGAAGCTGCCGCCCGTTTGAAGGGAGTGGTTCTCAAGGTTGAAGTTGCCTCCGGGCTGCCTATGGTCGATGTTGATGTACAGCGTATCGGTCAGGTGCTGCGCAATCTTCTTACCAACGCACTTGCCCACACGTCTGGCGGCGGCAATATAACTGTGAGTGCTGTTCTTGAAGGATCGGCTGTACGTTTATCGGTGACTGATACCGGTGAGGGAATTGCCCCGGAGGACCTGCCCTACGTTTTCGAGCGGTATTATCGGGCAGATAGGTCACGTGGTCGGAGTACCGGCGGTAGCGGACTGGGATTGACCATTGCCAGACGGTTTGTCGAGGCGCATGGCGGCACGATAGGTGTGGAAAGTAAGTTAGGGGAAGGCAGCGGCTTTTGGTTCACGGTACCCGTAGCCCGGGAACCGGCCAGTGGCTAGACCACAGGTCTCAGGCGCTATCGCCTTGTCCTGACAACCAGGACTATTAGTCCGCCCAGCATGACCGCGAGCACCCCGATTATCCCGTAGACTATCGGTGTCGGGACTGCTTCATCAGGAGCTGGCGGCGACTGGACAGTCACAGTTGCTGGTGGTTGGGGGGTCGGTGTGTTAACAGCCGTTTGGACCGGCGCTGGGGCTGGTGCAGTTGTAAACACTGCTGTTTGACTCCACTCGCCCGGGGCTGGTAATATTGCCCTGACTCGCCAGAAGTAAACGGTATCCGGGGATAGGTCGTCGGATGGCTGCCACGCGGTGGTTGATACTACGGCCGGCGTCCCGGATGCCATGCGTGAGAAAGAAGCGTCCTGAGCAAGCTGTACTTCATATTTCATTGCGCCGGGAACGCTTGTCCAGGTAAATCCCGGCCTGCTGGAGACATTTAAGGCGTTCTGGGTGGGTGCGGTGGTAACCGATCCGGTCTGGCTGGTGGTAACCGGCACTCCCGTCATTACCGTGAATTTGACCGGCTCTGACCACGGGCTTTTCACCCTTTCGTTATCGAACTCGTTGACAACGCGCAGGCGGACGTAGTAGTCGCGGCCGCTGGCAAGTATGCCATCACCAATCAGCCAGGCGGGATTACCCGCATCGGGTGGTCTATAGCCGGTTGCCGGAGGTGTCACCGGAGCTGAAACTACCAGGTCGGAAAGGTCAGGGTCAGCATATATCTCAACTTCGTACTCCGAGCTTTCGGATGCCGTTGCCCAGCGTATTGTAAACTGCTGGTTGCCGCCGGAGACCGGGCTGGATGGTACGTTCGTCGGGACATTGATGCCTGGAACGGTGATAATCGGCCGGACCTCGGCCAGCGTGTCTCCGAATGTCATTATAGTCTGGGCGGTGGTATCGATAGTCCACAGGCTTAATCTGTCCGTTAACTTCAGCCAGCGGAGCGATTGGGGTGTGGTGTCGAACCGGGCAGTTGTGGAGCCGTTGTCCAGCGTATCCCACTCGGTCTGGCGGGCTAAGGGCGACAGCGAGCGCTCGGCGCCGCTACCAGCGGCAACAGAGTCCCACCATGCGCCGTAGAGTACGCCGTCGATTGAAGTCAGACCGGTGAAACGCCGCGATGCGGTTGTTGCCCTGATGGTCGTCCATGCCTGGTCTGATCCCAGGACAGTACGCAGGATGCGGTTTCCCTCGCCAGCGTAAATTGTTCGATTGGTAGTATAGTTGCTGTCTGCGGTCATTTGTACCAGACCGGTGCCCACCGGCTCCATAACGGTGAAACTCTTGCCGCCGTCAACCGAGTAAGCGGCGTCCCCGCTCCGCCCACCCACCAGCAGCGCCGACCCATCCGGCGTCAGGGTAAGCATGTTAATGGCGGCAAGCCCCGTCAGTATTGACGGTTCCCAGTACATTGCGCCGGCGTTGCTTCTGGCTACCATGCCACCTGGCAGGCCGGCGTACAGTAGGTCCTTTCCCGCTACGGCGATATCGACCACGACCCCCGGTGTCCACCGTAACCGCCAGGTGTTGCCTCGGGTATAGGACACGGCCATCTGGGTGCCGCCGACCTCGGCGATGTACAGTGTGTAATCAGTTGCGTATCCGGGGCTCAGCCGTACTATGACCTGGTTCGATGCGGCGTTGAAAGTGTAAATGCGCTCCCAGTAGCGCCCGAATGGCTCGCCGGCAGCCCTCCAGACGGACTCGATGCCGAGGCCATTGGTTGTGGTCACAAAAACGCTTCTCGGCGAAGCGGCGATGGCGATATCCAGGAAAATGATGCGCGTATCAATCAGGCTGACTTGCTCCCAGGTATCACCGCCATCGCTGGTGCGGGAGAAGGCACTTTCATCGGTAGCCGTGGCAGGGCTCTGCCCGGTGCCGCAGTAAGCTACGTTTCCCGATCCCCACATGACCCTGGCATTGCCCGGCCCGGTTGGCGACTGGGTCGGTGTGAGCCATGTTGGTGCGGCGCTCCACGGGTCAGTGCTCCATCGGACCTGGACATTTATAGTACCAGCGATTGGGTCTCTGTCGCCAGCTAGCAGTTTGCCGGAGGTGGCGCTTCCACTGTAGTCAAGGCTGGCGATATCGATCACGGCGCCGCCATTGGCGTTCAGGCGTGTGACCGTCGTGTTGGCTATGCGGTAAACATCGTCGTTGGCGTTCGGCTGGCGGTCATAGCTTACGAATGCCTTCAGTGTGGCTGGGGCGCTGGTGGAAAAGTTTGATGGCAGGTCCAGGAATGAGAGGAATCGTGTTATACCGGGGGCGTCCCCTGCGGAAGGAGAGCCGACGGTGCCGACCTCCACCGGATAGCCGGTAACCGGCGTATTCCATGTGGTTGTCCCGGTGGTTGTATCCCTGGTACCAAGGCACAGCCATGTCCTGCTGGCGAAAGCCGGCGCTGTATCACCATTGGTGGAAGCAACTACGGCGATAGTCCTGTCATTCGCGTATCCCGGCGAATAGGCTATCGCTGATATTTCGCCGCCGACCAGTGTCCCGTCAACTGTCAGGTTCTGGTTGGCCCAGGTAGCAAAGGGATTGCCAATTCGGATTATGTATAGCTGGCCATCGGTAGTCGCATTCCCCCAGATGGCTGTGCCGATGGCGATTTCGACGTATGTAGTATTGCCCTCAACGTATTTGCGCGACATGGCGATAGCCTGTATCGTGCCTGTTAAAGCCGGCACAAAGAGGCTTGTCCACGAAGCACCGCCATTGCCCGAAAAATATACCCTGGTTCCCCCATCGGTTACAGCGCATATCAGACCGGTCATATCAGGTGCGGTGGCGATCAAAGTTGCCGGCATGGCTGCCCCGGCTCCGGACAAGGTCTGAGTAATTTCCTCCCATTCCTTCCCAGAATTCCATGACCGGTAGAGCCTGGAGTTCGGGATGTCTATAGCGTAGAAAGTACCGTCCGAGCCGGCGGCTATGGCGCTAACCTCGGACGGATTCACAATGATGTTGCCGGATGCACCCAATGCCTCGAGTGCCTCCCATCGGAGCGCGGTTGTAGTCTGGGCTTCAACAGGCCTGGTGGCTGAGGGTATAGACAGGATGATTACGGTCAGTAGATAGAGAAGAATCTTAAGTTTCACGACCGCGATGTTAAGGATTAATTATTAAGTTCCTGTTAAGTTTGTGGTGTAGTCTGGATATGGTTAGAAGTTCCGCGCGGCTTCGGGATGACTTAACGGGTTCTTAACAATTGGATGCCATATTGGGACTGAAGGTTGAGGGATGCTGAATCTAGGGCGAGAAGGATCTGGTGGCTTATACTTATCTATGAACAGTACTATAAAGAAGGATGTAATGAAGGCATTAGTTCCTGTGGTGGTATTGATGTCAATGGCATTGATAGCGGGATGCGCCGCCGAGTCGGCTGGTGCCGTATCAACATCGACCGTGGCTACGATACAGCGTGGTAATTTGACTCTTGATATTACCACCGCCGGGAATCTTAAGCTGTCCGTAACTGCGGAACCGGCCTTCGAGATGGCGGGCTACGTTGCTGAGGTGCTGGTTGAGGAGGGGCAAACGGTGGAGAAGGGGCAGGTGTTGGCCCGATTGGACACATCGGCTTGGGAAGACCAGGTGCGTTCTCTGGAAACGGCATTGCTCAATGCCAGACGTCAGGTCGTATCGAAAGAGACCGCCGTGCTTCAGTCCAAGGTCAGCCTCAGAAATGCTGAGGTATCGCTTGAACAGGCTAAAGAACCTACCACTTCGTGGGGCCAGAGCACCTCGGCGGTGGTTGACCCTATTCAGATAGAGATTAAGGCGATGCAGGTTGAACTGGCCCGGCTCGGTCTTGAGAGCGCCGTTGTCAGTGTAGACGATGCCAAGAGGTCACTTGCCGATGCGCAACAGGCATACGATGAAGCCAAGGCCAAGAGTCCGGAAGTCAAGGCGCCTTTTGCCGGGTTCGTCGCCAAGGTGAATGTTACCGGCGGTGCGGAGGTCTTTAAAGGTGCTATCCCCGCTAAAATCGCCGATCCGACGCGTTACGAGGCCGAATTGAGTGTCAGTGAAACCGACATGGTCAAAGTATCTCTCGGGATGAGCGCTAATGTGAAGGTTGAAGCTCTGGGTATTACTCTGCCGGCCAAGGTTACCAGGATATCGCCGACGGCCACCGTCTCCAGCGGCGTCGTCACTTATAAGGTAAAAGTGGAATTGGACCCGGCTCAGCCGTCGGTCGCCGCGGTTGTATCAAAACTCAGGGAAGGAATGTCGGTGACTGTTAATATTGTTTTGAAAGAAGCGAAGGATGTACTCCTTGTACCCAGCCGCGCTATCATTCAACAGGGCAGGAACACCGTCGTCCAGATTGCCGGCACCAATCCTTCCGAGATGCGCACGATTAAGACCGGCATTACCAACTACCAGTATACCGAGGTGCTGGAAGGGCTCAAGGAAGGCGAACAGGTGGTGGTGCCTCAAAATACTACAACATCATCTACATCATCGAGTCAGTCCAGCCGGCAATCAACTGGCATAATGATTCCGGGAATCACTGGGGGGACGCGACGGTAGCCCTGCACTCTGGTCTGATTTAATCGGTGTATTTGCATCAGGAGTAATCACCAGACAATGATAGATATGAAGGGTATCAGCAAGAGCTATCCCATGGGCTCACAGGAATTGCGTGTCCTTCAGGGGGTAGATCTCCACGTGGCTGACGGTGAGATGGTTGCCATCATGGGGCCTTCCGGTTCGGGTAAGTCGACGTTGCTGAACATAATCGGCTGTCTGGACAGTCCGACTTCCGGGACATATACATTGGATGGGAAGGAAGTGAGCCGGCTCAGCGGTTCCGAACTGGCTACCGTCAGGGGTAAGAAAATCGGGTTTATTTTTCAATCTTATAACCTTCTACCGCGCCTCACCGCTCTGGCCAATGTGAAGCTGGGGTTAAGTTATGCCAGGGTCCGTGATATGCGGCTCGCACTTGAAGCCTTGGAGCGTGTAGGGTTGGCGGCTCGTGCCAGCCACAAACCTACGGAGCTTTCGGGCGGCGAACAGCAGAGAGTGGCTATTGCCCGGGCGCTGGCTAAAAGCCCGTCGCTGATTCTTGCCGATGAGCCAACCGGTAATCTCGACAGCAAGTCCAGTAAAGAGATTATCTCAATTCTGACCGAGCTGCATCGGGAACGTAAAGTAACGCTGGTGATGATAACCCATGACCCGGGTGTGGCACACAACTGTCAGAGGATAGTCCGCATCAGCGACGGACAGATAGTCGCGGAGGAAAGACTTTGAAGGATTGGCTAGAGCCATTTTCATCCGCCCTGTCCGGTGTTTCCCAGCGGAAACTGCGCAGTTTCCTAACCATTCTGGGCGTAGTCATCGGTGTTTCCGCTGTTATTGCCCTTATGTCTATCGGCCGCGGCGCCCAGACGACTATATTAACCAGGATTGAGAGCCTCGGCGCTAATCTTCTTTTTGTCCGGCCGGGCTCTGTCAGCCAGTTTGGAGTGGCTGGGGGTGCCGGAAGCGCCACTACGCTTACGTATGAAGATGGTGTGACCATTCGCGACCAAGTGGGTGGTGTTGCCTCGGTGGTGCCTTTGCTTAACAGCTCGGTACAGGTGGTCTCCGGCGGTAAAAATACGCGTACCCAAGTGGTTGGGTCGACGCCGGAATACCAGCAGACTTATAACCTTGTTATGGCAGACGGTGTATTTTATAGTCAATGGGACTATGACAACAGCATAAGGGTAGCCGTCATCGGGCCAAATGTTCAAGAGACGCTTTTCGGTAGTGGAAGTGCAGTTGGGAAAGAACTACGCATGGGCAACAGCGTTGTCCAGGTTATCGGGGTCTTCCAGAGCAAGGGCCAGTCGACGCTGGGGATGAGCGATGATTCCATTATTATGCCGATGACGGCGCTCAGGCAGATTTCGGGGCAGCGCACTACCAGTGGTCAGTACATTGTCAACTCGCTGGTGATAGCGTTGAATGACAAAGATAATTCAGAGGATATCGTCACTGATGTTACCTCTATCCTCCGGGAACGTCACCGGCTGGCTTCGGCCGCTGACAATGACTTCAGTATTACCTCGGTCGCCGAACTGGCTGAGACCATGTCCGAGGCGATGAGCTCAATGACGCTCCTTCTTGGAGCCATAGCGGCCATCTCGCTTCTCGTCGGCGGCATCGGTGTTATGAATATCATGCTGGTATCGGTAGTGGAAAGGACGCGAGAGATTGGAATCTGCAAAGCCCTTGGCGCGCATGACTGGAACATCTGGGTGCAGTTCCTGGTAGAGGCGGCATTGCTTACGCTCGCCGGCGGCTTCATCGGCATCGGCGTTGGCTGGGGAGCCGCTGCCATGGTGTCCCGTTTTGGCAATATGGCCACTACAGTTTCTGCCGATATCGTCGTGTTGGCCGTTTCAGTATCAGCGGCAGTAGGGCTGTTCTTCGGTTTCTATCCCGCCTGGCACGCCTCGCGTCTTAGCCCTATTCAGGCTTTGAGAACTACCGAGTAGCCGGCGTACTGTAAGTAGACTTAATCTCGAAGGATATTGCCGTCGGCATCTAAAGCAGGCGGTTAAACCACAACAACGAAAGTACTCCGGCGGCAAGCAGGAGCAGCGCCGCAAAGCCGGTGAACCAGGCAGTCAGTTCGGTCAGTTCAGTCTCGAAGACGATTTGTGTCCCCAGGTCCTCGTAGATTTTATTCAGGTCGGTCTCATTGCCCGCTCGATAGTATCTTCCATCGGTCTTTTCGGCCATGCGTTTGAGAGTGTCTTCGTCCAGTCGCACGCGTACCGACCGTCCGTTGAAGCTCAGAACGGTGCCCTCGGGACTGCCCAAGCCCACGGTATAGACCCGTACGCCCCGGTTCGCCGCCTGTTCGATAGCCTCAAGCGGCCGTGGGCCGACGTTGCTCTGGCCGTCACTTAACATGACGATGACCGCCGGCGCGTAGGTGCCTGGTGGTAATGGTGCTGGAGTGGGTGGTGGGTCAGGAAATCCGAGAGGGTCTCGCGAGGATTGGGTTGACCTGACACCGGGCTCTTCAAAAATCGCCTCAAGTGAGGTGATGATGCCCCGTCCGATTCCCGTGGCACGCTGTGTCTTCAAACGGTTGATTGCTTCGTTTACCGCCTCGCGGTTTGTGGTCGGTGCTTGTACAATCGCCGGGTTGTCACTGAAGGAGACGACACCGATGCGGACGTTGCGCGGCTGTTTCTCGACGAATTTCAGCGCCGCTGATTTCGCCGCTTCAAGCCGCGTCGGCTTGACATCTTCTGCACGCATACTTCCGGAGACATCGATGGTGAGTATCACTGTACCTTGCTGTGACGGCAGGGTGATAGTAGCAGCAGGCCGGGCCAGCGCGAAAATCATTGTGGTCATACTGACGAGAAAGATGATGGGTGGGATATGGCGGCGGATTCCGGGGCCGCGCCCTATGGCTTCTTTGACCAGCGACAGGCTGGCATAGCGAAGGGCGTATTTCTTCCTCCGGCGTTGTATAAGAAAGTAGACGCCGGCCAGGGCCGGTACGAGGAACAGCAACCACAGCATTTCAATCCATAGGAAAGACATAGGTCACTCCTGTATCATCGCCTTATTTGGCAAACGACGCCGGATTCATCTTTCTCTGCCGGCGCAGTCTGGCAAAACGCACGATTTGTTCTACCATGTCGTCTTCGGTGGACAGGCCGACTGCATCGACAGCGGCGCGGCGGAATGCCACTTCCAGTTCGTATTGCCGCCGCCGCACAGCTTCTGTAAACTGCCGGCGGAAGCCAGCGTCATGAGTATCGAGATAAAGTTGCTCTCCGGTCTCGGCATCCTCGATGATGATAGGTCCGATGTCCGGCAGTTCCGTCTCGCGGGGGTCGTATAGCCGTATTGCCAGCACTTCATGCCGCTGAGCGAGCATGCCCAGAGCCCTTTCCCAGCCTGGCATGCTGATGAAATCAGAAACGATGAATATCAGCGAGCGCCGACGGATAGTACGGAAAGCGGTTTCCAGGAGCACCGCCAGGTCGGTTGGTGGTGCTCGTTTAAGCGGTGGTTGGGAGTGCATATCTTTGATGAGTCGCAGGACATGGGCCTTGCCGCCTCTGGCGGGGATGACGCGTATAGTCTTACCGTTGAATAGAATTGCACCGACACGGTTGCCGTGCCGGGTAAGCAAACGTGCCAGCGTCGTGACGCAGTCGATGAGCAGACTGCGTTTGAACATCTGCGCCGTGCCGAAATCCATTGAAGGACTCAGGTCTAGCAGGAACCAGGCGTTCACCTCACGGTCTTCCATGTACTGGCGGACATACGGGGTCTGCAGACGTGCGGTGACGTTCCAGTCAATGTAGCGAACGTCGTCAGACGGCTGGTACTCCCGCAGTTCTGCCAGGTCGAGACCAAAACCGTGGAACAGCGTCCGGTAATCGCCTTGAAGAATACCGTCAAGTCGGCGGATTACCGTCCAATCAAGGCGCTGGAGGATTCGCTCAGGATTCTGTACTGACATTGGCATGGGTCTGCAATGGCTGGGCCGGGGCCGGCAGAAGTTCTAATATCCGCTGAAGAATCATATCGCTGTTTATATTGTCGGATAGGGCTTCAAAGGAAAGGACGAGGCGGTGGGGCATTACGTCAAGGACCATGTCTACGACATCTTGTGGTACGATATAGCTGCGCCCACGGATAAAAGCGAGAGCCCGCGCGCTGATGATTAAGTTAATGGATGCGCGCGGGCTGGCACCGTACATTATGTACCTGGCGATATCAGAGACGCCGAATTTGTCTGGCTGGCGCGTCGCCGCCGATAGCCGTACCGCGTACTGAATCAATGTCGGGTCAACGTAGACCTTCTCTGCATCGTGTCGCAGCCCAATCAGTTGTTCGGTGGTCACGACTGCTTTCACGGGGGTGAGAGCGCCGGTCATTCTTTCCACAACGACGAATTCCTCGCTCTCGCTCGGGTAATCAACCAGCACTTTCATCATAAAGCGGTCTACCTGTGCCTCCGGCAGGGGGTAGGTGCCTTCGGTCTCGATAGGGTTCTGCGTTGCCATTACGAGGAACGGTTCGGGCACTTTGTACGAGACACCGCCGATGGTGACCTGCCGTTCCTGCATTACTTCAAGTAGCGCGCTTTGTACCTTGGCCGGTGCGCGGTTGATTTCATCGGCCAACAGGAGGTTGGTGAAGACGGGCCCCAGAGAAGTGCTGAATTCGCCGGTCTTCTGGTTATAGATTCGTGTTCCGACAAGGTCAGCGGGGACAAGGTCGGGGGTGAACTGAATACGTTTGAATGTCCCGTGGATTACGTCTGCTAGAGTCTTGATGGTCAGGGTTTTTGCCAGGCCGGGTACACCTTCGACCAACAGGTGCCCCTGCGAAAGGAGTGCTATGAGTACACGCTCGAGTAAATGGTCCTGCCCGACAATTACCTTTTTGATTTCGTAGAGGAGTTGTTCCATCAATGTAGCTTCTTCAGTTCGTTCGGGCATTAATTCAGTCATTAGTCCTCCCTGTACATGGTGGTCATCAGATTGCTTGCTCCGCTTAATACGGCGGCGACCCCAACCCGGCGGTTGCTGTCTCAATAGGTATGGCAAAGCCGATGCCGACGAAGAAGTCCTCTTTGGTCGGGTTATATAGCGCTGTAACGATGCCGACCACCTCTCCATCTCTATTGATGAGAGGTCCTCCAGAGTTGCCGGGGTTTACCGCCGCGTCGAACTGGATAAGGTTGATCAGGGTCTCGCCGGTTCTTGGTGATTTGAAATTGCGCCCCAGCCCTGATACCACCCCGGCGGACAGTGAGTTGCTAATCCCGAAAGGATGGCCTACTGCGGCCACTTCATCCCCGACATTTAGTATGGCTGAGCTTGTAAGTGTCGCCGGAATCAGGTCGTCAGGAATAATTTCCGGCTGTAATGCAGCGAGGTCGTTCTCCGGCTGGCTAAGAATTACCGAGGCTCGTGATTCACTGCCATCAGCAAAGATAACCCGTATTTCCGTAGCACCTTTTACCACGTGCAGGGCGGTCAGTATAGTGCCGCTCTCGTCAATTACTACCCCACTGCCGGTGGCGATTTCCTGCCACTCTTCTGATTTCACACCAAATGCCCTGATGCGTACTACCGAGGGACGGATGACTTCATATGCCAGGGAAGTCCATGATGGCTTTGGCGGCATCGTTTCTAAAGTCCGCGCCACTGCGGCGTCTATGTCCCGCTGGGTCAGTCTTTGCGGCGGCGGCTTGGTTGCCTCATACGCCAGCATGGAGGTGACAGCAATTGCCACGCCTGCGGCAAGAAGCAGGACTACCTGGAACCGCCGGTAAATGCGGTAGAAACGTTCCTGCCAGGTCCTTAGCCGGGATGGCGGCGGCTCGGGTTCCGGATGTGCCTGCCGATAGGGAGGAATGGACGGCCTATACGGTCGCATAGCATACTCTTTACTCAAGAGAAGGGGCTGGCAGACGCGCCGGGGTTATTGCGCGTACGGTGGAGAAAATACTTGCGGGTTTCTGCCGGTACGACTGACTTGATTGTCCCAGCTAAAGAAAGTGCTGTCAACTGCGCGTTAGGTCTGGATGGTTATTGGCGAGCCAAACTTCCATATCTTTGAACACCTGCTCCCGTTCCGGCTCGTTGAAGATTTCATGGTAGAAACCCTGGTAGCGTAGCAGTGTTTTATTCCTGGTTCCCAGCAGTTCGTAGGTGGTCTGACTGCCTTCCGGAGCGGCTAGCCGGTCGGCGGTCCCGTGCATGAGAAGTACCGGCAGGGTGATGCGTGGCAAATCGGGCGGCAGTTCCCGTATCGTTTTGAGTAGTTCGGCGCCCAGCCGGGCGGGAATTTTGCTGCGGTTGACGAGGGGGTCATTCACGTAGGCGTTAACCACGGTCTTGTCCCGGCTGATAGCTGATGCATCGAGGACTGTTGTGCCCATCTTCGGCATTAGCACTGATAGTATTCCGACGATTGCCGCCAGTACCGGCGGCACTGAAGAGCCAGGTTTGATAAGTGTTCCTGATAGCATAAGCCCGGCCAGGTCGTCTTGATGCTCAACGGCATGCGCAATAGCGATTGTGGCCCCCATACTGTGGCCGATGAGGTAAGGTTTCTTCTGTTGGTGGTTTTTATACACTAAATCAAGGAAGGTCCCGAGGTCATCAACATATTCAGAGAAACGCTTGACGTAGCATCGCGGTCCCTCGGACTTGCCGTGTCCGCGGTGGTCGTAGCCGTAGATTGCGTAGTCTTTTGGGACGAAGTAATTGACCAGGTTCATATAGCGGCCGCTATGCTCGGCCAGACCGTGTATGACCACGAGGACAGCCCTTGGCACCCCTCGTGGAAGCCAGCACTGGTAATAAAGGCTGGTGTCAGTTAGTCCCTGGAATCGGCCTTCGCTGTGTTCCATTATGTATCTTGCCACTACCGACCAACAAAGCTTACAGATCGAGCGATTTTTACAAGTTCATCTTTTGGTACGCGTTTGATCGCCGAAAGAATGAGTTCATATCCTCCCGACTGTCCGCGAGGTGGAAAGATGTTCCACCATAGAGCACTGTATTCTTGATAAAATTCACTTTGAAGGAATCCAACGGTGTTGTCGTCTATCTGAACCCGGCCCGGGAGCTTAATACCAACCAATGATGTTTGATAACTAACAGTAAATCTCATTCTACTCTGTATGACGTACACTTTTCGGGTGCCTGACTTATCATTCAAGGTGGCAGTCTCCAGAGAGACCTTACTATCAGAGATTATTAATACCACCTCGTTCGCCTTTGTAACATAGACTCGCTGGATCTTATTGTCCTGAGGGAAATATGTTGGAACCGGGATCGGCACGCCCAGCAGATGGACAGCCTCTTCCAAAGTCACGGATTTCGCAGTGCTATCTAATGTGGTTGTTATCGTAGAACTTAACATCCCGCATGAAATACATAATGAGATTAATACTAGGGGTAATGTGCCTAATAACGCCAAACTTTTCGCTAATATATGACGATGGAGTATTCGTGGGCACATGGTGAACAGACCGGAAGAACCGCGGTTGTTCTCAGGAGAAATACGCATGTTACTCAACACTACCTTAAAGCTCAAGACCCAATGGCGGAATGTCCTGACGTCTTCGGCCTTTTCAACAACCCAATGCTAGTCCGGTAAAAAAAGTGTAGAGAATTGTGGTGTTGGCATCTGCCTCCGCTTCTACTACAAAGCCAATGAATAATCGCCTCTTTCACGAAGTATTATATCGCCTATATCAAAGATGGGAAACAAGGTTTGCCGGTAAGCACTGGGCTGTCCCAATTAGAGCCGGGGGTTATATAATAAACATCGTGTAAGGGAGCTTAAGATTATGAACAGTAAAATCCTCGTTATTTATGTATCGCAGAGCGGGAGCACAGAGCTTATGGTGCGCGCTGCCGCGGAAGGCGCAAAATCTGCCGGGGCTGAGGTCATTATTAAGGAGGCGGGTGAGGCCACCGGCGCTGATGTCGAACAATGTGATGCTCTTATCTGGGGCAGTGGAAACTATTACGGGTATATGCATGGCCGTCTTAAGGAGTGGTTTGACCGCGAGCACATGCGTCTTAGTAAGAAGAGCAAAGCCGGAGAAATGAAACCGAGGCCGTACTTTTGCTGCTCTTCGGCCTCAGCAAATCCATACCGCCACCTCCCACCTATTGAGCGTCTGAGCACCAGCATGAATTTGAAGAAGGCTTTCGAGCCGGTCGTATCGAAAGGCAAGCCGACCGATGAGGTGCTTGCTCAATGTTACGCACGCGGCTGCGATTTAGTGGGTGTTAATGTCGATGGTATGGTTGACCTTTATGTTCCTGCACCGTTATCAGCGACGCCTGAAAGAGGTAAGGTGGACCAGCAAGCGGCGGTACGAGTTGTTGTCACACTACCTGGCACTGAAGCTGGCAAAGCGTTGGAACTTGTTAAGAGCCGCCTCCCCGAGTTTGACGTCCGGCTCGCCTGAGGTGGTTCCTAGGGCGGACATCTGGCGCACACCGACCTGAACAGTGTAGTGCTCAGATACCGGTCACCTCTGTCAGGCAGGATTACAACAATCGTGCCGTGGTCCATGCCCCTGGCGACCCGCAGTGCACCAGCTACCGCGGCGCCGCTTGACATGCCGACAAGGAGACCTTCTTTGGTTGCAAGCAGTCTTGTTGTTTCAAAAGCTTCATTGTCCTCAATGGTGACCTTATCATCCAGTCTGTCAGGGTGGTATATTCCGGGAACAATTGACTCGGTCATGTTTTTGAGCCCCTGTATGGTGTGCCCTTCTGTTGGCTCGACGCCAATGATTCTGATGCCCGGCTTCTTCTCCTTCAGGTATCGGCCGGCTCCCATGAGTGTCCCGGTTGTCCCCATTCCGGCAACAAAGATATCGATTTCCCCCCGTGTTTGGGTGAGGATTTCAGGGCCGGTTGTTTCATAATGGGCCAGGACGTTGCTCTCGTTTTCGAACTGGTTAGGCATGTAGTACTTTTCCGGTGCTTCAGTGAGCGCCCGGTGGGCGGCTCTGATGGCGCCATCGGTACTTTCTTTTGCCGGGGTCAGTACCACTTCAGCGCCAAAAGCGGTTATGACCTGCTGCCGTTCTGCGCTGACGCACTCCGGCATGAAGAGCTTAACATGATAACCTTTCGAGGCGCCTATCATGGCCAGAGCGATGCCCATGTTTCCTGAAGTCGGTTCAATAATGGTCTTCTCTCTAGTCAGGATTCCAGCCTCCTCGGCTTTCTTGATCATATAATAGGCCGGACGATCCTTGACCGAGCCCCCCGGATTATTCCCTTCCAGTTTCCCCAGAATCCTTACCCGTGGGTGTCCGTTTAAGTTGACCAGTTCGATCAGAGGAGTATTGCCTACGGCGTGTAATACGGTCATTTCCCGCAGCCTCCGCTCAAGAGCTTTTGTGTATCGTGGTGAAGCATGATAGTAACTTCAATTGCCGCCCGAGGGCCTGTTTAATTACCTTGGGTACGGTCTGACATTATAGACTATGCGGCCTCTCTATGCTTGCCGGTTCACCAAAAGAGGGTCATTTCGGGGAATAGGTATTAGCTGAGCAAGCAGGACAGCCTGGTAGAGTAAAAATATGCTTCAGGGGGCAGTAACGTAAGGACTACTTAAATTCCTTTCGGGATAGCACGACAAATATGGTAGACAATACACCGATGCCGGTTGGAATAGCACAAATAGAGCCAATCAAGGCTAAACGCCAGTTACTCCGTGATAAGGCATAGATACCCCCGATTAAGGCAATGGCCCCGAGAATATACAAAGCTAGCATCCAGGCCTCTTCGGTTTTTCCGGCATTGATAACATCCATGCAGCCCCCGAAGGCGGACATGCATAGTAGGATGCCTGCAATCATATTCAGGATACCGGCTGTTGTCAGCTTCCCCGTTCGTTTCATTTCTTGACAACAAATCCCCTGATTGTCCGGCTATAGCGATGGAAGAGATAAGCACCGGCGGTGAGGAGAATTCCCAGACCCACGAACGCCGCAATCCGGTACACCATCTCTAGCGCCCAGATGTCCCAGACGAAGAGCTTGATGATGGGCACACCCAGTAAACCTATGGCCCAGAGGCGAACGCGGCGCCATCGCCTGACCGCTCCCATGACAAGGGTGATTATTGCATAGACTGCCCAGAGGGATGTCAAAGCTAGATTTTGTGCACTGCGGAGTGACTGTCCGGCTGGGCCGGCGGCCTCCGGCCTCGTCAGCCACGCCAGACGGGCGCTGAAGTAGTCGAAGACCTCAAAGCTGAGCCACCACAGCGTCAGGAAATTGGCGGCCACAATCAGAAATGACCCCGGCGCGTCCCATTCGGGGAACTTTTCCCTGAAGCGCCAGAGAAGATATGCTACCCCGTACGTGGCGGCGATAGCGGTAAGAAAGGCACCAGTGCGGGCATTCAGTATTGGTGTAAGGGCGCGCACGTCGACCGGTGTATCGAAAAAGAAGAGGCGGCCGCCGATAACAACAAATAGCGCATAGCTGAGGCTACGCAGTAGGGACAAGTTCAAGCGGAAGGAAAGCCAGACCAGCCCCGCGAATTCGGCTGCCCAGACTACGGTGGTCCATGCCGAGTTCCCAAACTGGGCGGGGACGGCTACCGAGAGGGAAACAACGGCTATCCCGGCCGCGAATTTACTCAATCTGGCATTTTCAGCTTGGCGTCTGAGCATTCCTGCCGCAAGTCCGCTGTGAAAGATGGCGAATACTAGGCAGATAACGCCCATCCAGGCGTTCAGGGTTTGCCAGAGGACGCCGATAATGCCGAAGTAGAAGGCAGCGTTCAGCGAAAGTAGAACCAGGTCGGACAGGCCATAAATGCGGCGCCAGGCGAGGCGATAAAGTACTGTTGCTCCGCCGAGTCCGGCGAAGAACAGCGCCGTGGCGAGCCCGCTATAGGAAGAGTGCCAGCGGCCCACGTAACCTGCTGTCTCGGCGGCGATGAGCCACATCGTCAAGACATTAGCGCTAATGAGCAGGGTTTGTGCAACCACTGGTTGCTTCAGTGGAGACCGGGACATTTTAGTTTGACGCCATAGGAAGTAACCGGTAAGGTACGTGAGCACAATGCTGACCACGAAAGCGAGAACACGCTCGTTTAGCACCGGCTGGGAAACCGCTATGTTGATAGTCGTATCAAAAAATACCAGGCGGAACCCGGTCAGGCCGAAAAGAGTGTACCCGTAGAAACGAAGGTGGGGCATGCGGAGCCTGTAGGCCAGCCATATAAGTACGGACGCCTCGGCCGCCCATCCGATGGTAGCCCAGGCGATATCGCCCAACTGCACCGGCACGGCCAGAATGAGGAAAGAGGTGGCGATGCCTTGAGCAAAATATCGTAATCGGAGACTTTCGATTCCTCTTCGCATAACGGCGTAGGCCAGCCCTCCATAGAAAAGGGCGAGTAAGAAGGTGAAACCGCCCAGCCATGCTCGAAGCTGGTCCCACATCAGGCTGTAGCTTATGAGGAAGTAAGTTGCCGCATTAAGGACCATCAGGGCATAGTCGAAACCTCTAGCTAAGCGGCGCCACACGATGTGATACAACATGGTGGCGCCGACGAAGATGAGAAATATCCCGGTGAGTGTCCCTTGTGAAACCGCCAGGCCGGCAAGCGCGCCAAAACGGTCTTCCCACGCAAGAAAGGTTATTATTGAACCCGCCAGCCCCAGCAGAGTAAACCACTGCCAGTTGCGGAAAGTCGAGAGGGCCACGATGCCGATACCGACCAGGACAATGTACATCAGCAACTCGGCGCCGATGCCTGTTGGTCGTATGCCTGGTGCAGATGTCACCGACACTCCAAGGACGAAAGGCGCTGTAAACGCACCGACAATAGCGATAATAGCAAGGGCCATGGAGTTCTGGCGGATGGCGAGCACGGCCGAGCCGCCGCTCACCAGGAGTAATAACACCACTGCGGGGTAGGCGCCTACAAGATGAAACAGGGCGAAGGCGCCGAAAACCGCGAGATACAGGACTCCGATACCGCCACCGCTGACCGCCTGCGACAAGATGGGGTCGCGCTTGAGCAGGAAATGGCCTCCGGCAAGCATGACCATTCCGACCAGCGCGGCCAGGACTACGGATAGGACCGGGCTTGGCCAGCTCTGGTCAAAAGTGAATCTGAGAAAGAAGGCTATGCCCAGGAGCAGGGCAATGACGCCGACCCTGGGGAGCCAGTTGCCTCCCAGTATTTGGTCCCATTCTCTCTCCTGATGTGGCGTCACCACGGGTGGGGGTGGGGGTGGCGGGGGCATTGCTACTGGAGTCGCCGTGGGCTCAATGGCTGGGGAAGGCGGCATCGCTTGAGCTGGAGCCGAAATAGTTGCAGCCTCCGGTTGAGGTGCAGTCACTCCAGTAGCGCTCTCAAGCCTTTTCAACCGTTCGTCGAAGTGGAAGCTGAGTTTCCGTAGGGCCTGAATTTCCTCGCGCAGTGCCTGGTACTGGCGCTCGGGGTCTTCGTGCTGCTTTCCAGATTCCGGAACCGGTGGGATACCGGGAGTTGTTAAAAGGTTTCCACAATAAGAACAGAACCTGGCAGATGCATCGTTCTCCCCAGCGCATTTGGGGCACTTCATATCACCTCACCCCCATACCTGAATCCCTGCGTGACCCGGATTAAAGACAAGATCGAAAAAGGACAGTTAAAAGACCAAGGCAGGTTACTTCACGACTGCTTAATTATATCACTCTGTGAAGTATTTGCGGGTAGCCTCGACCAGCGCCTATAATGGCGCTCACCGTAATGACACTAGGAACAGGGGGACCTTATGGAACGTACTACCCTTAGCCGCGCCGCCCCGTCGGTGAAGCTTTCTCAGAATGCCGATGTTATTGTCGTAGGTTGTGGGTTGAGCGGTGCCATGGCGGCCATGGAAGCGGCTGATTGCGGGGCCAGCGTCATCGTTCTTGAAAAGATGGACGAGCCGGGTGGTTGTGCCCGGTGGAGTACAGCCCAGCTTAGCGGCGCCTGTACCAAGCTACAGCTAATGGCAGGCATCAAAGACGCACCGGTCCTGCACTTTACGGAATGCATGGCTATTGGCGAATATAAAAATAACTCGCGTCTCCTTAAGCTGGCGGTTGAGCAGGCCGGTCCGACGATTGATTGGCTTTGTGATATCGGAGTGCCTCTGGAACTCAGCAAGCAGACCGGCCATGAAGCTTACTCGGTACAGCGCACCTGCGGAGTGCCGGTGGACAAGGCGGAAGGGTCGGGTGGCCTTAACGTTTTTAGAGCGGTCTTTGCTGAAATGATGAAGCGAGTTGAACGGGGCGATATCAGGTATCAGGCTGGTGTCAGAGCCAGTAGACTTGTCCTGGACTCGAATGGTGTGGTGACTGGTATCGAGGCTGAGAGAAAGGACGGGACGCATCTTCGCTTCAGTTCGAAAAACGTGGTGTTGACGACGGGTGGTTTCTCCGGCAATGTGCAATTGATGCGTCAGCATAATCCCCATCTAAAGAATATGCTGGTCTTTCCTGCCTTGGCGGACTTCGCCACCGGTGACGGTATTTTGATGGCGCAGGCAATCAGCGCGCAGATATCCTCGAAAGGCTATGCCGCAGGTTATCCTGGGGGTGTGGAGGACCGGGAGCGCCCCGGGCTATGCCGGTATATCGTCGATATGAAGCAGTACCCGGGTGCAATCTGGGTTGACGGCACGGGCCGCCGGATCGCCAATGAAAACACGGAAAGCGATACGGTACGTGAAGAAGCCGCGCTCAAGGCGGTTGACTGCATAATTTACGTTATACTGGATCGGGTGATAAAGGAGCAGAACCGGCCTATTGTCCTTGGTAATTTCTCACCGGAAGGACTGGACTGGCCAGCATTCGAAAGGGAAGCCGAAAAGGGCGTCTTTGTCTTTCGAGCTGAAACAATCGGTTCCCTGGCTGAAAAGTGCGGTATAGATGTTGGCAGCTTGGAGCAGACTATAAGCCGGTATAATTCATACGTGTCTTCCGGCAGAGACCCGGAGTTCGGCCGCCGGGAACTCCAGTATGCGATTTCAAACCCTCCTTTTTATGCCATACGCACTCGGCCGAGAGTGCTATCCGGTATGCCTGGAGACGGCATATCAGTAAACGAGCACAGGCAGGCGCTCGATACAAACGGCAGGGTAATTAGCGGTCTATACGCCGCTGGAGATGCTATTGGCACCGCGGCGGTATCTGGCCGTCGTCCTTGCGCCGGTTTTGCGCTAACTCCGGCTCTGATATTCGGTCGCATTGCTGGTCAGAACGCCGCACGGCAGGCGCTTCGGGAGTGGTGCTGACGTTCTCCCGGCCATAGAAACCGGCAGACCCTGGCGCGGATTACCTAAGATGAGGTTCACATTCAGGGCTGTATTGACAGGTCTATTTGTACTGGCGTAGTATGAGAACATCAGCTTTTTCTTGAATCACAACTATAACGTTCAGGGGGTGCAGATGTTTAAATAAGAAATTAAAATAAGAGGGTAGATACTGCTGCTAAATTAAGGAGGTGAATTTTGAAAGTGAGAATAGGGCTTAAATCAGTTATTATCAGCAGCCTGGCGGTAGCTGTGTTGCTCGTATCTTTGTTAATAGCGTGTGCAGCGCCGCAACCCACTCCGACGCCTGCCAAGCCTGCGCCAACTACCCCAACGCCTGCGGCCCCTAAACCCGCACCCAGTCCGACGCCG
Organism: Chloroflexota bacterium; assembly: GCA_040753815.1. Classification (GTDB taxonomy): domain Bacteria; phylum Chloroflexota; class Dehalococcoidia; order GIF9; family JBFMDU01; genus JBFMDU01. The sequence continues at coordinate 88,220 of JBFMDU010000021.1, forward strand.
ACCGCCCCGCCTGTCGCTCAGCCGAAGTACGGCGGCATCCTCCACACCTGGTCTACGGTAGCCCCGCCCCATTTCGATGCCCACCGGAAACCGCCTTATGCCCCGCTCTACGCTATGCCGGTATTCAACAATCTGGTCCAGTTCGATATCACCAAGCCGGATATCAGCCCGGAGAACCTCGTGGGCGACCTGGCTGAGAAATGGGACGTAAGCGCCGACGGCAAAGTAATCACCTTCCATCTCCGCAAAGGCGTCAAGTGGCATAACGGCACCAACTTCACCGCTGACGATGTCGTTTACAGCCTTACCAAAATGGCTGATAAAACGCGGAGCAGTCTTACCGGCGACTTCCCGGCTTTTGACAAAGCCGAAAGGGTAGACGATTATACCGTCAAGGTTTACCTGAAATTCCCATCGCCGTCGTACCTGCTGCAGCTAGCCGGGACTTATTCTGTCATTCAGAGCAAGGCCAGCGCCAGTATCGACAGTAAGAGCACTGATTTCATCATGGGCACCGGCCCGTTCAAATTCAAGAAATACACCTCCGGCGTCTCGATTGAATGGGAGCGCAACCCCAACTACTTCAAGAAGGATGCCAGCGGCAAGCAGTTGCCATACCTTGATGGTGTTACCATGGCCATCATGAGCGATAAGTCCGCTATTATTGATGCCCTGGTGACCCAGCGTCTCGATGGTCACGGATGTTTCCTCTACAACAACCAGGATGAGTGGGACCGTGGCACCAGCCAGGCCAAGGCAGTGCAGGCTAATAAATATACCCCGCCCAGCCTCGGCCTGCTGTGGCTCAATCCCAACTTTAAACAGTTTGCTGATGTCAGGGTTCGTGAAGCCCTCCGACTGACGTTTGACCGCGAGCAGGCAACCATAGCTGGTTACGGCAATACTTTGTGGGGCAACCTGGACCGGACTATCTTCACACCGGTCTACGGTGTACCTCCTGCAGAGATGCACAAGATGGTCGGCGATGACAAGCCATATGCCGACCGCGTCGCCGCCGCCAAGAAGCTCATGGCTGATGCCGGCTATGCCGATGGCTTCAAGATGCGCCTGGTCGGCCGGACACTTGACGTCCAGACCAGAATCGCCCAGTGGTGGTCGGACAAGCTGAGGGCTATCAATATCGATGCTTCTATCGTGTCCCGTGAGCTTAACCAGGCACGCGAGATGCGCGATAAGTTCGACTACGAAATCTACTGGGACAACCCGCTCATCATCCTCGGCGACCCCGATGAGTACACCAGCTGGTTCAAGACCGGTGGTGTCAATAACTTCGCCAAATACAGCAACGCCGAGGCGGACAAACTCTGGGACTCCCAGGCCCGCGAGATGGACTACCCCAAGCGTAAAGCCATGACCCAGCAGATTGAACGCCTCCTGATCAAGGATGCCTGGATTTTCAACCTGGGCAGCACCAAGTACTCCTCCGGATGGCAGTCCTACGTCAAGGGCTGGCATGATATGGACGCCATCTACACCCAGAAACTCAAGTATGAGACACTCTGGATAGATAAGTAACGGTACTTTTCAAAAACCCTTAAGCAGAGAGGGGGTGTGCTGACACCCCCTCTCTTGTTTTCTATCGGCAGAATATCACGTAACACGGCAGGTAATTACAGGAGTGACGGCTGACTTAGATGCTGGTGGAGCCGGGGGTTACCATGGATAGAACCTTTACACTAGCATTCAGCCTTACCTTCTAGTCCCCAACTATCCGCCACACTTCAATTGTTTCACATAGTGAGCGGAGCGCCTATGCCATCATGGTAAAATTGAACACTCTGGATTCATGGCTGAATTGACAGGTCTATTTGTGCTGGCGTAGTATGAGAATATCAGCTTTTTCTTGAATCACAACTATGACGTTCAGGGGGTGCAGATGTTTAGATAAGAAATTTAATAAGATGGTAGATGCTGCTAAATTAAGGAGGTGGATTATGAAAGTGAGATTTGGGTTATCAGTCATTATTAGCAGCCTGGCGGTAGCTGTGTTGCTCGTATCTTTGTTAATAGCGTGTGCGGCGCCGCAACCCGCTCCAACGCCTGCCAAGCCTGCGCCAACTACCCCAACGCCTGCGGCCCCTAAACCCGCACCCAGTCCGACGCCGACCGCCCCGCCTGTAGCCCAGCCGAAGTACGGCGGCATCCTTCACACCTGGTCTACGGTGGCATGGCCGCATTGGGACGCGCACCGGAAACCGCCTTATGCGCCTATGTTCGCTATGCTAATGTTCAACAATCTGATCCAGTTCGATATCACCAAGAAGGATATCAGCCCGGAAAACCTCGTGGGCGACCTGGCTGAGAAATGGGACGTAAGCGCCGACGGCAAAGTAATTACCTTCCATCTCCGCAAAGGCGTCAAGTGGCATAACGGCACCAACTTCACCGCTGACGATGTCGTTTACAGCCTTACCAAAATGGCTGATAAAACGCGGAGCAGTCTTACCGGCGACTTTCCGTCCTTTGACAAAGCCGAAAGGGTAGACGATTATACCGTTAAGGTTTACCTGAAATTCCCATCACCGTCGTACCTGCTGCAGCTAGCCGGGACTTATTCTGTCATTCAGAGCAAGGCCAGCGCCAGTATCGACAGTAAGAGCACTGATTTCCTTATGGGCACCGGCCCGTTCAAATTCAAGAAGTACACCTCCGGCGTCAGTCTGGAGGTTGAGCGCAATTCTAACTACTTCAAGAAGGATGCCAGCGGCAAGCAGTTGCCATACCTCGATGGCGTCACCTATGCCATCATGGCAGATAAGTCCGCTGTCATCGATGCCCTGGTGACCCAGCGTCTCGATGGTCACGGATGTTTCCTCTACAATAACCAGGATGAGTGGGACCGCGGCACCAGCCAGGCCAAGACAGTGCAGGCGTTTAGATATACCCCGCCCAGCCTCGGCCTGAGGTGCTTCAATCCCAACTTTAAACCGTTTGCCGATGTCAGGGTCCGTGAAGCCCTCCGACTGACGTTTGACAACGAGCAGTCGACAATTGCCGCTTATGGGGATGCGAGCTGGGGTGACTATGACCGCACCATCTTCACATCCGTCTATGGCTTACCTGCCGCAGAGATGCACAAGATGGTCGGCGTTGATAAGCCATATGCCGACCGCGTCGCCGCCGCCAAGAAGCTCATGGCCGATGCCGGCTATGCCGACGGCTTCAAGATGCGTATGGTTGGCCGGACACTTGACGTCTTCATCAAAACCTCCGAGTGGTGGGCGGACAAGCTGAGGGCTATCAATGTTGATGCTTCCATCGTATCTCGTGATCTTAACGTTGCCCGCGAGATGCGCGACAGGTTCGACTATGAAGTCTACTCGGACAACCCGCTCATCATCCTCGGCGACCCCGATGAGTATGCCAGCTGGTTCAAGACCGGTGGTGTCAATAACTTCGCCAAATACAGCAACGCCGAGGCGGACAAACTCTGGGACTCCCAGTCCCGCGAGATGGACTACCCCAAGCGCAAAGCCATGACCCAGGGGATTGAACGCCTCCTGATCAAAGATGCCTGGTACACCACGGGCAGCACCAAGTACTCCTCCGGATGGCAGTCCTACGTCAAGGGCTGGCATAATATGGACGCCATCTACACCCAGAAACTCAAGTATGAGACACTCTGGATAGATAAGTAACGGTACTTTTCAAAAACCCTTAAGCAGAGAGGGGGTGTCAGCACATCCCCTCTCTTGTTTTCTATCGGTAGGATATCACGTAACACGGCAGGTAATTACAGGAGTGACGGCTGACTTAGATACTGGTGGAGCCGGGTATAATACCCTGAAGAATATGCCGGCTTACGGTGCCAAGACCTTAGATTCTTCCTGTCTGATCATATAGTGGAGCCTGACGTGCAGTTTGCAGGTTTAGAGTCGTAGTAAAGATATACTCAGTTGGTTATTCTGAGGCGACCTGTGTTGTGTGGCGGGTGCTCAATTCTTCCCCGGTTCGTATTCTAATTACCTGTTCGGCCGGAATAACGAAGAGCTTGCCATCACCGATGGCACCGGTCCTCGCCGAGGCGATGACCACGTCAATGACACGCTGGACATCGCGGTCAGCAACAACAATTTCCACCTTTGTCTTGGGCAGGAGGTCAACGCGGTGCTCGCGGCCTCTGGTGACATGGATGACACCCCTTTGCTCGCCGCGGCCGTGGACATCATAAGTTGTCAGGGCGGGGAAGCCGGCTTCAGCCAGCGCTTCCTTGACCTGGTCCAGTTTTTCCCGCCGGATAACGGCTTCAATTCTTTTCATGGTTCCTATCCTTAGTGACCGGTGTAGGCTTCGACTCCATGTTCCATCAGGTCGAGACCGATGCGTTCCTCAGCTTCGCTAACTCTGATACCGATGGTAGCGTTGATGGCCTTGAGTATGCCAAATGTAGCGCCGAAAGCGAAGGTCCAGGTCGCGATGACAGCCAGCGCCTGGATGCCAAGCTGAGTCGGGTTTCCGAACAGCAGGCCATCGGCCCCGGCGGGATTAACAGCCAGACTGGCAAAAACTCCAGTGGCCAGAGCGCCCCAGGTGCCGCCGACACCATGACAGGCCCAGACGTCTAGAGTATCGTCGAGGCCAAGCTTGATTCGAAAGACTACAGCAAAGTAGCACACGATAGCGGCGCCGAAGCCAATAGCCAGGGCCGCAGGCACGCCGACGAAGCCGGAAGCCGGCGTAATAGCTACCAGCCCGGCTACTGAGCCTGTCGCTCCGCCAATAAGGTCGACCTTGCCGGTCTTAATCCAGCTGACTACCGTCCAGGTAAGCCCGGCCATGGCCGCCGAAGCGCCGGTGACGACAAAGGCGTTAACCGCCAGACCGTTAGCCGCCAACGCACTGCCGCCATTGAAGCCAAACCATCCGAACCATAGCAGGATAGCGCCAAGCAGAAAGAGTGGTACATTATGGGGCATAAGCTCGCCGATTTTGGTACCGGAGCTTTTACCTACCGCCAGGGCGGCCGCTAATGCCGAAACTCCGGCGCCGATGTGAACCACGGTACCGCCGGCGAAATCGAGCGCTCCTAGTGAGCGCAGCCAGCCGCCATTCCCCCAGACCCAGTGGGCGATGGGGTCGTAGACCAGGGTAGTCCACAGGAGCACAAAAGCGACGAAAGCCGCGGCCCGAAACCGCCCGACGAAGGAACCGATGATAAGTGCCGGGGTAATCACGGCAAACATACCCTGGAAGGCCATGAATGCCTGGTGCGGGATTGTTGCCGCGTAGTCAGGGTTAGGTTCCAGCCCAACGCCCTGAAGCCCCAGCCATTTCAGGTTGCCGATGAGGCCGCCGACATCCGGGCCGAAAGCGAGACTGTAACCCAATACAAACCACTGGATGCTAACGAGGCAGAGTACTATGAAGCTCTGGGCCAGGATATTGACTACGTTCTTGCGGCCGGCCACGCCGCCATAGAAAAAGCCGACGGCGGGAGTCATCAGCATCACCAGTGCCGCTGAAATCAGGACCCAGGCAGTATCTCCGGCGTTCATCAGCGCAACTCCATTTCCTTGCTCTATAAGCGATGATACCGGAGCTGTGTTTCAGAAAGATTAAGGTATTGTTACAGTTTGATTATGGAGCTGGCGAGGGATAGTTCATATTAAGCAAACGAGAAACCAATAGGCCTTCAGTCTTTGATTCAAGAATCAGATAGTGTAAGAGCAACGGATTTTCACAGGCTCAAGTTTTTAGCTGGCTTATTGACCTTACCCCGTGATTCAAACCACCTGCTGTTAGAGTCCAGCCGTCACTACCCATGTAACTGATGGTTCGGCGTATTTCTTCAAGTGGAAGACCGTCGCCTTCAATTAGAAACTGCAGGTCAAAAACGTAGCCGGACGGCTCGTCGGTTTCAGTTGTCCCATGCGTTCAGGAAGCTCTGTCCGCACTAGGCAGGCGAGTCAGGCGCTTCCGCCCCGGTCTTACATTGTGCGCGGTGAAGTCCCTAATTCCTTGAAAAATATACATAAGTCCCTTGGCGCCGGCATCAACGACGTGTGCCTCTCTCAGGACTGGCAGAAGCTCAGGAGTCCGCTTGACTGTTGCTTGCGCCTGGGACACAACAGCCTTCATGGTCTGGTGCAAATTAGCTCCCTGTTCCGCTTGCCTGAGGGCTGCCTCTTGGGCCTCACGGATGACGGTGATGATGGTTCCTTCAATGGGTTGTCGTACTGCCTTGTATGCGGCTTCTGAGGCCGAGCAGAGGGCCCGTGCGAAGTCGCGTGCCGTGAAGTTCTCCTTCATCTCCAGTGCCTTGGCTATACCTCGTAATATCTGGGAGAGAATAACCCCAGAGTTGCCTCGGGCACCCAGGAGAGCACCACGTGCTGCCTTGGCAGAAACCTCGGCAACCGACGTGGTGGAAAGGTCATCGACGGCAGCAGTGGCTGCTTGGAGAGTAAGGTACATATTGATGCCGGTATCGCCATCGGGGACGGGGAAGACGTTAATGGCGTTTATCTCCTCGACACGCCTCTCGAGAGCCAGCTCTGCCGATTTTAGTGCCTGCTTCAGCGTTCGTCCGTCATACTCGATTATCTTCATTTATGTCGTCTCCAGAGGATTGTATCTGAGTCCTCTCATGAGTCATACATTATCAAAAAAGCCTACTCGCAGTAGAAAGAGAACCCCAGCGTCCCAGGGCCGGTATGAGTACCAATAACTGGGGTAATCTCACTCGCAAGTAGTTCGACAGGCTTAAGTCGAGCGATGACCTGCTCTCTCAACTTTACGGCGTCCTCAGCCGCGTCTCCATGCATCACTGCCACGTGAAGCGTGCCGGCACCAGCGGTCCGCTCTGCAAGAAGGTCAAGCAACCGCTCCAGAGCTTTGGGTCTGGTCCTGGTTCTCTCTTGGAAAGCGACTTTTCCATCAACTATTGAGATGATTGGCTTTACCTTCAGCCAGCTCGCCAAAACTGCCTGCGGAAGACTAACGCGTCCCCCTCTTCTCAAATACTCAAGGGTGTCTAGCGTCCAGAGAATATGAACCTTCGGGAGCATGGTCTGAGCGGCATTGACTACCTCTTCAATCGAGGCGCCTCTAGCTGCTACCTTGGCTGCCTCCAGTGCCACAAACCCCTGGGCCATCATCGCGGTGCGGCTATCTATGACTTCAACAGAAAGGCCGGGTATCAGGTCCCTGGCATTACACGCTGACGTATAGGAGCCACCGAGGTCACCGGTCAACGTTATGACGACCACGTTATCTACCTTGCCTCGCAACCCTTCGAATATCTGTATGTACTCTCCCTGGATGGCACTGGTGGTAGTAGGTAATGTCTTTGATGTGCGCAGGCGTTTGTAGAAGTCCTGCACACTCATGTCAATGCCGTCACGGTAGGTGACACGGTCCCAGACGATTTGCACCGGTGCCACGAAGATATTGTACTTCTTGACCAGGTCGGGCGGGATACAGGCCACGCTGTCAGTGACGATGGCTATTCTGGGCATTGTGCCTCCCTGCTTATACCTCGTATTGCGAGGTATCTTACTTGGAGATGCCGACACTGTCAAGGACGGCTATCAATCCTATATATCGAAAAACCATATCGGTGGCCCCACAGGCGTTGGTGAAGGGTGTGGTCATGCGAACACAGCGAGTGCAACTAACCCAATCTACCCGGTGAATTGAACACCCCGTCAGATTGTTGGTCTGTCATTGAGGATGGCCTCTACACATTCAGCCACTGAGCAAACTATAAGGCCGTACTCTTTGGTAAGCTTGTTACGCACCGTTTTCCTCAAGTAGTGCTTGTCCTCGGTAACGAAGTAATCCAGTCCAATGGCTGCATAACTCAAGAACTGCTCTCTATCCGGACGACTGGCCCTTGATAGTACCTTGTCCATCTTGGATGAATCCGTATGTCCGAGGATATCGACGCCTAGTTTCCATTCATCCAGGTGCGCCGCTTTCTGCAAAGGCGTCGCAACCCGCCGAAGACGCTCCTTCCCACTCTTACCTGCCGCGTCCGGCGCCTTGTATATCTCATCCCAGGCGAAGTCAGACACAAAGACATCCAGTTCGCCGCTCTCAGCCTGTTGCAAGAGCAATTCAACCGGTTGGCACTTAGCCTCTGCCTGAAGGAACCCGATAATAGCGCTCGTCTCTAGGCAAATCTTCATGACTTTAGTATAGTGTCACGGACAGTCGAAGTGAATCCGAACTTGTAGATAGTGAAACTTTCATCTTTCGGTGCAGTGTGCACCGAAAGAGAGCACCAATGTCACGCAAGGGTACTTTGTTCAACTCGTATTACACCCAGACATCAAATCAGCGCCAAAACATGCATTGACTTACCTTAATCGGCCATAATTTGGATCAATGCTGAGAATTCTTCCGCTTCTGAACGTAGAAGAGCAGTCTGGCCTCAAAGTACGCGGTTCGATAGCAAATCTCCAAAGCTAACACGGCTGACCTGCCCCCCTAGGACTGGTCAAGGTGATAGTACACTGGATCGATAGAGTAGGATGGACCAGTTCTTAAAGGGGTAATTCAGCCCCAACGACCGGCATATTTCGATTATATAGCAGCTTCGTACTATGTATGATTTTTAAGTAACAATGATTGACACCCTTAGTTAAAATCATCTAGACTAATTTAACCATCAAGCAACTGCAATCAGAATGCAAGATCACCTGACATCCAGTGCGTCTGTGGCATGGTACTATCGGTTGGAGGCACATCAGGAGATCAGGCATGGTCACGCCATATCCCCGTAGCAATCGCATTGTGCATGCTATTATCGTCCTGCTCCTGCTAGCGGTGAATGCGGCCACAGGGAGCCTGAATCCGATGCCTGTCGCCGCCGCCGCGCCTACCATAGAGATGCTTAGTCCGATAAATGTGACGTCGAATTCTGCTGACTTTCGGGCCAATATTCTCGATATGATGGGTAACGCCAATGCTTGGGCGACATTCCTCTGGGGCACCTATCCCGATGCCAGTACCCCAGCTCCAACCCAGACAATCACCAGTACGGGAATAGTTACACACCGCCAGACGGGACTCAGTGCGGACACAACCTACTATTACCGTCTGGTCGTTGAAAGTCCGGGCGGAATCGGCTATGGGAGCCCACAGTCGTTCAGGACACTGACGGCCACCACTCCGCCAATAGTATTGACCCTTCAGCCAAGCATGACTGAAAGCGGATGCGTCATGAATGGTTATCTTGATTCGATGGGCACGGCTTCAATCGTCGACGTAAAGTTCCGCTACTTTAACCAATACCTGCGGGTTATTACAACCAGTGGCAATTTCCCAAGCGATACAACCCCTTCTCAAGCGATGTCATCAACTGGGCCGTTTTCGGCCCGGATCGGGCTGCCTGAAGGAAACTGGTGTTATCGTGCAGAGGCAACTGCCGGAGGCCACGGCTCCGCAAGCGGCGAGTATGTTGTACTGGATATCCCCAGATGGCTATCTGGGGTCATCACCCGTGCCCCATCGTCGATCACGAGCACTACAGCCACGCTAAACGCACGTGGTTCAACGAATGGGGAGGTCTATTTCGAATACGGCCCTACCACGAACTATGGTTCTTCAACACCCCGGCAGTACCTTCCCCAGGCCGGCGATTTCAACTCTGGCGTTACCGGCCTCAGCGCCGGCACCGCCTACAACTGCCGCGCTGTAATCGTAACGACACGAGGGACCTCCTATGGGAACAACATCACCTTCACTACCGCCAATTCCGGTACCACCCCTCCAACCGTCGAAACCCGCACCGCTACTGTCAGCGCCGACGGCGTTATCACTATCAACGGCTACCTCACAGCGCTTGGCACTGCTACCTCTGTTCAAACGTTCTTTAGTATCGTCAGTATTTCAAGTGACAATCAGATGGTGCACTTTTTCAACAGTCCGAAGCAAACCATGACCGCGCCCGGTCCTTTCAGCTATAACGACCTCTACGAAACCCCTGACAAGCCCGATTTGAACTACTGTGCCTATGCTGATGCCGGAATACATGGCTCCGCCAGAGGGCAAGCACTTACCTATAGTTCATCAACCACTGCTATAGTCACCAATCCCGCTACTGCTATTACCTCCACGACCACCACGCTTAACGCCCAATCTTCAGCCGCTGGTCAGGCCTACTTCCAATATGGCATTACCACATCCTATGGCTCTACTACGCCCGTCCAGACCCTCACCTCCGGCGGCCCGCTCAGCGCCAGTTTAACTGGCCTCACCGCTGGCATCACCTATAACTACCGCGCCGTGCTGGTGAAAACAAGCGGCACCTCCTACGGTCAGAACCGCACCTTTATCACCGCGAACTCGGGCACTACACCACCGTCCGTCGAGACCCATGCCGCCACCGGTATCACAACAGCCGGTTGCACCCTGAACGGCTACCTTGTTTCACTGGGCACGGCCAGCTCGGTATCGGTCTTCTTCACATACGCTCAACTGGACAATGAAGGTAACGCGGCCGGGTCTGGCAGCACCCCTGGAATCCCGATGACGGCTCCGGCCCCTTTCAGCCACACAGTATCCTGGTGCCCTATGTGGGTTCTGCAACCGATGGGAGAAGCAAGCTACTGGGCCAATGCTGACGGAGGAGTACACGGCTCCGCCAGAGGCGCCGCCGTCAGAATACCAACAATACCCGTGACTACAGCCATCACTAATGAAGCTTCCAATGTCACCTCGACTAGTGGCACACTCAACGGACAGGCCTCAACAGCGGGCCAGACATACTTCGAGTACGGTACCACTACCTCCTATGGTTCCAGTACTCCTACCCAGACCCTCACCTCCGGTGGTCTATACAACTCCACTTTGACCAACCTCTCAGCCTCTACGACATACAACTATCGCGCTGTCCTCAACAACGGCACCTCAGGTACTTCCTGTGGCCAGAACCGTACCTTTACCACTGCCAACTCAGGTACCAGACCGCCATCGGTCGAAACCCGCGCGGTTACCGGTATTTCCCAAGACACGACCACTCTAAACGGCTACCTTACCAACATGGGTACTGCCCTTTCCGTCTCCGTCTACTTCTGCTATCAGTATTTGGGCGTGGCTGCCTCACGCTCTATGACTCCATCCACGACGATGACCGCTCCCGGCCCCTTCAGCCAGACTATCTTAGTCGTTCATAGCGAGTGGCTCCGGTACAACTCAAGCAATGCCGAGGAAATCGAATACTATGCCATTGCTAACGGCGGAATCCATGGTTCCGCCAGCGGGGCGAAATGGGGTGTAAGACTTCCCCAAGAACCAGAAACATCTGCAGTCTCAGTAGCTCTTGTTGCCGCAACCGCGGCTACCATCAGCGGCAATATGTCCTGGTCACCACAAACGTCGGGCGGCCAGCAGTCAGCTAACGGGCTTACCGACGCCAATAGGCTTAAGGATTACTCTCCCACCCAGGTTTCGTTTGAGTATGGGACAACCACAGCGTATGGAAGCACAACCCCAACCCAGACAGCTACAGCTCCAGGACCGTTCTCGGCCAACCTGACCGGACTAACGCCGGCGACTGTATACCATGCACGCTCAAAACTTATGAGCACGGAGCTTGGCACCTACTACGGAGATGACGTCTCTTTCCGCACAGCAAATAACGGAACAACACCACCCGCGGTCACGACGGGGGCCGCAACAGCAGTCTCCAACGGAAAAGCAACCCTTAATGGCAATTTAACCGCCTTGGGAACGGCGACGACAGCAAATGTTTTTTTCCTCTTTGGACCAGTCCGACGCGAAGGCTGGACACCAGCGAACACATACCCTCAAGCGCTGACAGCCACAGGCATCTTCAGCGCGGCTATGGCTGGCATCCGGCCTGGGGAAACATACCGCTTCCAAGCGGTGGCTGACGGCGGAGTCAACGGCCGCGCCGCCGGTAACCAAACGACCTTTACCATGGGCGGTCTCTCGGCTGAGACCATTCTTTCCCAGGGACTGGATACTGATAGCATCGCCGTGGTAAACGTCGGCATCAATCGTGGCAAAAACTCTGGAGGAACGACCACATCAATACCAGGCGGCATCAGCAGTTACCAAGCAACCGCTATTGTCTCTCCTGCCGGCGGCATCGGGCTTCTAGCTGCTCGGGGCGTGGAACCGTTTGCCAATCCAACGATCAACACCAGCACTGGTGTCTTTGGCGTGGCCGATGTTACCTGGCCCCAACAGGTCTCCAACAGTACACTGGTGCGTCTTGTAGTCAAATTGACCGGTGACTGTAACACCAACTACGTCCTTAATGTGCCGTTCCAGACTATTTCTGCCGCCGATGGCCAAGCCAATATCCCTGAGGACAGCACTAAATCCCTGACCTTCCGCCGCGGTGATGCTAAGCCTGATGGAGTTGTAAACGTTTTCGATGCTATGTATATAGCCCAATACATCGTCGGTACGCGCCAGCTTTCCGAACTCGGCGTGGTGAATGCCGCCTGCGTGAAGCACGATGGAGTTAGTGGTGACAAGCTTGATGTCTTCGATGCCATGTTTATTGCCCAGATGATTGTAGGGCTGAGGAACAACCGGTTCGAATGAACTCATACCAACACCAAACACTTAGACCCTACTAGGGATCTTTTTCACACAACATCTAATTATTAGGTGGTCTGTTCGGGATTTGAACCATAGGGTGCTACGTGTGATCAATGCTTGAGGAACCGACGATTCTACCCCGGCTGTGAAAAGAGCTAAACAGTCGGTGTGGGTGTAACCCGCCGCCTTGTCCGCGGGTGTAGAATATGTTCGGTGGTGATTCAAGTCAGCCAGAAGTCCTGTGTTTGCGGGGCGGATCGAGCAGCGCCATGACGAGGATAACGGTCATCGTTCTAACCGTTGCCGTGCTCCTGGTTTCGGCAGGATGTCCCTCACCGCCTGAAGAAGTCACTGCCGAGCAGCTTGCCAAGCATGCCTTCGAGCTGGTGAAACAAGACAAATACCAGGAGGCTATCACCGAATGCGGTAAGGCAGTCGCGCTCGACCCGAACTACTACTGGGCCTATTCTGTTAGGGCAGACGCCTATCGTTACAGCGGGCAGTATGACCTTGCCATAAACGACTACACTAAAGCGATCGAGCTTGCCTCACGTCCGATCGACTTCGAGTTCCGCGCGCTGGCTTACTCCGCAAAAGGGCAGCACGACCTTGCCCTAGCTGACTGCCAGAAGGCGGTCCAGCTTTCTCCGAAAGACGATGCTTATCCCTGGATCATCTGGGCCCGGGTTCTAATTTCAGCGGGCAAGCTTCAGGCAGCGGTGGCAACCTATCAAACCGCACTCCAAATTGACCCCACTGAAGATGCTGCCCAAAAAAGCCTGGCTAACCTGCTGGCTGGTAAAGCCGAAAAGCAATTGGACTATAGCGGCTCCGACCTGTCAATAGTAACTAAGGATCTGCCCGCCTGGATCGAGGGTGCCAAGAACACGTTGGCTCTGGAGGCTACCGGGGGTACGGGTAAGCTTCTTTGGACAGGCACACCTCCCCAGCCGTGGAAGCTGGACTCGCACGGGGTGATTTCGGGCACTGCACCGCTCCTGGGATCTGACATTGAGAAAGTGTACCCGCCGTTTACAGCCACGGTCATCGATGAGGCAGGTTATGCCCGTCAGGCGATATATGTCATCAGGGTGACTAAATCCAAACCGGCACTTCAATTTAAACCGAAAACCGTTAGTGTAAACTGGAATAACGATAACAAAGCCGGGGTTATCCATCTCGCGACGGTATCGGGCGGCACACCCCCATATCGGATGGCCGCCCCCGCTAGTAAAGGGCTGCCCCAGGGGATGGCCTTGGGGATAGACACGGATGGAATTACCGTCATTCTGAAAGGCCCACCTCCGTCTTTTAACTCAGCCCAGACTCTGCAATTCCAGGTGTACGTAGTCGACTCAAAGGCTCTCACGGCCAGTCTTGAGGTCGAGCTCGAGGTCGGACCTCTGCCAGGTCCTTCGCCGACACCAACGCCCAACCCAACCCCGTCTCCTACACCCGGCGCTACCATCAAGCGGCATTACGCCTGGAGCTACAAGGGAGCTAATTACACCTGGGATCTCAATCTTCCCGAATCCCTCTACCAGTATTACAAGGCCCGCACCCGGCTGGCCACGAGTAATTACTCGCTATACGTGACCCACCCCATGGATGACCAGTATATTAATAGCCTGGCAACCAAGCTCTCAGAAGTGGCCCAGCGAAAGGGATATAGCCTGTCAGAGACAGCGCAGTTTGTGGCCAATTTCGTTCAAAGCCTGCCATACACTAAGGACAACGTTTCTACACCATTCGACGATTATCCCCGCTATCCTGTTGAGACTCTGGTGGACAATGGTGGGGACTGCGAGGACACGTCCATCCTGGCTGCGGCTATCCTTAAGAGTATGGGGTACGACGTCATCCTTCTGGACCTGCCGAAGCACGTAGCCATAGCCATACGGGGTGACACAGGTGTCTCCGGTAGCTATTACACTTATCAAGGCGGCAAGTACTACTACCTGGAGACTACCGGTGAAGGCTGGGGTGTAGGTGAGTTGCCCCCGACGTATAGGGGCGTAAGCGCAAAGTTGCTGCCGCTTGTGCCTGTTGCCATCGTCCACACCGATTGGAAGTATTCCTGGCGCGGCACCACCGGTTCTATTACTATCAATGTCTCGAACCTCGGCACAGCCACCCTCACCGGTGCCTATGTGACGGCCGCATTCGACGCCGGCAACAATATGGTCTGGAACAAGGTTAAAAGTAATCTTTTCGACCTGCCGCCTGATGGCAAGACCACTATCACGCTCAACCTCCGGGTACCGACCGGTAAATACACCCGGCTTATTGTCAATGTGGTGGATTCTGCCCGAGAGGTTGCCCTGGACAAGAGCTACTCCGGCTGGTTCAACACCTAGGCGCGGAATCACCACTCCCGGGTTTCTTATTTATTCTGGACGGATTAACTGCCGAACGCTGGATTGAACAGATGTCCATTTCGTGCAACACGCAATACGAGTTCAATTGAGGACAACCAGCCGGAACTAACAAGAGGGGCCATTCAGAATGGCCCCTCTTTATCCTGCTGATATATAGTTTCTAGGTTTTCCCTATCCTGAAGACTTTAGTTCCGCAAACCGGGCATTTGCCTTGGGTCGCCGGCCGTTTATTCTTCATGGTTATTGCCTTAGGTTCTGTCATTTCCACACTCTTACGGCATTTCATGCAGTACGCTTTCATGTCAACCTCCTAAATTTATTTCGCAAATACCGCGACGTGGTCGGTATCAGCCAACACATAATAAAGTCGCAATTCACTATTTCAGGTCGAATGGCGGGTACTTATCGGTCAGCAGCAGAGAGTAACCGCACACTCGAGTCGTCCAGCGGAAGTAGCCGAGGACGAAGTCGAACAGACCCTTAGGGAACTTGCCGGTGAACAGGATGGCCCACCAGGCAATGAAATCAACTACTCCAGCGGCAATACCAATACCGGCCACGCAGATGGTGTGCGGTATCACCATGATGGCCCGAAAGAAAGTGGTGAGCCGTGATAGTTTCTCGGGATGCGCCACGCTCAACGCTACGGGATACATCGCCTGCTCTACCTTTTGTTCTGACATCTGCTCCTCCTTATTCTCTATTCATTACCTTCTCCTGTCCCCGGGAAGGTAATATTCACTACACGAAGTCGGCTGGCTGGCGTAGAGAAGCCTAGCCTCTTTTTCCTCTCGTTTGCCAGGGTGTAAAGTCATGGTCGACGACGAAATTCCTCCTTCCGTGTTCCGTGCCCAGTTCCCGTTTGAACTTTGTTATGTTCCTCAGCACCAGGAACAACGGTAACGCCATCGAGTAGACTATGTAGGAGATGTCACCGCCGAACCACCACACAAACAGAGGCAGGAACACCAGGCCGACGGCGGCGCCAAACCGTACATTGCTGGTTAAGAGTACCGTTACTGCCATGATGGCAAAGGATATGCCGAACTCACGTGGCGTTAGTACCAAGAAGACACCGAGTGTTGGGGCAATAGCGCCCCCACCCTGGAAACGAAGGTATACTGGCCAGCAGTGTCCCAATACGGCGGCGAAGCCCGATAAAAGGACGAATATTGTAGGAACACCCAGCCACTGGGCCACGGCTACTGACAGGGAGCCCTTACCCATATCAAGCGCCAGGACAGCGAAGCCCGGGGCCGTCCCAACGTCCCGCATCACGCTGAGGGTGCCGACATTGCCTGACTGGCGGATGTCCATCCCCTTGACGGCACGGGCCAGAATGTAGGCGAAGGGAATGGAACCGAGAAGGTAACCTGCCGCAATCGCCAGGATTCCACTTGCCAGCATCACGACTCCCCCATATATTATTCTATGCCACCGGGCAAGTATCGGCAAGGTATCTGATTGGCAGTGCTTACCAGCATTCTGTCACCTGTTGGCTTGAGAGAGTGGTGGCCAGATTTTGTATAAACTCTGGTTAAGGGTCTATAATCGAGTCATGGTTCAAGTATTGGCTTTGCAGCCTTTCCCAGGCGGACTGTTGCTGCATGGCAGAGATGATGCTAAGCGAAAAGGCCGACGAGAATACCAGAGGAGGTGCTGCGGTGACATCCAAGGCGTACATACTTATTGAGACGGGGATCGGAAGGACTAACTACGCTCTTAAGGCTCTCCAGAAGATTCTGGGGGTGCAGTCGGTTGATGCGGTGACAGGGCCATATGACATCATCGCCGTAGTCGAGGGAGACGACCTTAATGCCATCGGTAGTCTGGTTACCGGCAAAATCCATCCGATAGGCGGCATTACCCGGACCGTAACCTGCCTTGCTATTCGTGTCGCCTGACACGAACTGCAGGCGAGTGCCCCATTGACCAACTGCATGCGTCGCAGCTAGGTTTATATTGTTCCTGAAACCGGCATATAGTAAAAGTCGCTCAGCTGCCAGGTCAACAGAAGCGGAGCAATACGATGAAAATAGAACTCGTAGTCCTTCCATCACAGCAAGCCACAAAGATGTTCAATCAACTCGCGGCCGATGGGAAGCGCGTGGCAGCTCTCATCCATATTACTTGTTAGGAGCTAACCGCTTGCCAAACGGCTTCGGGGGAAGACTACGTTTTTATCAGTGGTTTGCCGGTTCAGATGTGCAATGACCTTGATGACTCAGCAAAGTGAAGCCTCACCCTGTTTGATAGATTATGTACGTGCCCTGGAGAACAGGAGTAACTACGCCAGGGGTGAGCAAATACTAGCTGCACTGGCAGCAATGGGACTGGAACCCACCATCCAAGTCTGCCGGTGGCCCCGAATAAGGAATATCATCGTTGACTTCGTACCTGAGTCGAGTTCAAGACGCTTCCTTTTCTCAGCCCACTATGATGCTGTAAGGAATAGCCCTGGTTCCAATGACAACGCTTCAGGAGTTGCCGTACTCCTGGGGCTGTGTAACGAGTTGCGACATAAACAACAACCGGCAAGGATAGTGTTTTTTGATCGGGAGGAGGCCTGGCTTCGGACTCCAACGCTGCGTTTGGGGCTCCTCGGATCGTTATACTACGTCCGGAAGGCCGACCTGCAGAACGTAGCGGCTGTGTATAACCTGGAATTCTGTGGTCAGGGGGATTTTCTTGCTATCTGGCCAGTTAAAGGTCACGAAATCCGTCTCGCCGCAGTCAGACAAATTGAAGAGATTGCAACAAGACAGGGACTGCCACATAAGACCACTCATATCCCCTGGCTCCTCCTCAGTAGCGATCATCTATCGTTTCGAATCAGAGGGTTCCCGAATGTGGTTACCCTTTCACTCTTGCCATCGAGTCAGATATCCGTCCTGGAGGGACTGCTGCAAAATCTGAGCTTTATCAGGCTCTTAACTGGCTGGCGGCCGACGTTACCAGAACCACTCCGCTATATCCATAGTTGTAATGATACCTCTTCCAAACTTGACGAGGGTTCGTTAAAGCTGATGTTATCTTTGCTTCTCGATCTGATTAAGACCATGGATGTCATCTAGAATTGAACTCCAAGATTACATTGGGGCGAAATACGTATCGTTGGTAGTGTGCTCCAACTCTTAAATAGATCGTGAAAAGGTGAAGTAAGCCTTTCGGCCTCCAAGCAGGCTCAAATCCTATTCATGTATCGTTCGATTACTGGAACCAGTCGATCGCTTTCGGGCGGCGTAAAGTTCGGTGAGTTGGATAGCACCAAGTAGTCAAAGGGCTTCTTAGACCGGAACGCTCGCCAGGATCGTATGCAAAGTGGTACCAAGGGTTCGTATGACAATGCAACCGGATAGTCAAAGGATACTTCGTATACCAGATTATCGAAGGCATGTTTGTCCACAGTCCTCAATTGAATAAAGCCGCGGTTCCTCTTAAGCTGCCTTATATACTGGTAAGGCAAATCATTACGGCTTTTGTGATGCCGTACCCAGGTAACTTTTGAAATCCATCGGCAAGCGATGGCAAAAGCGATATAGTTACCGGAATCGACACGCGACCTGTCAAGCTTCAGACGCCTTTGGCTGGGTTCGGTGTGCAACAGCTCGCACATCAAGTATTCACATTGGGTATTGCCCATTCCCAGGTCGGAGTGGGCGTCGACATGTGTGACTTCAAATGGGACAGGGAGCTTGCCCGAATCTATGAGCTCAGACCAGAAATCAAAGGCACCATCGTGATACATAACCGTTCTACCAGCTACCGGAGCGCTGGCCGAACAGCCACACCTACATTCAAGGAAACGACGAACCTTGCCTTCGGGCCATGGTGTATATTCTGCGGAGCTTAGCTCTACCCTGTCATCAGGCTGGAAATAGGCGACGTCGTTAAGGAAGAGATCCAGGTCTAAATCCAAGATATGCATACGGTTTCTCCAACGGTCTATTCCGTGCCTCAAATGTCGGTTGTGCGGTTCTTGAGTATCATCGGCCAAGCGCACTCATTTTACAACGCGCTTAGAAAATGATATCAAGCAGTCTACTATAATAGATGGGTGAACAGTAATCTTTCCATGAAATTCCGGCGGGTGGAGAGGGAGATGCGCTGTCTTGGTGTCCTATTGCTGGCCAATGCGTTGATCTTAGGCTGTACCCCGGCTGATATAACGCTGACTCCAATCCCCTCGGCTTCAGTGAAGGCCACCATTAAATTACCCGAGCCCTGGTTAAAGGGAGGTATCTCCCTTGAGGAGACGTTATTAAAGAGAAGATCGGTCAGGGACTACACCGGCGAGTCCCTTTTACTTAAGGAGGTTTCCCAGCTCTTATGGTCTGCTCAAGGGATAACCGGTGAATCGGGAGGGCGCACTGCGCCATCCGCCGGTGCGCTGTATCCGCTGGAAGTCTATTTGATAGCAGGCGATGTTGAGGCGCTTTCTCCCGGCGTGTACAGGTATCAACCGAGAAGACATGAGCTAATCAAGATCGGAGCCGAAGATATCAGAGAGGAACTGGCGGCAGCCGCCCTGAATCAAAGCTGTGTCAAAGATGGTGCCATAAGTATAGTCATCGCTGCAGTCTATGAGAGGACCACTGGGAAGTACGGAGAGAGGGGCGTGAGATACGTCCACATGGAGGCTGGACACGCCGCCCAAAATATCTGCTTACAGGCGACCGCTCTAGCCCTGGGGACAGTCACGGTTGGCGCTTTCCACGATGGACAGGTCAGGGATATTGTGGGCATGCCTGATAATGAAACACCTCTCTATGTGATTCCGGTAGGAAAGAAGAGGAGCTAGATTCCTCTTCCCCGTCTATACGCAGTAACCCCAGCGAGATGATTGAAGTGTACCGTTTGGCGGATGCCTAGAAGGTAAGGCTGAAAGCCAGCGTAAAGGTTCTACCTATGGTAACCCTTGGTGGAGCCGGGGGGATTCGAACCCCCTACCTTTTGACTGCCAGTCAAACGTTCTCCCAAGTGAACTACGGCCCCACAGGTCTGAAAAGTATAGCAAAGAACGGTTTAGTGCTCAATACGTACGGCGCTTCGATGGTCATTGGGATAACATGGCTGCCGGTTATACGGCAATGCCGAAAGCACGCAGGATGGCACCAAGGCCAAGGTAGCCGAGATAGGCCACAATCATGCCCTTAACTGTCTTCCCCGCCCATGTCGCGAGAAAGAACTTCCATATCTGGAACTTGAGCATGCCGATAGCTACGGTGACCGGGTAGAAGAAGGGGTCGAAGACGGACGACATCATGAAGATAGCAACGGTGCCTCGGCGTTCCACCCAAGTTATCAGTTTGGCCACGTAGCGATTCCTGGCAACGTCAGGGACAATAGCCCGGCCGCCGTAGCCCTGAAGGTAGATGAAGATGGCGCCAATCGCCTCACCAAAGCCAGCGGCGGCGCCGACTGCGGCCGGGTTGAGGATGGAGCCCATGGTAAAGACAATGGGCAGGGCAGGTACGGGTACAATCATGGTCGCTCCAGCAAATATGCTTATAACGAGGATGCCAAGGTAGCCCCAGTTCTGTACCTCGCGCACATAGTCCCAATAGTAGACGACGGCGATGCACAGTGCCAGCGTCACCATCACTGACAGGACGCTGACCCAGATGGCAGACCGCCGGTGCTGTAGCTGGACCAAACTATTCCCTTTGCCCTCCCGCATAGAGAGGATGTGGTCTTTTCGAAGACTGATACCCTTCGGATATCCCGTGCTGTTGCGCGTGGATGTTAACACGGGGCGCTAATATACTCAAGACAGGGTAACTCCGAAATAGAGGGAGGCGCCTCCTCCCTCTATTTCGCTTATTTCCTGCTCTTAGCTGGTGTCCCGGTGTTGAATGTCAGGCCTTCAGCATTGGCATCCACGGTGACACTTCCGCCGTCTTTGAACTCGCCAGAAAGGATGCGGCTGGATAGCGGGTTCTCCACGTACCGCTGGATGGCACGGCGCAGGGGACGGGCGCCGTAGACCGGGTCGTAGCCTTCTTTGAGGAGCCAGTCCTTGGCCGCCTCGGTCAGCATCAGCTTGATACTGCGGTCAGACAGCAGTTTCTCCACATCCTTGATGAGAAGATCGATGACCTTGCGTAGTTCATCTTTGCCCAACGGCTGGAAGATGATGATGTCGTCAATACGGTTCAGAAACTCCGGCCGGAAAGATCTTTTTAATGCTGCTTCGATTGCGGCTTTCTGGCGATCGCGTTCGGCTTTGCCCTCCTGCCGGGAGAAGCCGATTCCCTGCTTGCCAAACTCGGTAGTGCCCAAGTTGCTGGTCATAATAATGACGGTGTTCTTAAAGTCCACGGTGTGTCCCTGCCCATCAGTCAGCCGTCCGTCATCAAGTATCTGCAGGAGCATGTTGAAGACATCCGGGTGCGCCTTTTCGATCTCATCGAAAAGTACCACACGGTAGGGGCGGCGCCGCACCGATTCGGTAAGCTGGCCGCCTTCTTCAAAGCCGACGTAGCCCGGAGGCGCGCCAACCAGTCTCGACACCTCGTGCTTCTCCATGTATTCCGACATATCCAGCCGGACCATGGCATTCTCGTCGTCGAAGAGGAACTGCGCCAGAGCGCGGGCAAGCTCGGTCTTGCCAACTCCGGTCGGGCCGAGAAAGATGAAGGAGCCAATCGGGCGGCGTGGGTCTTTCAGCCCGGCACGGGCACGACGGATAGCTTCGGAAACCGCCTTGACCGCTTCTGATTGGTTGATAACCCGTTCGTGCAGGCGGTCTTCCATGTGGATGAGCTTCTCGGCTTCGCCTTCGAGCATGCGCGAAACGGGCACGCCGGTCCACCTGGAAATGAGTTCGGCGATTGTCTCCTCGTCGACCACATCATCAATTTTCTTGTCTTTCATCCATTTCTCTCTGGCTTTGTTGTATTCCTCCTCGGTGCGGAGGCGGCTGACTTTTATCTGGGCCGCCTTTTCATAGTCCTGTCGCTGTGAGGCAGCTTCCTCTTCGTTTTTCAACTGCTGGAGCCTGGCTTCGAGGTCCTTGACCTCCTTTGGGGGGCTCTCCATGTCGATGCGGAGCTTGCTGGCCGCCTCATCGATGAGGTCAATGGCCTTGTCCGGCAAGAAGCGGCCGGTGACATAGCGCTGGCTTAAGCTAGCAGCGGCATCAAGCGCAGCATCGGTTATCTTTATCTTGTGGTGTGCTTCATACCGCGGCCGTAATCCCTTGAGCATTTCGATAGTGGCTTCGACACTCGGTTCATCCAGGAATACCGGCGCAAAGCGGCGTTCCAACGCCTTGTCTTTCTCGATATGTTTTCTGTACTCGTCCAGGGTAGTGGCGCCGATAGCCTGAAGCTCGCCACGGGCCAGCGCCGGCTTGAGCATGTTGCTGGCATCGATGGCGCCCTCAGCGCCGCCGGCCCCGACTACGGTGTGAAGCTCGTCTATGAAAAGGATAATCTCGCCCTTAGCCTGACGGATTTCGTCCATGACGGCCTTAAGGCGCTCCTCAAACTCGCCCCTGAATTTAGAGCCGGCGACGAGTGCGCCCATATCTAAGGCGAGGACTCGTTTGTTCTTTAGTGACTTGGGAATATCTCCAGTCACGATCTTCTGGGCTAATCCCTCGGCGATGGCTGTCTTGCCGACGCCGGCTTCACCGATGACTACCGGGTTATTTTTAGTGCGGCGGGTGAGAATTTGCATTACCCGCTTTATTTCCTCGTCACGGCCGATGACCGGGTCCAGCTTGCCCTCACGGGCCAGCCTGGTCAGGTCACGGCTGTATTTCTCCAGCGAGCGGTATTTGCTCTCGGCCCGCTGGTCGGTCACCCGCTGACTGCCCCGTAGAACTTGGAGCGCCTGGTAGAGCTTTTCCTGATCGATGCCGAAGTCCTTGAGAATAGCGGCGGACTCGCCTTTGGGCTCGCCGGCGATGGCAATAAGGATGTGCTCGGTGCCGATAAACTCGTCCTTGAGACGGTCGGCTTCGTACTTAGCCAGCTCCATAACGCGGGCAATGCGCGGCGTCTGGTAAATCTGGGCGCCCTCATAGCTGACCTTGGGCATGCTGTCTAGGACGTTCTGGACACGGCCTTTGATAGCATCCATGTCAGCTTTCAGTTCTTTCAGTATCTCGGCAGTCAGGCCGCTCTCCTGGAGGAGCAGAGCCATAAGGATATGCTCCACGTCGTACTGGCTGTTGCGGTTATCGCGTACCAGCTCGATCGATTTCTGCAATGCTTCCTGAGCCTGTTCGGTGAATTTCTCTGGTCTCATATCTATATCCTTCCTTTAATCGTACTCCCCGGGTTCCTGCAATGATTCTTCCAGGAGTTTCATCCGGGACTCCATCTCGTGAAGACGTCTCTGCATTTCCAGCATTTGCTGGGCCATGCGCATGAAGACTTCGACACCAGCGGGACTTACTCCCACTTCATCAGTCAAAGTTTTAATGTGCTGAAGGAGCTCAATGTCCTCGTCGGAGTAATACCGTATGCCTTTTGAGCGGTGCGGCTTGATCAGTCCGATTCTTTCATAATATCTGAGCGTATATGTCTCGATGCCAACTATCCTGGCTGCGATCGAGATCACGTAGCGTGGCTCTTTCGGCTCATTTCTCAATTTCTTACCCTCCATGGGGTGTTGAAGAGAGGAACTCTGCACCTTTCACAATTGGGTGTCAAACAACGTTCCGCCACTCTTATGTCTCCCTTCTTACATTGCGTAGTTGCTCGAACAGCCGGCGCTCGGCGTCAGTGAGGTTAACCGGCAGGACAACCTTCACCCGGGCAAAAAGGTCTCCATGGCCAGGATTGCCCAGGTGCGGCATGCCTTGACCGGCCAGGCGGAACAGCTTCCCGTTCTGAGTTTCCGGCGGTATCTTTAGAGCCACTTGACCTTTGAGAGTCGGTACCTTAGCCTCACCGCCGAGGACTGCGGTTACGAGCGGTACCGCCACTTCGACAGTCAGGTCGTCCTCGACCCTCTGGAATAGCTCGTTGGGAAGGACCTTGACCACGAGATACAGGTCGCCCCTTCGGCCGCCGGTTCCCGGCTGGCCTTCACCAGCCATGCGGATGCGAGAGCCAGTACGCACGCCGGGTGGTATCTTGACTTCAAGCCGCTTCAGGCGCGGCCTGACACCAGCGCCGCCACAGGCGGAGCAGGGCCGTCGCTGAACTACGCCTCTGCCGCCGCAAGCGGGGCATGGCTCTTCGACCTGCAACTGGAGAGTGCGTACTGTCCCGTGGTATGCCTCTTCGAGGGTGACTTCCACGGGGTGCTCCATGTCACCGCCCACTTGTGGCCGCCGTGAAGCACGGAAACGCCCGCCAGTGCCCCCGAACAGGTTTTCGAAGATACCCCCGAGGTCGCCCATGTCGCCAGTGCCGCCAAAGTCCTGGTAGGTGTATGTCTGGCCAAACGGGCCGAATCCCTCGAACCCGCCAGCTCCGCCACGGGCGCGGGCCTTCTCGAATTGCTCGGCGTACTGCCACTGGTCGCCGTACTGGTCGTACTTTCTCCGTTTTTCGGAGTCGCTCAGCACTTCGTGGGCTTCGTTGACCTCCTTGAAGCGCGCCTCAGCGCTCTTATCGCCCGGGTTTACGTCCGGATGGTAGCGGCGCGCCAGCCGGCGGTAAGCCTGCTTGATTTCCTGCTCGGAAGCGTTGCGGCTGACACCAAGAATGGCGTAATAGTCTTTGCCCGGCATATTTGTACCTCTTTCTTCAGAGGAGACATGATACCAGTTATTAATAACATTGTCAATAGTTATTAAATATCTTGACAAATATTGTTAAGACTGATATAATGCGCCACGGGCTCGAAAGTGGAGCTTCTCAACGCAAGTCAACAATAACAGGAGGTGATGAACAATGACGATGATGAAATGGGAGCCGTTCCCGGAGTTGATGAGCTTGAGAGAAGCCATGGACAAGCTGTTTGAGGACAGCTTTATAAGGCCGTCACGGCGGCTATTGCCCTTCGAAGGACCGGCGCCGGCCATCGACATGTACCAGACCGATAAGGAAGTCGTGGTCAAGGCGGCTCTGCCCGGGGTTAAAGCCGAGGAAGTTGACATCCATGTTACCGATGACGGTGTAACCATCAAAGGCGAGCGCAAGCAGGATAAGGAGGTCAAGCGCGAGAACTATTACTACCAGGAGCATCGCTACGGCTTGTTCTCACGCTTTGTCTCCCTGCCGACTGGCCTTGAGACCGATAAAGCAGAAGCGGCCATGGATGACGGCGTCCTGACGTTAACAATCCCCAAGGCGCCGGGTATCAAGCCCAGGGCGATCAAGGTCAAGCAGATAAAGAAGGCCGCGGCTAAAGAGCCTGAGGCCAAGAGCGAGAAGAAATAAGCTTACGTGTGTTGAGAAGCTCCAGCCCACTCGCCGAGTAAGTGTAAGAACTGCCGCAGGATGCGTGCCGTGGCGCCCCAGATGATTCTGCCATGGTAGTCGATTGCATATTCCGGCACCTGGGATTGGCCGTCTGGTGTGGCTTTCTGCCGCCAGTTCTTCGGGTTAAGAAGATACCTGAGAGGGACGTTGATTATCTCCTCTACCTCGCAGCCATCGCTCATGAGTTCGTAGGGATGGCGGATGTAGCCAACGAAAGGCGTGACGATATAGCCTGAAGTGGTCACCTGATCGTCAAGCTCCCCGAGTATTTCGATGTCTTCCGGTTTGATGCCGACCTCTTCGTGGCTTTCCCTGAGCGCGGTCGTGAGCAGGCGGGTCTCGCCTTCGTGGGGTCGGCCGCCGGGGAAACAGAACTGGCCTTTGTGGAAGGTGACGTTCTGTGAACGTTTGGCGAAAACGATATAGCACTCTTCGGCGTCGCAGAAAACGGGGACGATGACCGCGGCCGGGGCAAATTTCCCGGACGGTACGCGCTTCTTTTCGTGAGAGGTGAGAATCTGGCGGATGGTCTGCTTATCCATGGGTCGAAGAATGATAGCACTGGCGGGGGGTAGGTGTCACATCAACTCTTAACAGCTACAGAAAGTTGTCTCACTTCAACCAAATGGACTATACTGATGGTTTGAGGTACAGCCAGATGGCATCGGTTAAGGATTATTACGAGATACTGGGCGTGCCCCGGGACGCTTCGGATGAGGATATTAAGAGGGCGTTCCGGCGGCTGGCCTTTCAATGCCATCCGGACCATAACAAGGAACCGGAGGCTGAAGAGCGGTTCAAGCAGGTGAACGAGGCTTACCAGGTACTGTGCGATCCGGAGAAGCGGGCCAACTACGACCGCTACGGGCGTGCTGATATTGAGACTGCCGGGTTCGGAGGGTTTGACTTTGGCGGCTTCGGGGATATTTTCGAAGCCTTCTTTGGTGGGGCTGCCTCTGCCCAGACGCGTCGGGCACAGCGCGGCAGTGATCTTCAGGTGAAGCTGGCCGTCAGCTTTGAGGAGGCAGTTTTTGGCTGTGATAAGGAAGTCGAGGTGGTCCGGTCTGAGGTGTGCAGTGGTTGCCGTGGGACCGGTGCTGAGGGTGGTACCGGCCGTGAGCGGTGTTCTAATTGCGGGGGTACCGGACAGGTAAGACGTACACAGCAGAGCATTTTTGGCCGCTTTGTCCAGGTAGCGCCGTGCGGCCGATGTCAGGGTACGGGGAGCATCGTCACCAGACCGTGTCAGATGTGCCGTGGCAGTGGTCGGGAGAAAGTGAAGCGTAAGCTGATAGTGCCGGTGCCAGCCGGGGTGGAGGATGGTTTCCAACTTGAGATGACAGGGGAAGGCGATGCTGGTTCGAACGGCGGTCAGCGGGGCAATCTTTACGTAGCCGTATCAGTCAGGCCGCACAGGTTCTTCAAGCGTGACGGGGCCAATATCATCTATGAGTTGCCTCTGAATATTGCTCAGGCGGCGCTTGGCGTAGAGGTCGAGGTTCCGACGGTCGAGGGCAAGCCGGTAACGGTCAAGATACCTGCTGGTGTCCAGTCGGGACGGGTTTTGCGAATCAAGGGCAAGGGTGCGCATGTCTTTGATAGTCGTAACCGCGGCGATGAGATAGTGGTTGTGCGGGTAATGACGCCCCGTTCACTCGATGCCAGGCAGAAAAAATTATTGGAAGAACTGGCTAAGGTGTTGCCGATGGAGGGGCCCGGTGTGGGTGAGACAGAGGGAAGCGAAAGCTAGAGCAACCTTACTTGATGGTCAGCTACCGGCTGGCGTGAAACGAGCTTGCGGAACTGCGCTACGCCGTCCTCAGGTTTTAATCTCTCATATAATACACGGTAAATCAGGCTGGTGATGGGAAGCTCCATCTTGAGCGTTCTGGCCATATTTATCAGCCCGACAGTGGTATCGATGCCTTCAGCCACGTTCGGAGTACCTGCGATAATGTCAGCCAGCGGCTTGCCGCGTCCAAGGTCATACCCTACGGTGTGGTTGCGGCTGAGCGGACTGGAGCAGGTAGTGAAAAGGTCACCGAGCCCGGCGACGCCGTAGAAGGTCGCCTCTTCAGCTCCACAGACCCGACCAACCGATACCATCTCCGACCATCCGAGAGCAATGAAGGCTCCCTTGGCATTGTCGCCAAGTTCCAATCCGTCAACAATACCGGCGCCGAGGGCAATAATGTTTTTCAAAGCGCCGCATAGTTCGACACCGATGACATCGTTGCTGGTAAATACCCGGAAGTCCGGGGTGTTGAGCGTGTCCTGAGCAGCTAGAGCCGTTCTGGACTCGCGGGCGGCGACAACCGTGGTGGCCGGCAGACCCTGTACGACTTCCCGGGCCAGGTTGGGACCGGAAAGAACGCAGATTTTGGGCCAGGACGAGGGGTCAAGCTCCTCGGCCATTATCTCTGTCATGCGCTTTCCGGTGTGGGCTTCAATGCCCTTGGCGGCGCTGAGAAGGACAGTTGAGGGGTCGATGAGGTTGTGGAACTGCCTTACATTCTGGCGGAGGCTCTGGGCGGGTACTGCCCAGATGATGAGGCTGGAGTCCTCTGTTGCTTCTGCAGCGGAACTGGTGTAGCTGAGATTGTAATGCCCATTCCGCTTCTGGGTGGACTCGACAGCTTCGGCTTCACTACGCGCCCAGATATGGACCTGATAGCCCTTGCCGGCAAGGATACCGCCAAGGGCGATTCCCCATGATGTTGTGCCGATGATGGTGGCCTTGGTCATGTCACAATTCTACTGGCTGACGCCGAAGCAAAACATTACAGCCGTTCAGGGGGATTCCATGCATGAGTTTAAGAGAAGGCGTTTAAACGCCTATCTGCTCTGCCTTTTCCCCGATGCGCCGTTCGGTACCAGCGAGGAGCCGTGAGATGTTATCGCGGTGCTGGTAGTAGATAAGTAAGGCGGCGATAAGGCCGTAAAGGAGATATATAGGTGGGGAATAGTTGAAGATAGTGAGGATGGCGAGTAGTGTCCAGATAGCGACGGCGCCGACAATGGAGCCAAGGGACATGTATCGGTAAACAATAACTACTACCA
Source organism: Chloroflexota bacterium (assembly GCA_040753815.1). GTDB lineage: Bacteria > Chloroflexota > Dehalococcoidia > GIF9 > JBFMDU01 > JBFMDU01. The sequence goes on from JBFMDU010000021.1 coordinate 116,583, forward strand.
GTAGCATCTCGCCGCCGAAGAGCGCTGTTAGCGGCGACATGGCGAACCAGCTTCCAAAAAATACTGCCACGCCCCGGCCGCCGTGGAGCTTGAGGAAGGCCGACCAATTGTGTCCGGCCATCATGGCTAAGGCGGCTATTACCTGGGCGACCTGCCAGTCGAATTGGAACTGGCCGACTCTTACCACGGTCTCACCCCAGAACATGCTTGCGAGCAGAACTCCGAGAACGCCTTTACCGAGGTCACCGATCATGGCCAGGGCCGCGGCCCTCTTGCCGGCGGTGCGTAAGACGTTGGTGACGCCGGTCCTGCCGCTTCCATACTTGGTGACGTCGACGCCGCCCCTGAGCTTCGCCGCGATGACGCCGAATGGGATGGAGCCGAGAAGATATCCGAAAACCAGGATAGCGGCAATCTTAAGAATAATCATGCCTGCCTGGCTCCTTTACGATGGGACTTTTTGAAAGCCATAACTAGTGGCGTGCCGGTGAAAGCGCAAGTGCGCCTCAAGCTGTTTTCGAGATACCGCTGGTACGAGAAGTGTACTAGCTTCGGATTATTCACTTGTATGACGAACGTTGGAGGATTGACGCCTTCCTGACGGGCACCGTATACCTCCAGTTTGCCCGGGCCCCTCCTCAGCGGCGGGTGCCCCGCATAGGCTTTCATAATAATAGCACTTATGGTTTCGTCTGGCAATATAGTCCTCCGCTGACGCCAGACATCAAACGCACCGGCCAATACTTTGCTCAAACCGCCGCCGGTAATGGCTGAAGTGAAGAAGACGGGGGCGAAGTTCAGAAATTTGAGGCGCTGTTTGATGGCTGCCCGGTATTCCTCGTGGTGCTCTGCCGTCACCAGGTCCCACTTGTTGGCGATAATGATGATGCCCTTGTGTGCTTCGAGAATGTACTGGGCGATATGTGTGTCCTGTGCAGTGACCAATTCACTGGCGTCAATGACCAGCAGGGCGACATGACACTGGTTAACGGCGCGGAGAGTGCGTATGGCGCTGTAATACTCAATGCCGGCTTCGATGCGTCCACGGCGTCTTAGCCCGCCAGTGTCAATTAGCAGGACATCTTCTTTCTGGTAGCGGAAAATGGTATCGATAGCATCGCGGGTAGTGCCGGGGACATCGTTAACGATAGCCCGTTCTTTGCCGAGGATAGCGTTAAGCAGTGTGGACTTGCCAACGTTGGGTCGGCCGACGATAGCCAGCTTCGGCATTTCAGCTCTGGTGGGTGACTCGGCTATAGCCGGGGTTTTCGGGAGCAGGGAAGCCAGGACTTCCTTAAGGTCTGCGGCACCCCGGCCATGCAGAGCGGAGATAAGAATAACGCGGTCAATGCCGAGACGGTAGAATTCGCCAGTCTGGGCTTCTAGTTTCTCGTTATCTACCTTGTTGATAGCGGCGATGACCGGCTTGCCGGAGCGGCGCAGTTGTTCGGCAATCTCGATGTCGCCGGGAACCAGGCCATCGGTAACGTCGAGAAGGAAGATGATGATATCAGCTTCATTGATGGCCTGTTCCGCCTGCGACCTTACCTTAGCGGTGATTGGGGTGGATGGTGTGTGCTCAAGTCCGCCAGTGTCGACCAAGGTAAATGGGCGGTTATCGATAGTGGTGTCAGCAAAAATGCGGTCGCGGGTGGTGCCGGGGATATCGCTGATGATAGCGACCTGTTTGCCGAGGAGGCGGTTGAAGAGTGTTGACTTGCCAACGTTGGGTCGGCCAACAATGGCAACGATGGGGTTCATGGCTTGTAGAGTTTAGCCAGGATGGCTTTCTGCATGTGCAGGCGGTTTTCTGCCTGGTCGAAGACGACTGAGGCTGGTTTATCGAGGATGCCGTGGGCGACTTCCTCGCCATGGTGGGCGGGCAGGGGGTGCATTATGATGACATCCTTTTTAGCCTGGGAGATAAGGGTTGAGTTGACCTGGTAGCCAGCGAAGATGCCGCGGCGTTGTTCCGCCTCGCCCTCCTGTCCCATACTGGTCCAGACATCGGTGTAGATAACGTCAGCCTCTTTGACAGCCTCCGAGGGCTTGTTGCCCATGGCCAGTCTGGAGCCGTTCTGGAGACCCAGCTTCTTGCCCTTTTCCACCAATTTGGCGTCCATTTCGTATCCGGACGGGCTGGCGATGTTGAAGTTCATGCCGGTAAGCATGGAGGTGAGGAAGAGGCTATTGGCACAGTTGTTGCCGTCGCCGATGTAGGCCAGAGTGAGTCCGGTCAGGCGGCCCTTCTTTTCGAAGATGGTCAGGATATCAGCAAGCGCCTGACAGGGGTGCTCAAGGTCGGAAAGAGCGTTGATGATGGGGACGCTGGCGTACTCAGCCATGAGCACCAGGGACTTCTGTGAAAAGGTGCGGGCAACGATACCATTGACGTAGCGGGAGAGGACGCGCGTTGCGTCCTGGACCGACTCACGTTTGCCCAGGCCGACTTCGGCCGGGGATAGATACATGGCGTAGCCGCCGAGCTGGTGGATGGCCATTTCGAAGCTGACGCGGGTGCGAAGTGAGGGCTTTTCGAAGAGAAGGGCGATGGCCTTGCCGTCGAGGACGCGGGAGGGCATGCCCTTCTTCATTTCGGTAGCCAGGTTGATAAGCTCTTTAATCTCGGCGCCACTGAAATCGGCTACCGAGAGGAGGTCGCGTTTCACGATTCCAGTTTCCATAGTTGACGAACTATGTAAGTATAACATAAGGCGTCAAAAATGGGTGGCAAAGAGGAAGGGTAGACCAATGCGCTATGTTGTGATAACTTCTGGGTAATGACAGGTATACCTGATAGATGCGGAGGTTATTAATGAAAGTGCTCGCTATTGTTGGTAGTAATGCCGTAAGCGGCTCAGGAAGGCCCGTCGAATCCGGACAGGGGGCAATAGAGAAGGCGGCCAGCAGTTTTCTTGAAACTGTTGCCAGGGAAGGTTATGAAGTTGAGCCGGTGTTTCTCAGGAATCTTCGTATTGAGTACTGCGATCATTGTGAAGTATGCGACCACGAAGAGCGCTGTTCGCACGATGATGATTTCTGGCCAGTCTATCAGAAAATGAAAGCTGTCAGCACCATCGTCGTGTTCACCTCGGTGACCAGTGGGATGATGAATCCCAAGTTGAGCGCGCTGCTTCTTCGCGCTGGACGTATTGCCCGTAAACACGCTGATGGATTCCGTGGGAGGTTGAGTGGGAGCTTCCTCGAAGAGTTTTCGGATGGCGGCGAACTGGTACAGGGTCAGCTCAGAATATGGTTCCGCATGATGCTAATGTCAGAGCCGGTCGAGACCAGAGTTCGCGTGGGCAGAGGAGTCGATGGGAGGCACAGCCTACCAGGTGGAGAACAAGAAGCAAGACGCCTTGACGCCGCGCAGGAGCTCGGTAAGAAACTAATGTGGAAACTCGCAACTTGAGATTGCCGCGCTTCCTCGCAATGGTTGGTAAGGGTCCAGCGATAGGGCAAGTTCAATGACTGAGGGACGAAGATATAGCCCCACCGTTAGATACTTTGCCCCTGCAGTGCCCGGACGGTAGTTCAGGCGTGGGCTTTGAGCTTTTCCAGGGTGGCTTCGGAGAAGTCGAGGTTGGAGGCGACTTTCTGAACGTCGTCGAGCTCTTCGAGCCGTTCAAGGAAGTTGAGCACTCTGGCGGCCTCTTCACCTTCGAGCATGACGGTGTTCTTGGGTTCCATCAGGACCTCGGCGGATGAGACAGGCTTTTTAGCCTCGATGGCTTTTCTGACGACTTCGAAGTCCCTGGGTTTGGCGTAGATTTCGATATAGCCCTTCTCGATTTTAACGTCCTCAGCACCCCACTCAATGGCCGCCATGGCCAGGTCTTCGGCTTCTTTGCCGGTAGCATCCACGGTGATGACGCCTTTGCTTTCGAAAAGCCAGGCAACACTGCCAGTAGCACCAAGACTGCCGCCGAATCGGGTAAAGAGACTGCGCACTTCCTGGACAGTGCGGTTGCGGTTGTCGGTCACAGCTTCAACAAGGATAGCAACTCCTTTTGGCCCGTATCCCTCGAAGGTGATTTCAGCAAGCTGGCCAGTGCCTTCGCCGCCGCCGGTGCCTTTCTGGATAGCTCGATTAATATTGTCGCTGGGCATGTTGGCATCGCGGGCTTTCTGGACGGCTAGTCTGAGCCGGAAGTTGGCCTCGGGGTTGCCGCCGCCTTCCTTGGCGGCGACGATGATTTCACGCGTTAGCTTGGTGAAGGTCTGGCCGCGTTTGGCATCGTCAGCGCCTTTCTGCCGCTTGATTTTCGACCATTTGGAGTGCCCTGACATCGCCGCACCTCACTTTAATGAACGGGTAATGTTTATTCTTAAATAGGGCTTCGTCCTCTTTGCTACCAAACCGAATTGAGACGCAAGTAGGATTCTAGCACTTCTGCTGAAAGGGGTAAACCATTATCTCAGGTTGTCGAGGAACTGGAGCAAGGCTGTGTTGAACTCTTCCGGAAGCTCCAGCATAGAGGCGTGGCCGGCCGGCAGGACAACGAATTTTGAACCAGATGTTAGCTGGTGCGCCTGACGCTGGGACTCAACAGGAGCTGCGGAGTCATACTCGCCGGCGATGAAGAGGGTGGGACAGGTTATTTTTTCAAAAGGCAACTGTATTGGAAAGCCGCGGCCACCGCCCATAATCCGGGCTAGATTCTCTAATCGGTTACTGGCCTTGATGTTTACATAGCGCTGATATTCAGCCGGGTTCTTTTCACGGAAACCGGGTGAGAAGCACCAGTTCGCCATATCTTTAGCCAGGCCCTTAATGTCACATTTTCCGAGTAGTTCAACAACTTTTTTCTGACGGTTGGTTAGTTCGGATGATGGACGGGGCATCGCCCCAGAGCATCCTGTAAGGACGAGCGCCCTTATTAGTTCAGGGTTGGTTACAGCGAATGTGGCGGCCACCCAGCCTCCCAAAGAGTAACCGACGACGACGGGCCTTGTAAGTTGCAGGGTTTCGATAAGACCACGCAGGTCATCAACAAGAGTTGAGAGCCTATATTCGATATCACCAAAGGGTGTCTGGCCGAAGCCGCGCATATCGTAGGCAGTGACACGGTACCTGGCGGAAAGCGCCTCTATCTGGTGTTGCCACATAGTGAGATTATCGGGCGAGCCGTGGATTAGAACGACATTAGGGCCATGGCCTGTTGTTTCGTAGTTGATGCTGATGCCGTTAACCGTGACTTTCATCGCTGCCTCAATCCAGGTCGAATATCTTGCCGGGGTTCATGATGTTGTTCGGGTCGAAGGCTCGCTTAATAGCCTTCATAGCTTCGAGAGTGGCTTTATCGACGGTGGTGCAAAGGTAGGCCTTTTTGTCATACCCAATGCCGTGCTCGCCGGAGACAGCGCCGCCGAAGGAGGCCCCGGCTTGATAAAGGTCGTGTAAGACGGATTTCAACCGGGCGTTCCATTCGTCGCGGTCGATATTGTGTCCGAAGGGATGGAGGTGAACATTACCATCGCCAGCATGGCCGTAGGTGATGATAGGCAAGCCGCGCTCCTGCGAGATTTCTTTGACCCGGGCGATGAAGCTGGCGATGCGGCTCCGGGGTACAACGATATCAGCCAGTTCGACCATTCCAGCGCCCTTGATGGTGGGATAGAACTTTTCACGGGCTTCTAGAAGGTGTTTGCGGGCGCGTTCGCCGGCCGGGATGTAAGTATCGACCGCGCCTTGGCACTGGCAAATAGCTCCGACGCGTTTTGCGGTATCAAGGACTTCCTTTTCAGTCTGCCCTTCGAGGATGATGAGGAGATAAGCGGGATGGCCGGGCAAGGGAATATCGACGTTCGCCTTTTCCCGCACCATGCGTACGATGTCGTCTTCCATGAACTCGATGCCAATAGGCAGGATGCCTTCGCGCAGGATGGCCGGCACGGCGCTGATGGCGTCCGCCAGACTGTTGAATGGGATAAAAAGGACTTCACGTTTGTCAGGTAGGACTGTGAGCTTCAGGATGGCTCTGGTGATGACGGCAAGGGTGCCTTCGGAGCCGATGAGGAGCTGGGTGAGGTCGTAGCCGGTTGAGCACTTAACGAACTTGCCGCCGGAGTGGATGACCTCGCCGGAAGGGAGGACGGCTTCGATGCCAAGGACAAAGTGGCGGGTGACGCCGTACTTGACGGCCCTCATGCCACCGGCATTGGCGGCGATATTGCCGCCGATAGTGGCCGTTTTTTCTCCGGGGTAAAGGGGGTAATAGAGTCCTTTTACCTCGACGGCCTGCTGGAGCTGATCGAGAGCGACACCGGGTTCGACTTCGGCGGTGAAGTTTGCTTCGTCGACTTCCAAGATGTTATTCATGCATTCAGTAGATAGCAGGATGCCGCCGTAGATGGGCACAGCGCCGCCGCTGAGTCCAGTGCCGGCGCCACGCGGCGTCACCGGAATATACCGCTCGCTGGCGAAGTGCAGCAGCTTGGAGACCGCCGGCGTGTCACCTGGCTTGACGACAACGCTGGGTAAGTGCGGTTCATAACGCGGCATCTCATCGACGGCGTACTTTTGCAGGTCGGCCGGGTTAGAGATGACGTTCTCCGCGCCGACGAGGGATTTTATATCCTCAACGATCTGGCCTGTTACTTTAGTGTATTTCATCGTTAATTGGATGGCATATCGAGGTCATTAGTTGGAGGCGGGAAATCTAGGGTCAGGGAATTTGTTTACCCCACCGCCAGATCTCTCGCAGGCGCTCGATATGGGCACAGAAAATAATGCGTGAGATGATATTATTGAATGACTCCTATTACTGAGGCCACGGCATAGGTGCGGCTGTGGGAGAGGCTGAGTGAGAACGATTTGATGCCGAGCTTTTTAGCTTTGTGAAGTGCAACGCCGGTTAGCTTGATACGGGGGGAGCCGTCTTTATTATTGGTTATCTCGATATCCTGCCACCCGATACGGAACATTCCGGAGCCCAGCATCTTCATGGCTGCTTCCTTGGCAGCAAAACGGGCGGCCAGAGTCGGCGCGCCGGGATTGTCAGCGAGCTCGGCTTCGCTGAAGACACGGTTCAGGAAGGCACGGTTACGGCGGATAGCCTGCCGTATCCGGGTAATTTCAACGATATCGATGCCGTGGCGGAGTGTTTCGATGTGTACACCTCTGCGGCCATTATACCGCACAGGCTTCCGGTGTAGTAACGTATTCTGTGGATAAACGGCGATGATATAATTCTCGAGTTTTTGACCATCCCGAAATAACACAGTGGAAACCCAATGGCTTCGGAACAGGTAAAAAGTACCTTGAACCGCGTTAACGGTTGGGTTAAGATAGCCGCGAAATCTGGAGAACGTGAGGCTCCTGTCGCATGTCAGTTGATCCCAGGTCTTTGGAAATCCTGAAACGCAATGAGGCATTTCTCGGTCTGCCTGATGAGCTGCTGGTCAAGATGGCGGCTTTACCTTCATGCCGGGTGCGGTATTACAAAGCCGGGCAAACGATATTCCGGGCTGGTCAGGGGGCAGAAACTGTAGCTGTCTTAGCCAATGGCAGTACGGATATTACGGTACCGGTGGATACTGATAAGGGCACCCATCATGACGAGATTGTGGACACGGTTCACAAAGGCAGTATTCTTGGTTGGTCATCTATGGTGCCGCCATATATCTTCACCCGAAACGCGATTGCGACCAGTGATTGTGAAGTGCTGACAATGGACTGGAAAGAACTTCGCCAGCTAATGGAGAGTGAACCGCGGGTAGGCTATGAGTTAGCCATGGCGACATTAAGAATATTGCACATGAGATACCTGCACGTGCAACAGTTGCTGGTATCAGGGCGGCGTCAGACGACAATCTAGGTTTTCTTGTGCCTGTCTCCCTACCCCTTCCCTTCTTTGTAAGGGAGAGGGGATTGTTTCTGAAGGGGCAGTGCCCCTTCAGACTACCTTTAGGGGAGGTATGGAGGTATCTCGGCTACCCTGACTTCTTGAGGAGTTTGGCGACGCGCTTGAGCAGTTCCTCCGGGGCGACTGGCTTGTCGATATAGTCCTCGGCATCCAGCGACATGGCGTCAGCCTGGGAAATCTCGGTCTCGCCCATCTTTTGACCGAGACTGGTGAGCATGAGGACCGGTATCTTGCTTAGGACGGGGTCACGCTTAAGCTCATCGCAGGTGGCAATGCCGTTCTTCATTGGCATGATGATGTCGAGAATTATGGCATCCGGTTTCTTTTCGCGGGCCTTTTTCACGCCGGAGTCGCCGTTATAGGCGGTTTCAACGGTGTAATCATTGCTTTCGAGAATAGTCTTAGTAGCGGTGACAAAGTCCGCGTCATCATCAATCAGCAGAATTACGGGTTGTTTTCCGGGTGTGGCTTTGGCCATATTTCTCTCCTTTTCTCAAGTCTAGCAGAATTCTGTCAACGGTACTTTAGGCACTCTTCTTTTTGAGCAACTTTTCGACCCGCTGGAGCAATACCGGCGGGACAATCGGCTTCTCGACGTAGTCGGCCACGTCAAGTTCCATGCCGGTCTCGAGCTCGTAGCGGCGGCGGCTAGCCTCCTCACGTACCGAGGTCAGAATGAGGATGGGCACCTCGGCGTGTTTTGACCACCTCGGGTGTTTGAGCTCTTTGCAGACGGCAAAGCCGTCCATCTTGGGCATCAGGAGGTCGAGAATCATCAGGTCCGGCGTCTCGGCTTTAAGGTTGGCCAGAGCCTCGATGCCATCTTGGGCAGTAACTACCTGATAACCCTGTGATTCAAGGATCATGCTCAGAGCTTCCCTGATATCCGGGTCATCATCAACGACCAGAATCTTGGCCATTTTCGATCCTCCTTTGAATTGTCATCAGCCTGCTTTACCTGCTTCTGGTGTTAAGGATAGAAAGAGAAGTTGTTTTCCTATACGATTGGCCGCGGCAGGAGCTTTGCCTTTTCAACAATAACAGGTACGATTTCCTCCCAGCCGACAGCCATAATGTGGATTCCTTTGATGCCGTGAATCACCTTTAGCTGTTCGATAATTTCGAGCATGATATTGACGCCTTCCTGTTTGGCGTCCTTAGCATCCTCCATGCGTGTCACCAGAGTATCGGGTACATTGACGCCGGCGACATAGTCGCGCATATAGCGGGCCATACCAGCTGATTTCATTGGTATAATGCCGGCTAAAATGTGCACTTTCTGGTCGAGGCCGCGGTCGACGATGCGCTTCATCCAGTCGGTAAATCTGGCAACATCATATACCGCCTGCGTCTGGATGAAGTCAGCGCCGGCTTCTACTTTCTTGGCCAGTCGCTGGACGCGGAACTCGTAGGGGTGGGCATATGGGTTCTCGGCGGCGCCAATGAAGATGGGGACATCGCTGGAGATGGGGTCGCCAGACAAAAACTTCTTCTCGTCGCGCATCTTCTTAAGCATAGCTATGAGTTGGATGGAGTCGAGGTCGAAGACGCCTTTGGCGGTCGGGTGGTTGCCCAGCTTCTGGTGGTCGCCAGTGAGGCAAAGAATATTGCCGATGCCGAGGGCGACAGCTCCGAGGACATCACTTTGTATAGCAATGCGGTTGCGGTCGCGGCAAACTATCTGCATGACCGGGTCGACGCCGACCTGCTTGAGCAGGGCACAGCCGGCAACACTTGACATGCGGACGATGGCTGTCTGGTTATCGGTGACGTTGACGGCGTCGGTATAGCTTTTAAGAGCCTGCCCTTTGGTATCCACTACCTTGGCGGTTGTGCCTTTAGGCGGGCCGACTTCGGCAGTTATCGTAAAGTGACCGCTCTCAAGGACTTTTTCAAGGTTGGTCCCAGCTTTCATAAGCCGCCACCCTTTCCAGATTCGTTCGTCTGACAGACCGGCAGGAGGAAGGTAAACCTAGTGCCGCAGCCCGTGTCCGGATTGGGGCTTTCAACCCAGATTCTACCACCGTATTTTTCCAGAATGCGGCGTACAATTGCCAGACCTAGCCCGGTGCCGGTAACCTGGCCGGCATTTTTATCTTGCGCCTGGACATTGCTGGCACGGAAGAATTCCTCAAACATCCTGGGCAAGTCTTGCGGGGGTATGCCGATGCCGGTGTCCGAGACCTCAAAGCGTATCTTGTCATCGTCATCGCGCCGCGCTGATACAACAACACGGCCGCCCTCGGGGGTAAACTTGACCGCATTTGAGAGCAGGTTAGCGAAGACCTGTTGAAGACGGCTGGGGAAGACCTTAATGCCGGGAAGGTGAGGAGGAACTTTGACCTCGATGGTAATATTTTTCTGTTGTGCTACGGTCATACAATCTTCGAGCGGGGCCTTCAGCACCTCCATCGGCAAAACGCATTTTGGCTCCTGAAAAGCCTGGCCAAGCTCGATTCGGGAAATATCCAGCAAGTCGCTGATGAGCTCAAGCAATCCGGTAATGCGCTGGCTGCTTCGCTCAAGCATCTGCTTTTGCTTGTCGGTGAGAGGGCCGGAATAGCCGCCAAGAAGGACGCTGTTGAAGCTCTGGATAGCCGCCAGCGGCGCCTTAAGGTCATGGGCGACAATAGATATGAAGCGCATTAGCTGATTTTTAGCCTCTTCAACCTTTGCCAGTTCTTTCTTGTGGAGCTCAAGGTCATTGAGGATGGCTGTATGCTCGCCTGCCAGATGCTCATGGGCGCGGGCTCTATCGAGGGCGACCGCGCCGAGGTTGGCTACTGCTTTGAGGAACTCGATTTCCTCCTCTGAGAACTCTCTTTTAATAGCGCTGTAGACGGCAACGACACCGATGGTCTCACTGCCAAGTTGGATGGGGATGGTAAGTATGGATGCTACACCTTCCTTGATCGCTTGGTCGCGGTAATGGAGCCGAATATCCCGCTTCACATCCAGAATTTGAACCGGCTGGCCCTCAAGTGCCGTGGTGATAACGACATCTGCCGTTACTGGCCCCTTCCTGATATACCAGTCACTTAATCCGTAGGCCGCGGTGTGCATTAACCGGCTGCGGTCTGGCGAAAGCAACATGACCGAGCATCCTTTTACGTTCAGGGCTTTTGTGACGCTCTCCATCACTGCCTTGAGGACGTGCTCAACTGACAGGGAGGAGTTGACCTCTCTGGCAATTTCGTACAGTGTCTTATAGAAGCTAAATGAGTCCATATTACGCTTGCGGCCTGACTGCCTTCGTATCTGTCCTCTCTTTAACCGTTAGACGGCGCGGCCCGCCGGAATGGCTGGTCTTCCAGTTCTTGGCCGGCTGGATTTTATCGATGCGGTCAAGCATTCCCAAGGTGTTCAGCCGGTCGTATATCTCCTGCCAGACACACGGGATTTCCGGTGAGACTTCGCACTTCCCGTTAACCGAGCCGCCGCAGGGACCATTGAGCAGTGACTTGGCACATCGAGTCACCGGGCAGAGCCCGGCAGTGATGCCGATGACGCAATCGCCGCACTGGAGGCACCATTCGACCATCGAATCAGGCCCGGTCTCCTTACCGATGAAGAGCGTGTTGACTGCCGGGATAACCGGTTTCATGATGCCGGCGCTAACCGTCTGAGCGCCATAAGCACATGACATGATTAAAATAGCTTCTGCCTGGTTGATTTCCTTAGAGCTGTCTTTTAAAGCTTCGTTCGTAAGCTCATCGCAGGCGGTCGGGATGACCATCCAGCCGGTGACTTCCCTACCGGCCTCCTCAAGCTTCTTCTTCATCTCCAGGACTTCCGTCCTGCCGCCAGTGTGTAGCTGAGTGGTGCAGGTGCCGCAACCGATGATATATACCTTATTAAACTGTCCGAGTAGCTCCAGGACTTCCTCGAATTTCTTTTGCTCAGTGACCGATATCATGATTTCACCCCGACCGGTTCTTTCCTCATCCGGCTCTCGTAGGTATTTCGGAAATATTGTAGAGTATCAGTGACCGCTGTCGGCGCCGCCTGCCCCAGGCCGCAAAGGGACGAGACAGCCATAGTGCGGGAAAGAGCCTCAAGGTTGGCGATATCCCGCTCCGAGGCTTCCCCGCTGGCGAATCTTTCCATAATCCCAACCATGACCGCGGTACCCTCGCGGCAGGGGGTACACTTGCCACAGCTTTCCTCGGCGAGAAACTCCATGGTGCGGAGGACAACGTAAATAACATCTCGGCTGTTGTTGAAGACAGTGATAGCGCCAGCGCCAAGGAGGCTTTCGAAAGCCAGCGGTGTATCCAGCATGGTGACCGGGACGATGCGGCCGGTGGCACCGCCAATCTGGATGAGGTTCGGCTCTTTAGCCTTTGCCAGATTGACCACAAGCTCGCGCAGATGGCTGCCCATGACAAGTTCGTAGACGCCGGGACGCTCGACATCGCCGGCGACGGAGAAGACCTTGGTCCCCTTGCTTCGCTCGGTGCCAATGCTAGAGAACCAGGCTGACCCCCGGAGGATGATGGGCGGGACATTCATCAGAGTTTCGACGTTGTTGATGACCGTCGGCTTGCTCCAGAGACCGGAGGTCGGGGGGAAGGGTGGTTTGAATCGAGCTTCCCCGCGGCGGCCTTCAATGGAGTCCATTAAGGCCGACTCTTCGCCGCAGACGTAGGCACCAGCGCCGTCCCGTATTTCTATGTCGAAGCCGCTGAGGAAGCCGCGTTCCTTCGATTGCTCTATGGCGGTATCGAGCAGGCCGCGGAATCTCCGGTATTCGGCCCGCAGGTAAATGAAACCTTTCATAGCGCCGATGGCATGACCGGCAATCGCGATAGCTTCGATCAGGCTGAAGGGGTCGTTCTGGATTATGTGACGGTCCTTGAAAGTACCGACCTCGCCCTCATCGGCGTTGCAGATGATGTATTTCTGGTCTCCCGGTGACTTGCGCGTCAACTCCCACTTGGCGCCGCAGGGGAAGCCGGCGCCACCTCGGCCGCGCAAGCCCGAGGCCTTGACCTCTTCAATAGTCCGGTCGGGTGCTGTGCCGCGCGCCTTCTTTAGTGCTTCGAATCCATCCCGCTTGAGGAAGGAGTCTAGGCTCCGTGAGTCAACGGCGCCGCAGTTTCGAAGGACGATACGCTGTTCAGGCACGGAGGTTCACCTGCTTCTCCGTGTTCTTCGGCCGGTTTTGTCCGGCCTCAGAGAGATGTAATGAAGGGCACATCCCTTTGTATTTCTGCTACGTGTCATTTGTACCTCTCCAGGATCGCCGGGATGCTTTCTGTCGAAATGCCAGCGTGGAGGTCATCATCGATCATTATCGCCGGACTGCCGTCGCAGGCGCCAATACAGTTGACTAACTGGAAGGAGAAACGTCCGTCAGGGGAAGTCTCCCCGGGCTTGAGGCCGGATGCTTTTGTAATGCTGGTTATTATAGCCTCCGCACCTTTGATGTGGCAGGGGAGGCTTTTACATACACGGATGACATGCCTGCCCAGGGGGTTGGTTGACAAGAAAGAGTAGAAGCTGGCGATGCCATAGACCTCGGCCACGGAGATGCCAGCCGCCGCTGCAAGCTCGGTCATGAGCGACCGTGGGATATGGCCAAGTTCACGCTGGGCCAATTCCAGAGCCGTAAGGACTTCTTCGCGGGCTTGGACTTTTACTGTCATCCTTTATCCTCTTATGACCAGGGTTCGCGCCTTTTCCTTATCGTTGACTGGTGTTCTGGTAGTAAGGGCTCCGCTGGGGCATATGAGCACACAGGTATCGTTGTCGCCGAGCGCAGTACCGATGGGGTCATCGCATCCGGCCACGACCTTGCTCTGGAAGCCGCGGTTGGCGATGGCAAGTACGTTATCTTTGGTAATTTCAGCCGATGCGCGTACACAACGGCGACAGAGCACGCATTTTGAGAGGTCGATGACGTGGCGTGCCGTTTCTTCCTTCTGGTAGTAGCGATGATGAGAACGGAAGCGTGGCAGACCGACGTCCATCTCAGCGGCCAGCTTGCGAAACTCGCAGATGTTGGCCTTGTCACACATGTAGCAGGTGCCGGCGTGACTCGATAGCGTCAGCTCCAGAATAACCTGCCTGGCCTCAATGACTTTAGGGGAGTCGGTGTGGACAATCATACCTGGGGTGGCCGGTGTGTGACAGGAGCCAACAAGAGTACGTGAGCCTTCTACCTCAACGACGCAAACGCGGCAGTTGCCGGATGGAAAGAGGTCGCGGTGATAGCAGAGCGTGGGGATATAGATGCCATTCTCCTGTGCCACCTCCAGAATGGTCATGCCCTGATGGCCGCTTACCCGGCGGTCGTTGATGGTGAGTGTTACCTCGTCCATCCCCATTTGCCCTTCTCTACGTCAAGGAGCGTTTTCCTATAACTTGCAGGCGTCGAGGATCGGCGGGACTCTCGCCTCAAGGCCGATGGCCATAATGTGTACGCCCTGGCACATACCCTTCATTTCATTGATGAGCCGGGCGGCGATCTCGATGCTTTTCTGTACTTTGTGCTCAGCTTTATCGAGCTCGTTGATAAGCTCGTCCGGCACGTAGACGCCGGCCACGTTTTTGTTCATAAATCGGGCCATGGCTACTGAACGGAGGAGGACGATGCCGACCATTACTGGCACGCCGAACTTGCTTGCCTGCTTCATAAAGACTTCGAATTTCTTGGGTTCGTAGACAGCCTGGGTCTGGAAGAATTGAGCGCCGGCCTTGACCTTTTTTTCCATCTTGAGTAGTTGCGGCCCGAGCGGTTCGGCACCGGGGGTAACGCAGGCGCCAAGGTAGAAATGCGGGACGCCTTTGAGGTCTTTGCCGGCCAGGTCTTTACCGACTTCGAGCTGTCTGGCGGCATAGAGCAGGGAAACGGAATCGAGGTCGAAGACAGGCATCGCCGTCGGGTGGTCGCCGAGAGTCGTATGGTCACCGGTGAGGCAGAGGACGTTCTCAATGCCTTGAACATAGGCGCCGAGCAGGTCTGACTGGAGGGCGATGCGGTTGCGGTCACGGCAGGTCATCTGGAATATGGGTTCAATGCCGTGGTCCTTGAGGAGCCGGGCGGCGGTGAGCGAGCCGACCCTCATAACTGCACTCTGCTGGTCAGTCACATTGATAGCCGTCACCCTTGGGCGCAGGAGTTCGGCGTTTTCGAAGAATTCTTTCATATCAACGCCCTTGGGTGGCCCAACCTCTGCCGTCACCACGAACTTGCCGTTCTTGAGAGCTTCGCGGAATGTCATTTCTTGGCAACCTCCTTGGCGGTCGCGGCGGTAGGAACAATATCCGGCTGGTCGATTGACCACTTGATGGTGGAGCGCAGGGCAGGCGGTGGCTGCATTTTGTTCCAGTTCTTGACCCTGACGGCGTCTTTCATGTAGTCGAGCTTGCCGAGCTTTTCCAGCCGTTCATAAATTAACTGCCAGCCGCAGGGCCGGACGTCGGGTTCGACCTCACAGCGGCCGTTTTTGGAGCCCCCGCACTGGCCGTTAATAAGCATCTTGCTACAGTTGGTTAGCGGGCAAATGCCGCCGGTAAACTCGAGGACGCAGTCACCGCACTGGCGGCAGCGTTCGGCACCGGGCCATTCGCCGCGGGCGCCGCCGAGGTTGATAGTGTTGGTGGCCGGGTGGCAGACCTTGTCAATTACAGCCGCAGCGGCCTGGATACCGATGCCGCAGGTCATGACCAGGACAGAATCGGCGCTTTCCACCTGCGACTTGAATGGCAGGAGTTTGAACTTTATCTGGGCGCGGTCGCAAAGGAAGTCGGCCACGGCCCAGCCGGTGACCGTCTTGCCTTCCTGCTCCAGCTTCTGCTTGGTGGCAAGCACTGTGGCTTCATCGCCGGTCTTGCTGACCTCGGCGCACCCTTTGCATCCTAAAATAAATACTTTCTTGTCTTTGGCCAGATAGCCCTGGATATCAGCCCAGGGCTTCAACTCGGAAACTATCATCTAGTTCCTCCCTGCAAGCTTATTGGCTTGAATTTCATTAAGGACAAGTCCGATGACTTCGGGAAGCTTGTTTCCAACGGTATCGGAAAGGCTCGTACCCCAGCCCACAAGCTCCGGCTCAATCCCGATAACCACCGTTTCGTGCGGGAGTTTACCGATAAGCGAAATGGCCATAAGGCTGTCGGCGGCGCTCCACTCATGGAGGGAGACGCCGGACGACTTCAGGTGCTCAATATCCTCGCCAGCGAACCGGTAGACCGTCCCCGGTTCGCGCCCTCCATTAACCGCGTCAAGGACTATCAGCCGGTCGACGTCGTCAAGCAGGAGCATGGCATCCGGCGAGGTGCCACCGTCAACGATGGTGACATTGGCATACCCGGCCAGATGCTCGCTCAGGGCGCTGATGAGGTGTATTCCGACCCCCTCATCGCCCAGAAGCCAGTTACCGATGCCAATAATGACCGTTCTTGGCGGCGTGGATGTATTAATTGACGAGCACAGCATTGATTGGGTTACCTTTAGGTGTAATCAAATGCACCGCGCAGGCGATGCACGGGTCGAATGAGCGGACGATGCGCAGGACTTCGAAGGGGTTCTTTTCGTCTTTAATCTTGGTGCCGATGAGGGCCTGCTCCACCGGTCCCAGCTGGCCGTTGTCGTCGCGGGGTGAGAAGTTCCAGGTGCTGGGGACAACCGCCTGGTAGTTGGCAATCTTGTGGTCCTTGATTTCCACCCAGTGGCCGAGGGCGCCACGAGCGCCGTCCACCAGTCCCATGCCAAAGCCTGATTCGGGGATAGCATAGTCCACGTAGGCCGGCTCGCCAGGCTTTAGCTGAAGCAGCCACTCCGGCATGGAATCAGCCACGTACTTGCAATACAGGGCGCGGGCGGCGATACGTCCGAGTACGGAGAAGAGCGCCGCCGGGCTGGCTTTGAACTGTGAAAGGACGCCGTCCACCATACTCTTGAGTCGTGGTTCGCCGGTGAGGTAAGTGGCGGCTACCCTGGCCAGCGGGCCAACTTCATGGACCTTGCCGCCGTAGCGCGGCGACTTGAGCCAGGAGTAGGCGCCCTTCTTGTGCGGGTCGGGACTGGTCTCGCCCCAGCTTGGGTGCTTGTTGGTGCTTGAGTCGGTGTACCAGGAATATTTCACCTGCTCCGCAATCTGGTTGGTATCGAGTGGCTGTAAGTTAAGGTCGGTGGAAACAGTGCCGGCCTTCATCAGGCGGGCGCGCTTGGCATAATCGGGGTTCTGGCCGTCAAGATCAAAGCCACCGTAAGATAGCAGGTTGCCACATCCTGCACCGATGCCGAAGTAATCGGGGTAAAGACTGGCCACAGCCAGAACGTCCGGGACATAGATAGTGTCAATGAAGTCGCGCAGTTCGTTAAGCCGCCACAGGAAGGCGGCGATTTTGTCCACCGTTACTGTTTCGGTGACGCCGCCGGGGATGACGGACATATTGTGCGGCATCTTGCCGCCGAAGATGGTGAGCATCTCCTGTCCCTTGCGCCTCATTTCGAGTGCCTTGACGTAATGGGCGACGCAGTCGATGTTCGCCTTCGCCGGCAGGCGGTAATCGCCCTCGTAGCGGGGCATGAACGGGCCGAGTGCACCGCGCTCGATGAACTTCTTAACTGAATTTAACGTCGGGTCGTTGCCGTCGTACCCGGCTACCGCCGTGACGTCGACATAGTCGAGTGCCACCAGGTGATAAAAATGAAGAATATGGTCGGCGATGTGGGCGGCGCCCAAGATAAGGTTGCGTACGATGCGGCCGTTATCGGGAATCTTTCCGGCGATGCCGAAGGCGCTGTCGAGGTTAAGGGTGCCGGCGATGGAGTGGCTGGTGGGGCAAACGCCGCAGATACGCTGGACGTAGCGCTGGGCATCGCGCGGGTCGTGACCGCGGAGCATAAGCTCAATGCCCCGGAACATCATGCCGGAAGTGTGGGCATCTTTAACCACTCCGTTTTCAACCGTGACCTCTACCTTGAGGTGGCCTTCAATTCTGGTTACGGGGTCGATGGTAATCTTGCTCAATGTAGTGCGACCTCCTATTTCTGAGGTTTGCCCACGGTGGGGATGTTAGTCTCGGTGAGTTTCTGGTACATGGGCACGAGCAGGTCGGGGAAGCCGGGCTCGCAGCAGCCGATGCATGGCGAGCCGGCGCCGATGCACCAGTTAACGCCGCCGTTCCACATCCGCTTGGGGCAATCGGCATGAGTCACCGGGCCTTTACAGCCAAGCTCGTTAAGACAGCCGGGCTCACCGAACTTTTTGGCGAATTTGCCTTCGTCGAAGTAGGCACGGCGCGGGCAGTTCTCATGTATAAGACTGCCGAAGAACGCCTTGGGCCGTTTCCACTCATCGAGGTCCTCGGATTTGGGCAGACCGGTGAGAAGGACTGAAGCTACCGTCCCCACGAACCAGTCGGGGTGCGGGGGACAGCCGGTAATATTGATGAGCGGCTTATTAATACCCTTCATTTTCAGGAATTCATCGGTGCCGATAAAACCGCCGATGTTTGGCTTACTGCCGGCGATGCCGCCGGAGACGGCACAGGTGCCTAGGGCAATGACGGCCAGGGCATTGCGCGCCAGCCGCTCGATACGGTCGGCAATCGGCTCTTCGTGACCGTGGCCGTTGTTCATCATGCAGTAGATGCCCTTCTCCGCTGTTGCGATGGCACCGTCAACAACGAGCACATAGCCGCCGGCGTTCTTCTTTTCGGTGTTTTCAAGCACCTGGACGACCATATCGCCGGCGCCGGCCATGACAGTGGGATGGAAGCGGAGATTGATATGCTTGCCGGGCACGACCTCATCGATAAGGACGTTCTTGATAGTGGGACTGACTGCATTCAGCACTGAGACCGAGCACCCCGTACAAGCTCCTGAAAGAACCCATACGACAGGGATTTCCTGGACCTGGGGATTCGTCATGTGCCCTCCTTACTTAGGCAGTGTGCAGGATTTCTACGTAAGTGGGGTTAAACGGCGGGTATTGTAATACTAATGGCCTGAGTAAATCAAGAGCACCAGGGCATCCTTGGGGAGCAGTACACAAATGTCCTGATTATGTCTATTGTTGTATGGTTCAGTCGCTTAGCATTTTAAGGATATGCTTCGCTAAGCCTTTTCATCCGACCACGATTTCTCCGTATCTGCGGACGTGGGGGATCTTTCCGGCGCTGTGGTCTTCGTAAATATCCTTAAGGTTCTCTTTCAGCTCATCTAAGGTTTTGCCCTGACTCCTGTAATCGAGGTACTCTTCGAGCCAACCCACCCACAGGTCATTATCTTGGTAAAAAACAAATTTGATGGTATCCATTTTCAGCGTACCTGCCTTTGGAATCCAGTCATTCGGTATTGTAGTAGAATTTCTGATAAAGGCATGATTATTTTATGCTGAGGTTGCTCTCAGCTAGGAATCTTGGTGGTGGGTTCCATGTAAGTGGAGGTAGGCGAGCCTCCGAATGAGAAGCACTCGCCTACCCTCGATATTTCCTTAAGTTCGTTTTCACCACTGTAAGTTTTTAAGGCAATCACAAGATAACCAAATCAGTTCGATTGCCCGAGCACATCATCCCTTAGTAATGATGACAAGTCCTTCGGAAGTCTTAACCGGAATATCGCCTCCTAAAGCGTCCCCTAATTCTGAAACAGCTATGCGGAGAGAGCTTATGTTACCGGGATTCCCAACTGCGGTAACAACCAACTTAGCTAGGACAAGGTCTCCTGTTACCCCAGGTACATCTGCCCCGAAGCTATTTAGATGCACCGTTCCTCTGGTGTTATCTATCCTGACTGCCTTGGGAGCAGGAAATACCTTGCTATCGGAAGTTACAGAATCAATCTTGACGATGTTAGGATCGAAGGCAACCTGAATATTGTAGCATCCGAGCCCGGCAGAGTTGGCAGGGATCCCTTTGACGATTATGGGGATGGAAGTTACATTGCCAACAGGCAACTCGACGGTCTCCTGCCCGACAGTTAATTCGACTTGAGGAACCGGATTATACTTGATACTGAGCCCAGATACCCACTCATAGTATATGTTTCGTAAACCAGCCAGATACTGGGCGATATACATTGCATCGAAAACGTTAATCAAGTCTCCATTTGCGCCATTATGGTGGGGAGTGGCCGCATTCAACCCCGCAATTTGTTCGAAGTACAGATTGCCTACGATATAGTTCGCTATCGTATCATCATCGCTATCCTCCACCACTCCGTTTTTATTTGCATCTCCACGAAGAAGATAGTTCATGGGATCCAGCGATTTCTGACGTATGCTTTCGCTAGTATCAGTAGACATCGAGAGAAAGGTATTCGCTAGTTCTGTGATCGTCTGTGCACTGCCATTCAATATAGGCACGAGCTTGGCGAATACTGTCGGCGGAGAGACGCCATACGCTGCCGCCTGGGAAAAAGTTGTTTCGCCCCCTGGATTGTTAATGTTGGAGCTAGGACTGTCAAATGGTGACGGCCCTGGGAGTACTAGCTTCATTTCTACCCCTTCAGGACGGGGGTTAACGTAGACTGTCTTCGCATAATATGACTTGACATTCTTCTGAACTGGAATGCCTTGTTTGTCAGTTATGCGTTCAAGGGACACCTGAACTTGTACGATGCTGCTCCTGTTATTCGGATCACTAAGGACCTCGGTGAGTTTCGTCTCACCCAGGTAGTCGTATAGTCCCGTACCGATGTACCACTCCCGATATGGAGTTGTCCAACCATAATCATAGGTCGTATTGAATGGATCAGAGTAATGTTCAAGACCATAGCGAGCATTCACGACGTACCAATAACCGTTAACATATGCCTGTAGGTCTTTTGACCGGATTTCAGGTATGGCTGGCCAATCGTGAGCCATCCCCCACTCTTCCCACCAGTCCCATCCGAAGTCAAAGATGCTTTGGCCACCATCTCTGGAATACTTTATCTCCCAAACGCTGTAGCTATAGTTATAGAGCATTACCCACCAGGATATACCGTATTTGATGACTTGAGTCTTGTAGCAACCATCTCGTACGTAGTTGTCTATGAACCAGTCATCAAGGTCAAGTGCGTATTGGAAATCTCCGAGGACGTGATCCCAGACGCGCCATTGTCTTTCCATTATTTGGAACCAGTTCTTGTGATAAACAGTGACCGATTCTACAGGACAGAAATCCGGGGCCATGAGAGTCGGCGCATAAAGCCAATCGTTACTATCTCCAACAGTTAAAGTAGTAGATATTTTTTGCCTCGCCTCGACGCCAGTAACACTCAAACCGCCTTTCATCTTCGTGCCCCAATACTGCTGGTCCTGCTGTTGCGTGATGAGAGGAGCACTAACACGTTTTCCAGGGGGGCCAAAACGTGTTCCTTCTCCTCCGTAGCGAAAATCGGCATGATAAGTAGGGCTGTTAGGATTAAGCCGATTGCGCAAAGGAGACATATCCGGTACTACACCTGGTGGAAGTTGTTGCTCTGTCTTATTATCAGCGGCCATGGCTGGAACAGTCTTGGGTAATACAAAGGTCATCAGTATTACGAGACATAGCATTAGCCCTACAAACCTGGAATATTTCTTTCCCACTTCTTATACCCTCCTGTACTCGTTCAAGAAAACCATCGGTTGTCATATTTCAACCATAGACATCATCACCTCCCCAGAAAGCACACGGAATAAATACAACGAACGTTTCGACAGCTTCTAGCTTTTACCAGTTCTCTATCGCTTTGTATCTCACTATTACAGGCCAACGAAGCTTAAAGATCGAGCTACTTTTATCAGTTCCTCTTTTGGTATGCGTTTGATCGCTGAAAGAGTGAGCCGATACCCTCCTGAGTGTTCACGAGCAAGTTTGATGTTCCACAATAAAGCACTGTATTCTTGATAAAACTCGCTTTGAAGGAATCCAACTGTATTGTCGTCTATCTGAACTCGGCCCGGAAGCTTGATACTTACCAATGATGTTTGATAACTAACAGTAAATCTCATTCTACTCTGTATGACGTACACTTTTCGGGTGCCTGACTTATCATCCAGGGTGACTGTCTCCGGAGAGACCTCACTATCAGAGATTATTAAAACCACCTCGTTTGCTCTTGTAACATAGACTCGCTGGATTTTATTGTGTGAGGGGAAATACGTTGGAACCGGGATCGGCACGTCTAGCAGGTGGACGGACTCTTCCAGAGTTACAGGTTTGGCAGTGCTATCTAAGGTGGTTGTTATTGTTGAACTTAACATCCCGCATGAAAGACACAATGAAATTAATACTAGGGGTGATGTGCTCAATAACGCAAAACGTTTCGCGGATATATGGCGAGGGAGTATTCGTGGGCCTCTGGCGAACAGACCAGAAGAACCGCGTTTGTTCTCAGATGAAATACGCATATTACTCAAGACAACCCTAAAGCTAAAGACTCAATGATAGAATGTCCAGATGTCTTCAGCCTTTTCAACAACCCAATACTGGTCAGGTAAAGTAAGCGCGGAGAATTTCAGTGCGGATATCTGCCTCCCCTCTACTACGAAATCAACGAATGGTCACCTCTTGCATGGAGTATTATATCGCTGTATGTCAAGCTCGGAAATCGCAAGATGCTGTGACGGACTCGGGGTGACATCAGAGCACTGCGTTAGCAGATGCGCGGCAGTAACTCTCCGGTGAGCATATCTACGATCCGGGTGGTGCCGAGGCGGGTGGTCATAGTGACTTTACCGGGGTGATCGGTGATGACCTCGCCAATGATGGCGGCGTCTTTGCCATAATGGTTCTTTTTCATTGCGGCCAGGACGCGGCTGGCGACTCCGGCAGGGACGATGGCGACGAGCTTACCTTCGTTAGCCACATGAAGCGGGTCAAAGCCGAGAAGCTCGCAGGCGGCACGGACGGCTTCGCGGACTGGTACGGTCTCTTCGGTGAGCCTGATGCCGACATTGGACTGGCGGGCGATTTCGTTGAGAGTGGTGGCAAGACCGCCGCGGGTGGGATCACGCATAGCATGAATGCGCGGCGATGCTTTGAGCATGGCGGCGACCATCTTATTCAGCGGGGCGCAGTCGCTTACGACCGGCACATCGAATTTCAGACCTTCGCGCTGGCTCATGATGGTGATGCCGTGGTCGCCGATGGTGCCGCTGAGAATGACTTTATCGCCGGGTCTGGCGTTGGAACCAGAGGCGTTGACACCTTCGGGAATGACGCCAACGCCGGAGGTGGTGATGAAGAGTTTATCGGCCCCGCCACGGTTGACCACTTTGGTATCGCCGGTGACTACGACGACACCGGCCTCCTCGGCGGCCTCCTTGACCGACTTCATGACCTTCTTTAGGTCATCTAAAGAAAGGCCCTCCTCGATAATCAGGGCAAGGCTGAGGTACCTCGGAGCGGCGCCGACGACGGATAGGTCGTTGACGGTGCCGCAGACAGCCAGTCGGCCGATATCGCCGCCCGGGAAAAAGATAGGGCTGACGACGTAGCTATCGGTGGTGAATGCCAGCCGGCCTTTGAAATCAATAACGGCGGAATCGTCCAGCTTATCCAGCAGGTCGTTGCTGATAAAGGGCACGATGCCTTTAGCGATAAGGTCGCGGCTCATCTTGCCGCCGCTTCCGTGGGCCAGGACTATCGTTTCTCCCACATTCAGCGTCCGTACTGATAATAGGCGGCGCAGGCGCCTTCTGATGATACCATGCACGGCCCGACCGGGTTTTCCGGGGTGCACCTGCCGCCGAAGAGTTTGCAGTCTGACGGAGTTTTAACACCACGGAGGATTTCACCACAGAGGCATCCCTTAGGTTCAGCGGCTGGCTTGACGGTGACCGGTATTCTGACATCGGCGTCGAAGCAGGAATACCTGGTGCGGGGCTTGAGGCCGCTGGCGGGCACTGTACCCAGGCCGCGCCACTGCGCAAGGCAGGGCTCGAAGACCTGCTCCATGAGCTTCTGCGCCTGGAGGTTGCCCTCAGGTTTGACGCCTCGGGTGTAGGTGGTCTCCACTTTTGGCTCGCCTTTTTCTATCTGCTCGACCAAGCGGTCGACCGAGAGCAGGATATCGAGCGGCTCGAAGCCGGTGACGGTGCAGGCAATGCGGTATTTCTCTGGGATGAATTCCCAGGGACGTGAACCGATGACGGCGCTGACGTGGCCGGGGCAGATGAGGCCGTCAAGCTTCACCTCGCCGAGGTCGAGGAGCGCCTTGATGACCGGCGGGCAGACCTTGAGGAGCGACTTGACGCAGAAGTTTTCGATTTTGGTTTTCTCGGCCTCGAGGATAGTGGCGGCGACGCCCGGGGTGGTGGTCTCGAAGCCGACAGCGAGGAAGACGACCTGCTTGCCCGGGCCATTGCGGGCGATTTCCAGCGAGTCGCGCGGGGAGTAGACAATGCGGATATCAGCGCCGCCAGCCCTGGCCTGCTGGAGGCTTAACTCACTGCCGGGGACTTTCATCATGTCGCCGAAGGTGGTAACAATGGTGCCGGGGACCTGGCCGAGAGCAATAGCCTGGTCGAGGTCGTGGTGGGCGGTGACGCAGACGGGACAGCCGGGGCCGGAGAGGAGTTTGATGTGCGGCGGAAAAAGCTGGCGGATGCCGTTGCGCATGATAGCAACGGTATGGCCGCCGCAGAATTCCATAAGGCTGGCCGGCTTGGCGGAAATACGGTTGATGCGCTGGACAAGCTTGCGGCCAAGCTCGGTATTGCGGTATTCGTCAACGAATTTCATCGGGAAGCATCATCCAGCCGGACCATCTCCTCCAGCAGTTTCAAGGTTTCCCTGGCTTCGGCTTCGTCGATGACGTTGATGGCGTAGCCGGTGTGAAGCAGGACGTATTGGCCGACCTTGACCTCCGGCGTCAGGGTGATGCTTACCCGGCGGCGGACGCCGCCGGCATCGACTTCGGCCTCATCGCCATTGATAGCGACAACCTGAACGGGGACGGCAAGACACATGGGTTAGTCCTTCTCCATCGCGAAGCTGGCAATAACCGCCTGACCAAGCGAGATACCGCCGTCGTTGGTCGGCACCTGACGTTGAGTGAGAACGGTCAGGCCAGCAGCTTCAAGCATAGGAATGACCTTGCGTAAAAGCAGACGGTTCTGGAAACAACCTCCGCTTAAAGCAACCTGCCGGATACCGGTCTCGGCGCTGATCATCTGGCATACCCTGGTAGTCATCGCGGCGACGGTGTTGTGGAAACGCGCGGCAATCTGCGGTATTGGCTCTTCTTGACATAACTCGACGATTATAGTGGACAGGAGGTCGCCGAGGCAAACTATCTTGAGGCCATTCTCCTCGCGCAGGGAGAAGAGATAGCTTTCGTCACCGACCTTGTTGAGGTCGCGGTAAGCGGCCATTTCGAGCTCTATCGCTGCCTGGCCTTCGTAGTCGATTTCGTCCCTGATTCCGAGCACCGCCGAAACGGCGTCGAAGAGACGGCCCATGCTGGATGTCAGCGGTGTGTTGAGGACCTTCTTTAACTGCTGTTTGATAAGCCCGATTTCGACCGGGTCGATGGCTTCGAGGAATGGCATCCGCTGTTGCAGGGCGCGCTCGCCCATGAGGCTGATAAGATAGCTGACGGCAGTGCGGTAGGGGCGTTTGATAGCTGCGGCGCCGCCGGGCAACGGTAGGTATTCGAGGTGAGCGGCGCGCTTGAAGCCGTGATAGTCGGCTATCAGGAACTCGCCACCCCAGAGCTTGCCGTCGCTCCCGTAGCCGGTGCCGTCGAAAGCGACCCCGATGACCGGCCCGCTGACGCCGTTTTCGGCCATGCAGGAGGCGATGTGGGCATGATGGTGCTGGACAGTGATGAGCTTCTGGCCGGTCTTTTCGGCCAGCTCGCGCGCATATTTGGTGGTCAGATATTCGGGGTGGAGGTCGCAGGCGATAGCTTTTGGCTCAAGCCGGAAAAGGTGCTTGTAGAGGGCCAGCGTTTGCTGGAAGTGCTCCATCGTTTCCATGTTTTCCATGTCGCCGATATGCTGGCTGACGAAGGCGTAATTGTCTCTGGTGACGCAGAAAGTGACTTTTTCTTCGGCGCCGCAGGCGAGGACCGGTTGTGTTTTGAAACCCAGGCGGATGGGGTAGGGAGCATAGCCGCGGGCACGTCGGAGTATCTGAACTTCACCCCGTTCGACCATGACGACGCTGTCGTCGTAGCGGGAGTAGATATCGCGGTTATGCAGAATAAAGTAGTCGGCGATATTGGAGAGCCGATGTAAAGCCTCGTCATTGTCGCTGGCGATGGGTTCTTCGCTGAGGTTGCCGCTGGTCATCACCAGGGGTGCGCCCATTTCGTGCATCAGTAGGTAGTGCAGGGGCGTATAAGGGAGCATGACGCCGAGATACCTGAGCCGTGGCGCTACCGCCCGGATGATGTTTGATGACTGTTTCCATCGGAGCAGGACGATGGGGCTTTCCGGCGAGGTCAGGGCTTTTGCCTCCTCCGGGGATACTTCGCAGTGCTCTTCGATTTGTTTTAGGCTGGGGAACATGATGGCGAAGGGCTTGGATGGCCGCTTCTTGCGCTCGCGGAGGCTGAGCACGGCGGTCTCGCTCTGGGCATGGCAGGCAAGGAGGAAGCCGCCCAGTCCTTTAAGGGCGATAATTTTACGGCTTTTTAACAGACGGGCGGCAGTACTGATAGCGTTAACGGTATCGACCGTCTTGCCCGGGGCCTCGACTAGCTTGAGGCTTGGGCCGCACCTGGGACAGGCGTTGGGCTGGGCATGGAAGCGCCGGTCGAGTGGGTCATCGTATTCGCGCTGGCAGTCAGGGCACATGGTGAAGCGATGCATGGTGGTGCGAGGCCGGTCGTAAGGGATATCCTCGATAATGGTGAAACGCGGACCGCAGTTGGTGCAGTTGGTAAAAGGATAGTAGTAGCGGCGGTTGTCCGGTTCGAAGATTTCGGCGGCGCAGGCATCGCAGGTGGCGATGTCCGGTG
Organism: Chloroflexota bacterium; assembly: GCA_040753815.1. Lineage (GTDB taxonomy): Bacteria > Chloroflexota > Dehalococcoidia > GIF9 > JBFMDU01 > JBFMDU01. The sequence goes on from JBFMDU010000021.1 coordinate 143,346, forward strand.
AAATAAGCTGGTATTTTCCCTCGGTGGCCTTGCTTTTACGGATTTCGAAGCCGTTGTGGCCTGATGGCTCTTCCCAGTTGACCGAGACGCTGGCGATGCGTGCCGCTGGTGGGGCATGGGTCTTCAGTTCGTGGATGAAGCGCTCAATGGTCCGGCGTTTGCCTTCGACCTCGATGCGGACGTCCCCGGAAGTATTGAGCACCCAACCGGCCAGCCCGTGCTTATGGGCAAGCTGGTAGACGAAGGGGCGGAAACCGACCCCCTGGACAACGCCTCTGACGCTGATGGATGCCCGTGTGGCTGTTTCGGTCATAGACGGTAAAGTATATCAGAGGCCGGGCTTGGTAGCGAAGGGTGGTATGTAGCGATATTTTATGAGTACTGGCGCTTGGGAAGTCTAAAGTTTTTGACTCTCAGGCTTTGGTGCTAACCAGTTTGTCGATTCTGCCTTTTATATCGTCCCTTGCCTGGCGAAAGGCGGCGAGTTGCTCTTCTTCGGTGCCCGCAACGGCGGCAGGGTCGGGGATGTCCCAGCGGAGTTCTTCTTTAGTCGTGCCGAAGAAGGTGACGCAGACGGCGTTGGGGTCGGCGGCGCAGAGGGTTATGACCGAGTCCATCTCGGCGCCGTTGAACTCAGCGACCGACTTGGAACGCTGTTTGGAGATGTCAATGCCGAGGTCGGCCATAGCCCTGATGGCCAGGGGGTGAACGAAGCTCGCCTTAGCCCCGGCGCTGAAGGCTTCAAAGCCGGCGCCGTAGTAGTGGCGGAGAAGACCTTCGGCCATCTGGGAGCGTGCTGAGTTGGCACCACAGAGGAAAAGGACCTTTCGTATCACGGTCTGATTCCTCGTGTCATCTCGAACATAGTGAGAGATCTGGCTGGGAGGTATGTCCCCTCACCAGATTCCTCGGGTGCATTGCTTCCTCGGAATGGCACGGTAGGATTACTTCGGCACACTGGTGGTGAACTTCTTGCCGTCGCGCTTGCAGATTATCTGTGTCACGTTGCGGCCGGAGAGCACCCCGGACGGCACGCCGCCGCCCGGTTCGACCCACTGACCAATCATGTAGAAGTTATCAAGTCCGGGCAGTGTTTTAGCCATTCTCATGAAGAATGAGTTCACTGGCGGCAGCCAGCCTTCGAAGATGCCTTTCCAGTTGCCGGTATAACGGTTGAAGGTCACCGGCGTGGCAACATCGCGCATCTCCACCTGTACGGTGATGCCCGGAAAACGCTGTTCCAGCGCTGATGCCATGGCATCGGCAACTTTCTCTTTCTCCTCTTGGTAGCGCGGCATATCCTCGCGCAGTCGCTTCCAGTAGTCCCAGTCGGCCGGAAGCATAATCGTGAGCACCGTTTTGCCTGGCGGTGCCAGTGACGGGTCGAAGTTATGGATGCGTACGCTGAGTCGTTCGATTCCAGCGCCGGCGATGGCGACCGGTTTCCCCAGTGGGAAACTCAGCCCGGAAATGACCTGCGGCACATCATCGAACCGGCGGTTGACGCCGAGGCCGATGAAAAGAAGGGGAGTGAAGGTGGGCAGGGTCTCGTAATAACCCCTGATTTTATCGTTGAGATACTTCCCTTCGAGCATGTCGAAGATGGTGGAGTGGCCGTCGGCGGCGGATATTACCAGGTCGGCGTGGTGCTCCGAGCCATCGGCCAGCCTGATGCCGATAGCGCAGTTGTTCTCGACGAGTATTTTCTCCACACGGCTCTTGTAACGGACCTGGCCGCCAAGGTCGAGGTAGCGCTTTTCGATGGCCTTGGCGAACGGTAGAGAGCCGCCGAGCGGATAGCCAGCGGTCTTCTTATGCATCCAGGCCAGCGTCATCAGCAGGAAAAAGATGCCTGACTCGGGCGGCCACAGCGAGGCTATGCCTTCACGGACCAGCGGGCTTTTTATCCTGGCAATGAAGTCGTTAGTTGTCTTGCCTTTCCACTTCATCAACTGGCGCATTTTGGGGAGAATGCCCCCGGTCATTTTCAGACCGTCCCAGGCGGTATAGAGTTCGGGTGCTTTGTCCACGGGCATATCGAAGTCAACAAAAGCGCGGGCGCCGCCGATGAATTCCTTAATAAGCGTACCATCCTCAGGCGCCAGCCCGAGCATGTGCTCTTCCAGACGGCTGAGGTCGGTGAAGAGTTCTAACCTCCTGCCATCCGGCCCTTCGTAGATGGCGAACCTGTCCAGGTTGAGTATCTCGCGGCCCTGGATAGCGCCGACCTCCTGCCATAATCGGTACAGGCCGGTGCCTGGGCCGGAACCGACCAGCCAGTGGAGACAGCCATCGATGGTGTAGCCCTTTCTCTGCCAGGCGGTGCAGAGGCCGCCCGGCTTGTCGTGCATTTCGAAGATAGTAGTGCGGTAGCCGTTCATCTGAAGGTAACAGCCGCCGCAGAGACCGGCCATGCCGGCGCCGATAATGATGACCGATTTATCTGACATCGTCCTTCACCCCCACCTTACTTGCCTTAAGCAGTGTAGCATCCGTAAGAGATAGGTTCAATAATCATGAAGGTGTCAGCGACAATATATAATATGTCGATGTAAGATAAGCTCAGTGTAATAAGTAATAGGGAGGACCATGCGCAGGTCGTTGTTGGCCGCGGTGTCCATCCTGGTTTTGGTGAGCGCTTCCGGGTGCAGTCCACCCGGCACAGTGCCTTCCTCAGGTCTTCCCCCGGACACTGATATCCACCATCTTCTGGTGCAGCCTGACGATGCGCAGAAGACGAACCGGGAGACTATCAAGCGTTTAATTGCCGGCGCCAAGCAAAGTATTTACCTGACGATTTACGAACTTTCGGACCAGGATATTGTAGATTCCATGGTTGCCGCGAAAAACTCTAATCAAGCTCTGGATGTCCGGGTGATTTTTAACTGTGCCTCCTTCAAGGTTTGCAATCAGCCGGGGCAGGGTGATGCGAAAGACCCGAATGCCGTCGCCAAGAAGGCTTTTTCGAATGCCGGGATTCCGTGGAAGAACGCCGACCCGCAATTCACAGTGACCCACCAGAAGACTTTCACCTTCGACGAAGCGGCATCTATTATCATGACATTCAACCTTAATCCGGACTATTTTGTAAATGACCGCGATTTCGGGGTTGTCACAAGAGCCCCGGACGAGGTCAAAGAAATCATCACGGTGTTCAAGAACGATTGGGTTACGCCCCTCATCCCGAGTTCACCTTCTCTCCTTGTATGGTCTCCTACGAACAGCCGCGAGAAGGTAAAAAGTGTTATCGCCTCGGCAACCCAGTCCCTTGATATTTATATCGAAGAGTTCGACGACCGCGACATTGCTGACGCGATGATTGCCGCCGCGAAAAGAATAAAACCCTCCGGCGGTGTGGTGCGGGTAATTACGGCGGTGCTGTCCGACCCGGGTGACCCGTCCAAAGACGGGAATCTTGCCATGCGGCAGTACCTCAACCAGAATGGTGTCCTAACCAGGTACGGTAACTGGCCGATAAGTCCGAGTAATCCAGACAGCCCGAAAATGTATATTCATGCCAAGATGATACTTGCCGATTACGGGACACCGGGAGCGCAGGCGTATGTAGGTTCTGAGAACTTCTCTTCGACGTCACTCGATAAGAACCGTGAACTCGGCATCATTCTCAAGCAGGGTTCGGATGCCGGTCTCCTGAGCGCGCTCAACAGCACCTTCGCAGCGGACTGGCCAAGGTGCCAGACGGATTCATGAAGCCGATAGCACGAACGGGATGTATCCAGTCCTCTCTCCCTTGATGGGAGAGAGCTAGAGTGAGGGTGGATTCCTTTGACACAGGTAGTTGCGGAACATGCCCAGGAAAAGCCGGCTATTACCCAGTATCTCAAATCCGGTGGAAACAAGCCCGCGCCGGAACTCGCTCCAACTGAACATTGCCTCGGGCGGGTGGCACATATCGAACATGTTGCCCAGCCTGACCAGAAGATTGGCTGGTTCTTCGACAAGCAGGACACCGCCTGGTTTAAGGACGCGGGCCATTTCCTGTAATGCCTTGCGCCATTCGGGTTCGTGGTGCAGGACGTCGAAGATGAAAACGGCATCGAAAGCCCCGGACGGTAATCCGGTAGCGGTGATGTCGCCCACGAAGAAATCAGCGGATGGTTCGTGTTTTTTAGCCAGGTCAATCATCTCCGGCATGAGATCGAAGGCGGTCAGTCTCGATGGCCCGAACTCCCGGCTGATAAGCCCGGTGCTGAAACCCGGGCCGCAACCGGCGTCGAGGATGGCTTTGCCGGTAAGGTCGATGCCGTGTTTTTTAAGATGCTTCAGGAAGGCGTCGAACTCGTAGCTCATCGCCCGCTGGCGGTTGCGGGTGTTCATGAGGTTAAATTCGGCCGGGGAGAGTTTCATGGAGGATCTCTACTACCGTATTTGGGGCAAGTCAGTTTGTCTGAAAGGTGAAACTAACTCCATCTGGTTCTTATGGTGGAAGAGAATTGGTTGGTGTCAATGCTCTTCATATTGTTTAATTTAAGGTGTTACACGTGCAAGCGAGACGAGGTTTGTTGAGGAGCCTAGAACCGTATAAAGTTGTGTCTCTTTGCGTTTGTCTATCAGCGCATCATCGATTAGGTCTAGTAACTCATCCTTACTTAGCCGGATCATCGTCATAACGATAATTGATATTCTTAGGTAGTCTAGTACCATGCGTGTGAAACTGGCTATGTCGCCATAGGTCTTCTCTAGTTTTTTCCTGTCATTGAACGAGGTTTGACTACCATGAACATATTTACTCCTAACCTCATACGCGTGGTTTGTAACATCCTGTAGGAGCTTGATATCGAATCCTAAATAGCCAAGCACCTTAGCAAGACGTATCCGTAACCTGAAGCTCAATTCCTGCATTTCTGAGGGCCCTAGATAAATAGCTTCAAGTCCCATAACACCGTTGGCAACTCGTCTCTCCCAAACTCCGTTATGTAGGAGCGCATCGCAATAGCGGGCATAGGCGATGTCTCGGAAGTCCACTTTCGCCGCATCCGGAAGGTAGAAACCTCTCGGCAGATGTGCCATAATTGTTTGCCAGAAGAGCCTCAGTTTCTCGTCGTCTTCCTTTTGCATCTTTAATTTCTCAAGGCTATATTCACCACGGCCAGCACCCAGTCGACCACTCACCATAGAATCCGTAATTGATTCAGAAGACATGTAAATGGATAACCACCGGACACTTGATAACCGGAAAAGTCTTGCCACGGTAATAGATTCATCAACTTTTTCTTGTAGGCCTTGGCTCGTAGTGCTCTTGTAGCATAGTGTCAATACCGCAGTAGGTAGGGTATCATGCCGGTACTCCAATCCATGTGTGAATTCCCGAGTCTCTAAATCCTCTTTCAATGTTCGCCTTAGCGCCACTTCCATGTCGTCGATAAAAAATCTAGTCTCATTTGGTTGAGGCACAATTCCTACAAGCCAGACGACAGCTTTACGTTCGACTGGCTCATTACAGAGACTCTTGATGAGATTTGTGACAATGGGCACTACTAGAGTATCGGCATTATCTGGATGCTCTAGGGTTGCGTTAGCAACCTTGTCGATAAATTTCTCAAGAATATACTCACTGTGAATTTTCAGGGTAGGCTCGGTCTCTAAGATACGTGAAGTCGCTTCGTATTCAGGCCGTTTCTTCACCTCCTCGACAAGAGCTGGATGTGTACCCCACCAAATTGTTTTCTTAATTGGCTTGCCGTGAATCTGACATCCGATGGCTCCTTCTTCAGAGTAATCGAATTTTTCTACGACTGTTTGACTGGTTTCCATCACTACTGGTTTCAGACGGCCGTCTGATTTACATACCTTGATTGACTGTTGAATTGCATCAACCAAGGACATAAGTGTTTTGCGATATTCATGAGCTTTATCCATCTTTATGATGATCTCCGTGTTGCCGTGTATGACATATGGTGCTTCCTCTTGAGCTAGTCTGTCAATAATGTAAGTAGAATGGCTGGTGGGAGTACGTTATTAGTATTCCTGTCTCTCATATTATGATGAGATTATCCCAGTTTGACCAGATGCTTCGCTGCGCTCCAGCATGACGCAGAGGGAATTGCTGCGGTCGCTGGCGCTCCCTTGCAATGACTGGATAATGTAGGGGATTCTCTTCAGGCACGAAGTGCCTTGGAGAATGCCATAGGAGGAGGGAAAATAAACGGAGTCTCGGACCTGCCACCAGATGCTTCGGCCGCACCCACTATGGTGGGTACCTGATGATGGCCTCAGCATGGCACTACGGCTGGGCTAGAACTGCTCGATGAACTTAGAAATCTGGGCGAGGGTGAAGACAGGGCCGTCCTGGCAGATGTAGGTGCCGCCGACGTTGCAGCGGGCGCACTTGCCGATGCCGCATTTCATCTTCTGTTCCAGGGTGGTAACAATCTGGTCATCGGCGAAGCCCAGCTCTTTGAGGCGGACCAGGGTGAAGCGAATCATAATGGGCGGGCCGCAGGTGATAGCGATGGCGTTCTGCGGCGAGAGCTTGAGCTCTTTGACGACATCGGGAGCGAGGGCCACCCGGCCCTGCCAGCCGGCGTCACCCTTATCGACGGTTAGCTCGACGCGGGTGTGTGGCGAGGCCGCCCAGGTGTCAAACTCGCTGGAGAAGCAGAGGTCGGCCGGGGTACGGGCGGCATTGAGGATGAGCAAATCGCCGTAGTCGGCGCGGTGGTCCAGGATGTATGAAACGACCGGGCGGAGCGGGGCGAAGCCGATGCCGCCGCCGATGATGTGGATATTCTTGCCCTTGAAGCTGTCCGTGGGGAAGCTATTGCCGTGGGGGCCGCGGAGGCCGACAGATGCCCCCGGCTCCAGGTCATGCATGGCGGCAGTGACGGTGCCAACTTTCCTGATTGCGAACTCGATGCCGTTTTTCTTGCTGGCGAGGGAGACGATGCCGAAGGGCGCTTCGCCGACCCCGTAAGCAGAGAGGAAGGCAAACTGCCCCGGTTTGTAGTCGAAGCGGTCGCGCTCCGACGGGTCGTCAAGCTCGACGTTAAAGAGCTTGACGTCCGGCGTCAGGTCGATAATCGACTTGACCGTTGCCGGGCTGGGAATTAAGGCGCGTGCCTCAGACACACCTAACCCCCTGAAAGGGTTCTTCGAAGGGCAAGCCCTTCGAGCTTCCCAAAGTAGGTTTTCTAAAGGGGCACTGCCCCTTTAGGATTTCCCAAAGAGGTTCCACGAAGGGACACAGCCCCTTCAAACTACTCTCTGGCAAGTTTCTGGACATCACTGATAATCTCGCGGATATCGATATTGACCGGGCAGTTCTTAACGCAGCGGCCGCAGCCGGTGCATTTCAAATCGCCGAATATGTCGGGGAAATACAATAGCTTGTGGGCGAAGCGCTGGCGCATCCGGGCGCCCTTGGAGGGACGGGGGTTGTGGCCGCCGGCGGCGCGGGTAAAGAGGGCCGATTCACAGCTTTCCCAGCTCCGGACGCGCTGGATTTTGTCCTTCTCTTTATAATCGCGGACGTCGAAACAGTAACAGCAGGGGCAGACGAAGGAACAGATATTGCAGTGAATACATCGGTCGGCTACCCGGTCCCAGTAAATGTTGTTGAAAGCCTTACGCATGGCTTCGGTGACGCCAGACGACGGTACGGTCTTTACCTCAGGTGGATTAGGTAAAACAAGTTCTTTGTCCTGAGTTATGGCTTTCTCCAGTAGTCTCTTGCCCTTGTCGGTCACGACCTGGACGGCGAAGCCGCCGTCGGCCGGCGTTAGTAAGATATCGAGCGATTTCGGGTCGGCCGGACCACTGCCCATACTGGTGCAGAAACATTCCTGGCAGACGGTGACGCAGGCGATGCCGACCAGCGTGGTGCGGTTGCGGCGTTCCTGATAAAGGGCGTCGGCTGGCTCAGCCAGGAACGGCTTGTCCAGCAGAGAGATGGCACGGGCATCGCAGGGCCGGATGCCGAAGATGACGGCATCTTTTTCCATAACGGCGGGGATAATCTGGGTCTTGCCGTTTTTGGTGACAAAGGACATGATGGCTTCACTGCGCGGGAAGAACCAGTCCTTGGGCGAAAGAGCGGCGTTTTGGGACTTAATGAAGATGGCTTCCGAGCCGGTGACTGGCTGGAAGAAAACGAGGTCGTTAGCACCCTTGACCGGCGCAATAACGGTTCGGTCCATCGTGAGCTGGCTGATCCAGGCAGTAAGGCTTTTTCCGGTGAGAAAGAGCATTACTCGCCCCCCTCCAGCTTTTCATCCTTCTTGAAGGTGGCGAAGGGCGGCGCTGTCTCAGCGCTGAGGCCAGGCTCGAAACCAAAGAAGTCGATGCCATCCTTCTGGAGTTTACGGTTCAATAACATCAAGGGGATGTTGACCGGGCAGGCCTGCTCGCAGGCGCCACAGTCAACACAGCGCCCGGAGAGATGGAAGGCACGGACAAGGTTCCAAATCTGGCTCTCGGCCGGTGCGATGCGGATGCCGACCCAGGTCGGGTCGAGATTTTCGGCGAAGCACTCCTGGCAGTAACAGCCGGGGCAGGAGTGGCGGCAGGCATTACACCTGATGCATGCCTGGTACTGCTCTTCCCAGAAGGCGCGCCGCTCCTCGGGCGATTTCTTCTCAAACTCGGCGATATCGGGGTATGAGGGGGCAGAAGGTTCGCTGGCGGGCTTTTCGCCGACCAGGAAATCATAGACAGGCGGCACATGCTGGCGGCACCACTGGCACCGCTCCTGCTGTCTGGCATCGGCCTGGCCCCAGCAGCGCTCGTTCACGCCCTGGCAGACGACGCCGATGATGAAGAGCTTCTGGCGGTCAAGCTGCTGCTCATTCAGGAGCATATTGATGCCACGGGCATCACAAGGTTTGGCGACGATGGCGGTTGTCTTATCCTTGCGGTCGCGCAGATAGCGGGACAGGTTGTGGACGCAGGTCTGGTCAAAGATGAGACGGTCGACGTCCTTAATATCATATACAAATAAAGGCCGCGCCGTAACGCCGTCAGTGGCGCGCTCCCAGCCGATAACGCACTCAACCTTTTTGGTCTGGAGCAGTTCCCGTGCCTTATCGCGAATCGGCTGGCTCATTTGGCCCTCGGTCCCAGCGCGGCGACCTGCGCCGTGAAGTCGGTGACGACCTGCGACCAGCGTTTGCCCTCGGAGGCGGAGACCCACTCAAGCCGCAGGCGCTCTTTCTCGATACCGGTGAAATCCAGGAAGGAGTGGAGCAGGGCGAGGCGTCGCCGAGTATGATAGTTGCCCTCGGAGTAATGGCAGTCGCCCGGGTGGCAGCCGGCGACGAGCACACCGTCAGCTCCGTACTGGAAGGCTTTGACGATAAAGAGGGGATCGACGCGGGCGGAGCAGGGCACACGGATAATGCGGATGTTGCCGGGATAGCTGATGCGGCTGGTACCGGCCAGGTCGGCGCCGGCGTAACTGCACCAGTTGCAGAGGAAGCCGATAATTCGCGGCTGGTAAGCGGTTACCATAGCGCCTGCACCTCGGCCAGCAGTTGCTGATTGGTAAAACCGTGGAGGTTGATTGCCTTGGGCCGGCAATGGGCGACGCAGATACCGCAACCCTTGCATAGAGCTTCGTTGATGACGGCTATGGTGCGCTTGTCGCGGGTGGTCTCGGAGTATGGTGCTTTGAAAGGACAGACAGCAACGCACAGGAGACAGCCGATGCACTTGGCCGGGTCAACCTGGGCGATCATGGGGTCGACAGTCAGGCTGTCCTGGGAGAGGATGCCGACGGCTTTGGCGGCGGCGGCGCTTCCCTGGGCGACGCTTTCTGGGATATCACGCGGGCCGACACAGGCGCCGGCGACCAGGATGCCATCGGTGTTGGTCTCGACCGGTCTTAGCTTGGGGTGGGCCTCGACCATGAAGCCGTAGGTGTCATAGCTGATGTGGAGCGTTTGAGCAATCTCAGCGGCGCCGATATTCGGCTCCATGCCAGCGGCCAGGACAACCAGGTCGGCGGCGATTTCCACCGGCTGGCCCATGAGCGAGTCCTCGCCGAGGACGACGAGCTTCTTGCCGTCCTGATAAATCTTGGAAACGCGGCCGCGGAGGTAAACGGCGCCGGCCTCGTCGATGGCACGCAGGTAGAACTCTTCGAAGTCTTTACCACCGGTGCGGACGTCAATATAGAAAACATAGACCTGCACGCCCGGGTCATGTTCTTTGAGCATGATGGCGTGCTTGGCGTTGTACATACAGCAAATTTTACTGCAGTAGGGCCTGCCCTTCTGAGCATCGCGGGAACCGACGCAGCTTACCAGGACGATGGTGCGCGGATGCTCGCCGTCGGAAGGCCGCTTGATTTCGCCGCCGGTGGGGCCGGCAGCATTCATCTGGCGTTCAAGCTGGAGGCTGGTGATGACATCGGGGAGACGGCCGCCGCCGTACTCCTCATAAACAGCCGGGTCGAAGGTCTTGTAGCCGGTGGCAACAACGATAGCGCCGAACTTCTCGGTGACAACCTGGTCTTGCTGGTTAAAGTCGATCGCCTGGACGGGGCAGACCTTTTCGCAGACGCGGCATTCCGGCGGCTTCTTGCCCTGCTCACCGGCGGCTTTCCAGTCCAGGAATTTGCAGTAGCGGCACTGCGCCCAGTCGATAACCGGCTTGGCGGGAATGGCTTGAGGGAAGGGGATGTGGATAACCGTGCGTTTGCCGGTGCCGACATCGAACTCGGAATCGACTTTCTGCGGGCATTTTTGCCAGCAGGTGCCGCAACCGGTGCATTTCGAATAGTCGACGCGTTTGGCCTTCTGGAGGATTTCCACTTCGAAGTTGCCGACGAAGCCGGAGACCTTCTGTACCTGGGAGTAGTTCATCAACTTGATTTTCGGGTGCTGGCCGATGTCAACCATTTTCGGGCTGAGGATGCAGGCGGAGCAGTCCAGGGTGGGGAAGGTCTTATCAAGCTGGGCCATGTGGCCGCCGATGGAAGGCTCGCGCTCGACAAGGACGACCTCGTGTCCGGCGTTGGCGATATCAAGGGCGGCCTGGATACCGGTGATGCCGCCGCCGATTACTAATGCCCGCTTGGTGATGCCGATGGTCTTGGGGAAAAGGGCTTCGTTATTGGTAACTTTGGCCACAGCCATGCGGATAATGTCCTTGGCTTTTTCGGTGGCCATGGCTTTATCGTTGCCGTGTACCCAGGAGCAGTGTTCGCGGATGTTGGCGATTTCCAGGAAGTATGGATTGAGGCCGGCCTGGACCATGGCGCGGCGGAAGGTGGCCTCGTGCATACGCGGCGAGCAGGCGGCGACGACGACACGGTTGAGCCGGTTCTCCTCGATGACTTTGCGGATGGAGGCCTGTCCCGGCTCACTGCACGAGTACTTATTATCAGAAGTGGCGACAACGCCCGGCAGGGTCTTGGCCCACTCGGTGACCGCGGGCACATCTACGGTGCCGGCAATGTTAGTGCCGCAGTGGCAGACGAAGACGCCGACTCTAGGCATGGACAGGCTCCCCGGCCAGACCTTTGTTCTTTAACAGAGACATAGCATCGGTAGTATGCTTGTTAATTAACAGGCGTTCGGATGAAATTCCGGCGGCCAGGCCGATAAGCTCGGTGAAATAGAAGACCGGCATTTCAGGGTCGCTGCCGAAGGTCTTCTTCATCTGTTTCTGGTAGCCATCGAGGTTGGCGAAGCAGAGCGGGCAGGCGGTGACGACGCAGTCGGCCCCGGCTTGCTTGGCCTGGTTAAGGATGCGGAGGGAGAGCTTCAACATAATATCGGTGTGGGGCAGGGCCATGCCCGCCCCACAGCATTCAGTCTTGAAGTTCCAGTCAACGGTCTCGGCGCCGGCGGCGCGTATAACGCGGTCCATAATCTGCGGGTTTTCAACATCGTCCATCCGGGAGACGTCTTTCGGCCTCACCAGGACACAGCCGTAGTAGCAGGCGGCCTTGAGGCCGCTCAACGGTCGGGTTACCGGCATGCGGTCGCGCATGTTATCGATAACCTGGAGCAGGTGGAGCACTTCGTAGGATGCTGGTAGGGGCTTGCCGACAATGCCACTGAGCTTGTTCCGCATGGACTCATCATGGAGGGCGGCTTCGGAGTGCTTGAGACGGGAGAAGCACATGGCGCAGACAGCGACCAAAGGCCAGCCCATCTGGCTGGCTGAGGCAATCTCGCGGGCTGGCAGGGCTAAGGCAAGGAGATGGTCGGTGCCGTGGGCGGATGAGGCGCCACAGCATCCCCAGTGCTTGAGCTCGAGCAGACGAATACCGAGAGCACCGCAGAGGGCTTTAGTGGAGACGTCGAACTCCCTGGCGGTAGTCTTCAGGGTACAGCCGGGGTAGTAGGCGTAGGTCGAGGTCGACTTCACGCTTTGCCTCCGGCCTTTGCTTTATCTTTCCGGTGCTCAGCTTCGACGCGGGCGATGACTTTCTTAACTTCAGATCTGGCCTCGCGGTGGGGCAGGATGGCCAGCTTGCCTCTGGCGATGAGGCCGGGGACCAGTCCCATGTTGGCGGTCAGATGGCCGCTGATAAGGTTGTAGGAAGCCGCCAGGTCAAGCTCATGGAGGCGGCCCCAGCGCCGGACACTGTCCAGTAGGAGCTTGTGGAAGAGCATAGTATCGCGGTCACCGGCCTTAAATTTCTCCTGCTGGAATACAAGCCGGCAGGCTTCCATGACCCGGGCAACCTCGATTTCGCGGGGGCAGCGTGCGGAGCAGACGTTGCACTGGACGCACAGCCAGATGGTGGTGCTGGCAAGCACTTCCTCTTTCAGGCCGAGCTGGATGGCGCGCATAATGCGACGCGGGGCCAGGTCCATGGCAAAGGAAACGGGGCAGCCGGCACTGCACTTGCCGCACTGGTAACAGCGGGCGACGTTTTCGCCGCTCAGCTTCTCAATTTGGTCGCGGAAAGCGGTATGCGGTACTGGCGTGATGGTTTTCAGCGTCATTTAAGCCGTTTCCGCCTTTCGGAAATGAGCCAAGAGCACCAGTCCTTCAAGCCAATGCCCGTCTTTGCTGAGACTTCAAATATTTTCGCCTTCGGGTTCAGGCCGGTAATGGTGCGCCGGACTCTTATTGTATCGAAATCAAGGTGGGGGGCAAGGTCAATCTTATTGAGCAGAACGCAATCGGCGCCGGCGAACATGATAGGGTACTTGGCTGGCTTGTCGTCGCCTTCAGGCAGGCTCAGGATAACCACGCGGCGGTGCTCTCCAAGAACGTTCCCGGCGGGGCAGATGAGGTTGCCGATGTTCTCGATAAACAACACATCGAGGTCTTTAATCGGGAACTTCTTAAGCGCCAGGCTAATCATGTTGGCGTCCAGCGAACAGCCCCCACCGGTGTTTATCTGGAGGACACGGGCACCGGTCTTCTTGATTCGGTCGCTATCGATAGTCGTGGCCAGGTCGCCCTCAATGACGCCGATGGCGAGCCTGTCATTGAGTGCCTTGATAGTAGCCTCGATGAGACTGGTCTTACCCGCACCGGGTGAGGACATGAGGTCGATGCAAAGCACCTTGTGCCTGTCCAAAAGCTCGCGGTTGCGACCGGCGATAACCTCGTTGGCGCCCATGATGTCCTGGAGGACTTTAACTTTCATTCGGCGACCTCGAGGCTTTCCAGGAAAAGCTCCTGCCCGCCGGTGATTTCCAGGCTGAGCCCGCCGCATTTAGGGCACACCCAGGGGAGGTCTTCCGGATGAAAATCGGACTGGCACTGGCGGCAGTGGAGCCGCGCCGGAACGCTGGTGAAATTGAGGGCAGCTTCCTCGGCGGGGGTGCCTTTACGCAGGACATCGAAGTAGAACTGGACGCAGTCGGGGACAGCGCCGGCAAGCTCGCCGATGGTCACGTTGACGCGGGTAATTTTCTTGGCCTTGGCCTCGGCGGCTTTGGACAGGGCAATATCGAGGAGGTTTTGAGTCACGGCAAGCTCATGCATAAGGTTAACAAGGCTATGTGACGGGTGATATTACCACAAGGTTAGGAAGCGTTCAAACTGCGGGGTTGTTTCGCCCCACCAGACCTCTCACTGCGTTCGAGGTGGTGAATTAACAGACATGTCCATTTCGAGGCCATTAGTGGAAGGCTGAGATATCCGGCAGGGTGGGGGCTCTAAAGCACCGCCTCGAGTGCGTCTTTCAGTCCCGGTACAGTCGGGAACTTCGATAATTGTGATGGCTTGATCCACCGGGTTTCGGTGTGCTCCCAGTCCATGCGGATGTCCTCCGGCGCTTTGACACGGAAGAGAAACGGGTGGACGACCCATCGGCGGCCGAGGTCACGGTCAAGCACCTCGATTGGAGCGCCCTTCTTGAGCAGGCGTATGGCTTTACAGCCGAGACCGGTCTCCTGTTCAATTTCAAGACGGGCCTGGGCTTCATCATTATTGCTTTCCAGGTAACCACTGACGCCGGCCCATTTGCCCTGGTAAGAGCCTACTTTCTTACTCCGCCTTAGGATGAGCACTTCGCCGCCGTGCTCTAGGAATGAAGTGACAACATGCGTCTCTTTGAAGACCTCCGTCCGGGAGGCCTTGAGGCGCTTTTTCAGATAGTCTGTAAGCATCTGCATGGCAGCTTCAACAGCCCGGCGCTTGTTATCTTCGCGGGAGAGGGTGAAGATGTGCGGCGCTGTCTCTCTGGCATCCTCCGTGGACAGGCCGAGGTAAAACAGGCCGACCGGCTTGCGTTTGGTGGCGCCGCTCGGCCCGGCGATACCGGTATCGGAAATGCAGATATCGACGTTGAGTAACTTGCGGCCACCATCGGCCATTTCCATGGCGGTCTGGCGGCTGACAGATCCGTACTTCGTCAGTGTGGCCTCCTTAACACCGAGCAGGGACATTTTGACTTCGTTGCTGTACGAGACGACCGAGCCTTTGAAGTAATCGGAACTACCGGGGGTGTTGGTTATTTTATCCGCGATGCGTCCACCGCTGGCTGACTCGGCGGTGCCGATGGTGAGCATCTTGCCGGTGAGGCGGTGGTATTCGCGGACAACTCGGGCGATTTCCTGTTCAAGCTTGGGCATGGTTGGCCTCGCTTTCAGGATCTAACATGGTTTATCCTAGCCCTCGTCCAGAAGGCATATACAATCAAAATGATTCCCGCCAGGCCAATACAGGCACCTGCTAATATGGCAAGTGAAAGCACTCCGAGTATACTGGCAAGACCTGATAAACCGAAGCCTTGTCTCACAAGCCAGTTGTGAATAGCAATCGTTGGTAGATTCAGCAGACTGCTGACTAGCATCAACGAAGAACCCGTCAGCAGAAGACGTTCAACCTTGCCGCCCCCATGTAACAACATGATGACAGAGATGACAGTGGCCGCTAGCCACGCCGCTGAGTAGAGAATGTAAGAAAAGACGCCTTGGGTCAGATACTCAAGGATGGTTTCCATGCCAACGCCTCTTACCAAATAATTGCATGCAACAATTCTATCACCAACATGCGAATGATAAACAGTAAACAGTATGATTAGTAACGCAGCGTTATTTAAGGAGAGGGAGACCCTCTTCGCTACGCTCCGGCATGACAGGAGGGTTGTGCGGAAGGCCGTGGATGACACGAGCAGGAAGTCCTCTCTGCTATAATCACGCCCGTGGAAACACCCCTGACCGATTCTATTCTTTTCCTGGGTACAGCGGGGGCGAGGGTCATGGTGAGCAAGCAGATTCTGGCCTCAGGCGGCTCATGGCTGAACCTCGGTGGCGTTGAGATTCTGCTTGACCCCGGGCCGGGGTGTCTCGTCCATGCGGTCAAGCGCAAACTGGACCCGACCAAACTGGCAGCTATCATCCTTTCCCACAAGCACCTTGACCATTCCGGCGATATTAACGTCATGATTGAAGCTATGACCGACGGCGGCCGGAAGAAGCGCGGGCTGGTGTTTGTACCATCGGATGCCATCGACAGCAGTAGTGACCCGGTGATAATGCGCTACCTGAGGGGCTTTGCCGAAGCGGTGGAAATCCTGGCCGAAGGGAAGTCGTACACCGTCGGCGACGTCACCTTCGAGACGCCGGTGAGGCACCATCACGGTGTCGAGACCTACGGCTTTGTTTTCAAAACGCCGAGGCATACTTTCTCGTGGATTATTGATACGAAGTTCTTCCCGGAGCTGACAAAGGTCTACCGGGGCGAGTTGCTGGTCATCAACATCGTCCGCTATCAGGCCGGGTCGCCTTTCGACCACCTTTCGGTGCCGGAGGCGAAGCAAATCATCCAGGAGGTACGACCAAAGGCGGCGATAATTACCCATTTCGGCATGACTATCTGGCAGGCAAGACCGTGGGAGGTGGCAAAGCAGTTGAGCGACGAGACGGGCGTCCGGGTTATTTCGGCCCGCGATGGTCTCAACTTCGACCTGGCGCAGTTGAGTGTCGGAGGGTGAGGTAAGGGGGTGAAGTACCGGGTCGGCACCAGTGGCTGGCACTACGACCACTGGCGGGGCGAGTTCTATCCGGCCGATTTGCCCAGGCCACGGTGGCTCGAATATTACGCGAAGACGTTCGATACGGTTGAGCTTAACGCCAGCTTCTACCGTCTTCCGACGGAGAGCGCTTTTGCTAAATGGCGTAACTCAGCGCCGATGGGATTTCGCTATGCCGTCAAGGCCAGCCGCTTCATTACCCACATCAAGAGGCTGAGGAACGTCGAGGACGAACTCAAGCTGTTTCTGGGCCGCACCGGCCCGTTGCGGGACAGGCTGGGTCCGGTGCTCTATCAACTTCCACCGGGGCTGAAGCGGGATGACAGTCTTCTGGAAGCGTTTCTGAAGCTCCTGCCGAAGGAGTTACAGCACGCTTTCGAGTTCCGCAACCGGGAATGGCTGGACGAGGGCGTTTTTGATTTGATGCGGCGCTACGGGGCATACTTCTGCGTCTTTGATATGCCCGGGTTGACGACGCCGGTAGTGGCTACAGCCAGCTTCGCCTATGTCCGGTTCCACGGCCATACCGCGCTTTACTACAGCAACTACGGCGATGAGGAACTGGCAGAATGGGTGGGACGCATCAGGGCGCTGAAGGGCGTCAGCGATGTTTACGTCTATTTCAATAACGACGCCGGCGGGTATGCGGTGGAAAATGCGTTGACGCTGAGGAGGATGCTGACGTGAGATTGCCGCACTTCGCTCGTAATGACGCGGTGCTATAATTGCCTTGAGGCGGACATATGCGGATTCTTGGGATTGACCCTGGGACGATACACCTGGGATACGGTGTCATAGAAGCCGACGGTGCCGGTATGAGAATGGTGGCCTGCGGCGCAGTCAACCTTTCGGCGCGCATGGCCATCGAGCAGAGACTGGCGGAACTTCACAAAGAGCTTGGCAAGGTCATCGTCAAACATAAGCCGGACGAGGTGGCGGTGGAGGAGCCGTTTGTCCATGAGAACGTGCGGACGGCGCTGGCTATCGGCCGGGCTGAGGCGGTGGCCTTGCTGGCCGCGGCCGGCAAAGGTCTCCCGGTCTTCCGTTACCCGCCGGCGCTGGTGAAGC
Source organism: Chloroflexota bacterium (assembly GCA_040753815.1). GTDB lineage: Bacteria > Chloroflexota > Dehalococcoidia > GIF9 > JBFMDU01 > JBFMDU01. The sequence goes on from JBFMDU010000021.1 coordinate 160,819, forward strand.
AGAGGGTGACCAGCTTCGGCGGCGCCGATAAAAGCCGGGTCCAGCAAATGGTGCGGATACTGCTGGGTATGAAGTCACTGCCGGAGCCGGCGGATGCTTCCGACGCGCTGGCCATAGCCATCTGTCATGTGAAGGAACAGCGCCTGCAGAAGCTGGGCGCCGGACGAGCAAGTGCCAGACTTGAACGCGCTAAGCTGTCGCGTCGGAGCATCGGCCTTGCGATGGCGAGACGCCAGGGCAAGAAGTAGACTGGAGCAATTGAATGATTATCGGAATTGAAGGCATACTGGAGAGCCGTGGTGTTGATTTCGTGGTGGTCAAGATTGGCGGTATGAGCCTGATGGTGAACGTGCCGACTAATTCGCTGGGGAAAATGGGCAAGCCCGGCGACCATGTGCGCCTGCATACTTTCCTCCAGATCCGTGAGGATGGGCTATCACTCTACGGCTTTATATCCCAGGAAGAGCTTGACCTCTTCCGGTCGCTCATTGCTGTCTCGGGTTTCGGCCCCAGGAGCGCCCTGGGCCTGCTTTCGGCAATGTCAGCCAACGAGATAACCGGCGCCATCGTTACCGGCGACGCCGACCATTTGACGCGCGTGCCGGGCATCGGTAAGAAGACGGCGGAGCGGCTTGTTTTGGAGTTAAAAGACAAGCTGGAAAAGGGCGTCCGCACCGGGGTTGGCCTCGCCGTTGTCGCCGGGGCTGTGCAGGCGGGCAACGACCGGGAATCGGTCATCGCCGCCCTGACGGCGCTGGGCTATTCGATGCGGGAGGTAGGCCATGTGGTCGATAACCTGACTACGCCGGCCGGCGCCCCGCTTGAAGATAGGGTCAAGGAAGCCCTGCGCAAGCTAGCACGACGATAGGGTCCGACTGCCTTATTAGTGCTTCACAGGTTGTTTTCATGTCCGACCTGAAAATCGTCTCTGATTTTGTTCTCACCGGCGACCAGCCGCAGGCGGTTGACAAGCTGGTTGATGGGTTGGGGCGCGGCTATAAACAGCAGACCTTGCTCGGCGTCACCGGTAGCGGCAAGACTTTTACCATGGCCAACGTTATCGAGCGGGTACAGCGTCCGACGCTGGTGTTGTGTCATAACAAAACGCTGGCCGCCCAGCTTTACTCCGAGTTCAAAGAGTACTTCCCGGACAACGCCGTGGAGTATTTTGTCAGCTACTACGACTACTACCAGCCGGAGGCCTATATCCCGCAGACGGATACCTATATCGAGAAAGAGACCGATATCAACGAGGAAATCGACAAGCTCCGTCATGCGGCGACGCGGGCACTCCTGACGAGGCGTGATACCGTAATCGTGGCCTCAGTCTCCTGTATTTATTCTCTGGGCTCGCCGGAGGAGTACCAGAGCTTTGTGGCGACGGTAAGAAAAGGCCAGAAGGAAAGCCGGAACCGCGTCGTCCGCCGGCTGGTGGACATGCAGTACGAACGGAATGATGCCGACCTGTCCCGCGGCAAGTTCCGTATCCGTGGGGACACGCTGGAAATCCTGCCGGCTTATGAAGAGATTGCCTGCCGCATTGAGTTCTGGGGCGATGAGGTGGAACGGATAGTTGATGTTGACCCGCTGACCGGTGAGGTGCTGGCCGACCGGGAGAGTGTGGATATTTATCCAGCCAAGCACTTCGTCACATCGCAGGACAAGATACTGGCGGCGATAGAGGACATACAGAAAGAACTGGCGGTGCGGGTTGAAGAGCTAAAAAAGCGGGGGAAGGTGCTGGAAGCGGCGCGGCTGGAACAGAGGACTAACTACGATATCGAGATGATGCGCGAGATAGGCTACTGCAATGGCGTCGAGAACTACTCGCGGCATCTCCAGCGGCGGTCGCCGGGAAGCCCTCCTTGGACTTTGCTCGACTATTTCCCATCGGACTACCTGCTGATTATCGATGAATCGCACATGACCCTGCCGCAGATTCGGGGTATGTACGGCGGCGATATGTCGCGCAAGCAGACACTGATTGACTTCGGCTTCCGCCTGCCTTCGGCGCTGGACAACCGGCCGCTCAACTTCGATGAGTTCAATGAACGCATCAATCAGGTAGTGTACGTTTCGGCAACGCCGGCGCCGTACGAGTACGAGCACAGCCGGCAGGTGGCGGAGCAGTTGATACGGCCGACCGGCCTCTTGGAGCCGACGGTCGAGGTCAAGCCTACGGAAGGGCAGATTGACGACCTCATCGACCAGATTAAAACGCGGGTGGGGCGGGGTGAGCGGTGCCTGGTGACGACGCTGACCAAGCGGATGGCTGAGGAACTGGCCGATTATCTGCGGGAGATGGACATCAAGACTCACTATCTGCATTCTGATGTGGAAACACTGGAGCGGGTGGAGATACTGCGTGACCTGCGTTTGGGCGTCTATGATGTGGTGGTCGGTATCAATCTCCTGCGGGAGGGTCTGGATTTACCCGAGGTCAGCCTGGTGGCGATTCTCGATGCCGATAAGGAAGGGTATCTGCGTTCTGAGGGCGCTTTGATACAGACGATGGGTCGTGCGGCGCGGCATATTGAAGGGCACGCCGTCATGTACGCTGATATGATGACAGGGTCGATGAAAGCGGCGATGGCTGAGGTCAACCGGCGGCGGCGTATCCAGGAGGAGTATAACCGGAAGCACGGCATCACGCCGCAGGGCATTAAGAAGGCGATTAAGGATATCACTGAACGAGTCAAGGTGGTGGCTGAGGTTAAAGCTCCTTATGAGGCGGCGCCGACATCGAAGGATGAGCTGGTGCGGCTGATAAAAGAGCTTGAGAAGCAGATGAAGGCGGCGGCCAAGAACCTGGAGTTTGAAAAAGCGGCGCTGTTGAGGGACCGTATTGTTGAGCTTCGTAAGGATGAAGAACTGCTGGACCCGCTGGCAGGGCCAGTGATAGGCAGGGGAGGGCGAAGGTAATGACACAGACAGACATAAAGCCAAAGCGGATGTCCAACGTGGGCTTCTGGTTGATGGTCGGGACGTTTGCCATTGTTGACCTGTTCAAAGTGGTTGGAAAGCTTGTCAGGAAAATGCCGGTGCGAGAGGGCATGACGGTAATTGATTACGGGTGCGGCCCGGGACGCTACACTATTCCTGTGGCTAAGATTGTTGGGCCCAGGGGTCTTGTCTATGCCATAGACATCCAGCCGCTGGCTATCGAGGTGGTGGAGCGAAAGGCGGCGAAGAGGGGCATGAGTAATGTTAAGGGTGTGCTTGTTGATTCGTACCACACGGGTCTGCCAGATGGCGTTGCCGACCTGGTGCTCTTGATTGACACCATTCAGAGCATTAAAGACCCGCCGGCTTTGTTCCGCGAGATTTACCGGATACTTAAGCCGGACGGGCGTCTCTTTATGGACCCTGGTCATTTAGGTTATGCCAGAGCGAGACGCATGGTTGAAAACACCGTGCTGTTCCGGATGCTGGAGACGGACGGGCGAAATATGGTGTTAGGTAAGGTGGGATAAAAGACTACCTTGTTAGCACTTTTTGCAGATACTGGCCGGTGAGGGAGCCTTTGACCTGAGCTACCTCTTCGGGGAGGCCAGCAGCGACGACATAGCCGCCGGCGTCGCCGGCGCCGGGGCCGAGGTCGATGATGTAATCGGCGTTCTTGATGACGTCGAGGTGGTGCTCGATGATGACGACGCTGTTGCCGGCATCCACCAGCCGCTGGAGGACCTCGAGAAGATAGGAAACGTCCTGGAAGGAAAGACCGGTGGTCGGCTCGTCCAGAATGTAGAGCGTCCGGCCGGTAGCGCGGCGGGACAGCTCGGAGGAGAGCTTGACGCGCTGGGCTTCGCCGCCGGAGAGGTGTGGGGCCGGCTGACCAAGGCGGATATAGCCGAGTCCGACATCGTGCAAAGTCTGGAGCTTGTTCTTGACGCGGGGGATTTTATCGAAGAACTCCAGCGCTTCGTCAACGCTCATATCGAGGACATCCGAGATATTTTTGCCTTTGAAATAGATTTCCAGCGCCTCACGGTTGTAGCGCTTGCCCTTGCAGACCTCGCAGGGCACGGTGACATCAGGCAGGAACTGCATCTCAATCTGGACATAACCGTCGCCCTGACAGGCCTCACAGCGGCCGCCCTTGACGTTGAAGGAGAAGCGCCCGGGCGCGTAGCCGCGCACCCTGGCTTCCGGTGTGGCGGCGAAAAGCTCGCGGATGGGAGTGAAGACGCCGGTATAAGTAGCCGGGTTGCTGCGTGGAGTGCGGCCGATGGGTGACTGGTCGATATCAATGACCTTATCAATTTGCTCGATGCCGGTGACGGCATCGCATTTCCCCGGCCGGTCCTTGGCGCGGTAAAGCACCTGGGCGAGCTTTTTGTAGAGGATATCGCTGATGAGGGTGCTCTTGCCGGAGCCGGAGACGCCGGTAATGCAGACGAACTTGCCCAGCGGGACGGCGACATCGATGTTTTTCAGATTGTTTTCGCGGGCGCCTTTGATGACCAGTTCCCGGCCGTTGCCGGAGCGACGGTAAGACGGCCTGGGTATCTGCCTGCGGCCGATGAGGTACTGGCCGGTAATAGAATCGGGCGAGTCCATAATCTCCTGGACGGTGCCGGTGGCGACGACTTTGCCGCCATACTCGCCAGCACCGGGGCCCATATCGATGATGTGGTCGGCGGCGCGCATCATGGCCTCATCGTGTTCGACGACGATGAGGGTATTGCCCAGGTCGCGGAGGTGCTTGAGGGTGGCGATAAGGCGGGCGTCATCGGCGGCGTGGAGGCCGACGGTCGGCTCGTCGCAGATATAGAGCACGCCGGTGAGTCCGCTCCCGATTTGTGTGGCCAGTCGTATACGCTGGGCCTCGCCGCCGCTGAGGGTGGCCGAAGGCCGCTCCAGGGTAATGTAGCCGAGACCGATGTCTTTGAGGAAATTGAGACGGGCGGTTATCTCTTTGATGATGCGGGCGCCGATGGTGAGTTCGCGAGGTGTGAGGGTGGGGCTAGGGCCATCAGTTCGGGCAAGCTGTTGGACCCATTCAAGTGAGCCGCTGACGTTCATACTGGTAATGTCCCAGACATTCCTGCCGCCAATTTTGACCGCTAACGCTTCCGGCTTGAGACGCCGGCCCTGGCAGGAAGAGCAGGGTATGGCCGCCATATAGCGTTCGATTTCCCAGCGCATCATCTCTGATTGGGTTTCCCGGTAGCGGCGCTCAAGGTTGGGGATAACACCCTCGAACTGCGTATAGTAACTGCGGGGGTGGCCCTGGACATTAGTCCAGTGCAGGCCGATGGGGTCGCTATCGCCGTAGAGGACGGCGTTCAGCTGTTCTTTTTTAAGGGCCCTTACCGGGGTAGTGGTGGAGAAGCCGTGCCGTTTAGCCAGCGCCTCGATGATAGCGGCGCGCCAGGGGCTGGCCGTGCCGCCGGTGCGTGTCCACGGCTGAATAGCGCCCTCGGTAAGGCTCAGGTTGGGGTTGGGGATGACCAGGTCAGGGTCGATTTCCATCTTGAAGCCGAGGCCGGTGCATTCCGGACAGGCGCCGTGGGGGCTGTTGAAGCTGAAGGTGCGCGGCTCGATTTCGCCCAGGCTGATGTTGTCGTAGACGCAGGCGAAATGCTCGGAGAAGAGACGCTCTTCTTCGTCAGGTATAGAAATAAGAACAACCCCGGAGCCGAGCTTAAGGGCAGTTTCGACGGAATCGGCGATGCGGGCGGCGCTCTCTTGCTGACCGGTGACGAGGCGGTCAACCACGGCTTCGATATTGTGCTTCTTGTTCTTATCGAGGGAGAACTCCTCGGATAAATCGTAGATTCGTCCGTCGATGCGGACGCGGACGAAGCCTTTCTTGCGCAAGTCCTCGAAGATGGCAAGATGCTCGCCTTTGCGCCCCTTGACCAGAGGCGCCATAATCATCATGCGCTTGCCAGCGGGGATTTCCAGGATGGAATCGACAATCTGCTGGACGGTCTGGCGGGCAATTTCCCGGCCGCATTTGGGGCAGTGGGGGCGGCCGATACGGGCGAAGAGCAGGCGGAGGTAGTCGTAGACCTCGGTCATGGTGCCGACGATGGAGCGCGGGTTACGTGGTGGGCCTTTCTGGTCGATGGAGATAGCCGGACTCAGCCCCTCGATGTAGTCAACGTCCGGTTTTTCCATCCGTCCGAGGAACTGTCGGGCGTAGGCGGAGAGGGACTCGAGATAGCGGCGCTGGCCCTCGGCGTAGATGGTATCGAAGGCGAGCGAACTTTTACCCGACCCGGAGACGCCGGTGATGACTACCAGCTTATCGCGGGGGATGACGACATCGATGTTCTTGAGGTTATGCTCGCGGGCGCCGCGGACGACGATGCGGTCAACGACAGTGGTCATAGGTAACTTTCCATAAGACTAAGGCGAAATTATACTCCAAAATACATATTCTTTCCCCCTAACAAAGGGGTTTAAGAGGGCATTGTCCTATTAGAAAATCCATTGTCAAGGGAAGGGCCAGGGATAGGTTGTTCCTAAAGCACCGGCCCGTCCCGCTTGTATTTCGGGACGGGCCTGGTGAGCCTGGGTGGGGCTACTTATTCCGCTCTAGATGAAGAGGGGACAAAGCACCAGGGTAATGGTGCTGAGCAGCTTGACAAGCACGTGCAGTGATGGGCCGGCGGTATCCTTAAGCGGGTCGCCGATGGTATCGCCGACGACAGCTGCGGCGTGGGTAGGGGTCTTTTTACCGATGACGTTGCCATGCTCATCTTTGAGCTGGCCGTCTTCGATCATCTTCTTGGCATTGTCCCAGGCGCCGCCGCCGTTGTTCATGAAGGAAGCCATCATGATGCCAACAATGGTGCCGACCATGAGGACAGCGGCAACGACCATGGCGCCATCCCACTGAAGGCCGCTCCAGATGCCCAAGTACTTGAAGATGAGGCCGATGAAGAGAGGACCCAGGACGGGAAGCAGTCCCGGAGCAATCATTTCACGCAGACCGGCGCGGGTGGTAATGTCAACCGCCTTGGCGTAATCTGGTTGGTGAGGATTTTTGGGGTCCTTGGGATTGAGGATTTCCGGGTCAGCCCTGAATTGGCGGCGGACTTCCTCGATAATCTTGCCGGCGGTCTTGCCGACAGCCTTGATAGCCATGGCTGAGAACCAGAAGACAATCATGGCGGCAAGCAGGGCGCCGACGAAGACCTCAATGCGAGCGATATCAACGATGTGGTACTTGCCCTCAACACCGAATTTGAGAATGGAGACCTGGTCGAGGTAAGCCTGGAAGAGGAGGAAGGCGGCAAGGCCGGCCGAGACCATAGCGTAACCTTTGGTCAGGGCCTTGGTGGTATTGCCGACAGCATCGAGACGGTCGGTTATCTTGCGGACCTCCGGCCCGGCGCCAGCCATTTCGTTAATGCCGTTAGCGTTATCGGTAATCGGGCCAAAGGTATCCATCGACAGCACGTAAGGGCAGGTCATGAGCATGCCCATGGTGGCGACAGCCGTTCCAAAGGCACCGGCACCCTGAACGCCGCTCTGGATACCAAACCAGTAGGCAAGAAGAAGGGAAACACCGATGACAACGGCGGTAGCAAGAGTAGTCTCGAACCCGACGGCTAGGCCGGCAATCATATTGGTGGCCGGGCCGGTTCTGGAAGCCTCGGCGATTTCCCGGACGGGTTTATAACGCCACTCTGTGTAATACTGGGTGACGAAAACAACGATGATGCTGGCGGCGATGCCGACGATCCCGGCGCCGATAAGCCACCAGTTACCGAGCATGAAGTATACGGAGATGATTAGACCGATAACGGAAAGAGCGATAGCTACGAAGTAGCCACGGTTGAGGGCATTCATGGCGTTTTCGTTCTCTTTAGTCTTGACAACCATGATGCCGATCATCGATGCCAGCATGCCAAAGCCACGGACGACGAGCGGGAAGAGAATCCAGGCGACATTCTGGGTGGCCATGTAGGCGGCGATACCCAGAATCATAGCACCGATATTCTCGGCGGCGGTGGACTCGAAAAGGTCGGCACCTCGGCCGGCGCAGTCGCCCACGTTATCACCGACAAGGTCAGCAATCACCGCCGGATTGCGCGGGTCATCTTCAGGGATACCGGACTCGACCTTGCCGACGAGGTCAGCCCCGACATCAGCGGCCTTGGTATAGATACCGCCGCCGAGCTGGGCAAAGAGGGCGACAAAACTGGCGCCGAAGCCGAAGCCAACGATGAGGTGCGGGGAGATATTCGGCTCGGAAGCGCCGCCAAAGGCGAAAAAGATTACCGTGACGCCGATGAGGCTCAGGGCGGTGATAAGAAAACCGGAAACCGCACCGCCGCGGAGGGCGACGTTAACCGCCTCGGCTAGAGAGCGCTGGGCCGCCGCGGCACAGCGGACATTCGATTTGACGGCGATGTACATACCGATGAAGCCAGCGACACCGGAACAGAAAGCGCCGACAAGAAAGGCGACGGCGGTACGCCAGGCGATGTCGAAAGCGGAATAACCCTTGAGGGGAGTCCCGCCCAGTACGCCTACCAGGAAGCCGATAATGATGGCGATACAGACGGAGTAGATAGCGATGGTGCGGTACTGACGCTTAAGGAACGCCCAGGCGCCTTTGAAAATAATGTCGCCAATTTCCTTCATTCTGGGCGTTCCCGTCGGCTTGCTTAGGATGCTCTTCGCCAGGAAAACGGCAAAGATGACGGTGATCAAGCCGGCGGCCGGGACAATCCAGAATAGCCCTGGCATGATACCTCCTTGCTAAGTTCATTCCGCGCGATAATCTAAATGCGAGATGGTAACATTGAACGTACGTGAAGTCAATACGGTGAACCACTTAGGGGAAGAGCGAATCCCGCCGTCTGCCGTGTGTCATTCTCGAAGACGCGGAGCGGCTGAAGAGAATCTCTGGTGGGTTGTGAGTGAATGCGGGGGAAGCTGGTATAATTAGGTCTCCGATGGAAGTGATACCGGCTATTGACATAAGGAATGGCAGGTGCGTCCGCCTGTACCAGGGCGACTATGACCGGGAGACGGTATATTCGGAAGACCCGGTGGAGATGGCCCTCAGATGGGAGTCCCAGGGTGCGCCGAGACTGCATCTGGTTGACCTGGACGGAGCCGTCAGGGGCAGGCCGGTGAATCTGAAAACGGTGGAGGCAATTGTCAGGGCTGTTAGGGTGCCGGTACAGATTGGCGGCGGCATCCGGACAAAGGCAACAGCGGAGGAGATGCTGTCGCTCGGCGTCAAGCGTGTCATACTTGGTACAGCGGCGGTTGAGGACCCGGCGCTGGTCAAAGAGCTATGCGCGAAGTATGGCGAGGCTATCATTGTGGGTATTGATGCCCGTGACGGTAAGGTGGCGACGCGCGGCTGGGTCGGGGCCAGCGGCGTTAGCACCGAAGAACTCGCCGGAAGGATGGTAGAGGCTGGAGTTAAACGAATCATCTACACCGATATCAGCCGCGATGGCACGCTGACTGAGCCGAATTTCGCGGCCATTGGTCGTCTGGTTAAAAGCGTGAAGGCGGCCGTAATTGCCTCCGGCGGTGTGTCCTCTGCGGAGCATGTGCGCAAGCTGGCGCCGCTGGGTGTCGAGGGGGTGATTATTGGCCGTGCGCTGTATACCGGCGATGTGAAGCTGAAAGAAGCGCTGGCGGCAGCCGGAGGCAGCTATGCTTAACAAACGCATCATCCCTTGCCTCGATGTCACCGGCGGCCGCGTCGTCAAAGGCATCAGCTTTGTGCAGTTGCGCGATGCCGGCGACCCGGTGGAGCTCGGCGCTTTTTACAGTCGTGAGGGCGCCGACGAGCTGGTTTTCCTTGATATCACCGCCTCATCCGACTCGCGTGACATTGTGGTTGATATGGTCCGACGGGTCTCGGAGAAGGTGTTCATACCGTTTACCGTCGGTGGTGGTCTGCGTAATCTAGCCGATATCCGGCGGATTCTCGAAGCCGGGGCCGATAAAGTATCGCTGAATACGGCGGCGGTGCAGGGGCCGTCGTTGGTAACAGAAGGCGCCGAGAAATTTGGTTCTCAGTGCATTGTGGTGGCAATAGACGCCAAGCGGCTGGAAGCACCGAAGAAGACGGGGGGAAAACAGGGGTTGGATGCCGGTTCGAGGTGGGAGGTCTATCTTTACGGAGGGCGCAAGCCAGCGGGTATCGATGCCATCAAGTGGGCCAGAGAGGCAGTAAGGCTCGGCGCCGGCGAGATTCTCCTGACCAGCATGGATGCCGACGGCCACCAGACAGGGTACGACCTTGAGCTCACGCGGACGATATCGGAGGCGGTCAGTGTGCCGGTTATCGCCAGCGGCGGGGCGGGGACGCTGGATCATTTATACGATGCCATCGCCGAAGGCAAGGCCGATGCCGTGCTGGCCGCAAGCATCTTTCACTATGGGAAATATACAATACGGCAGGCTAAGGAATATCTGGCGAAACGGGGGGTTGCCGTAAGGTTGTGAATCCACGTGTCATTCTCGAAGGCGTGAAACGCCTGAAGAGAATCTCCTGGAGTGACAGGTGGCATGGGCCAGCAGTACTATGTCTATATCATGACGAATAAATGGAATACCACGCTATATACGGGAATCACCAGCGACTTGCGGAAGCGAGTCTATGAGCATAAAGAGAAGCTCGTAGACGGTTTCACGAAGCGATACAATATCAACAAATTGGTGTATTACGAGTCGTGTGGTGATGTAGAGAATGCCGTCATGCGTGAGAAGCAGATTAAGAGGTACCGCAGGGCGAGAAAGATCAAGCTAATTGAGAGTGTGAATCCTCAGTGGAGCGACTTGAGTAAGGTATTATGACGGTGCTCTAACTGCGGGGGTTGGGAGATCCTCTTCGCTGGGCTCGAGGATGACACAAAATAGGAAGCTTAAGGATTACCCAATATTGTGCGATTATGGATTATTGTGATATGTTGCTAGGAGTTGCGCCATGTTGAAATTCGATGATAAGGGTCTAATCCCGGCCATTATTCAGGACTACAAGACCGGTGATGTGCTGATGCTCGGCTATATGAATAAGGAATCGGTTAAGCTGACGCTGGAGACCGGCGAGGCCTGGTTCTGGAGCCGGAGCCGCAAGGAGCTGTGGCATAAGGGCGGGACATCGGGGAACGTGCTCCGGGTGAAAGCGATTATTAAAGACTGCGACAGCGATGCCCTGCTGGTCAAAGCTGACCCTGCCGGCTCAACCTGCCACACCGGCGAGCGGAGCTGTTTCTTTCAGAAGCTGGAGGCCGATGACAAAGGCTAACCCTGGCCCGGTTTGTCGGCTTCGATAACCGCCTGCAAGGCGGCTACAGCCACCTCCATCTGTTTGTCATCCGGCTCGCGTGTCGTCATTGATTGGAGCCACATCCCCGGCGCAAGCACCGCCCGGACCACTTTGTTATGGCTGTGGCCGCCGCCGAAGCGCGTCAACTCATAGCTTAGTGCGGCGATGACCGGTATCAGGATAATGCGCCAGAGGATAGCCGCGCCGACCGAGGGCTGGCCGATGAAGGCGAAAACGATTATGGCGATAACCAGGACGTTAAGGATGAAGCTGGTACCGCATCTAATGTGGGCGGTGGAAAATTTCTGGATGGCGCCGACCTCCAGGGGCACGCCTTCTTCGTAGGCGTTGACTGTCTTGTGCTCCGCCCCGTGGTAGGCGAAGACGCGCCGGATGTCCTTCATACGGCTGATGGCGGCGAGATAGCCGACAAAGATAGCGACGCGGATGACACCTTCAATCAGAGCGGCCAGGATGTTTGATGGGACATAGGGATAGACGAGATAACGGGTAAGCAGCATCGGCAAAATAAAGAAAGCGGCGATGGCAAGAACGATGCCGGCGGCGACGGCCAGCCAGAGATACCATGTCGGGGTCTTTTCATTCTCTTCCTCAAGGGCGACTTCGGCGGAATCGAATAGCACCTGGGTGCCGATGACAAGGCTTTCAATCATGACGATAATGCCGCGGACAAGCGGCATCCGGCGCAGACGGCCTCGATAGAGAGAAGCCAGCGGTTTGACATTAAGGTTGATCTCGCCGCCGGGACGGCGGACGGCGACGGCCAGAAAGCGCTGACCGCGCATCATCACGCCTTCGATAACCGCCTGGCCGCCATAGTAGAAAGGCTTTTGAGGCATACTGACCCCGTTAAACAGTGTTCAAGAGGACATTGTCCTCTTGCTATCTCCTAAATAAAGAAGGAGCGGGCGCAACCGCTCCTTCGTAGTGCCGTTATTGTCCCGGGCTAGTCCTGAATCTTGTAGCGCTTCTTGTAGCGCTCGACTCGGCCGGCGGTATCAACGATGCGGCGCTCGCCGGTGAAGAAGGGGTGGCACTTACTGCATACTTCAACTTTTAGCAGTTGCTTGGTGGAGCCGGTAGTAAAAGTGTTGCCGCAGGCGCAGACGACCTTGGCATCATGATAATACTTGGGATGAATCTTATCCTTCATGGGGGCCTGCCACTATGGAGACTTTCTTTTTGCCGTTCTTGTTGGCTGGATCGAACTTGACGGTGCCACTGGCGAGAGCGAAGAGGGTGTGGTCGCGGCCGATACCGACGTTGATGCCGGGCTCGATGCGGGTGCCGCGCTGGCGGACGATGATGGTACCGGCGTTGACTGACTGACCGGCATAGCGCTTGGTGCCGAGACGCTTACCCTGGCTGTCGCGGCCGCCAGCTACGCTGCCGGTGCCTTTCTTATGGGCCATGGTTACTTCTCCTTAGCCTTGGGACTGGTCTTCTTGCGGGTGGTCTTTGGCTTGGGCGCTTCAGCCTTCGCCTTCTTTGGAGCGGCCTTTGGCTTGACGGTCTTCTTTTCCGCCTTCTCTGCCTTCTTAGGCGCCTTTTCAACCTTTGGTTTCGGCGCCGCCTTCTTGACGGGAGCCTTGGCCTTCGGCTTTTCAGGCTTCACTTCCGGGGCTGGTTCAACAGCCTTGGGTGCTTCCTTGCGGATCGCCTTCGGCTCAGGTTTGACCAATACCTCTGGCTCAGTCTCGCCGGGCTTAAGAATGCGTTGTATCGTCAGCTCGGTGTAGGGCTGGCGGTGGCCGAGCTTGCGGCGGTAGCGGTTCTTACGGCGGTACTTAAAGGCGATAACCTTGCGGTCTTTGGCCTCGGCCAGACAGGCGGCGATGACCCTGGCGCCCTCGATGAATGGGCGGCCGAACAGTGCCTTCCCCCCATCGGCGATGACAAGGATGCGGTTAAGCTCGACGCGGTTGCCTGATGGAACGCCGAGCAGGTCAACCTTAACCTTCTGGCCGGGTGCAACCTTATACTGCTTGCCGCCGGTTTCAACAATCGCGTAAATCGGAGTCCTCCAAACGTAAAAGCGCTAAAGGCGAATTATAACAATCAGCTTTGGGAAGTGTCAAGGTGCGTTGACCCGCTTATAGGCCGATGGTATTGTATGCTGGCGTTTCGGTTTTGCAAACTGCTTCTTATGGAGGCCGGATATGAAGATGAAGGCCGCGGTGCTGTACCAGCCGGGGAAACCGCTGGTGGTGGAGGAAGTTGAGCTTGACGACCCCGGCGAGAACGAGGTGATGGTGAAGTTGGTGGGGACCGGTGTCTGCCATACCGACCTTGGAGTCCAGGAGAAAGGTCTGGTGATGCCGATGGTTCTGGGGCATGAGGGGGCGGGTATTGTTTACGAAGCCGGCCCGGGTGTGACCACCAGCAAGCCCGGCGACCACGTTGTCCTGACCGGCGCCGCCAGTTGCGGGCGTTGCCCCACTTGCCGCAAGGGGCCGCCGGTGATGTGCGAGGTCTACCGGCCTTTTTACTTTAACGGGTATTTACCCGGTAAGCATATCCGGTTGCACAGCCTTAAGGGCCAGCCCATTCATCATTTCTTTATGCAGTCGTCTTTTGCCGAGTATGCTGTCGTGCCGGCAGACTGTGCGGTCAAGGTGCGTGATGATGCGCCGCTGGATACGGTAGGGGTGCTGGGTTGCGGGGTAAAGACAGGACTCGGTGCGGTGATTAACAAGCTGAGACCTGAAGTGGGTTCGTGCATAGCGGTCTTCGGCTGTGGTGGGGTGGGCATGAGCTCGATAATGGGTGCCAGGCTCTGCGGTGCCGGCAAAATCATCGCCGTCGATGTGCTTGAAAGCAAGCTCAAGGCGGCAGTGGAATTCGGGGCAACACACCTTATTAACTCCAAGAAGGAGGATGCGGTTGCGCGCATACGCCGGATTACGGGTGGTGGTGCTGATTACAGCGTTATGGCGGTGGGAAGTGTAGATGTTATCCCGCCGGCATTTGATTGTCTTCGCTTCGGTGGCACTTGTGTTGTAGTTGGAGCGCCGCCGGACGGCGGTAAGGCCAGCGTCGACCTGCTATCTCTTATCAGAGAGAAGAAGCTGGCCGGCTCGAGCATGGGTTCGGGCGTGTCCAGTCTCGATATCCCGGCCTGGGTTGACCTTTTCATGCAGGGGAGACTGCCGCTGGACAGGCTGGTCAGCCGGCGGTACCCCTTGGCGGAAATTAACACGGCATTCAAGGCGCTGGCTGGTGGCAAGGTCATCAAGCCGCTGATAGTGTTCGAATAGCGCTCGAGGGCATCATCGAGGGCTATGTCATTCCGAAGGAGCGTTAGCGACTGAGGAATCTGGCGGGGTTGGGAAAGTACGGGTTGATTTTACAGGGATATTGGGTTATTATATTAACCGTGGCCACTGACTCGTAGAGCGGTGAGCTGGCAGTTCCGGCGGAAGCCGGGACGCTTTATAAATTGAGCCAGGGTTAGAGTCGCTTGGATCGGCAACGACCGAGACGTACTGAATACGCAAGTCTCTTAACGCCTTCTCGGTTTGCTGAGAAGGCGTTTTTTATTTTTCGAGGGGCACAGCCCTTCGAACTTCCCGAGGAGGAAGAGTGAAGGTCGGGTTTATCGGGGCGGGGACGGTAGGGACGGCCATGGCCGTCCGGCTGTCACAGCGCGGCTACCGGGTGGTGGCCGCGGCAAGCCGCACCTATGCTTCAGCGGAGAAACTGGCCGCCGCTGTCAAGAGCTGTAAGGCCTATCCGAAGCTTCAGGACGCGGCTGAGGCCGCTGACCTTGTTTTCATCACAACCCCGGATGCGTCCATCGGCCAGGTGGCGGGGAAGCTTAAATGGCGCAAGGGCCAGTATGTTTGCCACTGCTCCGGCGCCGACTCGCTGGATGTCCTCAAGCCGGTTGAAACCTCTGGGGCTATCCCCGGCGGCTTTCATCCCCTCCAGACCTTTGCCAGCGCCGTCCAGGCAATTGAGAACCTGCCCGGCTCGACCTTCGGCATTGAGGCGGCAGAGCCGCTCCTGGGGACTCTCAAACAGATGGCCAATGACCTCCACGGGAGCTGGGTGGTGCTCAAGGCCGGCGATAAGGTGCTTTATCACGCCGCGGCGGTTATTTCCTGCAACTATCTGGTCACATTGACCAAGCTGGCTACCGACCTGTGGCGGAACTTTGGTGTGGCGCCGCCCAGGGCCATCGAGGCGCTGATGCCGCTTCTCCGTGGCACCCTGAATAACCTGACCAATGTTGGTCTGCCCAACGCTCTCACCGGCCCCATCGCCCGGGGCGATGTTGGCACCGTGGAAAAGCACCTGGCGGCGCTGGGCAGGTCGTCGCCGCGCCTTTTAAGCACTTACAAGGAACTTGGAATGCAGACCATTCCCATCGCCGTGGCCAAAGGCAAGTGCAACCCGGCCGCGGCCGATAAGATGCGGGCCCTTTTCAGAACAACAAAGCAGGAGAGGAACTAGAAAATGAGGACCATGCTCAAGGCTAAAATCCACCGCGCCCATGTCACCCACACCAACGTCGATTACGAGGGCAGTATCGCTATCGACAAGCTCCTGCTCGATGCCGCCGATATTCTGCCCTACGAGCGGGTGGAAGTGCTTAATATTAATAACGGGGCGCGCTTCAGCACCTATGTCATTGAAGGCCCCAAAGGTTCGGGGATGATTGGCCTTAACGGCGCCGCGGCGCGGCTGGTGGCCAGGGGTGATACCGTTATCATTCTTACCTACACTGATGTCCCGGATGCCCAGGCCATCACCATGACGCCGCGCCTGGTCTATGTTGACACTGAAAACCACATTACCAGCGTCAAGGGTGTAAGGGACGAGGCGCCTTATCTGACTGCCGTCAGCGCCTGAAGAGGAGGCCGCCATGCGCTACACCATCGCCGATATCCGGGAAATGAAGGCCCGGAAAGAAAAGGTCCTCATGATTACGGCCTATGACTATGCCACCGCCAGGCTGGTAGAAGAGGCCGGCATGCACATGATACTGGTCGGCGACAGCCTGGGTATGGTGGTGCTTGGCTACGAATCGACCATCCCGGTGACCATGGATGAGATGATTCATCACACCCGTGCCGTCACCCGGGCGACCAAGAAATGCCTGGTGGTCGGCGATATGCCGTTCATGACTTATACCGTAAGCGTCGAGGACGCTTTGAGGAACGCCGCCCGCTTCATCCGGGAGGGTGGCTGTCAGTCGGTCAAGCTGGAGGGCGGCGAGATGGTAGCGGAAACAGTGCGGCGCATTGTCAATTGCGGCATCCCTGTTTGCGGGCACATCGGGTTGACGCCGCAATCGGTCAATCAGATGGGCGGCTATAAGATACAGGGCAAGACGCCGGAAGCCGCGGCAAAACTTCTAAATGATGCTGTCTGTCTTGAGCAGGCCGGGGCGTTTGCTGTTGTTCTCGAATGTGTGCCCTCGGAGCTGGCCAAACTCATCAGCCGGTGTATCGCCATTCCAACCGTCGGCATCGGCGCCGGGCTTGACTGCGATGGGCAGGTCCAGGTGGTCAGCGATGTCCTCGGTTTCTACGAGCTGGCCCCGAAGCACGCTAAGAAGTATGCCAATCTGGCCGAGACTATTAAGAAGGCGGTGGCCGACTACGCCGCCGAGGTAAAGGCCGGGACCTTCCCGACGGCCAAGCAGAGCTACTCGATGGACGCGAAACTGCTGGAGGGGCTTTAGTCCGGCGGCGATGAAGGTCGTCAACACCATCGTCGAAATGAAGCAGGTGCGCCGCGCCCTTAAGGGCACGGTCGGTTTCGTGCCCACCATGGGCTATCTCCACGAGGGGCATCTTTCGCTGGTCAGGCGCGCCAAGGCCGAGAACCTGACCGCCGTCGTCAGCATTTTCGTTAATCCCACCCAGTTCTTGCCCCATGAGGACTTCCGGAGCTATCCGCGTGATACCGGGCGCGATTTGAAGATGCTTGGAGAAGCCGGCGCCGATATTGTTTTCATGCCGGCGCCGGAGGAGATGTACCCGGCTGGCTATGATACCTGGGTTGACCTGGGCAAGGTGACCCAGCGGCTTGAAGGAGCTTCCCGTCCCGGCCATTTCAAAGGTGTGGCTACCGTGGTTGCCAAGCTGTTCAATATTGTCGAGCCGACTAAAGCCTACTTCGGCCAGAAAGACGCCCAGCAGTGCGTGGTTATCAAGAAGATGGCGGAAGACCTCAATATGAATCTCGAGGTCGTCATCTGCCCCACGGTGCGCGAGCCGGACGGCTTGGCCATGAGCAGTCGTAATGTTTATTTGACGCCGGAGGAGCGCAAAGCGGCGCTGGTGCTTTATAAATCGCTCATGCTGGCCAGAGAACTATATGAGAAGGGTGAGCGTGATGCTGAAAAGATACGGGGCCGGATGCTGGAATTATTGAATGCCGAGCCGCTGGGGAAGGCGGACTACGTCAGTATCGCCGATGCCCGGACACTGGAAGAGCTAAAGGTCATCGACCGGCCGGTGCTGGTCTCGCTGGCCTTCAAACTGGGCAAGCCACGGCTGATTGATAATATCCTGCTGGGGTAGGGGACTGGTTTTACTCCATCTCTTATTTAAGGTCATCTGGGGCCGATCCTTGGCAGGAGTTCGAGTTCGCCATGGCGGACCTTGTGGACAGTTCCCGAACTGCTGTTTGAGAAGAAGGGACTGATTCCGGCTTTGCAGCGGTTGCTTGTATTGTATCCGCTGCCGACAGTGTGACTTTAGCCCATAGGCATATCATTCAAAAACCTCGGCTCCTGAATTGTTGATAATCATCACCGGTGATAGAATCACCAATAAGACATACAAAGTTGTGGATTGGTTCTAGGCCAATGCAAACAGACCACTGAGAAATATCAGTGGAGTGCCTCTATGGGGAGCAACCATGAGAATTACCAAGAAAGAAGCTAGAGGTGAATCGCACTTTGTAAGATTTGTCGAAATCTTCTTTGCGGTAGTCCTCGGTTCGAGTCTCCTCCGGTTCAGTGACATACTGTTTCCACCTTCAATATCAACACCGAGCTTCTGGGCATTGGTTGTGGTTTATTTTGCGGCCACAACCAGTTGGATTGGCTGGCATGACTCTACAACTGAATATCCATATACTCAATCTACCCCTGGGCTGGCTAGGTCAGTATTGGATGCAGCCATCGTAGTGGTATATGCTGCTCTCCTATTCCTCGCAAGTCAGGTAGAACGTTATCTTTCTTGGTACTTATGGGGCTTTGTATTTGTATTTGTCATGTATTTATCTGTAGGACTAATTCGAAGGGCTGAGCACGGCCCTCAGGCTAGCAAGCTTCATCTAATCTTTGTTCATGGCGCAGTCTTGCTAATTGGAGCTGTCGCTTTCACAGTGTCGTCTTATTGGTCATGGCAACTTCCTGTAGAGATACTGTGGGTTCTAGTTCTCATGCCAATCGCAGTCGTAGGAAGCTACCGGTGGTTCCGAAACTGGCGTGCTTTACCATGGACGGTAAGGATTACAGTTGCTGTGGACCTGGATGGCGTAATAGTCGAACAGGTTATCCCTGTGCTGGAGAAACTGAAAAATGAGGGGGGGCTGAGTCTTAGTAAATCTGACATAACCGATTGGGAATACAAGTTTTTGGAAACTGACATCAAGACTGAGATAGAAAAGGCTGAAAGAGAGCGAGTGTTTGTCTCTAACATGCCTCCGATGTTAGGTGCAGTCCGAGCACTTCAGATTCTCTCTTTAGCCAGGAATCTCAATGTGGTTGTTGCTACGAGTAGAGAGGTCTTGACCGACCGTTGGAACCAAGAATGGCTGAGTAAAAACCAGGTGCCCTACGGGAAATACATCAATACTCGTTCAGATGGGAAGGCCTTGCCCGGCGTGGACATACTTATCGATGATTATATTGGTAACATTGAACAGTTCATTAGGAAGGGGACTGCTAACAGGCAAGCTATTCTGTTTGCTCAACCTTTGGAATCAAGATATTGGGGCAATAACTGACTTAATAGCACAGCGTAAAGTCAGGGTTGCACATAGCTGGCAGGCAGTTCTGGCCATATTGGGCTTTCACGGCGAACTTGAAGATGAAGAACGGCGGAACGACAGGAGTAGCCTTTCTGTCCAGAAATAGCAGTCGCATAATAAACGGTTAGTCAAACGGGTTTGGTACACAATGCCCCAGTTATGCCAAACTATTGAGCTAGAGGGGGCAGGGACATTATGACGACACTTACATTCTACGGTGGCATCAATGAAATCGGGGGAAACAAGATACTCCTTGAGGATGACAATCATGTGCTTCTTCTTGATTTCGGATTTCCATACAAGAGGCACAAACTCTTCTACGAAGAGTATCTGAAGCCCAGAAGCGGCGCAGGGCTTCTTGACCCGCTTACGATGGGATTACTGCCGCTGCTCGAAGGTATCTATAGAGAAGACCTTCAGACAGAGGACCTTTGGGGTGAATTTCGTGGTAGCCCCTTGTACCGCAAGCTAGACCAAGTGGATGGAATACTCCTATCGCATGCTCATCTTGACCATTCAGGGCACATATCATTTCTCAAGAATAACATCCCCGTTTACTCAACGGCAGCCACGGCGTTCATAGCGAAGGCCATCCAAGATTCTGGGAAATCTGATTTTGACCAACAGGTGTGCTACTTCAATCCCGCTACCCTTGACTGCCCTACCGGATGGAAGCAGATGGCTTTCCTTTCTGAGAACGTCGCCAAGCAGCAACGCCAGTTCTGTGTAGCTGACATAGCCCCGGATGACTTGAGCCAGAGTGCGAGGCAGTTTTGGAGTTCTGGATTTTGGGAGAAGACGCCAAGACAAAAAGAACTAGCTTCCTGCGCTCTGCTAAGCCATACCGGTTGTGCCTTGAACCTGCGTTGCTTTCCCGTGGACCATTCCATACCTGGCGCCTGTGCCTGGGCAATTGAGACGAGTGCAGGGTGGGTCATCTACAGCGGAGACTTGCGTCTTCACGGTAAACGAGCTGCACTGACCAGCAGATTCGTCAATGAAGCAAGTGCCCTTCGCCCGCGAGCCCTCATACTAGAAGGCACTAACATAGGGCGGGCAACGAACGTAGCCGAGCACGAAGTCTATGATAATGCCCTTAGGGCCATCGCAAGTTCCCACGGCCTTGTGATAGCAGATTTTCCCGCTAGAGATGTAGACAGGCTGCTCACCTTTCTACAAATTGCGAGGGACACGGGTAAGAAGCTGGCTATACTGTCCAAAGATGCCTATCTCCTGAAGACTATGCGGCTTCTCGAGCAGACCGTCCCGGATATTGCCACGGACGAAAACGTAGTAATTTACCAAGACACCATTGCGAGCAGGCATCCCAGCCTATGGATGCGCAACCTCTTCCAGGAATATGTCGGTAAGACCGTCTTGGCAAGTGATGTAAGCTCATCTCAGGACCAGTTTATCCTTTGCTTCAGCTTCTTCGACCTGAATGAACTCCCAAGCATACGTCCGAAACCAGGTAGTCTATATTTGTTCAGTTCTAGCGAGCCTCACGATGAAGAGCAAGAGATTGACTTTCGCCGTCTACACAGCTGGCTTGAGCACTTCGAACTCAAAACGTTCGGACTCCCTACGGAGAAGGATGGTGAGTGGCAGATACCTGATGGGGAAAGAGGATTGCATGCTTCCGGCCATGCCTGTGGCACAGACCTCTTAAACATCGTCTGGGAAATCAACCCAGGGATTGTAATCCCGATTCATAGCGAGCAACCCCACTTCTACGCCGACCAGTTGGCAGGTAGTGACATTAGAGTCGTGCTACCGACTCCAGGCAAGCTAATCCAGATTTGACCTGTTAGTTCAAGGAGACTCAATAATAGGTTGACACTGTGATTCAAGCGGCTTTATTGGACAGTTCCAGAACTTTTATTTGAGAAGAAGCAACTTATCCCATCCCTGCAGCAGTTTCTGGTTTCGCGTTCATTACTGTAGTGATACGACAGCAAGCTAACCGTAGCATGAATCTGACATTTTTCAATTGTAGCTGTTGTTCTCTCTGCTGATTATTCGGGCCTAAGTGAGAAGCTATTGCTTAAGACCCTGTGCAATCATCATTTTGGGCATCATGAACCCTTTTACATAGGTTATAACAATCTCTGAAAATCCAGCCTCTTTCAGCATATTCCGCACGTCATCTTCTGTCCAGAGCTTCATCCCATACCTCTTGATATCCTTGGAATGGTCCTTTCCGTCTTCAGCATTCAATTCTATAGAAACAACAACTCTACCTCCCGGGCGCAACACTCGATACATTTCTTTCAGCGACCCCAGAGCCACAGGCTTAGGAAACAGCAGGAAACTAGACATTGATGTAGCAACGCTGAACTTGGTATCTTCCCATGGGAGTTGCGTTGCTTCACCCAGCACGAATTCTGCACTCCCTGCTACAATACGCTTCTTGTTCTTCTTGGTTGCCAGCTTGATGCAAAGCTCGGAAAGGTCTAAACCGGCAACGCTATGGACATGTGAGGCATAATTCTTTATGAAATGGCCATTCCCACAAGCAATCTCAAGGAGACTGTCTTCTGCCCGAAGTTTTAAAGCTTTAGCCACACTCTTATAGATAGACTTGTGTCCTAGGTTCATGGACATAAGTAAAATTCTACCGGCAAATCCTCTGGGTAATTCGAACTGTGTTTTTCCCCTTTCAGCGTCTATCTTTTCACCCCCTTGACCTTACCCCGACCTTAGTGCCACCGGCATCCCAGTTTCTCCGGCTGGTTGCATTAATTCTATGGGTACTATCCCACCTGATGCACCGCGTGGTCTAATGGTATTATAGTCTTTCCACCAGTTCTCGATAACCTCCCTTGCGTACTTCATCCTCACGCCTGTCTGTAGACGGTGCATAGATGGCCTGAGTATGATATGAAGATGGATTTCTTGTCGCCGCCCCGGATTCCTCGGTCGCTTCGCTCCCTCGGAATGACATAAGAGGATGATGCT
Organism: Chloroflexota bacterium; assembly: GCA_040753815.1. Lineage (GTDB taxonomy): Bacteria > Chloroflexota > Dehalococcoidia > GIF9 > JBFMDU01 > JBFMDU01. The sequence continues at coordinate 183,047 of JBFMDU010000021.1, forward strand.
CCCTCGGAATGATATAGAAAAGAGTATGCTCCCTGGGAATGACATGGTGAGGGTGTTCTCCTACTTGCGGACAAAGACTGCCAGGCCGATGATGGACAGGACAGCTAAAGCGGAACTGAAGGCGAAGGGGGCGGCGGGGGTGAAGGTCTGCCAGAGCCAGCCGGCGATGACTGAGGCGGGGAGGAGACCGATGCCGAGGGCGGCGTAGTAGATGCCGTAGGCGGTGCCGCGGCGCTTGGATGGGACAAGGTCGGCGACAAAAGCACGGGCGACGCCTTCGGTGAGGGCGTAGTAAAGGCCCCAGGCGGCAAACAACAGCCAGACATGCCAGTGCGCCGTAGCGGCGGTGAAGCCGAGACGGACGGCGGCGAAGACCAGCCAGCCGATGATGATGACGCCTTTGCGGCCGAGTTTGTCGGAAAGGACGCCGAAGGGCACCGAGAGTCCGGCATAGACGGCATTGAAAAGAATAAGCATGAGCATGATGGTAAGAGTGGTGTTCTGGAGGTCCTGCGCCCGCAGGACAAGGAAGGCATCGCTGGAATTACCCAGGGTGAAGAGGAACATGACGCTGATGAAGGTCCAGAACTTCCGGCCAAGGCCGGTACCGGCAGTAACGGCGGTGGGAGCAGGGGATGACGGGACCGGTAAGGTCGGGTCCTCCCGCCTTTTCTCTTTGACGAAGATAAACATGCACAGGGCCAGGACGGCCGGGATAACGCCAATGACGACGAGCATCTGGTAGGTGGAGCGCTCGAGGAGCAGGCTGTTTTGCTGGAGGAGGAAGATGATCAGGGCGGCGCCGGTGATGCCGAGCATGGCGCCTCCGGTGTCCATGGCGCGGTGGAAGCCGAAGCCCTTGCCGCGCTCGTGCTTTTCCAGCGAATCGGCCACCAGGGCATCACGCGGGGCGGAGCGAATGCCTTTGCCGATGCGGTCAGTGAAGCGGACGCCGAGCACCAACCCCCAGGACGTGGCAATGTACATGAGCGGCTTCATGACAGTGGACAGGGTATAGCCGGAGAAGGCCAGGAGCTTGCGACGCCCGATTTTGTCGCTGAGCCAGCCGGAGCCAATGCGCAGAAAGGAAGCGGTGCTTTCGGCGACGCCTTCGACCAGGCCGATAATGGTCGGCGCCGCGCCGAGGACGTTGGCCAGGAAAAGGGGGAGGAGGGTGAAAATCATCTCACTGCTCATGTCATTGAGCAGGCTGACCAGCCCGAGGAAGAAGACATTAGCGGCGATGCCGAAGATGCGCTGGCGTGTCATGAATGTCCCCCTGTGTGTTGAACGGAGACAATACGGTAAGAGAGCGGCGATGTCAAGAAGGCAGGGCACCCACCCAGATTTCTCGCTGGCGCTCGAAATGACATAGCGTATAAATAATGAGAAAGCCGCCGTACGGCGGCTTTCCCTTAACTACCGATTATTTAATTTCGGTTCAGATTACCTGCTCGTCCTCAGCCCTCTTACGGGATTATACCCGAATCAGCCTTTCTCCCTTTCCGGGAGCAACCGGCTCATTTATCTCGCACGGGCCAAGATACGAGTTCCGGTCGGCCCCGTCTCACCGACGGGGCTCTCTGAATCCACCTGGAGTATACGGTACACGGTCTGTGTGCACCACCTCCTTTCGCCCCGTTTTTTCACCTCCCCACCTCACGCTATAAGTTACCACACCCCGCCTGATATGTCAATAGTCATCGTAAAACCACAAGCCATGGTGGTCAGGGTCTTTATCGTCACAATATGCATGGTCTCTGCACTATTATGGCCCGGACCGATAAGAGAATCGAAAACAGTTGCGGCCTCTTCAGTATCCAGGCGACGAGTTAGGCTTTTTATGGTAGAACATATGTGCTATATTCGGACAGAGGAGGGGCGATGAGACTGCTTAAGATAGCGCTGGACAGTGGCCGGCTCGACCTGGCGGCGCACGTCCTGGTTTACGGTCTGGTGATGGCGCATCGCCGTACTTATCGGAAAAGTAATGGCCACAGAAAAGGGCCCGAAGAGGCGAGGCCGGAAGAGCGAAGCCTTCTACGGCCGCGCACTTGATGAATCGGAAAAACTGAAACTCGAGGAAGCACGCCGGGTGGAAGGGCTTGATGAGGAAATCGCCGTCCTGCGGGTGAAACTGCGCGAGCTAATCGAGTCCCAGCCGGAAAAAGTCGAGCTATGCCTCACGGCCGCTAACACCATCGCACGGCTGGTGAGGACACGCTACAACATCTCCAGGGAGCAGAAGAAGTCACTCAAAGAGGCTATCACCAGGGTGCTCACCGAGATTGCGATTCCGGCCGGGGTGAGCGTGACCAAAGCACTTATTAAATGAAGCTTAGGCCGTACCAACTGGAAATAGTGCGGGCGGTAGCCCGGAGCGTCCTGGACAAGCGCGGTACCGCCTTCACCGTCGAGATCGCCCGCCAGGGCGGTAAGAACGAGATTTCGGCGCATCTTGAAGTGCTTCTGCTGACGATGTTCATGGTTAAAGGCGGAAGCTCGGTAAAGTGCTCGCCAACCTTCAAGCCGCAGACTGTTATCTCGATATCGCGCCTGAAACAGCGCCTGGACGACTTCGGCTTCGACGGCATCTGGCAGTCGGAACAGGGCTACATCATCCGCCTGGGCAATGCCCGCCAGATATTCCTGTCGGCCGAGGAATCGGCCTCAGTCGTCGGCCACACCGCCGACATCCTGCTGGAAATCGACGAGGCCCAGGACGTAGCCAAGGATAAGTACACGCGGGACTTTCGCCCCATGGCTAGCGCATCCAACGCCACCACCGTCATGTACGGCACGACCTGGGACGACCGGACGCTCCTTGAGGAGACCAAACAGGCGAATCTTGAGCTTGAGCGCAAGAACGGCATCAAACGGCACTTCTCTTTTGACTGGCAGGAAGTTGCCAGATATAACCCGGCCTACGGAGCGTTCGTTGAGACCGAGCGCCAGCGTCTGGGAGAGAATCACCCGCTTTTCCTTACTCAGTACGCCTTGAAGCCCGTCCGCGGCGGCGGAGGCTTCCTTAACTGCGCCCAGCTAGCCCAGCTTGTCGGAAGCCATCCGCGCCAGGCCCGCCCGTCCAATGGCGCAATCTATGTAGCAGGCATCGACATCGCCGGTGAGGCCGAGACAAACGAAATAACATCAGGCAGGGACGCCACCGTCATCACCATCGCTAGGGTACAGTCAGGGCAGGCCGGTCTGGCCGCGGAGGTTGTTGAGCACTACGCCTGGACCGGCAGGAAGCATCCGGAGCTTTACCAGCAGATGGTCGATATCCTCAAGACGTGGAATTGCCGGCACATCCTGGTCGACGCCACGGGCATCGGCGAGCCGGTGGCGTCATTTTTACGTAAGGCGTTAGGCTCCAGGGTTGAGTCGTTTGTTTTTACACAGCAGTCCAAGAGTGAGCTCGGGTTCGAGTTCTTAGCGGCCGTTAATTCCGGACGTCTCAAGCTGTACCAGCCGGACGGTTCAAAAGAGTACCAGGAATTGATGTTCGAGCTTGAGCGGGCGCGCTCAGTTTATCGACCGAACCAGACGCTTAACTTTTTCGTTGAGCCGTCAGACGGCCATGATGACTATCTGATGAGCCTGGCTCTGGCAGTAAAAGCGGCAGAATCATGGGTCCCGAGGCGTGCCTCGGGTGTGGAAGCCTGAAGAGGGCCGGTACCTACCGGCCCTCTTAATTAACTACATAAGGGTCGGGAGTTGTTTGCCGATATCGTCGAGGTCTTTAAGCTGGGTCTGGGTCTCTTTGGCGCGCTGTTTCTGGGTAGCGACGATGGTGCCGGCCCGCTCGTAGTATTCGCGGATGGCCTGGACATTGGCAAGCTGTGAGAGGATGACGGTGACATCGATGGAGCTCCGCTCGCCGGGGAAATCGCCACCGCGGATGATAGCGCCGTCGGTCAGCTCGCGTAGGTAATCACCGAGTCCTTTGACGATGTCAATGGTCATGTCCTTGCCGGGGGCGGCGAGGAGGTACATGGCTTTGCCAGCATCACGCGGGTTGCAGGTTATGGAAAGCTCGCTGATGGCGGCATCCATGGTCTGAACGCCCTTGAGGGTCTCGTCTGTCTTGGCGCGGAACTGTCGGGTGGAGCGCCATGGGAGGCGCAGAGTCGGCACATCACTGCGGCCGACACCGATGGCCGTCCAGCCCTCAAGCGTCTGCATGATATCGCCAGCATCCACTACTTTGGCGCCGACATGCTTTATCTTGGTCACCTCGCCGGCGCAGAGTAAGTCATAGAACGGCTCGGCAATTTGCTTGTTAATCTTGTCCAGGTTGTTGGCCAGGCTGGCATCTTTACGGACGTAGCGCTGGTTGTCGGCGAGGAAGACGGCATCGGCGACCTGTTTGATGCTCTTGAGACAGGTGGCGGCGTTGTAAACGGTGCGGACTTCGGTAGCTTGCTCATGTTCGAAGGGGAGGACGCAGAGAGCATAGAGCGGCTTGCCAACATAGCGGTCTTTAATCATCTGAGCGATGACAGAGATGGACCCGGAACCGGTGCCGCCGCCGGCGCCGGCAATCAGAAGGAAGGAGTGGGTCTCATAGAAGCGTGGGGCGGCACGGATGGCATCGACAACTTTATCTCCATCCTCGCGGGCAAGCTCGGCGCCGACTTCGTTGATTTTGCCGACCCCATGCCCGCCAGTCTTGCGGGCGCCGATAAGGATGCGGTGCATGTAGTCAGATTGAATGTAGGTAAGGCCGGTGAGGTCAGTCTTATCGCTGTTGACGGCGTAAGCGCCGGTGAGAATGGTGACGTTGCGTTCGGCTTTAGCCTGGCGGGCCATCCGGGCTAACTGGTCAGCAATACGACAGCCGCATTGACCCAACCCGATTACGAGTAACTTCATACGACTCCTCTTCTGTTGTATTGACAGAGCGGGTCAGAATTATCCTTGGCACTAGAGTATTACGCTGATAGCCATTTGTCAAGGCAAATTCAAGCGTTTTCGAACTGGCACGGCGCAAAGGCGTGGTAATACCGGGAGCGCTAAACCGGCCTAGCGCCGGCCGAAGAGGGCGAAAAAGCGGTCCTGGTACTCCTCGAAGACGCCCCATTGATTGAGCTCCCGGGCGAGTTCGGATACGCGTGACGGGTCGTGCCGGGCGTGGGCAAAGAGTTCTTCGATATGCTGGCGCGCTTCGGCGGGAAGGCCGGCTTTGTCAACTTCAAGCAACCCACGCGCCTGGAATTCGGCAACGTTGCTATAGAGCGACTTCCGCGTGAGTTCATAAGTAAACTTGATGAGTGAGACATCCCAGAACTCTTCGACCCCTTTGATGACGGCGGCAAGCGGGTCGCCCTTGCTTTCTACCATGGAGACGACGTTGTTCACCGCCTGCTGGACCGGCCCGGAGACGATATCCATCTGGCGCGGCTGATTGCGGTAGCGGTAGAAGACGGCCGGCTCATGCGGCGACTGCTCGGCCATCATCTGGACAAAGCGCCGCGCCTGGTCACTGAAGCCTTCGAGGTTGATGAGGTAGCCAGCGGTGACGATGCGCGGTTTTTCGGCGATGACATTGCCTTCCCGGACAATATTAACGACCTCGGTTAACTCGGTGACCAGGTAGTAGTTGATGTTGGTGGTGCCGAAAGTGGCCAGCGTCTGTTTAGGCGGGCGCACCACTGTGGTCGCCTTCAGCGCCTGCTGGATTTTTTCGTCGAGTTCCATCCTGTCTCTCGCCCTTCCCCGGAAGGGATTCTAAGAGGGCATAGCCCTCTTTAACACCCCTATTATATAATCAATTTCACAGCCTGAAAGTTACGGATGATGTTCTGCTTGCCGGTGATAATACTCCCGTACTCGGTGCTGTGGCCGGGCAGGAGGTATTCGACGTCGAGTTCGGAGAGCCGCTCAATACTCTTCTTAATGGCCATCAGGTTGCCTCCGGGGAAGTCAGTACGGCCGATACTGCCGTAAAACACGGTATCGCCGGTGATGAGCACTTTTTTATCCGGCCAATAGAAGGCGACCGAGCCTGGTGAGTGACCCGGTGCGGCGATGACCTGAAGGGTCAGGCGGTCCTTGACGCCAAGTTCGAGAGTTCCCTCTTTCAAATAGAAGAAGGGCTGGTACTTCGGTTTGGCGGCGCCGAAGGCGGCATAAACGTGGTCGCTCAAAGTGCGGCCCCACTCCTGGTCTTCTTTTGTCATGGCCAGCAGGGCGCGGCTCTTTTCCATGATGGCTTCGCCGGCGGCATAGTGGTCGGTGTGGTAATGGGTATTGAGCACCAGGCCGATATCCTCGACCTTAAATCCGTCGTTTTCGATAGCTTTGGCGAGGCTCTCAAAACAGAGTTCGCCGGCCTCGTTGGCCACAGCGCCAGGGTCGATGATAACGTGCGGCGTCTCGCCGCGCAGGATGTTGGGGAAGAGGCAGGTATTGCAGTTGTTGCCGCGGCCCTGCCAGACATAGAAGATAAGGCCGTCTACGACTGGTATTGATTTATGCAGGAGCATTCATCCTATCCCATGCCCCTTCCCTTCGAAGGGAAGGGGTTTGTCTCCTTATCCAGCTTTGGATATTGTCCGAATTATAGGGTAAAATCGAGGCTGAACGCCACTTGAGGAGCTGCGGGCATGAGTTTTATCAGGAGCGCCAGAGAAATCGCCGCCGAGAAAGTGGAGAAGATAGGCAGGCTCTCGGAGGACGAGCAGAGGCGACTTAAAGAGCAGGAGATAGGACAGGCGGGGGTGGCGCTGGCAGAGAAGTATCTGGGAAGCAGTGATGAGCGAGTGCTGGAGGACGCCTTTGAGCGTTACGGTGTCGAAGAGCGAAAACTCCTCGGCAAAGCGGTGCTGGAGTGGTTGTTGCAGACGGTTGAACTCAGGCCGCCGGGTCGGCTTGATACAGTGATACGCGGTATCGCTAGTCTTCCCGGGACGGAAAAACTGGGGCCGGGAATCGTCAGGCTCCGGGATGTGTTCGCACACTATCAGACGGCGGAAAATGATATCCGCGGGCAGATTGACCGCGAAGGTAAAGAAGCGCTTCACCGGCTCCGAATTTCCGGGACCGCGGTGGGCGAAATCAACATCCGGGCCAGACCGGAGTGGGAGCAGAAGGTCAAAGGCCTGTCTGAGCCTTATATTCAGGAACTGGAAGCGGTAAAAAAGGAGTTGCTTTCGGCCGCTGGTTGATGCGGCCGCGGCTGGCGGAGAGAAGATACTAAAAAATTAGTAAGGAGGGCGACGGTTGATGGACACCATCTGGGCGCCCTGGCGGATGCAGTATATCGAGCAGGCCAAGGACGGCCAGCCGGAATGCATCCTCTGTGACAAGCTAAAGCAGGCCGATGATAAGGCAAGTCTTATCCTGTTCCGGGGGAAGAAAAATTTCGTGCTGATGAATCTGTTTCCCTATAACCCCGGGCATCTAATGGTAGCCCCTTACCGTCACCTGGCGCGTCTTCCCGAGCTGTCCGAGGACGAGTTAACAGAGCACTTCAGTCTGGTCAGCCGGTGTACGGAATGGCTTGGCCAGTTGCTTAAGCCGGACGGTTTTAATCTTGGGATGAACCTGGGTATGGTGGCCGGGGCGGGCATCGATGGCCACCTGCACAGCCATATTGTGCCTCGATGGAACGGCGATACTAACTTTATGCCGGTAGTCGGGGAGACCAAGGTTGTTTCCGAGGCGCTGGAAGCGACATATCTTAAGCTGAAGAAAGTAATCGGCTAACAGCGGGGGTGATAACAAGTTGGACGCGGCGAAGCGGGTTGAAGAACTCAGGAAGAAGATTAACTTTCACAATTACCGGTACTATGTCCTGGACAGCCCGGAGGTCAGCGATGCCGAGTATGACCGGCTTATGCAGGAACTGCGCCAGCTTGAGACGGAACATCCGGAGCTGGTCACACCCGATTCGCCGACCCATCGTGTTGGTGCCCCGCCGGTTGAGTCCTTTGGTGTGGTTGAGCACCCACAGCCGCTTCTCAGCCTGGCCAATGCTTTTACCGATGAGGACCTTGATGCCTGGTACCGCCGCGCCCTGAATCTCCTGGGAGGAAGGCGGTTCGAGCTTGTCTGCGAGTTAAAGATGGATGGGCTGGCGGTGGCTTTGACCTATGTCAACGGGCTGTTGACTACCGGTGCTACCCGGGGTGACGGGCTTAAAGGAGAGAACATTACCCAGAACCTTAAGACGATAAAGAGCATCCCGCTTTCAGTAACCGGGGGTATCCCGTCTAGATTTGAGGTGCGCGGCGAAGTCTATATGCCGAAGGCCAGCTTTAAGAAGCTGAACGAAGAGCGGGCAGGGGAGGGCCAGCCGCTTTTTGCCAATCCGCGCAACGCTGCCGCCGGCTCGGTGCGCCAGCTTGATTCGCGCGTCACGGCAAAGCGCAACCTTGATATTTATATTTACGGGTTGGGCTGGGCGGAAGGCCATAAAATGCCCGGTACACACTGGGAGACCCTTGAGTATCTCAAGTCGCTCAAGTTCAAGATTAATCCGAATACGAGACTGGTACGTAGTCTTGATGAAGCCAAGGCGTATTACCACGAATGGGTGAAACGGCAGGAAGAACTGCCTTACGAGGCCGACGGGGTGGTGGTCAAGGTAAATCCGATTTCATACCAGGAGGAGCTAGGCTACGTTGGGCGGGAACCGAGGTGGGCGATAGCTTATAAGTTCCCGTCAACCCAGGAAACGACGAAGCTCATGGGCATTGAAATCAACGTGGGGCGTACCGGAAGTCTTAATCCCTTTGCGGTGTTGGAGCCGGTCTCGGTCGGCGGTGTGACCATCCAGCATGCGGCCCTGCATAATGAGGAAGATATCCACCGCAAAGACATCCGCATCGGGGATACCGTGGTTGTTCAGAGGGCAGGGGAGGTAATTCCGGAAATCGTCGGGCCGGTGACCAACCTGCGGACCGGTAGTGAGAGGGTATTTCACATGCCGTCACAATGCCCGGTGTGCGGCGCTGAGGTAATTAAACCGGAAGGTGAGGCGATGCACCGGTGCACCAACGCCGCCTGTCCCGCCCAGGCACTGGAGCGGCTCAAGCACTTCGTCGGGCGGAGCGCCATGGACATTGAGGGGGTGGGTGAAAAGCTGGCGACGGCGCTGTTCAATACCAGGCTGGTGAAGGATGTCGGCGATATCTATTATGTGACCAAGGAGCAGTTACTCAACCTGGAGCGGATGGGCGAGAAAAGTGCGGCCAGAGTCCTGGGTTCCATCGAAGGGAGTAAGAAGCGGCCGTTGGCCCGGCTCCTCTTCGCGCTTGGCGTTCTTCACGTTGGCGATGAGACGGCGGAACTGCTAGCCTCGCATTTTAGCAGTATTGATGAACTGGCAAACGCCGGCTATGAGAAGTTGAGGTCGATACCGACCATCGGGCCGGCCACCGCCGAGAGCGTCGTCGCTTTTTTCCGGCAGGAGCAGAACCGGCGCATTATCGAGAAACTGCGCCGGGCCGGCGTCAGTCTGGAACAAGAAGCGCCGCCTGCGGCAAAGTCACTGCCGCTGGCGGGCATGGAGTTCGTCATTACCGGGACGCTGGCGGCCTTTCCTCGGGCTGAGGCCGAAGCCAGGATACGCTTGATGGGGGGCAAGACCGGTTCCGACGTGACACGGAAGACCACTTTCTTAGTGGTCGGAGCGGAGCCGGGGTCCAAGCTGGCAAAGGCAAGGAGCATCGGGATTAAGGAGCTTAGCGAAGCCGAGTTTGTTAAAATGTTAGAGGAGGCGAGCCAGGCATGGTCAAAGTAATAGTAGAGCGCAAGGTGAAGAAGGGTAAGGAAGCCGAGTTGATGCGGCTTCTCAGGGAAGTGAAGTCGGCGGCGACCCTATATCCAGGCTACATTTCCGGCGAAACGATGGTTTCGAACGATGACCCGACGGTTTTTCTGGTCGTTGCCAATTTCACTAATGTTGGGGCATTCAAGAAGTGGCGGGATAATCCTGACCGCCTTCAGGTCACAGCCAAGATTGATGCCCTGCTCGAGTATCCGGCCAGGATTGGCGTGTATTCGGTGATTTCGTGAGTCCGGCGTACATTTGCCTGATACGGCCGGGGGTGCCTTATCGCTAAATTACTGGTTGGCCTCGGGAACCCTGACCGGAGCTTCGCTCATAACCGCCACAACATCGGGTTCATGTGCATTAGCCGCTTTGCCAGACGGCATGGTATTGAATTAAAGAAGAAGCATTGCCGCTCGCGGGTTGGGGTAGGGAAAGTGGGTGGGGTTGACATAGTGGTGGCCAAACCACAGACATACATGAATGCTTCAGGCGAGGCGGTGGCTCAGCTTGTTGACCGGTACCGGATTGCTCTGGAAGATATTCTGGTGGTTCATGACGACCTCGATTTGCCGCTGGGGCGTATCCGGTTAAGGTCATCGGGAAGTTCGGGCGGCCATAAGGGGCTGAAGTCGATTGTCGCGGAAGTTGGCAGTGAGGAGTTTGCACGACTTAAGGTCGGCATAGGACGTCCCGAGCGGGACAGCGGCATCGAGACGGTGGTCGGCTACGTGCTTGGTGACTTCAAGCCGGACGAAAGTGGACTGGTTGAGGAGGTGATTGAGCGTGCGGTGGCGGCGATGGAGCGCTTTGTGACCAGGGGCATCACCATGGCGATGAATGAGTATAATGCCCCATCCCCCTGTTCTCGACAAAAAGGGAAAATGACCAAAAGGGACATTGCCCTCTTAGCTCTCACCCGTAAGAGAGGGGTATAGAATACAGTAATCGATGGCTGTAATTAGTGACGTAAAGGGCTGGGTGTTTGACATCCAGCGGTATTCGATACATGACGGGCCGGGAATACGGACTACGGTATTCTTCAAGGGCTGTCCCCTGCGGTGTCTATGGTGTGATAACCCGGAGTCGCAGAAGCCGGTGCCGGAGATACTATTCTTTGAATCGCTGTGTCAGCGTTGTTATCGCTGTGTCCAGGTATGTCTGACCGGTGCGACCTCGGTAGGTAAGGATGGTGCTATCCAGATTGACCGGAGCAAATGTACCGGATGCGGCAAATGTGCCGAGCAGTGCCTCAATGAGGCGAGGGTGCTTTCCGGGAAGCAGATGACGGCGGCGGAGGTGGTGGAGGTGGTCAAGAAGGACACACTTTTTTATGCCAATTCCCGAGGCGGTGTTACCGCATCCGGGGGAGAGCCTTTCTACCAGCCGGAGTTCCTCAAGGAGATTTTCCGGCTGTGCCGCGAGCTGGGGATACATACCGCGGTTGAGACATCGGGCCATGCGAAATGGCGGGTCATTGAAGGCGCCTTGCCGTACATTGATTTGTTCCTGTACGACGTTAAGCACCTGGACACAGCGAAGCACTACGAACTTACCGGCGTGGACAATTCACTCGTTTTGGAGAATTTGCGTAAGGTCGTGGCCGCGGGCAAACGGGTCATTCTTCGCGTGCCTTTGATACCTGGGTGTAATGACCAGCCGGAAGAGCTTGAGGCGCTGGCCGGGCTGGCTAAGGAACTGGGCATTAAGCGGTTGGATGTCATGGCTTACCACCGGCTCGGCGAGAAGAAATACGAGCGGCTGGGGCGTAGTTACCAGCTTGAGAACGTGGCCCAGTACCGTGAAGATGAGGTTGGAGTGATGCTAGGCGTACTGAAGAACCAAGGGCTTGATGTGAGGCTGTCCTGAAAAACAGAAATTCCAAGTGCCAGGAGCCAAATTCCAAAACAAAGTTGAATGGCCAGATGCTTGAGGGGGTATAAGTGAGCAAGCGAACGGGACCGTTAATAGGGGTTATCGGCTCCGGTAGTTGCTCGGTTGGTGAAGCTAAGGTAGCCGAAGAGGTCGGCCGGCGGCTGGCTAAAGCGGGTGCGGTGCTGATATGCGGCGGCCTTAGTGGGATGATGGAGGCGGCTTGCCGAGGTGCTTTCAGAGAAGGTGGATTGACTATCGGCATACTGCCGGGCCAGGACACGAAAAGCGCTAACCGATACGTTGCGGTACCGATAGCCACCGGACTCGGCGAGGCGCGGAACGTCATTATCGCCAGGACAGCGCAGGCGGTTATCGCTATCGGCGGTGAGTACGGCACGCTGAGCGAGATCGCTTTTGCCCTTAAGGCGGGGGTACCGGTGGTTGGACTGGGGACATGGAAGCTGTCCCGGATGGGACAGGTCAAAGACCCTATCATCCGGGCGACGGATGCGGCCGATGCCGTGGATAAGGCTCTTTCACTGGCGCGGAGATAGGCAACCTCTGGCTCTGGTGCTAAAATACACGGAATTGAAACCAATACTTACGGCTTCCCAAGTGTGTAGAGGAAAAGCCCAGCGATTTCCGGCAGGTTAAATGATGGCACAGGATTCTCCGGCAATTAAGAGCGTCGTGGCAAGGGAGATACTTGACTCCCGCGGCAATCCGACAGTCGAGGTGGAGGTCGCGCTGGCTGGCGGCGCCATCGGCGTGGCGCGGGTGCCTTCCGGGGCCAGTACCGGCAGTCATGAGGCGCTGGAACTGCGTGACCGCGACGAAAAGCGCTATCGTGGTCTGGGTGTACTCAAGGCAGTAAACAACGTGAACACCGTCATCGCCAAAGTAGTAGTCGGCCGTTCCGCCTTCGAGCAGGCTGTCAATGACCGGGCAATGCTGGAGCTTGACGGCACCAGCAACAAGTCGGAACTGGGAGCTAATGCCATATTGGGCGTTTCTCTGGCGGTAGCTCATGCCGCGGCCAGGTCACAGGGCGTGCCGCTGTACCGTTATCTGGGCGGCAATTCTGCCCATATTCTGCCAGTCCCGATGATGAACATTTTAAACGGGGGCAAACACGCCGATAATTCCACTGATTTTCAGGAGTTCATGATTTTGCCGGTCGGCGCCGTTAATTTTTCCGAAGCGGTCAGGATGTGCGCCGAGATTTACCAGGCGCTTAAAGGTTATCTTAAGAAGCGTGGTCTCAATACCAATGTGGGAGATGAGGGCGGTTTTGCTCCTTCGCTGGCGTCCAACCGCGATGCTATTGAGGCTATTATCAGAGCAACTGAGCTGGCCGGATACAAGCCGGGAAAGGACTGCTCGGTGGCGCTGGACTGTGCCGCTACCGAGCTGTATCGAGATGGCAAGTACGTGCTGGCGCGAGAAAAGCTGGCGATGACTGCCGAGCAGATGGCGGAATATTATGAGAAATGCGTGGCTGACTACCCGCTGGTGAGCATTGAGGATGGTCTTGCCGAGGACGATTGGGCAGGCTGGCAGATGCTTACGGCGAGGTTGGGTAAGAAGGTGCAGTTGGTCGGGGACGACCTTTATGTGACCAACCCGGAACGCTGCGCCCGTGGTATTAAAGAAAAGGCATCGAATTCGATACTCATCAAACTCAATCAAATCGGGTCGTTGACTGAAACTCTGGCGGTTATCAAGCAGGCGCAGCAGGCGCGCTGGACAACCATAATCAGCCACCGTTCCGGGGAAACCGAGGACACGACTATCGCCGACCTGGCGGTAGCGGTCAATGCCGGGTTTATCAAGACAGGCGCTCCCTGCCGGAGCGAACGGGTGGCCAAGTACAACCGGTTGCTCAAAATTGCTGAGGAGCTTGGAGCCGGCGCGGTTTATCCTGGCAGAAAAGCCTTCTACAACCTGGAGGGATGAGCTTGGAAATCGTTCATGGCGTTCACCAGATTAAGATACCGCTGGGGCCAGGGCCGCTTAGCTCGGTCAACGCATACTTCGTCGCTGGCGACGATGGCAAAGGGATGCTCGTCGATACCGGCTGGGACACGCCGGAGGCATTCCAGGCGCTGGTCGATGGTTTGCGCGCCTCAGGTGCGGGCTTTCAGAATATCGACCAGATTGTGGTAACACATCTCCACCCTGACCACTACGGCCTGGCGGGTAAGGTCAAACAGCTTTCTGACGCTAAGCTGTGTCTGCATGAGACCGAAGCGGCCATGATTGAGCCACGCTACGTCAACGTAGAATGGCTCCTGCAGGAGACGGGTCGTTTTCTATCGCGGCATGGTATACCTAGTGAGCAAATGCGCGACCTCCAGCAGGCATCGATGCCGGCGCGGAGGTTCGTCATTCCGACTCCTCCTGATCGGGTGCTTAAGGGAGGAGAGGTGTTCAAGGTCGGTGGCTTTGAGCTTGAGGCTCTCCTGACGCCGGGACATGCGCCCGGGCATATCTGCCTCTATGAGCGTAATAAGAAACTCCTTTTCTCAGGTGACCTTGTCCTGCTGGAGATTACGCCGAATGTTGGCATGCATCCCCACTCCGGGGAAAACCCGCTGGCTGATTTTCTTAAGTCGCTGGAAACGTTGCTTGGGCTTGAAGTCAACTTTGTCTTCCCCGGTCACGGCTCGATATTCAGTGGCTTGAGACAGAGGATCGGCGAGCTCCAATACCACCACCACCAGAGGAGCCTTTACATAACTTCTGCCATTCGGAACGAGCTGAAAACAGCTTATCAGATAGCCGCGGAATTGAAGTGGATGAACGGCTCGGTATCGCTGAGAGAGCTAGGCATTCTCCACCGCCGTCTGGCGGTCATGGAGACGGTGGCCCATCTTCAGTACCTGGCGGCAGAAGGGAAAGTTAAGCGTGTCGTCGAAGGTGAGGTTTTCAAATACTGGGCGGGAGGGTAGCTTATATGGGGAAGGGGGATGATTTCAGGGCGACAAAGAAACGAGTCAGCGGCCTCAAGCTGGTCTACAAGAAGCATCCGCAGAAAGACCTGTTGATAGCCTTGCCTAACCCGAATCCCGGGAGGGGTTACGAAATCGAGGTGGTCAGTCCGGAATTCACCTCCCTGTGCCCGCTGAATCCCGGCCAGCCCGATTATGCCACGGTCGCTATCCGGTACGTGCCGGATAAGAAAATTATTGAATTGAAGTCGCTGAAGTTTTATTTGACCAGCTACCGGACGGCGGAGGTATTTTTTGAGGATGCGACCAATCGAATTCTCGACGACCTGGTTACGGTGATTAAGCCGAGGAAGATGGAGGTGGTGGCCGATTGGAATGTCCGCGGCGGTATTGCGGTGACGGTACGGGTAAGCTATCCGTAGCTATTGAGTCGGTTGGGTGATTTCGCATTATATCTCTGTGACGATGGTGGTAGAATGAAAGACCTCTCGGCGGGGAGTTATTTTTGAAATTAGGAGGGATGAAATATGGCGACCAAGATTGGTATCAATGGGTTCGGGCGGATTGGCAGGCTGGCGCTACGGGTGGTCATGGAACGGCATGCGGGTAAGATTGAAGTGGCCGCGGTCAACGACCTGACCGATGCCGGGACAAACGCGCATCTTTTCAAGTATGACAGTACTTATGGTATCTTCCAGGGTGATGTCAGCGCCACCGCCGATTCGATGGTCATTGGTGGTAAACCGGTCAAGGTCTTGGCTGAGCGCGACCCGGCCAAGATACCCTGGCGTGACTACGGGATTGAACTGGTCATTGAGTCCACCGGGCTTTTCACCGATGCTTCAAAGGCGGCGGCCCACCTTCAGGGCGGTGCCAAGAAGGTCATTATCTCAGCTCCGGCTAAGGGAGAGGATGTAACTATTGTCCTCGGCGTTAATGATGACAAGTATGATCCGGCCAACCACAAGATTATTTCCAACGCCTCCTGCACTACCAATGGCTTTGCGCCGGTAGTTAAGGTGCTCCACGAGAACTTCGGCGTGGTTAAAGGTTTACTGACAACTATCCATGCTTATACAAACGACCAGCGGCTCCAGGATATGGCCCACAAGGACCTGCGTCGGGCAAGAGCCGCAGCGGCTAATCTGGTAATTACGACTACCGGTGCAGCCAGGGCAGTCTCACTGGTGCTGCCTGAATTGAAGGGAAAGCTGGATGGCATCGCCCTGCGGGCGCCGGTTCCGACCGTTTCCGTCTGCGACTTCGTGGCCCAGCTTGCGAAAGATGCCACCATTCAGCAGGTGAACGATGCCTTTAAGGCGGCGGCTGGGGGTAAACTGAAGGGCATTCTGCAATATTGTGACGAACCGCTGGTAAGTTCTGATTTCCGTGGTAATACCTACAGTTCAATCTTCGATGCTCAAAGCACCATGGTACTGGGCGGCAACATGGTCAAGGTATTCGCCTGGTATGATAATGAGTGGGGCTACGCCTGCCGCTTGATTGACCTGGTCGAGCTGGTGGTTAGTAAGGGGATGTAACCAAGGTTCCCTCTCCCTCCAGCTTCATCCTAAAGGGAGAGGTTGGGAGTAACTGAATATGCGGGGTGAGCTTCCAAGGCGGCTTTTTCACTTTCTTGGTAGCTTGACGATTGCGATCGCTGGTCTGGTACTTGTTGACCATCTATTTCTCCCTCTGCTTCTGCTTGCTACGGCTGGTTTCGTGGGTCTCGATGCCGCCAGGTTCGTCAGCCGCGGAGTGAACCGGTGGTTCCTACGGGTCTTCCGCGTCATGATGCGTGATCAGGAGACTGCGAGAATCACCGGTGCCAGCTATATGGCGCTGGGTGCGGCGCTTGCCTTTCTGCTTTTTGATAAGGTGGTTGCTTCGATGGCGGTATGCTTTCTGGCGGTTGGCGACCCGGTATCGGGTATGATTGGTGGTAAATGGGGTGGACTGCTTACGCGGAAAAAGAGTTTGGCCAGTAGTGCCGGTTGTCTGGCCGCGTGCCTTACAGTGGCATTAGTTTTTTACTATAGACTCGTGGTGCCGCTGGATGCGGCAGTACTCGGTGCGTTCTTTGCTGTGGTAGTTGAATCATTGCCATTGCCGGTTGATGATAACCTTACTATCCCGGTGGTTTCCGGCGGTGCGGCCACGCTGGCACAATTGCTCGGCGCCGGATAAGCCGGGTTTGGTAGTTTGATACGGCATTAAATAGTATAATTGGGTCAGGACTGACGACAGCCGCTCGCCGGCTTTTCAGGGCGAAACGGGTTCGGATGACATCACAGGTATTTTATCGTAAATGGCGTCCCCAGACTTTTACCGAGGTCTCCGGGCAGGAGCATGTCACCCAGACCCTGCGCAACGCGATTAGCGCGGGTCGGATTGCTCACGCCTATCTTTTCTGCGGGCCCCGGGGCACGGGTAAGACGAGCACCGGGCGTATTTTGGCAAAAGCAGTTAATTGTCTGAGTCTGAGCCAGGGCGAGCCGTGCGGTAAGTGCGAGGTGTGCCAGGCGTTTGCCGAAGGGCGCCTGCTTGATGTTATTGAGATAGACGCCGCTAGCAACCGTGGTATTGACGAGATACGCGACCTGCGGCAGAAGGTCAACTACGCACCTGGAATTGCCCGCTACAAGGTATATATTATCGACGAAGTACATATGCTGACCGAGCAAGCGTCCAATGCTCTGCTGAAGACCCTGGAAGAGCCGCCATCGCACACCATCTTCATTCTGGCGACAACAGAGCCGCATAAAGTTCTGCCGACGATTCTATCCCGGTGTCAGCGTTTTGACTTCCGGCGCATCGCGCAATCGGCGGTGGTCAAGCGTCTGGAGCTTATTGCCGAGAAGGAGGGGATTACTATCCCCGCCGAAGGTCTCCGTCTGGTAGCGCGGGCGGCTACCGGCAGTCTGCGCGACGCCGCCAATCTGCTAGAACAACTTATCGCTTACTACGGTAAAAACATCGAGTTCACGCAAGTGCGCGAGATGCTGGGTGTCACCGGTGATGCTCGGATCAAAGAACTGGCTAAGCAGGTGTTGGACCGCGATACCGCTGCCAGTCTGCGGACGGTTGCCAGCGTCAATCGCGATGGTCTCGATTTGCGTCAGTTCAATCGTGAACTGGTACAGTACTTCAGGGGGCTACTTCTGGTCAAGTCTGGCTCAGAGGAGGCAGTTGATGTTACCGCCGAGGACCTGGCCGAGATGAAAGGTTTCGTTGCTCTGGTTACACCGGAGCGACTGCTCAAGGTCGTCCGCATATTTAATGATGCTGACCTGCGTCTGGACAGCTATTCAGCCCTTCCTCTGGAGCTGGCCGTGGTGGAAAGCACTGTTAGTGAAGAGAAGGCACCTGTCACGCGTATGGTAAAGCCAGTTGAAGCACCAAAGCCGGCAGAGGCGTCGCCAGCCAGGCCGGTAAGGCCGGAGTCGCCCAGGGCCGCAGCAGTGCCACCGGTGAAGTCAGCGGCGGCGGAGCCGCCGACGATGAAACCAGCGGAACCAAAGTCGGTGGAAGACCAGGTCAAGCCCACGGAGCAGGTCAAGACACTGGCTGAGGGCCAACTTAATATCGAGTATCTCAAACTCCGGTGGAAGGACTTTGTCGAATCGTTGCGTGGAGTGGGATCAAGCGGCAATATGGATGCTGTATTACGCAGTGCCTGTCAACCGGTTGAGATTGAAGGGGACACGATCACCCTGGCTTTTTACTGGGATTTCCATAAGGCAAAGATAGAGGACCCGAAGTACCGTTTTCTGGTTGAAAAGAAACTGGCAGAGGTTTTCGGCCAGCCTTATCGGGTTAAATGTGTCCTCAGGGAGAAAGCGAAAAAGGAATCGTCAAACTCCGGTGAGGACAATTATATGGCCAAGGCCGCTATGAAGATGGGCGCCCGCATCGTTAACAAGCGACCGATAGTGGAGGGTCAATGAACAGGAACATCATGCGCCAGGCACAGGAACTGCAGGCCCGGCTGGCCAAGGCACAGCAGGAGCTTGCTGAGGCGAGCGTAGATGGTACAGCCGGTGGTGGGGTGGTGACGGTGACGATGGATGGGCAGCAGCGTGTTAAGGCGGTCAGGATATCACCGGATGTGGTTAAAGCTGAGGATGTGGAGATGCTTCAGGACCTGATTGTGGCTGCGATTAACGAGGTGACCCGGAAATCACAGGAACTGGCGTCGAGCCGGCTGAGCGCTATTACCGGTGGGCTTAAAATCCCCGGGCTTACCTAGGGGGTCTTTGCCGCCGATATGGACTTGCAGGGGCTTCTCGACTCCGGGCTGGCGCATGAACTGATTGTGCTCATCGTCGCCGTTTTTCCGATTGCCGAATTACGCGGCGCGCTCCCGGTAGCCATCAATGTCTTTAACATGCCGTGGCCGCAGGCAGTATTGCTTTCAATCGTCGGGAACATGCTGCCGGTGCCGATAATTCTTCTGTTCTTCGAATTCGTCTACCGGGGACTCAAACGCTTTCATCTGATGGACAGATTTTTCAACTGGCTTTTTGCCTACACACGCCGGAGGAGCCGTATCATTGAGAGGTATCATGCGGCTGGCCTTCTCCTTTTCGTGGCGGTGCCGCTCCCGTTTACCGGTGCCTGGACGGGATGCCTGGCAGCTTTTCTGCTCGGAATGAGATTCTGGGCGGCGTTTCTGGCTGTCTTGGGTGGTGTAATTATCGCGGCGGCCATAGTTACCACCCTGGCGCTCCTTGGCTGGGTGGGGGCAGTTGTAGCCGGAGTTGGTCTGGGTGCTGTGGCTGTCGTATGGACACTTGGTATGTTCCGGGGCAGACGGATAGCGGTGACCAAGCCTGCCGGGTAATAGCTTGAGGGACTTCATTTGGAGGAGACTTTTTGAAAGGCAACATTATACCTACGGCGCAGCCGGTGGCCCGGTTAATTGAGGAGTTGAGCAAGCTACCCGGTATCGGTCCCAAGAGCGCTCAGCGCATGACCTATTATCTTCTGCGTGTTCCCATTGATGAGGTGAAAGCGCTGGCCGAGGCTATCATTGATGTCAAGGAAAAGATTACTCTTTGCTCAACCTGTTTCAACATCACCGATACAGACCCTTGCCTCATATGCCGCGATGAGGGCCGTGAGCGTAGCCGTATCTGTATTGTTGAGGACCCGTTGGATATCCTGCCACTGGAGCGGACGAGGAAGTACCGCGGCGTCTACCACGTCCTGCATGGTGTAATCTCTCCTGGTGATGGGGTGGGTCCGGAGGACTTGAAAATCAAGGAGCTGTTGGGTCGCCTTAATAGCGGCTACGTTACGGAAATCATCCTAGCCACCAACCCGAACGTTGAGGGTGAAGCTACGGCGATGTATCTCCAGCGTCTCATAACGCCGCTCGGCGTTAAGGTTACCCGCCTGGCTAGGGGGCTTCCTTACGGAGCAGACCTGGAATATGCCGATGACGCCACGCTGAGCCGTGCCCTCGAGGGCAGACAGGAATTCTGAGTCTATGCCGACTCCCCGCAACTATCAAGCCGAGGTTATTGTTCTCAAGCATAGGGGATTCGGGGAAGCCGATAAAGTCCTGACCCTGTATACGCTGGAGTACGGGAAGGTCCGGGCAGTTGCTAAGGGCATTAGAAGGCCAGGTAGTAAGCTTGGCGGGCACGTTGACCTTTTAACTCACAGCCAGTTGATGCTGGCCCGTGGCCGTAATCTTGATATTATCACTCAGGCGCAGACCATCGACTCTTTTATCGAGCTTAAGAGCGACCTGGACCGACTGTCATACGGTCTCTACGTGGCCGAGCTTGTGGACTGCTTTACCGAGGAGCGTATGGAGAGCCGGGCGGTCTTCGATTTGACGCTCAACACTCTCCTGCGTCTGTCGGAGGCCTCGTCTCCGGATATTGCACTCAGGTACTTTGAGCTACATCTGGTAGACCTTCTGGGCTATCGGCCTCGCCTTCATAATTGTGCTTCTTGCAACACGCTACTCCAGCCAGTTACGAACTTCTTTCATCCGGTCAGTGGCGGTGTTCTGTGTCCTGACTGCGCTATGAATGTATCGACGGTCCGCCATCTCAGCCTTAATGCTTTCAAAATACTGCGCCTGTGGCAGGATTGCAGTTTTGACAATGCCTGCCGGGTCAGGCTAAACGGCGAGCTGGCCGGTGAGCTGGAAATGGTGATGAGGTCGTACGTGAAGTACTTGCTTGAGCGCGACCTTAAGGCTACGGCGTGGCTCGACAGACTGAAGCGGGACAGGTTGTCTGGTAATATGTCCAGGCTGGTGGGTGTTGACAGTGCCGATATTGGAGACTACAATTCCGCCTTAATCGGCAGGTAACTGTATGCACTGGTCGATTAGCGGTTCGTCGCGGCCTCGGCCATCAATGACCGAGCCATAGGCGCAGATTCATGCCTCACTTGGATGTTGTCTCTTGTTTCTCCGAGTAGATTCCACTTATGACTTCTGAATCCTATCGTCCTAAGCCAGGCGACAGGGTTGTCCGCGTCCGCCGTTTGAAGGCGCATCCCCTGCGGCGTATCATGGGTATCCCGGCACTATTTAGTACTACCTATGGTGATGTCGGGTCGTCCATCTACTACGCGCTTGGTCTGGTGGCGACGGTGGCGTTAGGAGCAACGCCGGTTGCGCTGGGTATTGCCGCAATATTTTTCATCTGTACGGCGCTGACTTATGCTGAGGGGACGGCGATGATTCCTGAGGCCGGCGGCTCGTCTACTTTCGCCCGGCATGCCTTCAACAATCTGTCCGGCTTTATATCCGGGTGGGCGCTGATGTTCGGCTATATCGTAACTATCGCCATTTCGGCTTATACTATTCCGTCTTACCTGGGCTTCTTCTGGCCGGTATTGAAGGGTTCGGCTTTTCTGGGGACATCAGTGGCCATCGGCGTGGTAGCTTTTCTGATACTGATTAACGTCCTTGGGGTCCGTGAGTCTTCGGTATTTAATCTCGGGCTTGCCGTTTTAAGCCTTTTAACGCAACTGCTCTTGATACTCTTGGCGTTCATCTTTCTTTTCTCGCCATCGGTCTTTTTCGAGCGGATTATTAACTACTGGCCATCCACGGGCAACCTGCTGTTTGGCGTGGCCATTGCAGCCATCGCCTATACGGGGGTGGAAACGGCTTCCCAGATGGTGGAGGAGGCCCGGCGTCCCAGGGTAAGCGTGCCGAGAACATTGACGTTGCTTATATTCGTAGTTGTTATCATATTTGGCGGTATTTGCGCCGCGGCTTTTTCGGCAATGACGCCTGAGGAGCTGGCTACGGACTGGGCGAAGGACCCGGTAGCGGGTATTGCCCATGGCATCCTGTCCACGCTAACACCTGAAAGAGCTGTCGTGAGCGGCGATTTGATGGCGACTCTGGTGCTAACCCGTATTTTTGAGGTGCTTCACAGCTTTTTACCGGTGCTGATCTCAGTGCTTGCGGCAACGATTCTGATGATAGCGACCAATGCCGGCCTTATGGGCATATCCCGCTTGGCCTTCTCGTTGGGCCGTTTCCAGTTGGTACCGCCGGAGATGTCGCGGATTCACCCGCGCTTCAGAACGCCGTATCCTTCTATTGTCCTGTTCGGCCTCGTAGCAATCCTGCTTTTGGTGCCGGGGTTCTTCTGGCCGGACGTATTTGAGAAGCTGGGCGGACTATACGCGTTTGGCTCAATGCTGTCTTTTAGTTTCGCTCACGCCGCTATTATTGGTCTAAGGATACGTAAGCCAAATGAGGGACGGCCATTCAAGTTAGGGTGGAACATCAAAGTGGCCGGGCGCGAGTTGCCGTTCAGCGCAATATTCGGTCTTCTAGGTACATTATCAATCTGGATAGTTATTCTGGTCTCGCAACCGATAAGCCGCTATGTTGGGTTCGCCTGGATGGTTGGCGGCGTGGTCATGTATCTGGTATATCGCGGACGTAAAAAGATGGCTGGGGGCGGGGGTGGGGAGGACATTGCCGTCTCCAGTGGTTCGACTTATAATGGGCGTCTACCATGATGAAGCTACAACGGATTCTTGTGCCTGTCAGCGATGATATTGCGGCCGAGGAAGGTCTAAAGCTGGCCTGTTTTTTAGCCCGACAGTCTAAAGCGAAAGTATATGTTGTCTATGTTATTGAGGTGAAGCGGAGTTTACCACTCGATGCCCAGATACCGGGCGATACTAAGAAGGCAGAGCAGGTACTAACGCGGGCTGAGGACATCGCCGCTGACGAAGACTGTGAAATCGAGACCGACCTGCTCCAGGCGAGGGAGGTGGGTAGTGCCATCATCGATGAAGCGCAGGAGCGAGTGGTTGACCTGATTGTGATGGGCACAGAGCAGAAAAGGCGGTTTGGTTTTTACCACGTTAGTGATACTATCTATCATGTCATGCGTTACGCGCCATGCCGAGTACTGCTTTTACAGGAAATGTCCCGGGTTAAGAATAAAGAATGAATATTGTTATCATGGGCTGTGGACGGACTGGAGCACAGCTGGCGGTGAGTATGGATGCTGCAAAACACAAGGTTACTGTTATTGACATCAGCACCAGCAGTTTCGCCAGGTTGCCGGCGTCTTTTAACGGTACTGCCTTGTTCGGTGACGGGACTGATGAGGAGGTGCTTCGTAAAGCAGGGATTGACCAGGCTGATGCATTCGTAGCGGTGACTCAATCTGATAACCGCAACATTATGGGCGCTCAGATTGCTAAGTATGTGTTCCATGTACCCCGGGTTGTATGCCGTATTTACGATCCTTTGAGAAAAGACGTTTACGAGGCGGTCGGACTCGAGGCTATCAGCCCTACGACGGTATTTGCTGACCTGATTAAGAGTCAATTGGAAGCCAGGCCGCAGGAGTAAAGCACTGATGTATGTTGTGATTGTTGGCGGCGGTATGGTTGGTTACTACCTGAGCAAGGCACTTCTGGCCGAAGGGCATGAGGTCATTGTTATTGAGAGAGACCGGCGCCGCTTCCAGCGCGGTGAAGAGGAATTAGGCAGTGTCTTCGCGCTCGGCGACGGTTGTGAGGCCTCGGTTCTGGCTGAAGCTGGCCTTGAGAGGGCCGATATCTTTATTGCCGCTACCGATCAGGACGAGGACAACCTGGTGGCCTGTCAGGTAGCTAAGTACCGTTTCAATGTACCTAAGACGATTGCCCGTATTAACAACCCGCGCAACGAGCCGATTTTCAAGCAGTTGGGCATTGACCGCACGGTTAGCCAGGTGAAGCATATGCTTGAAGACATCGAAGAGCAGATTCCGACGCACCTGCTGGCCCGGCTCTTCACTCTTGCCGACGTTGGTCTCGATATCGTGGAACTTAAAGTTTCTGCCGACTCACCGGTAGTCGGGCGTCAGGTCAGTGAACTGGCTATTCCTGAGGGCTCGGTCCTTTCGTTGCTGCTTCGCAATGGTGAGAAACCCCGGGTGCCAGCGCCTGATATGGCGATTATGCCCGGCGACCGGATAATCGCTCTTACCAGCGCTGAAGGCGAGCCGGTGCTTCAGGAACTGTTCAGCACGAAGCGTTCCAAGGGCAAGGGTAAGAATGGTTAGGGTGGCTTTTCAAGGGGAGCGGGGTGCTTATAGTGAAGAAGCGGTAATGCGCTTTTTTGGTGAGGCCGAGCTTATGCCGTGCCTGGTGCTTGGTGACGTCTTCAAGGCGGTCTCAACCGGACAGGCTTCCTTTGGTGTGGTGCCCATTGAGAATTCTCAGGCAGGCAGTATCAACGACAGCTATGACCTCCTGCTTAATTATCCGCTCAACATATATGGTGAGGTCTTTGTACGCGTCAGTCACTGTCTGATGGCCTTGCCGGGTGAGAAGCTGGCCTCGATTAAGACGGTCTACTCGCATCCGCAGGCGATTGCCCAGAGCGAGGATTTCCTGCGCAAGCTTAATGCCGAAATTGTTCCGACGTATGACACGGCGGGAAGCGCCAAGATGGTCCGAGAGAAGGAATTGAAGAGTGCGGCGGCCATCGCCAGCCGCAATGCCGCCCGTTTTTATAACCTCGAGATTCTGGCAGAGCATATTGAGACCAATCCCAACAACTACACACGGTTTGTTGTGATTTCGGAAGAAAGGGCGAAGAGATCTGAGAAAAACAAGACTTCACTGGTCTTCGCTGTTAAGAACGTGCCCGGCGCGCTGTACTCCATTCTGGGTGCTTTCGCTAACCGCAACATAAACCTCACCAAGCTTGAATCGCGCCCCCGCCGAGACCGGCCATGGGAATATATCTTCTACGTTGACTTTGAAGGACATCGTGAGGATGATGCCTGGCGCGAAGCCTTGAATGAGGTGCGCGAGAAGGCTACTTTCGTCAAGATTCTCGGCTCATATCCGCGGGCCGAGGATTAAAACAGTATTTCGTGCTCCGTTGCCGGGTCTGTCGTCTCCCATTTATTTCGTTCGGACTTTAACTTGCCGAAGTGACACCTTCATCATACACAGCGGTGACGACCACGATGAGTACCTAAGAAATCCCTGATAGTCCAAAGTGCTAGGTGGTCAGCCAGGTACTGGCAACAGGTTTTCTTCTTACTACGGAGGCTTAAGCGTAGGGGCTCTTGTCTCCTAAAGTAGTTTAAGTTTTCGATAGAATAATTAAGATAATGCTAGATTTTTATAAGTTATTTATGATACACTATCTGTCACGTTTTAAAAGGAGGCTTGAGATGACTGCCGATCGGGGGGCTGCTTTTATTAGTATAAGAGAAGCAAGCCGCATGTTGGGAGTTAGCGAGGCAACGCTACGTCAGTGGACTGATCGGGGCCAAGTTAAGGCCTTTATTACCCCTGGCGGCCACCGACGGTACTCGCTGGCAGAGCTTAAAAGGCTACTTGTCCCAGGGCGGAAGATGCATCGGATTGGTGATATCGTAGCCGAGTTGCAGGGCACCAGCCGGTTGCATGGTGTAATTGGCCGGAAATCCCTCCAAGCAGCTATAGGTATTAAAGAACTAAGAGGTGAATCCGAAGAGCATTTCGCCAAACTCGGCCGCAGGTTACTCCATCTAATTATCCGGTGTATTCTGGAACCTTCCAACCGAGCTGAGATACTGGAATTTGTTCGTGATGTTGGTCGTGACTTTGGTGAAAGCATGGCAAAAATAGGCATTCCCCTTGCTGACTCAGTTGAAGCGGTGATCCTGCACCGTGCCCCCTTAATCGAAGCTACCTCACACTTCATCAAGAAACGGGAGGTGGTCGATGGGAGTGTGGTGGATGCCATTTCACTGGTGGCGCGCATCATGGATGAAGTATTAATTGCCATGGTCGAGGCGCATCAGGGGACGAGAAGGGGAGGCCGCAGCCAATCGAAAGGGTTACCGCGAAATGATATCAATCTCTCGCCTCCTATGCGACACGATTAGTCCAGGTGATAGCCTCCGCTGCGGGAGACCAGATCGAGACCTGCCTCGCCGTAATGGCGGCAACATCCGTAACAAGAGATTCAACCAGATATGGTCAAGCGCTTCGGGACCTCTACTTAACTGCTTAAGAAACCGTAAAGGCCTCCTCAAAGACTGTTGCTCCCGGTGTGCATACCTCGATTTGTGCAATGGCAACTTGCGCGTCCGGGCTGAAGCCGTATACGGCGATGTTTGGGCTGAAGACCCGGCATGCTATCTGAGCGACAAGGAGATTGGAATTAACTATGACTGACGGAGGACCGAACGGAAACGACATGGCATCTCCAGACATCATCGTGCCTAAGTTACAAGTTGTTGCCTGGGAATTGACAAGGAGTTGCAATCTGCTTTGTGCCCATTGCCGCGGCTCGGCTGACAGCAGCCGCTATGATGGGGAACTCTCGACTGAAGAGTGTTTCCGCCTGATTGACGGCATCGTTCAGGTAGCCAAGCCAGTTCTCATTCTCACTGGTGGGGAGCCACTTGCCCGCCCTGACTTGCTGGAGATCGCGAAATATGCGGCTGCAAGGGGTCTTATTGTTGTTTTAGGTACCAATGGTACATTGCTTACTCCTGAAATAGCTACCAGTCTGCGTGATGTGCCGATATTCCGGGTAGGGATAAGCCTTGATTTCCCGTCTGCGGAATTACAGGATGCCTTTCGCGGCCAGAAAGGTGCTTTTGATGCTGCCATGGCTGGGATACTTAACGTACGCCAGGCAGGCATTGACGTTCAGATTAACAGTACGATAACGAAACGCAACGTCGCGTTCCTGGACAAACTACTCTCCGTAGCACTTGGGATGGGAGCCGTAGCGTTTCATCCGTTCATGCTTGTGCCGACCGGGCGTGGGAAGGGTTTAGAAACGGACGAACTGTCTCCGGAGGAGTACGAAAGGACGCTGAACTGGATCTATGACAAACAGGTGGAGTTGGGTGACCGGATCTTTTTCAAGCCCACCGATGCTCCCCACTACATGCGCATTCTAAAACAGAGGGAAAAGTCAGGAGTTGCCCCGCATCCGCCGGCTCATTCACAGGCAATACCGATAAAGAGGGGCCACCCGGTTAACAGGATAACGCGCGGCTGTTTAGCCGGTACGGGGTTCTGCTTCATTTCGCACCGGGGCAGGGTGCAAGGGTGTGGCTACTTTGATGTAAGCGCTGGCAATGTCCGGATACAGCCGTTCGGGGACATCTGGGCACATTCGCACGTGTTTAATAGTTTGAGGGACCTGTCGGGCCTCAAGGGGAAATGTGGCCGTTGTGAGTACAAGACGATTTGCGGTGGCTGTCGTGCGCATGCCTACGAAGCTACAGGCGACTATCTTGAGGCGGAGCCATATTGTGTCTACCAACCCCGGCAGCGGCCTAAATATGAGCTTGGAAGGGCTGTGACTAAAACCGATGGCTCTCTTCTTGTGGCTACTTCCGAGTTAAAAGACTAGGGGTAAGGCGGCACAGTGAGTCAGCAAATGAGCATGTGGGTCACAGCAACATTTATTCTTCTACTCAATATTCACTTTGGGTATTGGAGAGCTAACACTAAACGTCTCTCCCGCGAATGGGTTCTCGCGGTCCACATACCTGTGGCTATCGTGGTCCTTATTCGTATCTTCGGTGGTCTCGGTTGGGAGTGGGTGACATTCCCGGCGTTGTTTGCCGCTTTCGTGATTGGCCAATACTTCGGTGGCCGGCTCCACATATGGTGGGTACGGCATTGGGTGCCCGCTACTTCCTGTTTGGTATGGGACTTTATTCGTGTTATGCGAACACAGTCCAACGACCGAGTTCGCAGGAAATTCTCTCGCTAGCTGGGTCGTACCTACGTAAGTAATCTTAATCATCATTTGATAACAAAGGCATGGTGAAGAGCTCGTTCTGTATTGTTTGGCTCACCGAGAGTGACACCTTGGGCTGGTGGTTGACTTGACCTTATGTCCATCTTAAGATTGGGCCATGTTTGGAGGTTCGTTCAAAGAGGCAGTCAAGCGCGACCCTCTGGTGCGTCTTTTCCGCAAGCTGACGGCCCCACCGGAGCCGGCGCAGTGGAATTATAAAAAAGCCCGCAAGTACCTTGACTACCAGAGCAAGGACTTTAACTATCCGCTGGCCATCGCCCATTTCAAAGAAGCGATACGTCTGGTGCCAGCCCATCCCCTGTACCATTGTGGTCTTGGTGAGGCCCTGCTTTCGGCGCCCTCGATGGCGGTATTTCGCGGGGCCAAGCCAGATTTCAGTCTAGGCCGAGCGGTGGAGCTTGCGATACCGGAACTGCAAAAAGCAATCAGGCTGGCGCCCGAATTCGCCTGGCCATACTACCTCTTGGCGGTGGCACATGAATATCAGAACCAGCTCGATAAGGCCCGGCAGATATGTCGCCAGGCACTGTCAGTTGACGTGCCCAATGAGGCCAAAGCCACCTTTGAAGCCTATCTAAAGGCACTCGACGAGTATCCCAGTCGTATCCGTGATCCGGAAAAGGTCCGTCAGATGGAAGAGGAATGCTTGGCCAGGCTGAAGAAAGCAATAGCGTTGCGTGATGCGGGGAAATACAAGGAAGCGGAGAAAGAGCTTCAGGAGGCAGGCAAGGCGTCTCCGGGTGGGGCGTGGCTGTATGGTACGTTGTGCCGGCTTGGGTCAGCATCCTCACGGTAGCCCTCTCCAATCGGGGGATATTGGTTCATAATAATCTCATGGCAGGACAGATTACAGGGTAATGAATACCAAGTGGATTCTTCTTGACGCCGTTCTCGGTGGTATATTGAAACAGGTTGCCTTGTTGGCCATAGCTTTCTGGGGTCTGCCGGTGTTTGATTATTATTTGCCGCTCTGGGCCGTTGTTCTGATTGGCCTGGCGCTGGCAGTGCAGTCCGGTTTTTCCTGCTTCCTCGCTCTTCGTCTTCGCAAGCTTAAGCCAGTCACCGGGACACAGACGATGATTGGCAGATGCTGTGTGACGGCCACGGTATTGGATCCGGAGGGTTACGTCCGAATTGATGGTGAACTGTGGAGGGCAGTCTCCGTCGGTGGCGTTATTGGGGCAGGGATGACGGTTCTGATCGTCGCCGTGGATGGGATGGCTCTGAAGGTTAAAGGCGGCCCATCTGGATAATGCTCCGAGCGGTGTGGCAAGCAGCCAGCTGTGGTAATATAGCGCGGCTAGCAGTATGAGTGTCATCATTCATGAGGACAGGCCGCGGTACGACCCGCGCTTGAAGGGGATCTTTGGGGTCGTTTTTGCGGTGCTTATTTACAGCGGCATCGAAGCCTATCTGAATGAAGGCTTGGAAGCCGCTTCCTTTGTGCTCATTCCGGTAGTAGTGGTTGGCCTGGCGTTATATCTGGTCATGCCGAGACGGTATCAGGTGCTGGATGACTGTCTCAAAGTAGTGATGGGGGGCGGTTTCTCAATTGGCTATCCGTTCTCCACTATGAAGGGAATTGTGCAGAGGAGCGATATCTGGTTCAGCATTAACTTTGTGACTACATTCTCATCCAAGCATGTGGTCTATCTTATCCGCACTAAGGGATTTCCTGTTGCGATTTCACCATCTGAACCGCAGGCTCTTATCGCCACCACTGAGCGAGCTATGGCATTGTGGAAACGGACGGGAGGCGTGGGGTGATTCAGCCGCTTGAGTGGACAGGCCGCAGTCTTAAAGTCGTTGACCAGACGAGACTGCCGTCGAGACTCTCCTGGCTTGAGCTGTCTGATTACTGCGAGGTGGTGGAGGCTATTAAGTCTCTTCGGGTACGTGGGGCGCCAGTTATTGGAATTACCGCGGGGTATGGTATCGCGCTTGGGGCCAAAGGCATTAAGGCTGGTACGAAGCGCGGGTTCATGAGGAAGCTTGAAGCAGTCCTTAAGGACTTTGCCACTAGCCGGCCAACGGCGGTGAACTTGTTCCATGCCATCGACCGGATGCGGTCGGTCGCCAGTGGGGCGGGAATCGGCGAGGTTAAGACGGCGCTGGTTGCTGAAGCCAGGAAGATTCATACCGAGCAAGTAGCCGCCACGGAGCGTCTGGGCAAGTTCGGAGCCACCCTGATTCCAGACAAGGCGATGGTGCTGACACACTGTAACGCAGGCCCCCTAGCGGCGGCCGGAATCGGGACAGCGCTGGGCGTTATCATTGGAGCAGTTAGACAAGGTAAAAAGGTTACGGTGATGGCAAACGAGACGCGGCCGCTCCTGCAAGGAGCGCGATTGACGACATGGGAACTGAAGCAGGAGGGAATACCGGTAACGCTTATCACTGATTCGATGGCGGGTCATTTTCTGAGGCAGGGTGCTATTGATTGCGTTGTCGTGGGTGCTGATCGGGTAACCGCCAACGGTGATTTCGCCAATAAGATCGGCACTTATCCTATGGCAGTGCTTGCCAGGGAGAACGGGGTGCCTTTTTACGTAGCGGCGCCGTTGTCTACTATTGACGTATCCATGAATTCGGGCGATGATATTCCTATCGAAGAAAGGTCAGAGCAGGAGGTCACGCATCTTGGCGGCAAGAGGCTAGCGCCGCGCGGCATTCCAGCGCGTAATCCGGCCTTTGACGTTACCCCTGCCGAATATGTCACTGCTATTATTACTGAGCGGGGAGTCATAGCCGGGCCGAACCGGCGTAAAATATTGAAATTGTTCAAGGAGCGCAACTGATGCCTGGAGCGAGAATTGGAGTAATCGGCGGCACCGGACTGTATCAGATTGAAGGCATGAAGTCGTTTCAGGAAGTCCGGCCGAAGACGCCGTTTGGCGACCCAAGTGATGTTATAGTTATCGGGGAGCTTGATGGTCACAACATTGCGTTTTTACCGAGGCACGGCCGGGGTCATGTCTTGCTTCCCTCGGAAGTCCCGTATCGCGCCAATATTTACGCCCTCAAATCCCTTGGTGTGGAGCAGATTATCGCAATTAATTCCTGTGGGAGTCTCAAGGATACAGTGAAGCCGGGAGATCTGGTAATACCGGACCAGTTGATTGACCGTACCCGTAGCCGTATCAACACTTTTTTCGGCAATGGGTTGGTAGCGCACATTCCTTTTTCAGAGCCGTTCTGTCCGATGCTGAGCAAGGTCCTTTACGATGGCGCTAAAAATCTGGGAGCGAAGGTGCATATGGGCGGCACTTGCATTGTCATGGAAGGGCCGGCCTTTTCAACCGTGGCCGAGTCGCGCCTGTACAAAGCATGGGGCGGTGATATTATCAATATGACGATGCTGCCTGAAGCCAAGCTGGCACGTGAGGCCGAGATGTGCTATGCCTCAATTGCTTGTGTCAGCGATTACGATAGCTGGCGTCAGAAGGGCACTTTTGAGCCGGTTAGGGCTGATTTGGTAGTGACGGTGATGCACGGCAACATCAGTACTGCCAAGCAGATCATCAAGAAAGCAGTGGGAAATGTGCCTGGCGACCGTGGATGTGAGTGCCGGGAGGCGCTTAAAACAGCTATCATTACCGAATCGTATAAAATGTCGAAGTCAGCGAGGAAGGACCTGAGCCTTCTCATCAGTAAATACGTTAGCTAATTAATATGGCAAACAAGGTCAAGTTTAGTTGTCTGGCTACGGGCATCGGCACTCTGCCTGATACTGATGCCGGTGCCGCTTGTCGGCGCATCTTCAGGCATTTGAAGGACGTTCCCTTCTGGCCTCAGTTGCCGAAGCGTTCGCCTAAGGAGAACATGTATCTCCAGTTCAGCGAGGGCTTCCCCGGGGTGGTGGTTGAGGATGACCATATCTATGCAGAGAAATCGGATGATTTCGAGAGCAAGCTGGAGAAGGTCTACGTGGCTTATCTTGAGAATTATCCGGACGACTTCGCTATTAGTCAGGACTACGCCGCCGGGCTTCGTGCCTTCGTAAACTGTAAGGACGAGCGTTACCAGTTTGTCAAAGGGCAGGTGACTGGACCGATAAGCTGGGGGCTGGTGGCAACCGACCGCCGGCAAAGAGGCATCATTTACGATGAGACGCTTGGCGATACGGTAGCCAGGTTCCTGAGACTGAAGGCGACGTGGCAAGAAAAACTCCTGCGCACCATGACAGAGAACACCATTATCTTCGTCGATGAGCCGTACCTGACATCGCTGGGGTCGGCTTTCGTATCAATTCCGCCGGAAAAGGTAGTCAGTCTTATCGGCGAGGTGCTGTGTGGTATTGAGGGCATCAGCGGCGTTCACTGCTGTGGCAGTACCGACTGGTCGCTCATGCTCGGACTGCCGACTGACATCGTCAGCTTTGATGCCTATAACTATTCCCAGTCGTTGAGTCTCTATCCAGATGATGTTAGGGCTTTTCTTCAGCGCGGCGGTACCATTGCCTGGGGTATTGTGCCGAATGACGAGGAAACGCTGGCTAAAGAGACGGTGGCCAGCCTTGGTGACCGGCTTGGTGAGGCGATGGCGCCGTTCACACGCGATGGGATTTCATATCATACGGTGCAAGAGCAGTCTCTAATCACGCCTTCATGCGGTTTGGCTTCATTGTCGTCGGAAGCTGCTGACCACGCCCTTAACCTCCTCACTAAGCTATCGGAGTCATTAAGACAGCGCCTCTAGGCGCGAGCGAGTGGAATCATCATATGGAGTGCCGGATTGTCAACAATAAAGTGGAATGCACCTGTACCTATGAACCATGCGAGCGTAAAGGCAAATGTTGTGAGTGCGTTGTTTATCACCGTGAGGCAGGTGAGCTGCCCGGTTGTTTTTTCTCACCGGAAGTTGAACGCACTTACGACCGGTCGATAGCCCGCTTTATCCAGGGGTATTCTAAAACGCGTTAGAAATAGCCGCTCTGTACCGTGGGACGATTATATTGCATTCGTCCCTAGGGGGGCGTGAGTACAGGTTGATTATCATGAATAAGCGAAAGAAGGTAGCACTCAGGAAGCATCGCAGGGCCCGTCAGAAGCTGGAGGCCAGGGCCAGGGCTAAAACCTCCCGGGCTCGGCCTTGATTCCTGAGGCGAGGGCCCTTCTTATTACGGGAAAACCGGGTTGCGGCAAGACCACGCTTGTACGCACGGTAGTTGAGTGGTCACGCGCGGATGCCGGCGGCTTCTACACTGAGGAAATCAGAGAAGACAGTGAGAGGCGGGGTTTCCGTATTGTGACACTTGGTGGCCGCAGTGCGGTCTTGTCCCATGTAAATATCCGTGGCCCATACCGAGTTGGTCGCTACGGCGTCGATCTTGCGGCGTTGGAAGAGGTCGGCGTGTTAGCCATCCGGGACGCTATCGCCCGTCATGAGGTCGTGGTTATCGATGAAATCGGTAAGATGGAGCTTCTATCACCGCGTTTTCGTCAGGCGGTATTGGAATCACTGGGATCCGGAAAGAAGGTGCTGGCGACAGTGATGTTGGCTGTGTCACCATTTGCCAGCCGGCTTAAGAGCCGTGCTGATGTTAGCGTGATTGTGCTTGACCGGGCTAGTTGGCATAGGATACTTGGCGATGTGGTGGTTTGGCTGGGTGGAGCAAAGCTTAATGTGGCGGCACGATGCTAGTGTTGTGTGCCGTTGGAGTGGACAGTCTCCATGGGAAAGAGTGGTTGGTGGTTTCTCTGGACAAGGTCTTCGGGGCTAAAGTTGTAGAAGGACTACCGTTGGTGGCTATCGACGACGCCTGTGATCAAGGACGGGGGCAGTATCTTGCCGGGGGGATACTGGCGAAGTTGGCTGTCTCAAATTTGGAACGGGGGGCCAAAGTGCTTGGCGTTGCTGAGGTTGACCTTTACGCACCTGGCCTGAACTTTGTCTTCGGACAGGCGGATGCCCGGCTTGGTACCGCTGTCATTTCACTTTGCCGCCTGCGGCAGGAGTTTTACGGCTTGCCGGCGGATGATCAGTTATTCCGTGACCGTGCTTTGAAAGAGGCCGTCCATGAGATAGGGCATACCTTCGGTCTCGGACATTGTCCAGATGATGGGTGTGTGATGCGTTTTTCGAACTGCCTGGCAGATACTGATTTTAAGAGTGCTAACTTTTGCGCCGGTTGCCGGCCAAAACTGCTGGTTTAGGAGACAGCGGTGGCGAAATATCCGGGATTCGTTATGGCAATGCTTGTGCCGTCTTTTTATCCGCATTCTGTAGATAGGGTGGAACTTGTCCAGACACAAATGTCGTTTGTCTTTCTGGCCGGCGACTATGTGTATAAGGTTAAGAAACCGGTGAATCTAGGATATCTTGACTACACCACACTGGAGAAGCGCCGGTTCTTCTGCGAGCGGGAGCTCGAGTTGAACCGCCGTCTGGCCCCAGATGTCTATTTGGCAGTAGCGCCGATAGCGGTCTCTGATGGTGGTTTTTCGCTGGGAGAGGGGGGGGCAGTTGTGGAGTACGCAGTTAAGATGCGCCGTCTGCCGCCAGAGCGGATGATGAACGTGCTACTGCCATCTGGTCACGTTACGGCGAGGATGGTCAATAGTCTGTCAGAAAAACTGGTGCGATTTCATGAGAAAGCCGGGACCAGTCCTGAGATTAGCGTCTTCGCCAGTTTAAAGGCTATCAAAGTCAATACTGATGAAAATTTCTCTCAGACTATTAAGTACCTAGGCATTTCTATAGATGCGGCTGATTACAATCGCATTAAGGCTTTCACCGAAGACTTTCTGGCATCAAAGGCGGCATTGTTCAGGGAACGTATTCGCCGGAGAAGGATACGGGACTGCCATGGTGACCTCCATGCCGCCCACATATGCTTTACTGATGGTATTCAGATATACGACTGCATCGAATTCAACGATCGCTTTCGCTACTGCGACGTGGCTTCGGAAATCGCTTTCCTGGCAATGGATCTCGACCGTTATGACCGTGGTGACCTTTCCCGTGAGTTCGTGGATGCTTATATTAATGCTAGCCAAGACATCGCTATCCGGCAGCTACTGCCTTTTTATAAGTGTTACCGTGCCTACGTTCGCGGCAAGGTTGAAAGCTTCAAACTGGATGACCCGTATATTGCCGGCGATGAGAAAGAGAAAACGCTGGGAGTCGCCCGCAGCTACTTTTCACTGGCTAGAAGGTACACTGTGACAAGGCCAGCCTTGCTAATCGTCTCCGGTCTTATGGGGACAGGTAAGACAACCTTGGCCGAGGCGGTTGGGCGAAAGACCGGAGCGGTGGTTATTTCATCTGATGTGGTACGGAAGCGGATTGCCGGGATACAGCCCACAGAGCGGCGTTATGAGGGCTTTGAGAGCGGTATTTACTCGGCAGACTTTACCAAAAAGACCTACGACACTCTGTATGCAGAGGCGTCACGGCTTCTGGCGCAGGGCCAGTCGGTCATACTGGATGCGTCATTTAAGAAGCGGGATGAGCGCCTGCGGGCAGCAGAGGTCGCGGTCAAGGCTGGGGCGCGCTTTGTGGTGGTCGAATGTGTGCTTGATGAAGCAATCATAACGGAGCGTCTTCGGGGACGGGCAGTCAAGGGGACGTCAGCTTCTGACGGGCGCTTGGAGATTCTTGGCGCGCAAAAGGCGGATTTTGATACAATAGCCGAGTTTAGCAAGACCAACCATATCGTAGTGGATACATCACACCCGCCGGGTGAACTTGCCGATATGATTGTGGAGGAAGTATGGCAGTAAAAAGCTGGGACATTAAAGACCGGTCGCTGGCCAAGTCGGGGGCGCTGAGAATTGAGTGGGCAGCCCGAGAGATGCCCGTCCTTAAGCTAATTCGTAAGCGTTTTGAGCGGGAGAAGCCGCTTGATGGAATCCGTCTTGGTGCCTGTCTTCATGTGACCACTGAGACTGCCAATCTCGTAACAACGCTGGTTGCCGGTGGGGTGACGGTCTCGGTATGTGCATCTAACCCTCTTTCTACCCAGGATGATGTGGCTGCGGCTCTGGTAGCCGATGGCATTCCGGTCTTTGCTATTAAAGGTGAGGACAATAAGACGTACTACCGCCACATAATGTCGGTGCTGGCCATGAGACCACAGTACACTATGGATGATGGCGCCGACCTGGTGAGCATTCTCCACACCGAGCGGCGTGAGCTTCTAAGGAACGTCCGGGGTGGGACTGAAGAAACGACTACCGGCGTTATTCGGCTGAGGAACATGGCCCGTGACGGAGCGCTGGCCTATTCTATCATTGCTGTTAATGATGCGCAGACCAAGCATTTTTTTGACAACCGCTACGGTACCGGTCAGAGTACCATTGATGGCATTACCCGCGCCACTAACATTCTGTGGGCGGGTAAAAGGGTGGTCATCTGCGGATATGGTTGGTGTGGCCGCGGCATCGCCCGTAGGGCGCAGGGGCTCGGTGCACACGTAGTTGTGACTGAGGTTAACCCGATTGCCGCACTGGAAGCGGTAATGGACGGTTACGAGGTGATGCCGCTGTTAAAAGCGGCTAGGGTTGGCGATATTTTCATCACGGTCACCGGCGATGTGAATGTCCTTGATGCGCCGCACTTCAGACTTATGAGAGATGGAGCAATCCTGGCCAATACTGGCCACTTTAATGTTGAGATAAATATTCCTGCCTTGAGTAAGCAGACAGAATCGAAACGTCAGATACGGCCTTTTGTTGAAGAGTACCGGCTTCGGGATGGTCGATGTCTCTACCTGCTGGGTGAGGGGCGTTTGATTAATTTGGCCGCGGCGGAGGGGCATCCAGCCAGTGTCATGGATATGAGCTTTGCTAATCAGGCATTATGTTTGGAGTACTTAGTTAAGAGCGGTGGAAAGCTGAAACCGGATGTTTATCCGGTACCGGGGCACATTGACCAGGAAATCGGGCGGCTGAAACTCAAGTCTATGGGTGTCACCATTGATACTCTTAGTCAAGAGCAGGAGAGCTATCTGAGGAGTTGGGTGGAAGGGACATAGGAAAGGAAAAGGTATGACCAACAGTTTTTCATCGTCCCTGCGGTATCTCTTCACTTCGGAATCGGTAACCGAGGGCCATCCGGACAAACTTTGCGACCGGATATCCGACGCGGTTCTTGACGCGATAATTAAGGATGACCCTGAAGCCCGGGTTGCCTGTGAAGTGGCGGTCACGGTGGGGTTGGTCATGGTGATGGGTGAAATCACTACCAGGACCTATGTTGATGTTAATCGGGTGGTACGCGAAGTTGTCCGAGATGTCGGCTATACCAAGACCGAGTACGGTTTCGAGGCTAATACCTGCGGCGTGGTCAACATGATTCACGGGCAATCACCGGACATTGCCCGGGCCGTTGATAAGGCCGCCGAGGTCAGAGCCAAGAAAGGTGTAGTTGATGTACTGGATAGGACCGGTGCTGGCGACCAAGGGATGATGGTTGGTTTTGCCTGCAATGAGACTGTCCAGTTGATGCCGATGCCTATCTATTATGCTCATCGGTTGTGCCAGCGTATTGCCGAAGTGAGGAAGAAGGGAATATTGCCGTACCTGCGGCCTGACGGGAAGTCACAGGTCACCGTTGAGTATGAGCGCGGTGTGCCGAAGCGAATTGATTGCGTTATCCTGGCGGCCCAACATGACCCGGATGTTACTCAGGAAGCTATCCAGCGGGACCTGATTAAACATGTTGTCGATGAGGTGTTGCCTAAGAAGCTGGTGGACAGCAAGACGAGATTCATGGTCAACACCAGCGGCCGGTTTGAGGTTGGCGGCCCGGTGGGAGATACGGGATTTACCGGGCGTAAGATACTAGTGGACACATATGGTGGGGCTTGCCGTCATGGTGGTGGTGCATTCTCAGGGAAGGACCCGACCAAGGTTGACCGGTCTGCCGCCTATTATGCCCGGTATGTTGCCAAGAATGTGGTAGCGGCGGGCTTGGCAGAACGTCTGGAGCTCCAGGTAGCCTATGCCATCGGGCGGGCGCAGCCATTGTCTCTTTCTATTGAGACCTTTGGCACCGGTAAGGTGCCCGATGAACTCATTATGAAGCTGATTGAAAAGCACTTTGATTTCCGTCCGGAGGCAATCATCAGGAGCCTGGACCTGCGTCGGCCGATTTACCTGCCGGTGGCGGCCTATGGCCACTTCGGGAGGGATGACGTCAGGTTACCCTGGGAGAAGACTGATAAGGCAAGAATTTTGAGTAAAGAAGCAAGGTTGCTCCAGTGAGCGGTATCAAGTTCGGGACCGATGGATGGCGCGCTGTTATTGCTGAAGACTTTACCTTCGATAACGTGCGCGTTTGCGCTCAGGCTGTGGCTGATTTAGTGCTCCAGAGTGGAACAGCGGAACGCGGTGTCGTCGCAGGTTATGACACAAGGTTTGCTTCAGAAGACTTTGCTTTAGCGGCCGCTGAGGTGCTGGCAAGAAACGGTATTAAAGCTCTGCTTTGTACACATCCGACGCCAACACCGGTGGTCAGTCACGCAGTCCTTGCGACGAAGGCGGCGGGTGGTATCATTATTACCGCTTCGCATAATCCTGCCAGATACAATGGTTTCAAGTACAAATCGCAGGATGGAGCGAGTGCTCCGACCGAGATAATCGAAGCGCTGGAAAGAAATGTGGCCGTAATTGTTGCATCGTCTAAACCGCAGGTTGCGTCTGCCGGGGACGCATTTAACAAAGGGCTGATTACGGAATACGATGCTGATCCGGCTTACTTCGCAGACGTCAGCCGGCTGGTTGATCTGGAAGGTATACGGCGGTCGGGTCTCAAAATTGTCTATGACGCGATGTACGGTGCTGGCGCCGGCTATTTCCACCGGTTCCTTCAGGGTGGTGATGTCCAATTGGAGGAAGTTAACGGGGAGCGCAATCCGTCCTTTCCTGGAATCAATCCTGAGCCAATAGCTCGGCACCTTGGCAAACTATGCCGGCTGGTAATTGAGCGTAAGGCCAGCGTGGGGTTGGCTACCGATGGGGATGCTGACCGCATCGGCATCGTGGATGAGAACGGCGTTTTTCTTAACCAGCTTCAGGTGTTCGCTTTACTGGCGTTATACGTTCTGGAGGTACGTCGTGACCGGGGGCCGATCGTTAAAACAGTGACCTCCAGCGCCATGCTTAATAAGCTTGGCGAATTGTACGGTGTCAAGGTCTTCGAAACTCCGGTCGGCTTCAAGTACGTAGCGCCGGTGATGTTGAGGGAGGGTGCTTCGATTGGAGGTGAAGAGAGTGGAGGTTACGGTTTTCACAGACATGTTCCAGAGCGCGATAGCTTCGTGGCTGGCCTGTATTTCTTAGATTTCATGGTGAAGACGGGGAAAACGCCGTCACAGCTTTTGCAATGGCTTTACAGTATGGTCGGGCCGCACTATTACGAACGCGAGGATTTTCCACTTTCCTGGGAAGACCGCCGGCTGTTTATTACCTGCATGGAGAAGTCGTGTCCGGGCGAGATTGCTGGCAGGCCGGTTGCCAGACTGGATACCAGCGATGGGTACCGGTTCATTCTAGATGATGGCTCGTGGCTTCTCCTGCGTTTTTCCGGCACTGAGCCACTTATACGCGTCTATGCTGAGGCGAATAGTCCGGACAGGGTGAAGAGCTATCTGGCAGCAGGCAGGGAACTTCTTGGAATCGGCAAGAAGCCTCTTGCGGACGGACTGCGAAGGGAGTAGAAATGGCCCTTAGCCTGGATCGATACAGCACTTATGAGAAGCTCGATCCGGGGGGTATGGGTGGGCACCTGTCCGGTTTTCCATCTCAATGCCGGCGCTCCTGGCGGCGGGCAAATCAATTCAATCTGCCTACGAAATTCCACCGGGTGAATCGCGTTGTGGTGCTAGGGATGGGAGGGTCGGCGATAGGGGCTGACCTTGTGAGTGGTCTGATATCGCCGGTAAGGGCATCGGTTACAGTATCAAGGGACTACAGCCTACCAGCTAGCATCGGCGACCGGACGCTGATGATAGCTTCGAGTTATTCGGGGATGACAGAGGAAACGCTTTCTAGTTTTAATGAGGCGCTTAAGCTTAAATGTCCGAAGCTGGTGATAACTTCTGGCGGAGACTTGGCTGAGGTGGCGGAGCGGAATGGTGTGCCTGTGTTTCGGATTGATTATGAAGCGCCGCCAAGAGCAGCGCTGGCCTGGAGCTTTGTACCGTTACTCGTTATACTGCAACGGCTCGGTCTGATAGCAAATGGGGATGCCCGACTGGGTGCAGTGGTGAAGTTGCTTGATAGACTTGCGGCAGTGTATGGGACAGAGGCGGTGACAGCTACCAATCCGGCTAAAATGATGGCCGGGCGACTGCACAACAGGCTGGTAGTAGTATACGGGGCTGGTTTTCTTACAGCAGTAGCCCAGCGCTGGAAGACACAGGTTAATGAGAACTCTAAAAGCTGGTCTTTTTATGAGGTCTTCCCCGAGTTGAACCATAATGCTATTGAAGGCTACCGATGTCCAGACTTGATCAGGCGGGATGCTCACGTGATTATGCTTGGGTCACCGCTACTTGATGAGCGGCTCAAGCGGCGGTACTGGGTGACGGCCGATATCTTGCGGCGGGCAGGTGTGAAACATGAAATGGTGGAAAGTCAGGGGGACGACCGCTTGAGTCAAATGATGAGTCTTATCTACCTTGGTGATTGGGTCAGCTACTATTTAGCAATGTTAAACGGGGTAGACCCTTCGCTGGTTGATCGTATTGCCTATCTTAAGAAGCGTCTATCCAGATTAGAGTAAGGCTGGAAAGGTGCCCTTGTGGGCGAGCCGATAAACGAAGCTTACCTTGACATTGAAACTACCGGGCTTTCCCTTGATTATGACTACGTAACGGTAGTAGGCGTCTCTCGTGGCGGTAGCCGTAATCGAGAACTGGAGCAGCTTGTTAGCCCGGACATCTCGGCGCACCGGATTCTGCAGTTGCTAAAGGGTGCTCAGGTCGTTTATACCTTTGGTGGTAGTGACTTTGACCTCCCGTTTCTGAAGCGGCATTACGGAATTGACGTGAGAAGCGATTTCAGGCATCGTGATTTGAGGTACGAATGCCGGGGCCGAAATTTGTGTGGTGGGTTGAAGGCGGTGGAGCGTCAGCTCGGGATCTGCCGTATCAGGTCGGATATGGATGGCCGGGAGGCAGTAAGATTATGGTGGCGCTACCGGAATCATCATGATTATGCGGCATTGCGGGTGCTCTTGGATTACAATAGGGAGGATGTGTTAAACCTGAAGACCCTTAAGCAGTTGCTGGCTAACTTGCGGCCAGTCATTATTAGAAAGACAGTCTGACGGACTTGAGGTACTCAGATGATTGTTGAGATGAGAAAGGGAGTGACGGCAGAAGAGATTGATGCCGTCAAGCAGCGGGCCAAGTCGCTGGGGCTGGGTGTGCAGTTGAATCTCGGCACCGACAAGGTAGTTATTGCTATCCTCGGTGGTAATACCGGGCAAATCCCAACGGATATCTTCGCCGTTTTGCCAGGTGTCGAGGGTGTCGCCCGTATCATGAAGCCGTATAAACTGGCCTCGCGGGAATTCCGGTCGCAGGATAGTATCGTCACAGTTGGTGATGTTGAAATCGGGGGTAAAAAGGTGGTGGTCATGGCCGGGCCGTGTGCAGTTGAGAACGAGGAGCAGATGGTCGAAGCGGCTAAAATTGTGAAAGAGGCAGGAGGTGCAGTCCTCCGTGGTGGTGCCTATAAACCGCGGACCTCGCCTTTTGCCTTCCAGGGCTTGCAAAAAGCCGGGCTTGAACTGCTGGCCAAAGTGAGGGAACGGTTTAAACTGCCGGTGGTGACCGAGGTGGTGGATACCCACGATGTACAGCTTGTCTCGAAGTACGTCGATTTGTTGCAGGTTGGCGCTCGTAATATGCAGAACTTTACTCTGCTTACGGAAATCGGGATGAAAGGCTGTCCCGTGGTGTTGAAACGCGGGTTTTCGGCTACAGTGGCCGAGTGGTTGACAGCGGCGGATTATCTTCTTGCGGAGGGCAATCATCAGGTTATCCTGTGTGAGCGCGGCATACGGACCTTTGAGACTACGGCCCGCTTCTCTCTTGACATAACCTCAATACCTGTGATAAAGAAATCAAGTCACCTGCCGGTAATTGTGGACCCTAGTCATGCCGCAGGGCATTTTGCGCTGGTGCCGGCGGTAGCCAGAGCGGCAATTGCTGCCGGTGCTGATGGTCTACTGATCGAGGTGCATCCTAATCCAAAGGAAGCGCTGGTAGACGGGTTGCAGTCGCTAAGCCCTTCTGATTTCGCCCGGCTGATGAAAGAACTGCGACAGGTGGCCGAATCGGTGGGTCGTACTATGTAAGTGTGCTCTGGGCTTTAGGAGGAATTATTCCTCTTGAACCATGTTTTATAATCTGCAAGAGATGGTAAGAAAGGAGACATATGTCGAGCAGTACGGATAATCTTAAGGCGGCGTTTGCGGGAGAGAGTCAGGCGAACCGCAAATACCTTTTCTTCGCGGCCAAGGCCGAAGAAGAGGGGTTGAGGCAGGTGGCGCGGCTTTTCCGGGCGGCGGCGGATGCCGAAACGGTGCATGCCCGGGCGCACCTGCGCGTGCTTGGAGGTGTCAAGAGCACCAGGGAGAATCTCCAGGCGGCCATTGAGGGTGAAAGCTACGAGTTCACTAAGATGTATCCGGAGTTTATCAAGCGTGCTGATGCTGAAGGTAATCAGGCGGCCAGGAACAGTTTTGACCTGGCAAACAAAGTCGAACAAGTCCACCACGCTCTTTATGCAAAGGCACTCGATGCAGTTCAGAAAGGAAGGGTGTTGCCTGATCAGTTGTACCATGTCTGTCAGGTGTGCGGCATGACGGTCGAAGGAGAAGCCCCTGAGAAGTGTCCGGTCTGCGGCGCGTCTAAGAAACAGTTTAAGAAGATAGACTAGCGGGCCGATTGACACCGGTTAATGACGATTAATGAGATGGGGAATAGATATGGCAGAAGAACCCCTAAAACTTGATGCTGAGATTCAGAAATCGCTGGT
Organism: Chloroflexota bacterium; assembly: GCA_040753815.1. Lineage (GTDB taxonomy): Bacteria > Chloroflexota > Dehalococcoidia > GIF9 > JBFMDU01 > JBFMDU01. Next base: position 225,920 of record JBFMDU010000021.1, read on the forward strand.
GGGTGGGAAGCTACCGTGTGCAGTGGCTTTCCGCATCGCCAGAGACCTGAATGTAGCTCCGAAGCAAGTTGGTGATGCCTGTAACCGGCTTAAGATTAAAATTAGCAATTGCCAGCTTGGTTGCTTCCCGTAGGCACGGTCAACTTAATCCAATGTAGAAGAACGAGGTCATATGGTCTCGCTCTTCGATTATATATTCTGAGTAACGGGACCTTTAGCCAGAGCTCCCTTCGTGGCAACAATCCCATTAGGGGTCTTTCAACCTTGTTAGTGATACTGGACTAGCGTATTTTTTTGTATAATGACCGCAATTGGCTTACTAACGCATGACGGCATAAGGTGGTAATAGAACCCCGACTGGTTCATAGTTATGAATCTATCTAAACCTGTCCGGGCATTTTTGGCAGTCGGCTTGGTAATTACCGTAGCGTTCGGGCTCATGCCGTCGCCGGTGCCTGTCCCTGTGTCAGCCGTAGTCGGTCTGCTTGAGTGGGGTACCCTGGAGACCCCGGGGAAAGACCCGTTCACAGTGATTTCTCCGTCCGAAGCTAATCAGTTTGCGCTCTATACCGACGTTGATGGCAATATTACCATTTATCTAACCGATATTCCCAACAGCCGTCTGCTTAAATCAACCGACGGTGGATCAAGCTGGCTGACTACAGGGGATCCTCTAACAACAGTTGGGGCTGTACTTCCTGCCTACATGGTCGCCGTAGCTCCGGATGATAGTGATATTGTTGTCGCTGTCACTAATAACCGGAAACGGGTCTATTACTCGATAGATGGAGGTGTAAACTGGGCGACTGCCAGACTTGAAGACTTGGTGCCGCCGCTTGGCGCGAATGAACAGATTTCCGGAATTGAAATATCATCGAACTACCTGGCTGCCGGCGGATATGCTCGTGACATAGTTATTTGTACTCGGGACAGTACCCCGGGGCCGGGCAGAATCCTGCTTCTACAGCTTCTTCCTCTCGGTATCGGTGCATGGAAAGACCAGCTGGCGCCGGCTCAGGGTTTCAGCCGCCTCAGACTTTCGCCGAATTACGCCAGTGACCAGGCTCTGGTTGCAGTCGGCTCCAATGCAACTGACACTTTTCTGAACATCGGTATCCGTGATTTCTCTGCTAATACATCCAGGTGGAATGCAGCGGTGACGTCTGGATGGCCGGTTGACATCACCGGTGTGGCTGTAGGGCCGAATTGGACGCAGTTGATAACTTCGGACATTGTGCTTCCAAATGATTACTACGGGCAGAATGATTATAGCCGGCGTGCGTACATCTGTTTTGATGACAATAATGCGACTGGACAGGCTAACGTTTATTATGTGGACAACTATACAGTGTACAAACTCAACTTTCCGGAACCGAGGCCATATTCGCTAGCAGGCAACGGGAGTTATTGGAGCATCGAATTAATGTGCAGCCCCGTAAGTGGGGCTTCGCTTGAGGGCACAGTACCAGTATATTACTGCGCCCGTCCATCACCTTCAGGCGGTACTGTCTGGACGGTGCCGTATAAATATCCATCCGGTGGCTTCGGCTCAACTCAGACCCGTGCTGTAGTCAGATGGACATCGGATGGAAGCAAGGTCTACGCTGGGAGTTTCTCGACGCCTGCTATCGATAGTGCTGCGGCATGGTACGTTGCGGCAAACTGGACGACCGGGACTGCTAACGATGAATCGGCTTTGTCCATCAGTATTGATGACGGCCTTACATGGAACCAGGTGGGCTACATTGATACCACCATTAGCGGTCTAAACGATTTTGCGGTATCTCCTGACGGGGGTTCGGCGTATGTTACCAGTTGGAACCTTGGCATCAATTTAGAGAGCATCTGGCGGACGAAAAGTGTGCCGCTGGGTAATGTCTGGGAGCGGGTGCGATGTACCTCTAGCACTATCAACCAGCCGATTGTCAGGTTGGTTCCTAAATTACCGGATGGTTCGATTGTATTTTGGGCAGATGTTGGCGGTAGGAGAGTGCAGAGGTCTCAGGATGGTGGGCAGACGTGGCAGGACACCCAGTCAAGGTTGAACGTTCAAGATATGGCGCTGGTGAATGCTTACAGTGCCTACGTGCTCCAGAACGATGGAAGGATTAGTAAAGGTAGTATCGGTGCTTATGGGGGCATGTGGGTCTGGGGTTCCCCAGTCTTTACGGGTATCACCACTGGCCATACTATTTCAGTGCAGGGCGATACCGTTGTTGTCGGCGGCTCACTGGGAAGCCGGGTGACTTACTCCCTGGATGGAGGCAGTAGTTTCCAGGTTACTCCGGAATTACCTACCGTAGGTAATCAGCACGTAGCCATTGATCCGGCCTTCCGGGAGACGCGGTGTATTTACGTGGCTGATGACAGTCCGGGTGGTCAACTCTATCGGTGGTATATAGGTGTTAGTGGGGATTGGAACGCCGAAGTTATATCAGACCGAGTGGGTCCACGTTTTGGCATTGTTGTTACCTCTGAAGCTACACAATTCGGTCCAGCGCTGTATTGCCCAATGTCTCTCATCGGTGGCTGGGTGGTTGAGAGGACACTGTATCCGAGAGTGCCTATGGCTAAAGAAGCCCGTCAGTCGTGGGACTATCTGACCAGTGGCCTCCCAGTCGGGGCAGCTTTCGCTTCAGAGCCTTCGGCATTGAAGATTTCCAGTACTTCACCGAATGTGGTTATTTGGGCTGTTGATACATCGGCCGCCAACCGGTTGCTGGCATTTAATGATTCAATGACTCTGGACTCTACGGTTATCATTGCTCCGAAGCTTGATGAGAAAACAGATACGGCTGTCATCCCGATTGCTCCTAATGGGTACAATGTTCCGTTTGGTTTGGGATGGGATACAGTCAGGACATCGTCTGAGTACGAAGCGCAGATATCGGCTACACCGGACTTTTCGGACGTGGTAGCTTCAGCACCCTGGGCTCCTCCGGGTCCGCCATTCTTCGTGCCGGCAAACCCCGAGCGTCCCAGCTGGCTAATTGGAACTGGGACATTAATGTCAGGGAAAACATATTATGCTCGTGTTCGTGTCCGGCGTGTATCTTCAGGACAGGAGATACGGACTGTGTGGTCCCCGGTGCAGAAGATGACGCTCCAACCACGGCTTCCCGTAGGCGCCAATTATGCTGGGCCACGCGCGGTGTTTCCAGCAGTCGGTGCTCTGGATCAGAGGGTTGAAGAAGCGGCCTTCAGCTGGTCATCGGTGTCGGACGCTACCGAATATCATTTTGTCCTTGGCAAAGAGCCATCATTCGACGAGCCGTTGGTAAACAGCCCGGTGAACGGCACTGTTTTCACCTACACCGGAACTCTTGAATACGGTACCACATACTTCTGGCAGGTATGGGCGACCAAGCCAGCGCCTAGCGAGAAGAGTCCTGTTTTCATATTTACCACGGTTTACCAGCCGGAGCCCAAGCAGGAAGCGGAAATCATCATCATACAACCGGATCCGACTCCATTAGTAGTAGTCATGCCGGTGATTGACGAAGGTGTGCCGCCTTGGGGATGGGTGTTGATTGGAGTTAGTGGTTTGCTTCTAGTTACGGTGATTGTCGCGGTCGTCTTTGCTGGGCGACATTGAATGCTTCCATGACAATTGTCCGGTTCTTGCTGTAATCCCCAGTTGATTTGTTACGGATGGAATTGTCCATGACTTCCGGTGTTGTTGCTATCGAAACAAGAGACCTGACCAAGAGGTACGGGTCTTTGGTGGCGGTTGACCAACTAAACCTTTCTATTGGGTATGGTGAGGTCTTCGGCCTGCTCGGTCCCAACGGGGCAGGTAAAACCACTACCATTTCCATGCTCTGCACTATCGCGATGCCTAGCTCTGGCGCGGCTTCGGTTAACGGTTTTGACATCGCTCGTCAACCAGATATGGTCCGGCGTAGTATCGGCATAGTCTTTCAGGACCCAAGCCTGGATGATCGTCTTACAGCATGGGAAAATCTGGAACTTCACGGCTGTCTTTATGACATGAGAAGGGATGACGTAAGAAAGCGAATCGGTGAGGTGCTGGAGCTGGTCGGTCTGTCCGACCGGGCACGCTCACTGGTCAGGACTTATTCTGGCGGTATGAAACGCCGGCTGGAGTTGGCCCGCGGTCTGATGCACTGGCCCAGGGTGCTTTTTCTGGACGAGCCGACTCTTGGTCTGGACCCTCAGACCAGAGAGCACATCTGGCAATATATCGAGGGACTGGTCAAGCGCGGCGATATGACTATTGTCCTGACAACTCATTATATGGAAGAGGCGGAACGGTTGAGCCAGCGGGTAGCTATCATTGACCACGGCAGGGTGCAGGTGGTCGATACACCGGCAAACCTGAAGAATTCTCTTCATGGCGATGTGATAACGGTACAATGTACGTTACCGCAAATACTTGGTGAAAAACTGACCGCGCTCACCGGTGCATCCAACGTCAGGGCCGATGGTGGTCTGGTGCGCTTGAATGTTATCGATGGGGAACGGTTCGTACCTCAGGTGGTGGAGTTAGCAAGGCAGGTGGGTATAGCAATCGATTCGATTTCGATTCATCGTCCAACGTTGAACGATGTTTTCCTGCATTACACCGGTCGTGACATGAGGTCCGAGGATGCTGACTCGATGCATTTTGCCAGGGCATGGATAAGGAGGACGCACCGGTGAGAGAACTGCGCAAAATTTACGGTATCTGGCGCCGTGAATTGATAAGGTTTGCGAGGGAGAAGTCACGAATTGCCTCTTCTCTGGCGGCACCTCTGCTGTGGCTGGTGGTGTTGGGTGGTGGTCTTCAAATGGTGCGGATACCGGTAGGTGGCAATTACCAATCGTTTCTTTATCCGGGCATAATCGGAATGACAATCCTTTTCACATCAGTCTTCTCCGGGATATCGGTAATCTGGGACAGGGAGTTCGGATTTCTCAAGGAGATTTTAGTAGCTCCGGTAGCGCGGTGGTCGATTGTACTGGGAAAAGCAATGGGTGGGGCTACAGCGGCCTTGATTCAAGCGTTGATACTCCTGCCGCTGGCGCCGCTGGTAGGGGTGGAACTATCATTGGCAAGACTGCCGCTGGTGATTATGTTGATGGTGGTAATTGCGATCGGCCTTACGAGTACCGGCCTGCTGATTGCCTCGTTAATGGGGAGCATGGAGGGATTTAACCTGATTATGGGCTTTGCCATCCAGCCGATGTTTTTCTTAAGCGGTGCGCTCTTCCCGCTAAGCGGAGCGCCGGAGTGGCTCAGGGTAATAAGCTACATTAATCCATTTACTTACGGAGTGGACGCGCTGAGATGGGCAGTGTTCGCAGGCTTTACCACTCTGGTGCCGGTAGAGGCAGAGCTAGTTATTGTGGCTGGATTTGCCGTGGCGATGGTGCTTGCCTGCTCTTACACCTTCGGCAGGAAGAAGTAGACCCCTGCTGAACTAACGCTTGGTGTACTGCGGTGCTTTGCGGGCACGTTTTAGGCCGTACTTCTTGCGTTCCTTGATACGCGGGTCGCGGGTGAGCAGACCTTCTTTACGGAGGAGTGGCTTGAACTGGTCGTTGACAGCAACCAAAGCGCGGCTGATCCCATGACGGATGGCTCCCGCCTGACCGCTGACGCCGCCGCCGATTACCTTGATCTGGATGTTGAACTTGTTGCGGCTTTCAGTAGCAGTCAGAGGCTGTTCAATAGTCCGCTGGTGCTCAAGACGGGTGAAAATTTCATCGAACGGCTTCCCGTTGATTATTATTAGCCCATTGCCCGGTGAAAGCTTGACTTGGGCGATAGCACACTTCCGTTTGCCAGTAGCGTGGTTGTAGACCTCTTCACTCACTTAGCGACCTCCGTTTGCTTGGCGTTTTTCTTAGCGGTGCCCTCTATCTGGGCCTTATGAGGATGCTTGTCGCCGACGTAGACCTTCAGCTTGCGGTACATTGCCCGGCCGAGGTTGTTGTGAGGCAGCATCCCCTTGACGCACAGTTCGATAACGCGGATAGGGTGTGTTTCGAGCATATCGCGCAGGCTGATAGTTTTAAGACCTCCTGGATAAGTGCTGTGCCGGTAGTAGGTCTTTTCAGCACCCTTCTTGCCAGGACCGGTGATAAGCACTTTGGCGGCATTGATAACGACGACAAAGTCGCCGGTGTCAAGCTGGGGCGTGTAAATCGGCTTATGCTTACCCATTAGTAGAGACGCTATCTCAGAGCAGAGTCTGCCCAGCGGCTTGCCAGCGGCGTCAATTACGTGCCACTTGCGCTGAATGTCAGCTTTTCTTGTTGTGTAAGTATCCATTCTTATCCTATTCTCCAAGAGGCCTGCCGTAGTCAATTTTTGTGAGGCAAAGGCCCTTTGCCGGCGCCGTTGGCCCGGCTTGGCCGGGTCTCTTAGCCTCCATTATCTGACTGAAATCGTTAAACGATATGTTACCCAGGCCGAGTCTAATCAGCAAGCCAACAGTATTGCGCACCTGGTGAGGCAGGAAAGAATTAGCGACGATTTTAAAGTCGACCATGTCTCCCACCCGTTCTGCTCGCGCCTCGAAAACCGTTCGTGCCGGGTCGCGGTCTTCTTCCCATGAAGTGGCGAATGAAGAGAAGTCGTGCCGGCCTGTAAGAAGGCTGCAAGCCTCGTTCATCGCTTCCACGTTCAGTTCCCGGGCTACGAAGTAAGCGAGGTCCAGCGCCAGTGGTGAGCGGCATGGTCGGTTAAGGATGGAGTAGTTGTACTGCCGGCTGACCGCGTCACCCCGGACGCTGAAGCTTTCCGGTATTCGGTGGGCCGATAGAACTGCGATATCGTCGGGCAGGTGAGCGTTTAGAGCGCGCTGGATAACCAGAATACTTAACCGGGAATCGGTCCAGAAGCTCACAACCTGGCCTCTAGCATGCACCCCGGCATCAGTCCGGCTGGCGGCGATTACCCGTCGCTGTTCGCCGGTTGTCTGGCGTATGGCCTCTTCCAGCTCTCTCTGAATCGTTGGCAAGCCCTCCTGCCACTCGAATCCGTGGTAACGCTTGCCATTGTACTCTACTACCAGAGCGATTTTCACCTTATGCGGAACACTGTTAAATTGTTAAAAAGCTAACCCGAGCACACCGGGCGGGCTTACTTGACCAGTTCAAGCCGGGCAAGTTCAGCGGCGTCACCCTGGCGAGGCCCTAGCCTTACCAGACGGGTGTAGCCGCCAGCACGGTCGGCGTACCTGGGTGCGACCTCTTTGAATAGTCTGTCAACGATGTTCTTGTCGGTCAGGAAAGCTATGGCACGCCGGCGCGAGGCCAGACTGCCTTCTTTCCCGAGCGTAATCATTTTCTCTGCCAGGCCGCGGATTTCCTTTGCCTTGGGTACGGTTGTGGTAATCCTTTCGTAGCGCAGAAGGTCGGTCACCTGGTTGCGGAACAACGACCAGCGATGTGCCGAAAAACGGCTGAACTTCCTACCTATTATTTGGTGTCTCATCGACTGCCTCTTTTTTGCTGTCGGAAGTAGTCTCTGTCTCTGTGGGTTCTTTGATCTCGATGAAGCTTAACAGCCCCATATTTTCGATGATGCCCTTGACTTCATCCTGTGACTTGCTACCGAAGCCGGGCAGGGTTGGAAGTCCGCGTTGGCTACGTTCAAGGAGCTCACCTAGTGTGGAAATTCCGGCGCGCCGTAGACTGTTGTAGGTTCTGGTGGACAGATTAAGCTGTTCGAGCGGCGTATCGTACTTATCCGGTGGAACAAGCTGACGCAAAAGGGTCTTTCCGCCTCCGACTTCCTCGGGGCCTTTTGTGAGCTGGCGGAAAACGGAAATCTGGTCAATGAGAATGGCGGCACTCTGGCTTACCGCCTCTTCTGGTTTGATGGTGCCATCAGTAGTTACGTCCAGGATCAAGCGTTCCTGGGAGCTTTCCTCGCCTGGCCTAGTGGGCTCGACGGCGAAATCAACCTTGCGAATTGGAGAGAAGACGGCATCAACAGGTATGACGCCGGCTGGCAGACCATTAGCGGAGGCTGCCGGTGCATACCCGATACCGATCTCTACATTCAGCTCGACGTGAAGTTTAGCTTTTTTAGAGTCCAGCGTAGCCAGGTGCGTTTGAGGATTGACAATCTCGAAGTCAGCCGAGGGTGTGATGTCGTCGGCAGTGACCTCACCATCCCGCTCTACGTCCAGGAACAGTCTTCCACCGCGTTGTGACAGCGCCTTGATTCTTATGTCCTTGATGTTGAGCTGGAAGTCCACTGCATCTTCTTTGGTGTGTGGGATGGGAGTGAATTCATGCTGAATGCCTTCGATCTTGACCCAGGTGATGGCGGCGCCTGGTAGAGAACTTAAGAGCACCCGGCGCATAGCGTTGCCGATAGTGATGCCCCAACCCTTCGGAAGGGGCTCCACTTTGAAGCGGCCATGGCTCTCGCTGTTTTCTAGCGTTTCAACTGTGGGTAAAGCTGGCTGAGTCAAAGTCCACCTCTACCGTGAATAGTACTCTACGATCATCTGCTCGTTGTAGATGGGCTCAACATCGGCGCGGGTTGGCAGAGTCGTAACCTTACCGATGAGGTTCTCCCGGTCAAGAGTAAGCCAGTTCGGGATGACCTTGTCCCTAATTTTGTCCTTAAGCACCGCGAAGTACTTGTTTTTAGTGCTTCCCGTGCGCCATTGGATGGTGTCACCCTCGGCTACAAGGTATGAGGGGGCATTGGTCTTGTGACCATTGGTATAAATATGGCCGTGCCGCACCAACTGCCTGGCCTGGGCGCGAGAGTCCCCGAAACCAAGGCGGAAAACTACGTTGTCCAGGCGCCTTTCGAGGAGTACCAGCAGGTTCTCACCGGTGATACCCGGGAGATGGGCTGCTTCCTCGAAAGTTTTGCGGAACTGCCGTTCGAAGACGCCATAGGAAAAGCGAGTCTTCTGTTTCTCGCGGAGTTGCATACCACGGTCAGAAACCCTGCGGCGCCGGTTGTTGCCGTGCTGACCTGGCGGTATATTACGTTTATCAATGGTGCATTTGGTTATGCACTTATCGCCTTTGAGCATCAGCTTTTCGCCGATGCGGCGGCACAAACGGCATTTGGCCTCAATAGTCCTTGCCATAGTTTCTTACACTCGTCTGCGTTTCGGTGGACGGCAGCCATTGTGGGGTACGGGAGTAATGTCACGGATGGCGGTGACTACCAGACCGGCGGCAGTGAGGGCGCGGATGGCTGCCTCCCGGCCGCTGCCCGGTCCCTTGATCAGTACCTCTACCTGCTTCATACCATGGGCGATTGCCTTCTGGGCGGTCTCCTGGGCCGCAACATGGGCGGCATAGGGTGTGCCCTTGCGCGAGCCCTTGAATTTGGCTGTCCCTGAACTCCCCCAAGCAATCACATTGCCCCGCAGGTCGGTGACGGTGATGACGGTATTGTTGAAGGTAGACTGAATATATGCCCTGCCTTCACTTACTAGTTTGCGTCCTTTTTTCCTAACGCTTTTGGCCTTTGCTTTTACTGGCATCTTCACTCACACTCAGGGTTTATTTCTTAGCGACGCCGCGCTTCTGGCCCCTACCAGCAACGGTCTTTCTGGACCCGCGCTTGGTTCTGGCATTGGTGCGTGTGCGCTGGCCGCGTGCTGGCAAATTGCGGCGGTGCCTTTGACCACGGTAACATCCAATTTCGATAAGTCGTTTAATATCGAGTTGGGCGGAGCGCCTTAGCTCGCCTTCTACTTTGTACTTCTTATCGATAACTTCACGCAGGCGGTTGGTCTCTTCTTCTGTGAGGTCCTTGACTCTCGTAGCAGGGTTAATCCTGGTGGCAGCGAGAATCCTCTGACTTAGAGTGGGGCCGATTCCGTAGATGTATCTCAGTGAGATGGTCACCGGTTTGTTGCTCGGTATGTCAACACCAGCGATACGCGTCATGTCGGTCCTCTACCTAGCCCTGTCTCTGCTTGTGCTTCGGATTATCACAGATCACCCGGACGGTGCCATGCCTTTTGATAATTTTGCACTTCTCACAGCGGCGCTTTACTGAAGCTGATACTTTCACTATATTGAACCTCTAGGTTTGTTCCTTCGGGTGCTATATCCACAAGCGCAAAGCCAGATTATATTCCTATCCCTCATCTCTGTCAAAGTGTTAAACACGTCCCGGATTTCCCCTTGTCCTTCTTCGATTGTAAGATTGCCCGCCAGTTCCGATATTATTTAAATCGATACGTAACCCGGCCACGGCCCAGGTCGTATGGAGAAAGCTCAACTAAGACCCTATCTCCCGGTAGTATTTTGATATAGTGCAGGCGCATCTTGCCGGAGATATGGGCCAGCACCTTGTGACCATTAGCCAGTTCTACCCGAAACATGGCGTTAGGCAGAGTCTCAATCACCGTACCTTCGACCTCAATTGTCTCTTTTTTCGACATATCTTGTCATGGTCCTATAGGGCAGTCAGTATCTCAGCCCCATTGTCAGTGAGGACTATAGTGTGCTCGGCATAAGCCGAAAGACTGCCATCAGATGTCTTCACTGTCCAGCGATCCTTGGCAATACGTGTTTTCCACGTTCCTGCATTCACCATCGGCTCCAGCGCGATGGTTGTCCCGGAAGGCAATCTGGCTCCTTGACCCCTTGTGCCGAAGTTCGGTACCAGCGGGTCCTCATGCATGTCACGGCCAATGCCATGTCCTGTATATTCCCGGACCACGGAGAAGCCGTGCGACTCAACATACTCCTGGATAACGGCTGAGATGTCGCCGATTCGGCAATCTCCATGCGCCGCGCGAATACCCGCCTCAAGGGCACCTTCAGCAGTCTCGACGAGACGGCGTGCCTCTTCGGAGACCTCGCCAACGGGAACAGTGAGGCCGGCATCACCGTGGAAGCCGTCCGCGATAGCGCCGAAATCGAGGGAGACAATATCGCCCTCTTTGAGTACATAGTCGCCTGGAATACCATGCACGATTTCGTCATTGACGGAAGTACAAATGCTGGCGGGGAAGCCATGGTAGTCTTTGAATGAAGCCCTGACGCCAAGCCGCTTGACATCGGCCTCGGCGATGGCATCAAGATGCCGGGTCGTAATTCCAGGCCGCACCTCTCTCTTCAATTTATCCAGAATAAGTGCCACTATTCTTCCTGCGCGACGCATTCTGGCAATTTCCTCAGACGATTTCACGATTATCACTGCCCTCACCATTCAGCCGGCTGAGAGCATCGATGATGTCAGCGGTTACTTTTTCAATATCAGCGTCGCCGTTGACCTCGATGAGCTTGGATTTCTGCCGGTAGTAGTCGAGCACCGGTGTCGTCTGGGCAAAATAGACCTTGAGCCGCTCCCTTACGGTGATCTCGGTATCATCAGCGCGTTGATATAGTTCACCGCCGCATTTATCGCATTTACCAGCGACCTTTGGCGGTAAGCTGATGGAGTGGTAGGGGGTTTGGCACTGTCTGCATATCCAGCGTCCGCTGATGCGCTTTACCAGGAGTTCTGGAGGCACATTGATGTAGAGAGCCCGGTCTATTGTTTTGCCGATTTTCTGGAGCTCCTTGTCCAGTGCTTCCGCCTGACCGATTGTCCTGGGGAAGCCATCGAGGATAACACCGGCGGCCGTGTCTGGAGCGCTGATGCGCTTAAGAATCATCTGGATGACGATATCGTCCGGAACAAGGGCGCCTTTCTCTATATATTCTCTGGCAGTCTTGCCTAGGGCAGTGTCATTAGCCACCTCGGCTCTCAGAAGGTCTCCGGAGGCAACGTGTACCCAGCCAAACTTGCCAGTGATGGCCGATGCTTGAGTCCCCTTTCCTGCGCCTGGTGCTCCGAGTAAAACGAGGTACATAAGTATGCCCCTATTTAAGGAAGCCTTCGTAGCGGCGCATGAGTAACTGTGCCTCGATTTGTTTCATGGTGTCCAGCGCCACGCCGACGATGATGAGCAAGCCTGTGCTTGAGAGTGTGAGTGCCTGAACATCAGTCACCGTCCGCGCAACAACGGGTAGTATCGCTACGATAGCCAGGAAAAGAGCGCCAGCCCAGGTGATGTTTTTAATGACTGTATTTAGATAGTCGGACGTGGGCTTGCCGGGCCGCACACCGGGGATGAAGCCGCCCTGGCGCTGGAGTGTTTTGGGCAAGTCCATTTGCTGGAATACGACGAAGGTATAGAAGAAGGTAAATCCGACAACCAGCAGAAAATAAAGTACCCAGTAAACCATGCCGAGCGGCATCGCTGTGTCCGGACTGAATATTCTCATAATAGTGTTGGCAAAGTTCTCCTGCCCCGATGCTCCGGCGAAATAGCTGGCGATGGTGCTGGGCAGTATTATCAGCGACATAGCGAAGATTAGCGGTATCATGCCGGCGGTATTAACACGCAACGGTATGAAGCTGGAGCCGGTCTGGCGGTACATTTTGCCGCCGCGGAAGGTGCTTCGAGCATACTGGACCGGGATGCGTCGTGTTGCCTGAGTGAAGATGACGATAAATACCACGGTGGCCAGTCCGAGGATGCCGAAGACAATCAGACCAGTCATCCGGTCGATGGCGATCAGACCACGCCCAATCATATCGGGAAGGCCGGATACGATTCCAGCAAAGATTATGATTGAAATGCCGTTGCCGATGCCGCGCTCGGTGATTAGCTCGCCGAGCCACATCAGGAAAATTGTACCAGCGGTCATGGCTACAACCATTGCCGTGGTTTCGAGTGCACTGGCCTGACTGACTACACCCTGGGTGCGGAATAGTGTCAATTGGGCATAGCCCTGAATGGCAGCCAGCGGTATGGTGGCCCAGTGGGTTATCTGGTTGATACGGTTGCGCCCGGCTTCGCCCTCCTGGGACAGGCGCTGAAGGGCGGGTATGACAGGTACGAGCAATTGCATGATGATAGACGAAGTGATGTATGGATAAACGCCCATCGCGGCCACGCTGAAGTTCCTCATGGCTCCGCCGCTGAAGAAGTCGAGCATGCCGAGGAGTTGGTTCCTGCTGAACAGATCAGCCATTGCGTCGGCGTTGAGGCCGGGCAAGGGTACATGAGCGATGAAGCGAAATGCGATCAGGATCCCCAGGGTGAAGATGAGCCGGCGTCTCAGGTCCGGCAGAGCGAAGGCGTCAAGCAGTGCCTGCAGGAGACGGGGCCTGGACTCTACCTGCTGCATGCTAGATTTCCTCTATCTTGCCGCCAGCGGCTTCAACTTTGGCTCTGGCAGAAGCCGAGCATTTGTTTACATTAACCACAAGCGACTGTTTGATGTCGCCATCGGCGAGGAGCTTGACCGGCATCGTGGTGGAGTTAATGATTCCGGCCCTGACCAGTGCTTCAGGCGTTACCTCAGTTCTGGCTGGAAACACCTTGAGCTGGCCGACTTTGACGATAGCGTATTCAGTCTTGAAGATATTGGTGAAACCGCGCTTTTGCGGTAATCGCTTGATAATGGGAAGCTGTCCGCCTTCGAAGCCGCGAGGGATATCAGGGCCAGAGCGAGACTTTTGACCTTTGAGTCCGCGGCCGCAAAAAGAGCCGTGTCCGCTACCATCGCCACGGCCAAAACGTTTTTTTGTACGTTTACTGCCTGGAGTTGGTTTTAGGTCATGCTGTCTCATCTTTAGATCACTTCTACTTTCAGAAGGTGGTTAACCCTGGCAATCATACCCTTGATGGCGGCAGAGTCCTCGTGCTCCATTGTGTCATTAAGCCGGCGGAGTCCGAGTGCTTTGATGGTTCTCTTCTGGTACTCACGGTAGCCGTTGGCGCTCTTAATCCAGGTAATGCGCAATCTAGACATTGACTGCCTCCGCCGGAGGCGCAGTGACTCCGTTGCCCTTTCGCAGGGCGACTGCTTCATCTGGTTGCCTCAAACTAGCCAGAGCTAGGATCGTGGCCCTGACGACATTTATCTGATTGGAACTCCCGAGCGACTTGGTAAGGATATCTTTGATGCCGGCGGACTCGATGACAGCACGGACGCCGCCGGCGGCTAAGATGCCGGTACCGGGTGCGGCCGGTTTAAGTAAGATTTTGGCCGCTTCGTATTTGGCAAGTACTTCGTGGGGAATAGACCCACCTTTCATCGGGACTTTGATCAGTGACTTGCGTGCGGCGACGCCAGCTTTGCGTATGGCTTCGGGTACCTCACGCGCTGTGTCGAGGCCGGAGCCGACGTGTCCCTGACCATCGCCAATGACGACGAGGGCGCGGAAGGCAAGCCGCTTGCCTCCCTTAACTACTTTAGCGACGCGGTCAACCGCCACCAGCCTCTCGTTGAGGCTCATTTCGGTGGCGTCGATCTTTGGGAGTAGTTTGACTAACTTGGTGATAGCTTTCATGTCAAGAAGACCTCAGAATTTAAGACCGGCTTCGCGGGCGGCCTCAGCCAGAGCTTTGATACGGCCGTGGTACTGGTAGCCGCCGCGGTCGAAGACGACCTGATTAATACCTTTATTGACCGCCCGCTGGGCGATGAGCTTGCCGACAAGCTTAGCTTGCTCGGTCTTGTTCTTGCCGGTGGCCTTATCAAAATCAGCATCGAGGGTGCAGGCAGAGGCCATCGTCCTGCCGGTAGTGTCATCGATAATCTGGACGTAGATATGGCTCAGACTGCGGAAAACGTTGAGCCGCATGCGGGACGGTGTACCACTGAGCTCGGCGCGGACACGCTGATGCCGCCGTTCACGAGCCAGTTTGTAGTTTATTATAGCCATTTGTCACCTATTTCTTTGTCGCTGTTGCCTTGCCGGCTTTACCGGGCTTCAGGCGGGGTCTCTCATCGGCGTATTTGATACCTTTGCCGCGGTAACTGTCTGGCGGATAGATGGCTCGAAGGTTGGCGGCGAACTGACCAAGCGCCTCCTTATCGATGCCGCTGATTTTAATTTTGGTCTGGCCGTCGAGCGCCATGGTCATCCCGGGAGGCGGTACAACCTCGACAGGATGGCTGAAGCCGATTTGAAGGGTTATCTTGTCGCCAGCTTTCTGGGCGCGGTAGCCGACCCCCATTATTTCCAAGCTTTTTTCGTAGCCTTTGGTGACTCCCTGAACCATGTTGGACAGGAGAGTGCGTGTGAGCCCGTGCAGGGCTTTGTGATTCTTACTATCGCCTGGCCGGGTGACGATAATGTTGTTGTCTTTAAGTGCCACTGTCATATCCGGGTGTACAGTGCGCTTAAGCTCACCCTTTGGCCCTTTCACTGTTACCTCGCTACCATTGATGGTAACCTGGACTCCCTGGGGTACGGCGATTGGTTGTTTACCGATACGAGACATCATATACTCCAAACAACTCGATTACCATACGTAGCAGAGCAGTTCTCCGCCAAGACCCTTCTTCCATGATTCTCTGCCCGTCATAATGCCTTTCGAGGTTGATAGGATGCAGACGCCCAGTCCTCCGTAGACGCGCGGGACCTCATCCTTGCCGACATAGACGCGCAAGCCGGGCTTGCTGACCCTTTCAAGCCCCATTAGCGCTGGTGTGTGGTCAACGTACTTGAGCGATATCTTGATGACGCGCTCCGGCTTGCCGCGGACAACACTGTAGTCCTTGATGAAACCTTCATCCTTTAACACCTTGGCGATGGCTATCTTTGTCTGGGATGCCGGCACCAGTGCTTGGTCATGCCGGGCGATAATGGCATTGCGGATGCGTGTCAACATATCGGCTATTGGGTCACTGACGTTCATAAGGCTACCTCAATTACCAGCTTGATTTACGTACGCCGGGTATTTCACCGGTCACTGCCAGGCGGCGGAAGCAGATGCGGCAAAGGGCGAACTTGCGGATGTAGCCGCGCGGGCGCCCACAGAGCCTGCACCGGTTGTGCTTCTGCGCCGAGTATTTCGGCGGTCTTTGGGACTTGACGATTTCGGATGTTTTAGCCATTATTCAAATGCTCCCTATTCCTGACGGAATGGCATGCCGAGAAGTTCAAGCAAGCGTTGTCCCTCGGCATCGGTCCTAGCTGAGGTGACGACAGTTATTTCTAGTCCTCTGACCTTCTCGATTTTGTCATATTCGATTTCTGGGAAAATAGTCTGTTCCTTAATCCCGAGTGTGTAATTGCCGTGGCCGTCGAAAGCATTTCGGGGGACTCCTTGGAAGTCGCGGATACGGGGCAAGACAGCGTTCATCAGCTTGTCCAGAAATTCCCACATCTGCTGGCCGCGTAGAGTGACTCTCAAGCCTATGGGCATGCCAGCCCTTATCTTGAAGGCGGCAATTGATCTCTTGGCGCGAGTAATGACAGGGTGCTGGCCGGTGATGGCAGTCAGGTCCTTTTCCGCTGACTCGAGTGCCTTCTGGTTCTGAGTAGCCTCGCCAAGGCCGATGTTGAAGACCACCTTTTCTACTCGTGGCGCTTCCATGACGTTGTGATACCCGAACTCGGGCATCAGCCTGGGGACGACTTCCTTATGGTACCTTTCCTTTAATCGGATCATTTTTACTTACTACCCAGTACTTCTTTACAGTTACGACAGATGCGTACTTTCCTGCCGTCTTCGAGGATGCGGTAGCCAATGCGTGCTGGCTTATTGCACTTGTCACAGATTATCACTATGTTGGAAATGTGGATAGGGGCTTCTCGCTCGATGATACCAGCTTGGCGGGCGACGCCTCGGGCGCGGGAGTGTTTCTTAATCATGTTGATGCCTTCAACGATGACTCGATGATCCCGGGGCAATGTCTTGCGTACTTTACCTTTCTTGCCACGGTCTTTGCCGGCAATGACAAGGACGTTATCTTCCCTCAGGATTTTCATGTTTTAGAGGACCTCCGGCGCCAGAGAAACAATCTTCATAAAGTTTTTATCCCTGAGTTCGCGGGCCACCGGCCCTAAGATGCGCGTTCCTTTGGGATTGCTCTTCTCGTCGATGATTACCGCGGCATTGTCGTCAAAGCGGATGTACGACCCATCAGTGCGTTGAAAGGGATGGACTGTCCGTACGATAACGGCATGAACCATATCACCCTTCTTGACGGTTCCTTCAGGAATGGCGCGTTTGACGCTGGCTACAATGACGTCGCCGAGGTAGGCGTAGCGGCGACGGCTGCCGCCAGGGATGTTGACGCACATTATTTGCCGTGCGCCGCTGTTATCAGCCACTTTAAGTCTGGAATATGTTTGAATCATGGCTATCACCGTTCCGATTATGCTCTGGGGCTTTCCTGGGCGATTACTTTTTTGGCTATCACCTTATCGACCCGCCAGCGCTTCTCTTTGGACAACGGGCGGGTTTCCACGATTCTCACCGTATCGCCGACACCGCACGAGTTATCCTCGCAGTGTGCTTTGTATTTAATGGTGTGACGGATAATTTTGCCGTACAGGGGGTGGCGTTTTATAGCGCCAACCGCCACCACAACGGTCTTCTGCATCTTGTTGCTGACCACCTGGCCGGTCCGTACCTTAGCTTTGGTTGCCATATTTAACCTCAAGCCCCAGTTGCTTTTCCCTCAGGATAGTATTTAGCCGGGCGATTTCCTTCTTGACCCTGGGTATTTCCCGATGATTAACGAGTTGTTTCGTGGCCAGGCGTATGCGGAGGTTGAAGAGCTCCTGGTGCGCCTTCTCCAGGTTCTTGGCCAGCTCCTCCGGACTCAAGGCGCGGATTTCTTCAATCTTCATCTGACGCCTCTTCGGTCTCTGACTGACGGACAACGAATTTAGTGGCGATGGGCAGTTTGTGAGAAGCCAGTTCCACGGCTTTTTTAGCCGTGTCTTCCTTAACGCCGCTGAGCTCGAACATGATGTGGCCCGGTTTAACCGGGACTGCCCAGTACTCTACAAGGCCCTTACCGCCGCCCATTCTAGTTTCGGCTGGGTGCCTGGTTACAGCGCGGTCGGGGTATATACGTATCCACATTCGGCCGCCGCGGGTCAGATGGCGCACCAGGACACGGCGCGTCGATTCGATTTGCCGCGCGCTAATCAGGGCACCTTCTGCCGCCTGCATACCGAAATCGCCGAAATTCAAGGTGTTGCTGGCGCAGGCCTTTCCCTTAGCTACCGCTCGAAATGTTTTCCGGTACCGTACTCGCTTCGGTTGGAGCACGTTCTTTCCTCACAATCTCTGGGAGAATATCGCCCTTGTAGACCCATACCTTAACGCCAATGCGGCCCATGACGGTTACCGCCTCGGCGAAGCCATAATCAATGTCAGCGCGCAGGGTCTGAAGCGGCAGACGGCCTGAGCGTGTGGTTTCCCTGCGAGCGATTTCAGCACCGGCCAGACGCCCGGCGCAGGTTATCTTGATGCCCTTGGCGCCGGCCTGAGTGGCGCGGAAGACTGCCTGCTTCATTGCCCGGCGGTAGGCAATACGGCGTTCAAGCTGGTCAGCCACATTCCGGGCGATCAGGATGGCGATAGTCTCTGGTTGGTCAACCTCGCGGATGCTGAGCCGTGTTTTCTTGCCGGTGACCTTTTCAAGGGCGGCCCGGATTTCTTCCGCATGTTGGCCGCCGCGCCCGATGACAATGCCGGGACGTGCAGAATGTACGGTAACGGCGATATCTCCGTCATGGCGTTCGATCTCCACCCGGGCTACCCCGCCTTCGCGGGTTTTCTCAGTAATAACCTTTCTGAGTTTGAGGTCCTCATGGAGGAGGTTGATGTAGTTCTCTTTCTTGGCGGCGAACCACCTGGCCTGCCAATCCCGGATGATGCCGAGTCTAAAGCCGTAGGGGTGAACCTTGTGTCCCAAGTCTATTTCTCCTTCTCGTCAACGTAAACGGTAATATGGCTGGCACGCTTCAAGATAGGGGAAATGCGGCCGCGGGATTGGGGGCGGTACCGCTTTAGCACCCGCGCTCCATCGGCGTAGATTTCTACCACGTTGAGCTGTGATGGCGACATCTGGTAATTATTTTCGGCGCTGGCGGCAGCCGATTTGATAGTCTTGGCAACGGCCTTGGATGCTGGCGTCGGTACAAATTTGAGTATAGTAAGTGCCTCGTCAACCGTCTTGCCGCGGACAAGGTCCGCTACCTGGCGGACTTTTCCCGGCGGGATGCCGACGTCTTTTGATACAGCTCGAACTTTCATAACATGTATCCTGAGTCAGCCTTCTAAAATTATTTGGCCTCGGCCTCGACCTTGGTCGAATGACCACGGAAAGTGCGTGTAATCGCAAACTCGCCCAGCTTGTGCCCAACCATGTTCTCGGTAATGAATATAGGTACATGCCGGCGTCCGTCATGGACGCCAATGGTGTGCCCGATCATCTCCGGTGTCACCGTGGAGGCGCGTGCCCAGGTCTTGATGACTGTCTTCTGGCCGGACTTGTTGAGCGCCTGAATTTTCTTCAAGAGCCTCGGGTCGATGAATGGACCTTTCTTAGCTGACCGTGCCATAGGCTACTTCCCTCGTTTGATGATGAACTTATTACTGGTCTTGCGGCGCCGCGTCTTGTAGCCGAGCGTTGGCTTGCCCCATGGGGAGCGGGGGCTCATGCCGCGAGGGGATCGGCCCTCGCCGCCGCCGTGCGGATGGTCGCGTGGACTCATGGCGGTGCCGCGCACCTCAGGCCGGCGGCCAAGCCAGCGGCTGCGGCCTGCTTTGCCGAGTTTGATGTTCTGGTGGTCAATATTACCTAGCTGTCCGATGGTGGCCATGCAGGCGCCGAAAATACGGCGCAGTTCACCTGACGGAAGCTGGACAAGGCAAAACTTATCTTCCTTGCTGGCGAGCTGTGCTGATGCACCAGCACTACGTACGATTTGACCGCCGCGCCCGACTTGAAGCTCTATGTTATGGATTAAGGTGCCTACGGGAATCGAATTGAGCGGCATGGCGTGACCGGGCTTAACCTCGGCGTCAGGGCCAGTCTTAATAATATCGCCAACCTTGAGACCATCTGGAGCCAGGATGTAGCGTTTCTCGCCGTTGCTGTAACAGATAAGCGCGATACGTGCTGTTCGGTTGGGGTCGTACTCGATAGCCGTGACTTTCCCCGGTATGCCTATTTTGTCCCGGCGATAGTCGATGATGCGGTAGATACGGCGGGCACCACCGCCGCGATGGCGTGCTGTAACTACACCGCGGTTATTGCGGCCGGCCGTCTTCCGCAAGTGGACGATGAGGGACTTTTCAGGAGCTGCCTTCGTAACTTCTTCGAAAGTATATCCTGTCATCGCCCGGCGGCCTTCCGATGTCGGGTTGTATGTCTTGATTGCCACAGGTCCTCTCCTCTTTAAGGGACTAGTGTCGCCGTGCCCACCGGGTCTTCTTTAAGAGTTTCCGGTGCTTGTGCTTGGCCATTTTTTTATTGCGCTTCTTAATGACAGAACCCACGGTGTGACCTCTTATACCCCTTCAAATACTTGAATTTTCTGACCCGGCTCAAGGGTCACGACGGCTTTCTTCCAGGTGGGCGATGTTACAATTCTGCGGCCCATCCTTCGTGCCTTGCCGGGAACTGTTGTTACATTGACCTCGGTGACCTTGACCTTGAAAGCCAGCTCCACTGCCTCCATGACCTGTTGCTTGGTGGCGGTTTTCATCACCTCGAAGGCGTACTTGTGCTTCTCTTGGAGGAGGCTGTTTTTTTCGGTGACAAGCGGTCTTCGAATTACATCCAGAATATGCATATACAATCCTTACCCAGCGGCCTCTGCCGCCTTCTTTGGAGCCCATAGCCCTTCAGCCTTGCGGACGGCGTCCTCAGTGGTGAGTAGGACCTTATAGGAAAGAAGGTCAACCACGTTCAACGTGGAGACTACCGTAGTCTTGATGCCCGGTAAATTACGGGCGGCGGCAATCACTTCAGGATTGGGACTGGTGGTGGCAATCAGTACCGAATCGCCAGCCTTGAGTGTTTCAAGGATACCGGCCATATGCCGGGTCCTGGGGGCATCGATATCGAGCTTTTCAACGACTTTGAAGCCGCCTTCTTTGACCTTGTCAGAGAGGAGACAGCGCAGGGCGAGTCGGCGCATTTTCTTCGGCATGTCCTGCCGGTAGTCGCGCGGGTGAGGCCCAAAAATGACGCCGCCGCCCTTCATCAGGGGCGACTTCATGCTGCCGCGGCGAGCACGGCCGGTGTGTTTCTGCTGGTAGAGCTTACGGGTACTGCCGCTGACTTCAGCCCGGGTCTTAGTATCGGCAAGGCCGACACGCTTATTGGCTAGCTGGCGTACCATGGCCTGATGGACCACAGATTCATTGAAGGGTACGGCAAAGACGTCGTCCCTGACATCGATTTCCCTGGTGACAGCTCCGGACAGACTATAAACAGGAATCTGCATGGCTACCTCTTTGGAGCAACCTTTCTTATGGTAATCATCTCACCTGGGGCGCCGGGTGCGGAGCCGTGAAGGAGTATAAGATTGCGGCTGGCATCCACTTGGATGACGTCAAGGTTGCGTGAGGTAACTCTGGCATTGCCGAGGTGCCCGGCCATCCGCAAGCCTTTGTAGACGCGTCCGGGAAAGGTTGTTGAGCCGATAGCGCCCGGAGCGCGCTGACGGTCGGACTGACCGTGAGTCTTGGGTCCGCCCCTGAAATGATGCCGCTTGACGACACCGGCAAAGCCCTTGCCTTTGGAAATGCCGGTGACCGTGACCTGGTCACCCGCTTTGAGGATGTTGACATCGACCTTATCGCCAATTTTGGCATCGGGGGAATCGGCGACACGGAACTCGCGCAAATGCTTGAGCATCCCCAGGTCTTTGAGGTGGCCTTTCTCAGCGGCGTTGAGACGCTTGGCCGTGCTGAAGCCCAATTGGACCGCGTTGTAGCCCTCTTTGGCCGAGGTCTTTACCTGGGTGACTACGCATGGCCCGGCTTCAATGGCAGTCACAGCCACCGGTTTGCCATTCGGTTTAAAGACCTGGGTCATTCCTAGCTTGGTGCCAATCAAACAATCAACCATAGCCTTGTGCCTTTATAGCTTGATGTCTATCTCGACGCCTGAAGGCAGATTAAGCTGGGTCAGGGTATCGATGGTCTTTGAGGTCGGCTCAAGGATATCGATGAGCCGCTTGTGGGTTCGGATTTCGAACTGCTCGCGTGAGTCCTTATCGATGTTGGTGGCACGTATGACGCAGAACTTTTCGATACGTGTCGGCAGAGGTACGGGGCCGGCTACTACCGCGCCAGTCCGCTCTGCGGTCTCGACAATTTGTCTGGCCGATTGGTCGACCAGCCGGTGGTCATAACCTCTGATTTTGATGCGAATCTTCTGCTTGGGCATTTATCTCCTCGTCACCCTGCCGGTAATCGTTGCCGCGAGAGCCTCCGGCAACGGCTGGTAGTGCTTGAACTCCATGGAATAGGTGGCCCGTCCCTCACTCAGCGACCTGAGCGTGCTGGCGTAGCCAAAGGTCTCGGCCAGCGGTACCAGCACGTGGACAGTGCCGCTCTCACCGTGGGTTTCAATGCTCTGGATATGACCGCGGCGGGCGTTGATATCGCCGATGATGTCTCCGAGGAATCTGGCCGGGGAGACGACCTCGATCTTCATAATTGGCTCGAGGAGAATGGGCTTTGCCCTGGCAAGGCCGTTTTTGATGCCGAGTGAACCGGCCATTTTGAAAGCAAGTTCAGAAGAATCGACCTCATGGTAGCTGCCGTCGAAAGCAGTCACTTTGATATCGATTACCGGGTATCCGGCGACGATGCCGCTGTTCAAGGCTTCGCCGGCACCGGCCTCGATAGGCTTGATGTATTCCTTGGGCACGGCGCCGCCTTTGATTTCATTGGTGAAGGTGAAGCCGGAGCCGCGTTCGCCCGGCTCAAGCCGGAGCCAGACATGGCCGAATTGACCACGTCCGCCGGTCTGCCGGACGAACCGTCCCTCGGCCTCCACCGACTCGGTAATGGTCTCCTTGTAAGCGACCTGCGGTTTGCCGACCTTAACGCCGATGCCGAATTCCCGGACCATGCGGTCGGTGAGTACATCAAGGTGAAGCTCACCCATGCCGGATATGATGGTCTGACCGGTCTCCTCATCGTAGCGGATCTTGAAGGTCGGGTCTTCTTCGGAGAGTTTGTTAAGGACATCGCCCAGCTTGTCCTGGGCAGCGCGGTCTTTAGGCTCGATAGCTACGGATAGGACCGGTTCGGGGAAAGAAATGGACTCGAGTACTACCGGATGTTCCCGGTCGCAGAGAGTATCTCCGGTAAAGGTGCGTTTAAGGCCGATAGTGGCGGCGATGGCGCCGGTATCAATCTCCTGAATTTCTTCACGGTGATTGGCGTGCATCAGGAAGATGCGGCCAAGGCGTTCACTCTGACGAGTCGTGCAGTTAAGGATATGGTCGCCGCTTCTGGCCTTGCCTGAGTAAACGCGGAAGTAAACAAGCCGACCCATGTACGGGTCAGTGACAACCTTGAAAGCAAGAGCGGAAAATGGGGCTTCATCATCAGCCGGGCGGGTCAAGTTCTTGCCGTTGTCCGGAGCCGTGCCGGCGATTGGCGGCTTGTCCAGTGGTGATGGGAGGTAGTCAATGATGGCGTCCAGCAGGGGTTGAATGCCCCGATTGCGCAGGGCTGTTCCGCAAAGCACCGGTACCAGCTTGCCTTCAAGAGCCGCTTTGCGGATGGCCTGTTTGAGGCGGGCTGGCTCCACGGGTTGGTTCTCAAGGTAGGCGAACATGATTTCATCGTTAGTTTCGGCAAGCTTTTCCATGAGGATCTGGCGCTGTTTGGCGGCCACACCCTGCTCGGCGTCAGGTATTGAGATTTCCTGCGGGCCGGCTTCGGAGTTGTCCGGGAAAAGCCATGCCCGGTTTTCGATAAGGTCAATGACACCTTTGAACTGGGCTTCAGAGCCGATGGGTGACTGAATAAGTAGGGTGCGTGCCCCAAGACGCTCCTCAATCGTGGCCAGTGTATGGTTGAGGTCAGCGCCAATGCGGTCCATTTTATTTACGAAGCATATTTTAGGGACGCGGTACTTCTCGGCCTGCCGCCAGACGGTTTCGGATTGGGCCTCAACGCCGGAGACGGCATCGAAAACGACTACACCGCCATCGAGCACGCGCAAAGAGCGCTCCACCTCGGCGGTGAAGTCAACATGCCCCGGGGTGTCGATGATATTGATGCGATGGTCGAGCCAGTGGACAGTGGTGGCGGCGGCAGTAATGGTGATGCCGCGCTCACGCTCCTGGGGCATCCAGTCCATAACCGCGGTGCCCTCATCCACCTGGCCAATCTTGTAGGTGCGGCCGGAATAGAAGAGGATACGCTCGGTGACGGTCGTCTTGCCGGCGTCAATGTGAGCGATTATGCCTATATTCCGTATTTTTTCAAGGGGGAAAGACCGGGCCATCTTTTTTGCTCCAGCTTTCGAAGCCCTTTCGAGTTCAAGAGTCTTGGTAGTCATCTAAATAAACAGTAACAAACATTATCGGGTAAATTATTACCAGCGGAAGTGGGCGAAGGCCTTGTTGGCCTCAGCCATCTTGTGGGTATCTTCGCGCTTCTTAATGGTTGCGCCCTGGTTCTGAGCGGCATCGGAAAGTTCGGCGGCCAGTTTCTGGGCCATCGACTTGCCCGAGCGGACGCGGCTATTGGTTATCAACCACTTCATGGCCAGGGCTGTGCCGCGCTCTGGTCTGATCTCGACTGGTACCTGATAAGTGGCGCCGCCAACGCGGCGCGACTTTACCTGCAGGAGAGGGGTGGCGTTCTTGATGGCCTGCTCCATGACCTCCATCGGGTCGCGCTTCATTTGCTTGCCGGCCAGGTTCAGGGCGTCGTATATGATATGCTCCGCGGTAGCCTTCTGGCCCCGTACCATGAGCTTGTTAATGAATCTGGTGAGGGTGATGCTCCCGAACCTGGGGTCGGGCTTTATATCACGCTTGAAAACTCTAGCTCGCCGTGGCATCAGCCGTGCCTCCTGCTGTTCCTTCCTTCTTGCCCACCTTGGCACCGTATTTACTGCGTCCCTGCTGGCGGTTGACGACGCCGGCAGTGTCAAGGGTGCCGCGGATGATGTGATAGCGGACACCGGGGAGGTCCTTGACCCTGCCCCCGCGGATGAGGACTACAGAGTGCTCCTGGAGGTTGTGCCCTTCGCCGGGGATGTAGGCGGTTACTTCGATGTGGTTGGACAGGCGCACGCGCGCTATCTTCCGCAGGGCAGAGTTTGGCTTTTTGGGCGTCATCGTCCTTACCTGTGTGCAAACGCCGCGCTTTTGCGGTGAGCCTTTGCGCGTCCGCGAGCTCCGGCTGCGAAGCGCGTTGTGGGTAATGCGCAGGGCTGGGGCTTTGACGCGTTTGGTCAACTTCGAGCGCCCCTTGCGCACCAGTTGGTTTACAGTCGGCATAAGTAACCCTTTCCCCTATTCGTTTTTTGCGATTGGCGGATGACTCCCGGAGAGCGATTCCGCGAGGTCTCCATACAATCAAAAAAGCCACTAGTTGAATACCGGTTCGCGTCCACCCGCACCCCCGGCTCAACTAGCCGGCTTTCTTGAGTTCTATCGAACTCGTTTGTAGCTAGCAAGACGCAAAGACACAGAATATCACAGCCTTGAGCGCAATGTCAATACGCGTTTGTTTGAATTTGGGGACCTATCCCCTGCCCCCTTCCCTCAGAGGGAAGGGAAATTATTATTAATGTTGCGGATGGAAAGGAGTTTAGGGTATAGTCGTTTCTGGAGGAGCCTTGTGCTATGGAAGAGCAATTGAAAGACCTGAAGGAAGAGCATGCTGTTCAAGAGACACTGGCCGTAAGCGAAGGGAGACTCCGGTCGGTAGTGGAGCTGGCGAATGATGCCATTGTCACGTACGATTCAAAAGGCATCATTCTATCCTGGAACCATGCCGCCGAGAAGCTGTACGGCTATACGGTAGATGAGGTGGTAGGGAAGTCCTACAGCATGGTTGTAGTGCCGTGGCTCCGGGAAGCCTTCACCCGGGCGCTGGCCCGGGCTGTCGCCACCGGTGAACTGGTGCACGGGCGTAAGCCTTTCGAAAGTGCACACTGCCGTAAAGACGGCTCCGAGTTCCTGGTGGAGATATCCACCAGTCCGTGGCGGGCAGGTGAAGCCGTGTACGTGACGACAATCACCCGCGACATCTCTGAGCGTAAGCGTGTGGAGCAGGTACTCAAGGATTCCGAGACGCGCTACCGCACTATCTTCGAAACGACGGGTACGGCCACCCTGCTTATTGAAGACGATATGACCATTTCCATGGTCAACTCTGAGTTCGAGAGGGTCTCGGGTTACTCTAGAAGTGAGGTAGAGGGTAAGAAGCAGTTTATTGACTTTGTCCCCGAGGAAGACCGCCAACGGCTAGCCGGCTATCACCGGGCACGGCGCGAGCCTCAGGGGACGGCGCCGGTGCAATATGAGGCGCGCTTCATCGCCCGGGGCGGGAAAATACTGCACGGTATCGTCAGCGTTGCGTTGATTCCCGGCACCCGGCGGAGTGTGGTCTCCGTGCTGGACATCACGGAAATGAAGCGTGCCAGGGAAGAAGCTGACTTCCAGACCAATCTGCTCGCTAATGTGAATGATGCTGTTATCGGCTGGAACAGCGGCATGGCAATCAACTTCTGGAACCGTGCGGCAGAGCAATTGTACGGTTGGAAAGCGGAGGAAGTACAGGGCAGGTCGGCTCGCGACCTTCTTGATACACGCTATCTCGACCGGAGCCGCGAAGAGGCCGGGGAAGAGCTTCGTAAGAAGGGGTATGCGCGCGGTGAATTGCTACAGAGGCGCAAGGACGGCTCAGACATTGTTGTGGAGTCCGCGGCCATTGCCATCCGCGACGCCGGAGGTAGTGTCACCGGGTACGCGGCAGTAAACCGTGACATTACTGAGCGTAAGCGGATGGAGAAGGCGCTTCTGGAGTCGGGGGAACGCTACCGCAGGCTGGTGGAAGATATCACCGATGTTATCTACATGGCTGACCCGGAGGGCCGGATAACCTATGTCAGCCCGGTGGTGGAGAAATTAATAGGGTATAGACCAGATGAGATATTGGGGCGCAGGTTTGCCAGTTTCGTAGAGCAGAGTAATTTAACGGAGGTGGCCGAGAAGGTTAACCGGGTCGGGGTGGGGGAGGCGGTGGAATTCGAAGCTCGCATCGTCACTAAAGATGGGGTCGTAAAGGATGTTCGCTGTGCGGCGCGGCCGGAAGTGGTTGCGGGTAAAGTTGTCGGCACTTTTGGCACTGCCAGCGATATTACCGGGCGGCGTGAGGCGGAACGGCTTTTCCGCTCGGTAGCGGCAAGCTCGCCGGTCGGCATTTATATTGCGGACAAAGGCAAGTTTATTTACGTGAGCGAGATATTTGAAAGGCAGACTGGATACTCCCGGAGCGAGATTCTTGCTATGCCAACCATGGACCTGGTGC
Source organism: Chloroflexota bacterium (assembly GCA_040753815.1). Lineage (GTDB taxonomy): Bacteria > Chloroflexota > Dehalococcoidia > GIF9 > JBFMDU01 > JBFMDU01. Next base: position 253,192 of record JBFMDU010000021.1, read on the forward strand.
ACCCCGATGACCGGGCGGTGGTTCGGGAGAGTGCGGTGGCTATGCTCAAAGGAAAGAGGTTTAGCCCTTTCGAGTATCGTTTAGTTGCACGCTCGGGAGAGATACGCTGGATGCTGGAGTCATGCACATCGATTGAGTATCAGGGGCGTAGGGTGACGCTGGGAAATGCTATGAATATCACTGAATACAAATGGCTGGAAAGGCAGGCCATCGAGTACCGCGAACTGGACAAGATGAAGACCGGACTGCTGTCCTCAGTATCGCATGAGCTGAGGACGCCGCTGGCCGCTATTAAGGGCTACTCAACGATGCTGGTTGACTATGACAGGGCATTAAGCAAGAAGGAGAAGGCGGAGTATTTGATATCTATTGATACGGCCGCCGACCGGCTGACCGAGCTGGTTGACCATCTGCTCGATATGTCGCGGCTCGAGTCTGGGATGATGAAGCTGGACCGCATCCCAATAAATCTGCAGGAATTGGTACGGGCGGGGGTTGAGGAGGCCAGGCTCAGGTCACGCGGGCGCCGATTTGTCTTTAAACCGGGACGGAGACTGCCGCTGGTGAGCGCCGATGGCCGTCGTGTCCGTCAGGTGCTTGACAATCTCATCGATAACGCCGTTAAGTACTCGGACAAAAGGACGGTGGTTACGGTCAGGGTGGTCCGGTCGGGTAACGAGGCGGTGGTCAGCGTAGCCGATCGTGGCATCGGTATTTCTAAGGAAGACTTACCGCGGGTCTTCGACAGCATGTTCCGTGCCGGGCAACGTCTTTCGACGTCAGTGGGGGGGCTGGGGCTTGGCCTCAACATTAGTAAGGTGCTGGTGGAAGCCCACGGCGGCCGCATCTGGTTGGAGAGCGGGCCTGGCAAGGGAACGACGGCGTACTTCACACTGCCGCTAATAGACAATGCTGGGGAGATGAATGTTACGAAAGGGAGGTAGAAAGCTATGCCTGTAAAAAAGACGACGGTGCTGGTGGTTGATGACGATATCCGGATGCAGAGGATGATGCAAAGGGTGCTGGAGCTTGAAGGGTACCGTGTCCTTGTGGCCAGTACTGGTGAAGACGCGCTGGCAGTGTTCGATTTGGAGAAGCCTGATACGGTCCTGCTTGATATTATGATGCCCGGGATGGACGGCTATGAAACGTGCCGGCGCATACGGGATTTCTCTTCTCTGCCGATAATCATGGTCACAGCCAAGGGGCAGGATGATGAGAAGCTGGCAGGGTTTGACGCCGGCGCCGACGACTACGTGACCAAGCCGTTTTCGGCCCGGGAACTGGTGGCCCGTGTCAGGGCTGTATTGCAGCGGCTCAGTATAGTTGAAGAAGGCCCGGCATCCAGTTTCCAGACAGGAGACCTGAAGGTTGATTTCGCGCGGCGTATTGTGACCATGGGCGATAAGGAAGTCGAACTGACCGCCACCGAGTACGCAATCCTTTCGTACCTGGCGCGTAACTTCGGAAGAATAGTCACACCGGACCAGATTCTGACCAAGGTCTGGGGTGAGGAGTATCTGGGGGAGACGCACCTGCTCCAGGTAAATGTGGCGCGCCTGAGGCAGAAGCTTGGTGAAGACCCCAAGGAGCCGAAGTATATCCAAACCCGGCACGGCATTGGATATATGATGGTTAAAGGGTAGGCTGCCCGGGGTGGATACCCCGCCTCACCAGATTTCTCGCTGCGCTCGAAATGGCATTATTACGAAGAGGAGTGTCATTCCGAACGAATGTGAGAAATCTGGGGTGGTGTTACTCACGCTTGAGGACGGCCATGAAGGCCTCTTGAGGAATCTCGACCCGGCCCACCGCCTTCATCCGCTTTTTGCCTTCGGCCTGCTGTTCCAGGAGCTTGCGCTTGCGGGTGATATCGCCCCCGTAGCATTTGGCCAGCACGTTCTTGCGCATTGCGGCTACTGTCTCCCGTGCGATTATCCGGCCGCCGACCGCCGCCTGGATAGCCACTTCGAATAATTGCCTGGGGATTAGCTGGCGCAAGCGCTGGACCAGGGCGCGTCCTTCTTGATAGGCATTCTCGCTCCGGACAATGCTCGAGAGGGCATCCACCGGCTGTCCGTTTACCAGAATTTCGAGCTTGACCAGTCTGGCTGGCCGATAGCCGATGAAGGTGTAATCGAGCGAGGCGTATCCCTGGCTCCGTGACTTGAGCTGGTCGTAGAAATCGGCCAGGATGGCATTGAGCGGTACGTTGTATTCAAGCAGGACGCGGGAGCTCTGATGGTCCTCGGCGCGGTTCAGATATTCCATGCGCTTATACTCACCGCTGTATTCGGAGGCGAGGTCCATGATTGAACCGAGGTAGCGGCTGGGGACGAGGAGGGTTATGGCCATAATCGGCTCGCGGATTTCGGCGATTTCGTTTGGCGGTGGGAGCTGGGCGGGGCTGGCCACCGTCTTGAGGGTCCCGTCGGTGCGCACCACTTCGAAAGCAACGCTGGGTGCAGTGATAATCATGGCGAGGCCATACTCCCGTTCGATACGTTCGCGTACGATGTCCATGTGGAGCAGGCCGAGGAAGCCGCAGCGGAAACCGAAACCAAGCGCGGCACTGCTCTCCGGCTCGTAGAGCAATGAAGCATCGTTGAGTTTGAGTTTGTCCAGCGCCTCACGCAGAGGAAGATAGTCATTGGTGTCGACCGGATAAAGGCCGGCGAAGACCATGGGTTTGGCGGGACGGTAGCCGGGTAGGGATTGTGATGCTGGCGAGGCTGAAAGGGTGATGGTATCACCGACCTGACATTCGGTAACGTTCTTAAGGCCGGTGGCAATATAGCCAATCTCACCGGCCCTGAGTTGTTCAACCGGGAGCATATCCGGGGTGAAAACGCCGATTTCGAGCACTTCGGCGGTCCTGCCGGTCGACATTAGCTTAAGCGGCTGGGTGGTCGAGACCTGCCCATCGACAAGACGGACGAAGGCGATAACACCCTTGTATGGGTCATATTTAGAGTCGAAGATTAGGGCGCGGAGGGACGCTTCCGGGTTGCCGTGCGGCGGCGGTACGCGTTCGATGACTGCCTGGAGGACCTTTTCGACGTTGGTGCCATCCCGGGCTGAGACCATGATGATGCTGTTGCGGTCAAAGCCGAGGGTATCGACCAGTTCCTGGGCGGTCTGCTCCGGGTCGGCGGCAGGCATATCAATCTTGTTGATGACAGGGATGACAGTCAAGTGGTTGTCGAGGGCCAGATAGACGTTGGCAATGGTCTGTGCCTGGATGCCCTGAGTGGCGTCAACAACCAGTATCGCGCCCTCAACGGCGGCCAGGCTTCGCGAGACTTCGTAGGTGAAGTCGACGTGGCCTGGAGTGTCGACAAGGTTGAGTTCGTACTCGTCCCCGTTTGGGGTGTGGGAGCCCATGCGCACAGCCTTGGCCTTGATAGTGATGCCGCGTTCGCGCTCCAGGTCCATACGGTCAAGCACCTGCTGTTGCATTTCGCGTTTCGGTATAGTGCTGGTCATCTCGAGTAGCCGGTCGGCGAGCGTGGACTTACCGTGGTCGATATGGGCGATGATGCAGAAATTACGGATATGCGACTGGTCCATATAGCGAAAGCTCGATAGTGGTTGTCATGGCGGATATTGTAGCATGATGATTGATGTATAATGCCTGGTGATATGTTGCCAACCGAAGGTTAGGAGTGAGATCGAATGGAAGAACGGGTTGCCATATTCATCGACGGTAGTAATTTGTACCACGCCTTGAAGGACAATTTCGGACGTGCTGATCTGAACTTTGCCGAATTTGCCAGGAAGTTATGCGGCGAGCGGGCGCTTTTTCGCACTTATTACTATAATGTCCTTCAGGAGCCGGGTAAGGTAGGCGAGGGGCACCGGGACCAGGGGGACTTTCTAGATGCTTTGCGCCGAGTCCCGTACTTTGAGACCAGGCTTGGCGGCACCAAGCTTTCCCAGGGCGTGGCGGTTGAGAAAGGTATTGACATAATGTTAGCGGCTGACCTGGTCAACTTCGCCTGGAAGAATGTCTATGATACGGCCATTCTGGTGAGCGGTGATGCCGACTTCGCTTATGCCGTAAGGGTGGTCAAGGACATGGGTAAACACGTTGAAGTGGCGCACTTTGAAAGCAACGTGTCTCGAGACCTGATGGATTTGGCTGATTGCCGGCACCTGCTGAGCCGGGACTTTTTTAAGGGGTTGTGGGCGGTGGGGCCGGTTGCCCGGCGCCGCCGACCGCACCGCCGCGGCGGCCCTCCGCGGCAGATGGGAATTGAGACAGGTGGACAGGCGCCTCCACCAATTGAAGAGCCAGCGCCGGTTCCGTCTCCAGTACCCGCGGCTGAGTCTACTTCTCCTGAATGGTGACGCTGTTTATCCGGACGTCTACGGTTGGTACCGACATTTCCCCTGTTACCGACCGGGTTACCGGTGTGTCTCCGAGCTTGAGGACGACATCCATTCCATCGATGACTTCGCCGAAAATGGTGTAGCTTTTGGGTAACCTGGCGCTGAGGTCGGCGAGACAGATGAAGAACTGGCTCCCGTTGGTGTTTGGTCCGGCATTGGCCATGGCGACAACGCCGGGCTTGTAGTCCCGGGTTACCTTTTCATCGTTGAACCGATAACCGGGGCCACCGGTGCCGTTGCCAAGGGGGTCGCCGGTCTGGATGACGAAATTCTTAACAATGCGGTGGAATTTAACGCCATTGTAGAAGCCCTGCCGGGACAGGAAGACGAAGTTGTTGACAGCCAGCGGGGCATCTTTGGGTAGAAGCCTGATGGTGAACCTACCGGTAGTAGTATCAATAATTGCTGAGTATTCTTTATCGGGGTCGATGGTCATGGGTGGTGGTGATGGCCATTGTTGGGGTGTGGCTGGGGTAGACCCTGGTGTTGGTGTTGGTCTGGGTGTGGGTGAGGACGGTTGAGAGCAGGCGGCTACGGCTAAGACTGTCATGAGTGATACGGCAAGAGTTAATTTGAGTACCATATTATCTCCTCGGTCGCCGCAGTGCGGCGCGGCGTGTTGACGGTATTGTAACCGCAGTCATCGGGGCCTGGCAACATTGCACTGTGGCATTGATGAGCAATCTTTACGTCACTGGCAGGCGGTAAGCTTGACATTGCCGTGCGTGACTGAATAGAATTTGACGGATTACGTCACCAAGTGACCATATGTTTGTAGGAGGCCAGGGTCGTGAGAGGAAGCAGTCAAAAAATTGACTCTCTTGACGAGAAATTAGTACATCTCTTGCAGAAGGATGGGCGGCAGAGTAGTGAGGCCCTGGCGCGCCAGCTCGGAGTAAGTCCTTCCACGATACTCCGGCGCGTCGAGCAGTTGATTGACAGGAAAGTAATGCGAATCGTGGGCGTGGTCGACCCGGACAAGGTCGGGCTTTTGCTGGCGGCGATGATCGGTCTTGATGTCGAGCTGGGTAAGCTGACCATGGTGGTGAACGCTCTTGTCCAACATCCCGGTGTTAAGTTTGTATCTCCGGCGACGGGACGATTCGATGTGCTCCTGTTCGCACTCTTCCGGAGCAATGATGAACTTTCGGGATTTGTTGAGAAAGAACTGGCGGCCATTGATGGGGTAAAAGACAGCGAGATGTTCATCTGCCTTAATGTGAAGAAGGGGCGGTTTGCGCAGTATGCGCCGGTCGGGGATACCATGGAGGAAAGATTAATAGAACTTCTCCAGAAAGATGGCCGCCAGAGCAGTGACTCTTTGGCCCGCCATCTAGGGGTCAGTCCTTCAACCGCCCTGCGGCGGATCCGTGAGCTGACCAGGAGCGGTGTCCTGCGTATCGTGGCGGTGGTTGACCTGGGGAAGGTTGGATTCCCGCTGGTTGTAGTGGTCGGCATCGATGTCACACAGGGCAAGGTGACATCGGTGGCTGAAGCGCTGGCCCAGCAGACGGCGGTGAAGTTTGTTTCTACCGCGGCCGGCCGGTTCGACATCTTGGCCTTCATGCGCTTCCGCTCCGACGATGAGTTCTACCGTTTTATGGAGATGGCCCTGGCATCGATGGATGGGGTCAAGGATACCGAGACATTTGTCTGTCTTGATGTGAGAAAAGGGCGGTACACGCTGTTAGATTAGAGTTTTGGTTACCATTGACGGCGGTACTATCCCGCAAGTAACATTGGGTGGGTCGTGCTAGACGGGGAGGCAGCGGTGCCCTGTACCCGAAATCCGCTATAGCGGGGTTGAATTCCGGCTCGAGGGTCTGTCCTTTTGGGACTGCTGCCGTTAAGCGGCGTTGAAGGCCGGGTCCTGCGCGGCAGAGAGCTGTGAACCCCATCAGGTCCGGAAGGAAGCAGTGGTAAGCAGTGTCCTCTGGGTGCCGCAGGGCTGCCTGGTCTGAGCTGGCTGGCGGTGGTAAGCTGGGAGATGGATTCGACAGCCGGTGCACGGCCCGAATCGTCCCAGCCGTGTCTAATCACCGCCAAACTACAAGCACTAAGTCTAAACAAGCTCCAGTGACTGAAGTTCCAAAGCCTGACAGTGCCACAGCGCGCATCAAAGCGCGGCTGGATGAGCTTGGGTTGAGGATACAGAAGGGGTTTGGACAAAATTTCCTTATCGACCGCACAATATTGCGGGATATTACTGCCGCCGCCGAACTTTCTGCGGGCGATATTGTAGTTGAAGTTGGCCCGGGATTGGGTGTGCTTACCACAGAACTTGCCGCTGCGGCGGGCAGAGTGGTGGCGGTGGAACTGGACAGGGGTCTGGCTGAAGGTTTAAGGGACGAGTTCCGGGACCGGACAAATGTGACGATTGTTAACGGGGATATTCTGGGTTTATCGCCGGAAACACTTCTGGAGCCATATCGGATGGAGGTCGAAGCTTCGGGATATAAGGTTGTAGCTAATGTCCCGTACTACATAACATCCCCTGTGCTCCGGCACTTCCTCGAGGCACGCTGGAAACCGCGTTTGATGGTGGTCACGGTGCAGAGGGAGGTCGGGGAGTCGATTACCGCCGGGGCAGGCGATATGAGCCTGCTTGGCGCTATCATTCAGTTCTATGCATGGCCGAAAATCGTGAGGAAAGTATCAGCACGAGCCTTCTACCCGGCGCCGAAGGTGGACTCGGTAGTTTTGAGGCTTGACGTATATGGTAAGCCTCCGGTCAAGGTCGCAGATGTGGACGCATTTTTCCGTGTAATCAAGGCCGGGTTCAGCGCAAGAAGGAAACAGCTTCACAATCCTCTGGCTCGAGGCCTGGTACTGCCGCAGACCGTGGTAGCCGAGGCGCTAAAAGAATCAGGTATAGACCCGATGAGACGGGCGGAGACCTTGACGCTTAAGGAATGGGCTATAATATCCGAGAGGCTTCGCCAGTATGTTGACACTTCGTGCACCAGCCAAACTAAACCTCGTTCTGGAAGTACTGGGCAAACGCGCTGACGGCTATCATGAAATCCGCAGTATTGTCCAAACGGTTGACTTTTGTGATAACCTCGAATTAGAGCCGGCCGGCAGTTTTTCCTTTGACTGCTCGGTTGAAGCACTCCGGGGGCCGGAAAATCTGGTGGTCAGAGCGGCCCGCATGCTGGCTGAGACTGCTGGCATCAAGCCCGGGGTGAGGATAACCCTTAGGAAACGAATCCCCCAAGGTATCGGGCTTGGAGGTGGGAGCAGTGATGCCGCGGCATGTCTTTTAGGGCTGAACCACTTGTGGGGGCTTGGCATGCCGATTGACCAGCTCGGGACGATTGGTGCGCGCCTCGGGAGTGACGTTCCCTTCTTTCTTTATGGCGGCACCTGTCTGGTTGAGGGAAGGGGTGAACGGGTAATCCCTATGCCTGACCCCTCTCTGCAGTGGATGGTTCTGCTATTTCCTTCTATTCGGGGTATGCCTGAGAAAACGAGGCGGATGTATCAGGCGCTGACGCGGGCAGACTTCAGCGACGGGAGCAAGACTGAGACGGTGCGCCGCCATATAGCTGACGGCAAGCCGATAAGCGCGGATGTACTGTTTAATGCTTTCGAGAGAGCGGCGCGGCTGGAGTTTCCAGGCCTGTCAGACGTCTGGCGGCAGTTCGAGACAATCACCGGGGAAGGTGTGCATTTGTGCGGCTCCGGTCCGGCGTTGTTTTCACTTTACCTTACAAAAGCGGTGGCTGAGGTGGTGGTTGGACGGCTAAGGGGTCAGGACATAGAGGCTTACGCGGTGCGCTGGCTTAGCCGGACGGTTAATGTTCTATACGCTGGAGCCGGCGGAGGGTTGCTGTGAGTTCCCCGCTGACTCATCTTCGGGAGGGTCGGAAGCGCATCATTGAAACCGTCCTCTGGGGAATTGCCATGCTTCTCCTGAGCATCTTTATTGTGTTCCTTATCCGGCAGGTTGAGATATTTTTGAAGGCTTCGCCGGAGAGTATTCAGCGTTTCGCCCCATTAGTGTATGTCGCTGTTTTCGTCATCGCACTGTTGAATAGCGCTACCATTATTATTCCGGCTCCCGGCATTGCCCTTATCATCGCCCTGGCTACCCAGTGGAATCCGGTGATTGTGGCGGTCACCGCCAGCATTGGCAGTAGCCTTGGTGAGATGAGTGGCTACCTGGCGGGGAGGGTTGGGACGCGGCTTATCGCCGCCGAGCACATGCGGGGCTATCAGATGGCGACGCGGTGGGTCAAGCGCCACGGCTGGTGGATGATCACGGTATTTGCATTTGTGCCACTGGTTGTTTTCGACATCGTGGGGCTGGTCGGTGGCGGCCTGAGGATTCCTGCGCCTAGGTTTTTACTGGCTACCTGGCTTGGCCGCCTGCCGCGGTCGTTTATCGAGATATACGCCGGGGCCAGCATTGTCCGGCTTATCTTTCCCCAGTGGTTCTAGATAGGAAGCGGCTGAATTTGACGCCTGATTCTGTTGACAGAACATCACTGCGGCCATCTCTGCCGCTCGACGTTCCCTGGCTGGTCTCTTTACTATCTCCCGGGGGCTTGATGGAGATGGTGCTGCCGTCTTTCGAATATCGGCCTTCTCAGGTAGAGATGTTGGAAGCAGTGGCGTACGCTTTTAACGGCAGTGAGAAGCTGATAGTTGAAGCCGGCACCGGGACCGGTAAGTCCATAGCCTACCTGATTCCCGCTATCTACTTCAGTTTCGCCGCTAAGACGCCGGTGGTGATTTCCACCAATACCATCAACCTCCAGGAGCAGTTGATTGGTAAGGATATTCCTGACCTAGCGAGAACACTACCCTTGCCCGAGGGCTTTCGTGCGGTGACTCTCAAGGGCCGCGGCAATTACATCTGTTTGAGAAAGTGGCAGTTATACCGGCACACTCTGCCTGGGATGGATGGGGGATTGGAACTGGTACCCCGTATCTCCGGCTGGCTTTCAACAACCGAAACTGGTGATGGCTCGGAACTCGGTGTCAGGGGCCGTCAGAGCGTGTTGTGGGGTCGTATCTGCGCTCAGGAAGGGGAGTGCCTTGGCGAGCGCTGTCAGTTTCATCAGCAGGGCCGATGTTTCCTCTACCGGGCGCGCTCCAGGGCTAAAGGGGCGAATATTGTGGTTGTCAATCACGCGCTCCTTCTAGCTGATGCCGTATCAGGGAACCAGCTTTTGCCGCACTTTGATCATATCGTTATCGACGAGGCGCATCACCTGGAAGATGCGGCCACACAGCAATTTGGGTGGCGGGTCTCAGAGCGTGGAGTTGCAGACCTGGCAGGGGAGGTTGAGCAGGAGATGGGAGCACTCCAGCGCGCGTTGAAATCGGGACGTCCGTCCCCTCAGCGGAGGCAGGACCTTTCCGGTCTAATAGAAGACTGCCTCCAGCGTTGTAGCGAAGTGGTCTCGTGCTCATCGGCTTTCTTCAGCGCTGTAGCAGTAATGGTCGACCGCTTTGCCGCACGTGGTGATGCTTACGAGCGGTCACTTCGTCTGTGTAGTGAAGGTCGTACTGGTGATGCTTGGCGGGATGTTGAACTTGGCTGGGAAAACTTCAGCTTGGCGCTGAGCAGTCTGGAAATGATGTTGGGGCGGGTTCATAATGGTCTTGAGGGGCTTCCAGGAGGGGAAGAAATGGACGATATCCGGTTGGGCCTGATATCTGCGGTTGACCACAGCCGTCAGATGCGGGAGAGACTCTCTTCAGCCGTAACCAGTCCGGAAGAAGACATGGTGTATTGGGCCAGCAGTCCGTCTGTAGTTCTATCGGTCCGGCCATATGAGCGGTCCCGAAGGTATAAAGAGATGCCGGAAGCATCTCTTCACGCCGCACCGCTGGATGTGTCGGGTCTATTGGGAGAAAGCCTGTTCTCCGGAAAGGAGACAATGGTGCTGACCAGTGCCACATTGTCCAGTGGTGGCGGTTTTGACTTTATCAATCAGCGGCTGGGGTTTGTTCCAGACAACAAAGTGAAGCTGGCTTCACCGTTCGACTATATGTCAGTAGCGCTGGTCTGTATGCTTGATGATATTCCACCGCCCGATGCCCACGGCTATCAGGGTACGGTTGAGCAGGCGCTGACTATGCTGGCGCCGGTGGTGGAGGGGCGTCTGCTGGCGCTTTTTACCTCGCATCAGTCGCTGAAGAAGACATATACGGCTATTAGAGGCACTCTAGAGAAACTAGGGATAACAACGTTTGGCCAGGGTGTAGATGGTGCTCCCGAACAGGTATTGGCGGGGTTCCGAATGAATCCGAAGGCGGTACTGCTCGGTACTGCCTCTCTCTGGGAGGGAATTGATGTCGTTGGTGATATGCTCAGTGTGCTGGTCATCGTGCGGCTGCCGTTCGGGGTGCCGGTGGACCCTGTTATGGCCGCCAGGGCCGAGCAGTATGAGCATCCATTTGCGGAGTACTCCGTCCCGCTGGCGGTGTTGAGGTTCAAGCAGGGATTTGGACGACTGATCCGGAGTAAGAGCGACCGTGGTGTGGTAGTAGTTCTCGACCGTCGCATGCATCAGAAGGCTTATGGGAGTGCTTTTTTGACAGCTCTGCCGCCGTGCAACATGAGGCGGTGTAGGCTTTCTGACCTGCCGGGGATTGTGGGTGAGTGGCTGGTCAGGGGGTAAGTTTGGCGAAATAGCGGCGTACGAAGTCCTCTTCGTCTTTGCGGCTCTTGAGCTTGCCATCGAGCCTGGCTGTCAGCAACTTGCGGAGCACCAGGCCGACCGGTGGACCAGCCGGTACGCCAAGCATCTGGAGGTCTCGTCCGCCAAGCGACACCTGGATATGGCGCAGGCGGTCAAGGTAGAGACGAAGCCGGTTGCGCTCGGTAGAGGAGTTGGTGGCTAGAGCCGCGATATTGACAGCGACGCCATCGTAATCGTTGACCAGTTTATAGATGCGGCTCGGTTTAAGGCGCGGCGCCCTGAGTTCGATAGATAGCTGGCGTAGACGTACGGTATCGCGGACTATTCGGGCGGTGTGTGATGGGAAGTTGAGCCGTGATAGGAACGCTTCACATTCTCCCGGATTAAGCCGAGAGACCAGCAATGCAGTGTAAATGGTTCGTAGGAGGGGAGGGACAGCGGTATTCCGCGCCAGGCGATATTTTGTGGAAAGCCAGCGGTCGGCTCTGAGTGATGGATGGAGCTTTTGAAGGACGCCAAGCCGCCAGGCTCGCCGGAGTACCTTATCAGGCGTCTCTTCGTCAAGTGCTCGCTCAAACTCGCGACGGAGACGGTCAGCGCTGATGGTATCAAGCATCGCCAGACTGCGGCGCAGTTGGCGCAGGGTGGTGCGTTCGATGTGGAAGCCGAGCCTCTGCTCGTAACGAATGGCGCGCCAGATGCGAGTGGCATCATCAATGAAGCTCCCAGGATGTAAGACGCGGATAGCGCCTGCCTCCAGGTCTGACTTGCCCCCGTATGGGTCGATCAAAGCCCCGTAGGAGTCAGGGTTCAAACTGACAGCCATGGCATTTACAGTGAAGTCACGGCGAAAGAGGTCTTCTTTGATACCGCCTGACCGGACTGTGGGTAATGCACCAGGGTGTGGATACATCTCCTTTCGTGCCATTGCCATGTCCAGGATGAAGCCCGGGTATTTAAGCCTGGCGGTGCCGAAGTGTCTGTGACTGGTCAGCCTGGCATCGGTGTTATGAGCCAGACTTTGTGCTAAGGCTAATGCGTCCCCTTCCACGGTCAGGTCGATATCCAGGTTTGACCGGCCAAGAAGGAGGTCGCGGACAATGCCGCCGACCAGATAAAGCCTGAAGCCGAGCTGTTGAGCCCGAGCCCCGGCCAGTCTGACTATGGCCGAAAGGGATGGAGACAGGCGCCGGTCAAAGTCGTTGATGCGTGTGAACGGCATAACATGGTGCTCCTTGACGGATTATAGCATTGTCTCTGGCCTGATGGTGGCGGTTAGCTTTACAAGGGCTGTCAGGGCTTGCTAAACTAGATTCAAGAGGTGATGCTTATGGGTTCGAGAGATATCCACTGGCGTGAGAAGAAGAAGCCGAAAAAGGGTGAGTTGAAGCCGGTAGCGCCTATCGTGACTATGCCGGTTGAGGTGGAGGTTGCGCGGAAAAAGGGCAAGAAGCCGCCGGAGTTCCCCGAGGAGGCGTAGGGAGTCCGGGCCTGTGTCTTTCAGGAACGGGAGTTTTCCTCGACCGGGGTTCGGTTTGCTGCATTCTATGCTGGGCTGATGGCATGGTTAGAAGGAAGTCCAGGGAGTGGTGCCGGATTTGTCAATCAGGGTCAGGTTGAAAGCTCCCGGAATCGAAAACCTAACGGGGCAGAGAGAAATCAGCCTCAGAGACGGCATCACCTTGCATGACCTCACCGTACAGCTTGGCGCTGAGTTCGGAAGCGTTGTTGATGAGGGCTTTATTGCCGTCAACTCTGAGGTGATTCGCCGCGATCAGGCGGCGGAGACACGGCTTAAAGACGGTGATGAGGTATTACTGATACCGCCAATGGCGCTTGGCTAAATGGGAGGCGGCACTATAAAAACTCATCTTCATGCCGTTGTTCACGGGAAGGTACAGGGGGTATACTTTCGTGCTTTTGTTGAAGACGTGGCAATTGCGCTGGGTCTTACCGGTCGTGTGAGAAACCTGTCCTCAGGGGTGGAGGTTGAGGTGGAGGCGGAGGGTGATGAGGATAAGCTCAGGAAGCTTGAGGAGCGGTTGAGAACCGGCACGACGAGGTCCAGGGTGGATAGGGTGGATGTGGAATGGCTTGAGCCGACCGGGCGGTATAGTGACTTCAGGGTTTCATACTAGGTGGTCTCAAGTTCCGAACGGCCGGAATCGATCAGTGCCAGATATTCCGTTTCAACACCGGCGTCATGCGAGGCTTCTCTGTCAACCTCGTAGGGCTCCCCGATGAATATCTTGCCGTAGTCCGCAATCTCCCCTTTGGTCGGGTCATCTTTCCCTGTCAGTTTCTTGCGGCCATCGATGATACCAAGATCGAAGGGGAGGGTGAAGTAGAGGTCGGCAAGAACTTTCTGCATGCCGAGTTGTTGGAGCTCTTTCCAGGCGCTTGGTCCGTGGCCGCCGTATTTGGCTATGGGGAGGAGGCTGATCAGATTGGGAATAGTAAAGAAGCCGCTCTTGTTTCTGACCTGGAATGGGGCGATGCTGATAAGGTAGTCGCTGGATAAGACAACGTTGGGTACCCAGAAGGTGGGCATAGCCAGCGGGTGAAGGAGCGGGTTTTCAATTTCTACCCATATGCAGTCCTTAACATCAAGCATGAGTACGTGTGGAAACTCGAACTTGAGCTTCCGGTAGATAGGGTAGACAGGGTCACCGGTGGGTGTTCCCTCAAGGATAACAATATCGGCATCGCTGATTTTTTTGATACCTTCAACTACGGCGCGCAAGGTGTCAAGGCTGGTAGTAACCGGGTGTGGCATCGGATAGCCGGCGGCGGGCTTGATTAGCACGCGCCTGGCCCGGGATACGGCCGGAGTCGGTTCGAACACGAATTGTGTTGCTTCGTAAATCATGAGCTCGCCTCAGTCAGTCAGCTTGAGCCAGATGGTTACATTTTTAGTTTTTCCCCTGACGCCCTTGATCGCTGAGACCATGCCTGCCACAGTCTGAGCAATGAAGTTCTGGACAAACGGGTTAAGAGGTACGCTCTTATTGTTAACGTAAAGGCTGACGGCCCGACTCTTACCGGTAAGGAAGCGCTTTTCGATAAGGTCGGCCAGGCCTTTAACATTGCCAAAAGTGAAAAAGGGGACATTCCCAGACGATGGTCGGTCGGAGACTACTGCAAGCAAATCACCGGGCATGTTCAGAGGCTCAGACATCTGCCCCCTCCGGACTTCAATCTTGGGGAGCTTCTCCTGCTTATACCCTTCAATGATGAAGAGGTCAAAGTCTGGACCGATAAGTCGCTGGAGTTCGGATACTGACGGCTCCGGCTCTGGTCGAAAGACAGCAACTTTTCTGGGGGTGCTCAGTACTACGGCATCTGAACCGGCGCGAGACAGCCGCCAGCTATCTTTACCCGGGGTGTCAAGTTCAACTTCTTCATTGATGTGCTTGGCTACGGCGATACGGTAGCCCCGGTGCCTTAGTTCAGGCACCAGGCTTTCAAGTAATGTGGTCTTGCCTACGTTTGATTTGCCAACGACACAGATAGCAGGAATCATCTCTGCGCTTCTTCCCAATTGAGCATAATGACATCAACCTCTTGACCGGGGCGGGCGATGGGAATATCTTCAGGAACAACAGCTAGTCCATTAGCCCGGGACATTGAGGTGAGAATGCCAGAGCCCTGGTCGCCAGTGAGGGTAGCGTAGTACTTGTCATTGTGACCGGATACGATGACGCGGGCAAAGACCCGGCGTCTATCCCGGTTATTGATGGTGCTTTCAAGCACGGCTTTGACAGTCGGTCGGGTGAGGGTCTTCAGGCCGAGCATTTTACGTATGGCTGGCCGGCCGAAAAGTTCAAACGATGTCATCGCACTCACCGGGTTGCCGGGGAAGCCGAGATGGGGAATCCGGCGTCCGGAAGCATTCTTAAAGGTGCCAAAAGCTAGCGGCTTGCCCGGCTTCATTCGTACCGTCCAGAAAGATATTTCGCCCTCGTTAGCCAGAACGTCTTTAACCAGGTCGTAATCGCCGAGGGATACGCCGCCGGTGGTAAGGAGCAAGTCGCAGTCCAAACCGCGGCGGATGGCGGTGACCAGTGATTTAACGCTGTCGCGGGCGATGCCAAGTATTTTTGGTATCCCGCCGGCTTTCGTGATCTGGGCAGCCAAGCTGAAGCTGTTGCTGTTGTAGATACCACCCGGTGGCAAAACCCGGCCAACTTCGATGACTTCATTGCCGGTGGCGAGAACAGCAACAACCGGACGGCGTATGACCAGGGCTTCTACCTGCCCAAGCGAGGCGATGACGCCAATATCAGCCGGCCGAAGGGCGTGGCCTTTCTCGAAGACGATGCTACCAGAACGGATGTCCTCGCCGGCGCGGCGGATGTTAGCACCTGGTTCAAAGGCGCGATGGATGCCGATTTCTTTGAGCGCTATTGCCCGCTGTCGGCGGATTTCCTCGTCGGTTTCTTCAAATGGGACAACGGCATTGGCGCCGGAGGGAACGGGAGCACCCGTCATAATGCGGATCGCTGTGCCGCGGCGGACCTTCCCGTTAAATAATGAGCCAGCGGCGGCTTCACCGATAACTTTTAGCACGGCGGGATGCTGTGGGTTTGCGTCACGGATGTCGGCGGCGGCGACAGCGAAACCGTCCATCGCGGCGTTGTCCAGTGGGGGGACGGGAAACGGAGCGCGTATGCCTTCGGCCAGCACTTGCTCGAGGCAGTCGAGGATCGGCTTTCGCTCTGCTTCGAGCTGACTAACGGTGCTGAGTACCTTCTTGAGAGCGGTTTCAACGCTGATCATGCGGCGGTCCTTCGTGGCTTTCCACCTGCCAGCGTCTCCCAGCCTATGAGAGTCCGCGCTCTCGCGAGGTCAGGTTCGGTATTGATATTGAAAAAGCTCATAAGTTCGGGGTCGTGCTTTCTGAGTTCAGGTTCTTCCACATAGCGGGTTTTGAGCAGGCCGAAGAGGTCAGCCACACGTGACTTGCCCAACCTGATTAGCTGGTCGGCGGCTTTGGTGCATTTCTTGGAATAAATGGTATGGAGTTGTTCCGTAAGCCCGTTGATACACGGTGCTACGATGTCCCATCCCGGCGTCAGGCTAACCAAATAGGCGAGAAGCTCAGTATTGAGGAATGGCATATCACAGGCGACGCCGATATTCAGTTCGGTCTTTGAACGCTGTAGTCCGCTGTAGAGGCCACCCAGAGGACCGCGGTCGGGTATGATATCGCTTATGACGTCTGCTCCAATCCGGGACAGCGTTAAGGCTTTGATCTGATCCTGTCTGGTGACAACGATTATTTCCGAGCAGACCGGCTTCAAGCGGGAAATGACGCGGCCAACTAGACTGTCACCATTGCCGAGCGCCTCCAGCGCCTTTGGTCTTCCCAGCCGCAAGCCCCTGCCGCCAGCGAGGACAATACCGGTCACGGGCAGAATCTGGTTGTGCTCGATCTTGCCTCCTGAACCTGCCTTACGGCTGATATTTTTCTAACAGTAATTGTATCATGGTAGTCAATCCGCGCTAGCTTTGTGACGAAATCATGCGAGGATATCTGTTACTATGATTGTGAGGCAAGCATACGGGGCAGGTGCTGGCTGTATTTCCGTCCTGTGCAGGTGAATTCCGATAATTATGGTCAAATCGGTCGGAATATTTTAAGTGTGGCTTGAAATCTGGCGGTTCATCCTCTAATCTTGGGAGTAGCCATGCCGGTCAATAAGGTTGTTCAGAGTTTTGACAAAGCTATCGCTGACATTGGCGATGGCGCTTCCATTATGGTGAGTGGTGCCCAGGGGCCGCTGGGTGTTCCGCGCAATCTCCTCCTGGCTTTGCGCCGGAAGGGGGTGCACAACCTGACGCTGATCACCGCTACCGGTTATCGCAGTGTCTCTGCAGCCAGGTTCTATGGGTTTCCTCACGCTGAGGACTGGATTGACCATGGTATCCTCATCGATAATCATCAGGTCAGTAAAGTTATCTGCGCTATGGCCTATGTTCCGGGCCGTGACTCTATTTTGCAAAAGCAGTATGAAGCTGGAGAGGTGGAGCTGGAGCACCTTGGTCACGGGCCATTCATTATCAGAATGTGGGCCGGTGCCGCTGGTCTGGGCGGTGTTTATCAGCCGGTCGGCATCGGCACAATTCTTGAACAAGATAAAGAGAAGCGCGTCATAGACGGTAGAGAGTATCTTCTGGAGATGCCGCTGACCGCCGACTTTGCTCTGGTCGGTGCCGACAAAGCTGACAGTTACGGTAACCTTGTCTACAAAGGTACCGGACGGCAATATGGGCCGATCATGGCTAAGGCGGCCCGAGTGACCATCGCCGAAGTTGATGAGGTTGTGGAGCCCGGTGGGCTTGCCCCGGAATCAATAGTTACCCCGGGCATTTACGTGCAAAAGGTGGTGAGGGCTCCGCCGGAGGTATGCAAATGAAAGAGCGCCTTGACGAGCAGACTATGGCGCTCCGCGTGGCACGGGAACTTCAGGATGGGTGGTATGTGAATCTCGGTTTTGGCATTCCGGCGTTGTGTACCAACTTCATCCCGGAAAATAAGACTATTTTCTTCTTTGCTGAGAATGGGCTTCTTGGCTTCGGTCGTAATGCTGATTATGATGAAGCCGGCCGTCTTGGCTGGCGCTATGTTGACGCCGCGGCGCATCCGGTTCTGCCGGTGCCAGGTATGGCGGTCTTTGATTATGCTGAAGCCTTCGACATGATCAGGGGCGGTCATATCGATTGTACTGTCCTCGGCGGTCTTCAGGTCTCGGGAAAGGGTGACCTGGCCAACTGGCGTCTGCCTATCTACAAAGGTAAGGGCGGTACTATTGGCGGCGCCATGGACCTGGCCGCCTGCTGTAAGCGGGTGTTCGTAGTTATGACTCACACTGAAAAAAGCGGCAAGCCCAAGATTGTGCGGGAGTGCACTTATCCGCTAACGGCGAAGGGGTGTGTGGACCTGATTGTGACCGATATCGCGGTTATCAGAGTGACCGAACGGGGGTTGACTCTCGAGGAAACGGCGCCGGGCTGGATAGCGGCGGAAGTGCAGGAACTGACCGAGGCGAGTCTGGAGGTTTCACCGAATCTCAGAGTGATGGAGCTCTGAACCATGGCCATTCCTCAGGTCTTCATCAGGCGGTGATACCGCCGCGCAATTTCCAGGGTGATTTTGACCACTTCCACCGCATCTTTACCCAGCGCTACAAACAGCGGTTCTTTCCCCCAGCCTTCGCCTTCGAAGAAAAGGCGCGGCACAACATCGTAGGTCTCGACGAGGTATTTCACTTTCCAAGGCATTGAAGAGCGGTCAGTACCAGCAATATCAGGCGGCTCTTTGGTACGGTCAATCCAGCCAAAGGTGATACTCACTTCGGCGGCGTACTGCTTGACGACTTTAATAATATCCTCGTCGCACTTGAAGTTAATGCCGGCATTAATCGATGGGTCATACTTGCGCGCTTGGAGTATCAGACGGGCCATGTGGTCGGAGACTCCCCAGACCAACGGGCCGGAAGCCCGGGGCATACCACGAACGACGGTGATACGGCCATCGACCGCCGCTACCTGCTTTGGAGTGCTGGCCTTGGGCAGGGCGTAGGCAATGTTGACCCGTACCTCCGGTACCAGTGTGGCGAAATCGTGTGAACGCTCCAGCATGTCGACGGCGGCGGCAAGGTTTCCAAGAATGAGTTCGGCCTGTCTGTATCGCATCATTTGGCCGGCTCCAGGGTGCTGAAGTAAGCCGCCCAGAAAGGATCAACGGCAACCGGCACAAGCTCTTCACCCTTGCCATTGGCACGGATAAAGACACGGTTCCTTGGAGTAATTTCCCCGATTTCCCAGGCATTGATGCCATCCCGTTTGAGACGGCTGACGATGGTTCTGGCCTTGCGCGGTGCGGCCGTGATGACCAGCGTACCTTCGCTGATTGATACCAGCGGGTCGATGTTGAAGTAGCTGCAGACTGCGGAGACCTCTTCAAGCACCGGTATCCGATCCTCATAGACAGTGACGCCCTTGTTAGAGGCGGCGGCAATCTCATAGACGCCGTTGAGCAGACCGCCCTCGGTAGCGTCATGCATGGCGTGAGCATAAGGCGCGGCGAGCAGGGCTTCCTTGACCACAGTCATGGCCAGAAAGTGTGATTTGGCTTTATCGACCATTGTCTGGCTGAGCTTTTTTGAGAGAGCCACCTCTGCCTGATAGGCGAGGATGCCGGTGGCTTCGATGGCCGGGCCCTTGGTGATGATAACGCGGTCGCCAATTCTGGCGTTTGAGGCCGGAGTCAGTTGTTCTTTCTTCCCGATACCAATAACGGTACAGCCGCCGTTGAGGGGAAAAGCGATGCCGGGATAGATGCCGGTGTGGCCGCCGACGATAGCGATGCCGAGTTTCTGGCATTCCTCATGTACTTGCTTCCAGACCATTTCCAGTACGTCGTCTTTGGTCCCCGGCGGGAGCATGAGGCAGATGGTCATGTACCGCGGTCTGATGCCGAGTACGGCAACATCGCTGGCGCAAATGTGGACAATGGCCCAGCCGAAATACGGCATAATCACTGGCATGCCGAAAGTGGGGTCTTCGGCGATGACCATGACATTCTTGTCAGGGAGATCGATGACGGCTGCGTCCACGCCATGCCGGGGGCCAAGCCGGACAGTGCGGTCCTTTTTGCCCAATCTGGGGAAGATTATTCGGTCGAAGCTTGCCCTGTCCACCTTGCCGATTTCTGGAAGCATGATAACTCCTTTGCAGCGCCGTGGGGAAACAAAAACCAGGAACCTGTGGTAATGCTCGTTCCTGGTTAATTATTTTATTGCTTCCCTTCGCTCGCATTACCGAGATCAGGTTCGAGGGGTCGCCCTTGCGGGCCTCTCAGCCTTTCAGCTCCCCCGGCGGGTTATTTAATTGTGACATAATAAATCATAGAAAGTATGGCGGTGTCAACTGTCTTGACAAGGCAATAGATAAACTGGTAGTTTTGAAGCATCTGCGGTATGTTGTAGTTGGGCTTTCTTCAATGGCGGCATCTTTGCCAAGCTACTCAGAAACTGGAGTCAGTTCAGGCGCGGCTCGTTCGCGTGATACGGAGGTAACGGTCTTGATCGACCGGACTTTCAAATCACCCGGTGACCTTCGTGAAACTCTAAAGTTCCTGGCCGCACGCGACCATCTGGCGGTGGTAGATACTGAGGTTGACCCTGATCTGGAAATCGCTGGTATCGAGAAAGCGCTGGATAACGGGCCTGCTTTCCTTTTTGAGAATGTGAAAGGCTTCCCGCTCGCTCGGGTGGTGGGAAATGTGCTGGCACGGATGGAGATGGTCGCCGCCATGTTCGGCGTTTCCGATCATCGGAAGCTCAAGTTCAAATGTCTTGACGCTGTTAAGTCGCCTTTGTCACCGGTAATCGCTGACTACGCGCCTTGCCAGCAAGTTGTGATTACTCAGGGTATTGATGTCCCGGCGACATTACCAATTATCAAGCATACTAAGGATGATGCCGGACGGATCCTCGGCGGCGGTGTTATTCTTTTCTCTGACCCGGAGCTGGGTGAAACGAGCGATATCACCTTCCGAAGGATGCATTTCAGGGGTAAAGACTACGCCTCAGTTATGATTAATCCGGTCAGCCATCTGACGCGCATCATGCGGGCGAAAAAGGGCGAGAAGATACCGGTCACGGTTAACATTGGCGTTTCCCCGGCGGTACTGCTGGTGGCCGGAGTCTGGACGCTCCATATGATTGTTCCCGATGGTTCGGACGAAGTCGGCATCGCCGGCGCCCTGCAGGGCTTTCCAGTGGGGCTGTGTAAGGCTAGAACGGTTGACGCCTACGCTATTGCCGACAGCGAATGGGTGCTTGAGGGGTACATAGTACCTGACAGGGTCTGGGAATCGGAGGAAGCTGAGAAGATTGGCAAGCCGGGGATAGTGCCTTTCTTCCCCGAATGGAGCGGCTATCTCTCAAGAGCCATCGTGACCCCACGTCTTCAGGTTACGGCAATAACTCACCGCGAAGACCGGCCGATATTCTACGCGCCGCTGGCAGCATCGTTTGAAGCCGATAATATGAGCAAGATATTGAGGGAGTCGTGCTTCTATGAGTTCGCCCGGCGATTTGCCGCTGGCCTGGTGGTGGACTGCAACATTCCTTATGGCAATAAGGTGAACACGGGCGTTGTGTACAAGGTGAAGAAGCGCGGCACTGGCGATGACGTCCTGCTGAAAAATCTACTGGCGGCTTCACTGAGTGTTTCTATGGCGCGGCTTGTTATCGCCGTGGACGACGATATTAATATCTACAATGCGGATGAAGTCTGGTGGGCGGTTGCCACCCGCATGAACACGCAGAACGGTATCATACGGGCCCCAGCCGGCTCGGCAGCCACCGGGTACATGGTGCGTGGGGGTGGGGGTGCCGAAGGCATTGCGCTTGATGCCACGGCACCATTTGAGGCGCGACAGTTGTTGGTAAGGGCCCATTACCCAAGCGATTCGGTGGACCTGAGCAAGCATTTTCCCCGGGAAGATATTGCCAGGATTCGTACACAGCAGAGCGAGTGGGCAAGGTGGCTTGCGGAGATTGGAGGGTAGAAAATTTCCGGTACTAGGGGTTTACCGATAAGGCAGTCCAGCGCGCAGTTGAGAATATTCACAAAAGGAGGAAGTAATGAGATTCAGAGTGATTGCGCTGACATTATGTGTCCTGCTGGCGGTAGTTATGGTATTGGGGACAATATCATGCGCCGCGGGACCGCCGGCCCCGACCGGGCCGATCAAGTGGAGGTCTCAGAACGCCCTATCTCTTACTAGCTATCAGTATAACTACCAGTTTAAGCCATTTGTCGAAATGGTAGCCCAGCGAAGCAACAACATGCTGACCATTGAGCTTCTGGCTCCGGGCGCCGTCGTTGACGCTTACGAGCAGTTCTCGGCTGTTCAAAAGGGTGTCGTTGACATGAGCATGGGTATCGGCGGCTACAGCGTCAAGCAGGTGCCTGAGGGCGACATCGAGCAGGGTGTTCCCGGCACATTCTCCAGTGCTGATGACTTCTTTGACTGGTACATGAACTACAAGGGCGGCCAAGCTTATAAAATTTTGGCCGATGCTTACAAGGAGAAAGGCATTTATCTCCTGAGGTCGCCGGGCCCATCCGATACCTCGCTGATAATGAAGACAGCGATTAAGACTATTGACGATGTTAAGGGTAAGAAGGTTCGTGCCAGCGGCGCTAACGTAGAGATGGTCAAACAACTGGGCGGTGCGCCGGTGACGCTGGCTCCGGCGGAGGTCTTTATGGCACTCCAGACCGGCACTATTGACGGTGTGTTCTTCCCGACCTACACCATCGGCACCATGAAACTCTGGGATGCCGCCAAGCAGGAGGTTCTTGGTCCCTTTGGCCAGACATCAGGTAACATGTTCGTGAGCCAGAAGGCCTTTGATGCTCTTCCGAACAACCTGAAGGACATCGTAAACAAGGCGGCAGAGGATGCAGCCAAGAACTATGTGTCCGAGGTCAAAGCCCGGACCAAGGCGATCCTTGACGAAGCCACCAGTAAACATGGAGTTAATGTATTTACCCTGCCGGCCGCAGAGCAGGCCAAGGCACGCCAGGCCGCGGCGCCAATCCTGGAGAAGCTCTCTCAGGCGACACCAAGGGCCAAGCAACTGGCTGACCTGATTAAAGAATACATAGCGTCCAAGAAGTAGCGACTTTCGATTAAGGGCACCCACCGCCGCCCGACCGGGCGGCGGTGGGTGCCCCACATCCAGTGAACAAGCCCCATATCATGACGACTGATTGCCATTGGGAGCATGGTAGATGAACAAGCTTGGGCGCTTCGTTTCGGCAATAGACACTGTCAACGAGCGAATGGGAAATGTAGTGCTTTATCTGGTGCCGGTGATGGTGCTTATCATCGCTTACGAAGTAGTAGCCCGCTACTTTTTCAATGCTCCAACCATCTGGGCATATGAGACGGCCCAGTTCGTATTCTGCGCCAGCATCGCCCTGGGCGGCGGCTTCACTTTACTTCATAGCCGACATGTTAACGTTGATATAGTTTACGGGCGGGTAAGCAAGCGTACCAAGGCCATCCTTGATCTGATTACACTGCCCATGCTTTTGGTATTTGTTGGCGTTTTGCTGTATCTCTCGATTGAGACCATGATAGATGCATTCGAGTACTGGGAGCGCAGTGCCACGTATTGGGCGCCGCCGCTCCAGCCGATTTACGTGGCGGTTTCGATTGGTGTCTTACTGATGTTCCTGCAGGGACTGGCGATGTGGTTCAGGGCGCTCATTGTTGTAGCTGCTAAAGAAACACCGGCTGTAAAGCAGGAGACTGCGTAGTGAGCGTCGGCCTGCTGACGATAATTCTATTTTCGATACTTATAGTCCTTCTTGTCACAGGTTTGCCGGTGGCGTTTAGCCTTGGCTTTGCCGGACTAATCCTCATGCTCTGGCAACTCGGGTCTTCGTCGCTCTATCTGATTTTCGCCACAGCGTTCTCCGACTGGAATAACTATATTCTTCTGGCTATTCCTCTGTTCGTCCTCATGGCTAACTTCCTCAAAGAATCAGGGATTGCCGATGACCTCTATGAGATGATGTACCGGTGGATGGGGCCGCTGCGCGGCGGTCTGGCCATGGGCACGATTGTTATCTGCGCCATCTTCGCCGCCATGTCCGGTGTCAGCGCCGCGGGTACGGTGACCATGGGAAAGATAGCTTTACCATCGATGCTCAAGCGGAGTTACGACAAGAGGATCGCCCTTGGCGCGATTGCCGCCGCTGGTTCGCTGGGCATCCTGATACCGCCGAGCGTCACCATGGTCATTTTTGCCAGCCTGACCGGGGAATCAGTTGCCAAACTGTTTATCGGAGGCGTTTTCCCTGGCATCATGCTGGCGGGCATTTTTATTGTCTATATCGGCATCAGAACAGCGTTTCAGCCCGGGCTCGGCCCGGCAGTCCCTAAGGAAGAGCGATATCCCATGCGGCAGAAACTGGTACTGCTTAAGGCGGTGGCAGCACCGGTGATTCTCATTATGCTTGTACTTGGGATTATCTATCTGGGAGTTGCCACCCCGACCGAGGCGGCGGGAATTGGAGCCTTTGGCGCAATCATTGTTTCAGTTATCAACCGGCGGTTTTCGTGGTCAGTATTGCGCGATGCCTCGAAAGACGCACTCTTTGTGACGGTGATGTGCGGCTGGATAGTCCTGGGTGCCAAGAGCTTTGCCCATGTCTACACGCAGGTCGGTGTGCCGGCTTTCTTATCAGACGTAATCGCTGGTCTGGGAATGAACCGGTGGGTCATCATGGTGATGATGCAGTTGATACTGCTGATACTGGGCTGTTTTATCGACCCAATGGGCATCATGATGATTACCCTACCAGTTTTCGTTCCGATTATCGAGGAGCTAGGTTTTAGCCTCCTGTGGTTTGGCATACTTTTTACTGTTAACATGGAGGTCGGATACATCACGCCGCCATTCGGATTCAATCTGTTTTACCTGAAGGGTGTTACTCCGCCGGGGATTACCATTCGGGATATCTATAACTCGATAACCCCGTTTGTGGTGCTTGAGATTATCGGTCTGGCGATGCTGATGATATTCCCACAGATTGCGTTGTGGCTGCCGCAGACCATGATGGGGAAGTGATTTGCCCTGGCTCAGACATTGAGTCAGTAGGTAAGCTTCGGAGCGAGTTATGGTGGTACTGCTACGGTTGAGGCGCGTGACTCTGTTATTATAATGGGTTAATGATGACTAAACCTGTGGCCCCACCGGGCCCATCCGTTGTGGCTTATCTCTCGATGGAGGTCGGTCTTGAACCGGCTATGCCGACCTACAGCGGCGGCCTTGGGATTCTGGCTGGCGATACCCTGCGCGCCGCGGCTGACATCGGTATCCGCCTTGTTGGCGTAAGCCTGCTACATCGGAGTGGCTACTTCCGCCAGCACCTTGATGAGTATGGAAACCAGACCGAAAGCCCGGTTGTGTGGTCACCGGAGCAGCTCTTGGAGCCGATGGGGCCCCAAGCGGTGGTGACCATCGAAGGCCGCGAGGTTCGTATTCAGGCCTGGCGATACCTGGTCAGGGGGCGGTCAGAATATCAGGTGCCCGTTTATTTTCTGGACACCGATTTGCCGGCCAATAGCGGGTGGGACCGTTCGCTTACCGGCGAGTTGTATGGAGAAGACAGTCATTACCGGCTCTGTCAGGAAGTTATTCTTGGGGTGGGTGGAGTTGCTATGCTCCGGGCGCTTGGCTGTCGGGTCAGGGCTTATCATATGAATGAAGGACATTCGGCTTTGTTAACGCTGGCTTTGTTGGAAGAGCAGACATGGGGTAAGGGTCTGGCCAATGCAAGTGATAGCGACCATGACAAGGTGCGCCAGCGCTGTGTGTTTACTACCCATACACCGGTACCGGCTGGGCAGGACAGGTATCCGCTCGAGATGGTGCGGAAGGTGCTTGGAGAGGAGCGGGCCAATGCGCTATGCGATGCCAAAACCTGTATTGACGGTGAGATCAACATGACTAACCTGGCGCTGGTCTTTTCACGCTATATCAACGGTGTATCGATGCGCCATGAGGAAGTCTCGCGAACCATGTTCCCCAACTATCCAGTGAACTCGATCACCAATGGTGTTCATGCGGGGACCTGGATCTCGGGACCGTTTCAGAAATTGTATGACAGCCGTATCCCGGAGTGGCGGCGCGATACCCTGTACCTCCGCTATGCCATCAGCATTCCACTTGAGGAGATCCAGGCGGCACATGTCACGGCTAAGGGAGCTTTATTGGACGAGGTTCAAAAGCGCGCTGGGGTGCGGCTGAGTCCCTCGGCTATGACCATAGGTTTTGCACGCAGAGCTACGCCTTACAAGAGGGCTGACCTGTTGTTTTCCAACATTGAACGGTTAAGGAGAATGGTGCGGCGGCACGGCCCGCTCCAGGTTATATACGGGGGGAAGGCCCATCCGCGTGACGAAGGGGGAAAGGAGTTGATACGGCGGGTCTTTGAGGCCGCAGAGGAACTAGCCCCGCTGGTTAAGGTCATATACCTGGAAGAGTACGATATGGCTCTGGCGAAGTACCTGTGTTCCGGTGTTGACCTATGGTTGAATACTCCGAAGAAGCCGGAGGAGGCTTCAGGGACCAGCGGAATGAAGGCGGCGATGAACGGCATCCCCAGTCTGAGTGTTCTTGACGGCTGGTGGATTGAAGGGCATTTTGAAGGTATTACCGGTTGGGCTATCGGGGATAGCTCTAAACCGGAAAGCGACCCCGTGGCTGAGGCCAGGTCAATGTATGATAAACTGGAGTACGTAATCCTTCCGATGTTCTACAACGATCCAGAGGGTTATGCAAGCGTAATGCGCTCAGCCATTGCCATCAATGCATCCTATTATAATGCCGAGCGGATGCTTTACCAGTATTACCGCAATGCCTATGGCGGACCCGTGCGCCCGGATAATGTTTAGGGGTTGAAAGGACTATTTGCTGTAATCGTAGAAGCCCTTGCCGGTCTTGCGGCCGAGATAACCCGCGGTCACCATGTCGCGCATACCGGGAGGTACTATGTACTGAGGGTCCTTGAACTCGTTGTAGAGGGTGTCAATGATGGCGACGCAAGTGTCAATGCCAACGAGGTCGGCAAGAGCGAGTGGGCCCATCGGATGATTCAAACCGAGCTGAACGGCGGTATCGATGTCTTCCTTGCTGGCGACCCCACCCTCGTACATTCTGACTGCGGTGGCCATTAGTGAAGAGAGAATGCGGTTGACGATGAATCCGGCAGTGTCCTTAGCCAGAACGGTGGTCTTGCCTAGGGCTTTGGCGAATGCCTGCCCGGAGGCGATAGTCTCATCGCTGGTGGCGATTGTCTTCACGATTTCGATGAGTCTCATGACCGGGACGGGGTTAAAGAAGTGGATGCCGAGCACCTTGTCAGGTCGCTTGGTGGCTATAGCCATGTCGATGATCGACATGCTTGAGGTATTGCTGGCTAAGATAGCATGCTTAGGGGTGACCTGGTCGAGGTCGGCAAAGATCTTCTTTTTGAGGTCCATGTTCTCAATTGCGGCCTCAATGACAAGATCACAATCGCCGAAGTCTTTGGTGGTGAGGGTGCCTTTGATTCGACCCATAATGGCGGTCTTTTCTTCGGCCTTCATACGTCCCTTTTCGACGGACTTGGCAAGGCCGGTGTCGATGACACTAAGCCCTTTTTGAAGAAGGTCATCTCTGATTTCTGAGACTACTACCTGGAAACCGGCCTGAGCGCTAACCTGAGCAATGCCGCCGCCCATGATGCCACAGCCAACGACGCCAACCTTCTTGATCTCCATAATAAAAGATTCTCCTTTCTTGATCGTCCTGTGGTGAACGATACAAGTCCGAGCAGTACGTCCTGCGCTGGAAGCAAAACCTGTCATTTATATCATCACCATGTTCGGCTTGTCAATCGAAAAACGCTAGTTCCCAGTATCATTTTCGCTTCGCCCTGGTTTGACATGTTGCCGTGTAAGCGCCGTGGGTTTGACTCGTTTCGTAATCGAGTGGTAATCTTGGAGTTGGATTCCCTTGCCGTTGCTGTGTAAGGAGGAGAGCATGTTTCGTTCGCTGGGCCCGTGGGAAATCGGGCTTATTATTCTCATTATCCTTGTCATCTTCGGCGTTGGCAAACTCCCCCAGGTTGGCGGCGCCATTGGCAAGGCTCTGCGCGAGTTCCGCAAGAGCCAGAAAGGCGAGGAGGATACCAGGGCAACCAAATCGGATGAGGGTAGTGGCGAAAAGCCCCCGGAACCAAAGATGTAAGAAACGGCCTACCCTTCTAGTATCATATAACTGAGGTCCTCCAGTTAGCCGTCCAGAAGCGGCGCGGATATACTCTAGGTATTTTTACCAAATTTAGGCCGCTCATTGTTGCCTTAGGTATTGACATTCTCTTTACTACCAGCCTATAATACGCCAATGAGAGTAGGTAAACGGTTACCGACTACCTTATGACGATAGGGCGACTGAAGTGAAAAGGATTCAAGCTAGGGAAGAAGTCTGTATGGCCTGCCGCCTGTGCGAGGTGAATTGCCTTATTGAGCATTCGCGGTCAAAGGACCCGATTAAGGCTTACAAGAAGGAAACGCCGCGTGCCATGCCCCGGGTCCGCGTGGACGAGAAAGCCTCGGTTTCATTCGCCACGCTGTGCCGTCACTGTGAACAGCCAGTCTGTGTCTACTCTTGTATTACCGGGGCCATGCGGAAGGATACCGATACCGGGGTGGTCAGTGTTGACCAGGACAAATGCGTTGGGTGCTGGACGTGCGTGATGGTATGTCCATTCGGGGCCGTCCTTCCAGACACTATTCGTGGTAAGGCGGTCAAGTGTGACCTATGTGTCCATCGGCAGACGCCGGCATGTGTTGAGAACTGTCCCAATCAAGCGCTGA
The DNA here is from genome assembly GCA_040753815.1 of Chloroflexota bacterium. Classification (GTDB taxonomy): domain Bacteria; phylum Chloroflexota; class Dehalococcoidia; order GIF9; family JBFMDU01; genus JBFMDU01. The sequence goes on from JBFMDU010000021.1 coordinate 281,695, forward strand.
CTGTAGTTGATGAGAAAGTCGTAGTTCAGACGCGTTAAGAGCGAGTAGAGAAGTGATCGAAACAAAGTACCTGATAATTGGCAATTCCGCTGGCGGTATTGGTGCCGCCGAGGCGATACGCGAGATTGACCGCGTCGGCAGGGTAACAATAGTTTCCGAAGAGCCGTACCCTGCTTATTCCCGGCCGCTGATTTCGAAGTATCTGGCGGGTAAGGCGTCTCTTGAGTCAATTCTGTACCGGCCGGCCGATTTCTATGAGAAGAACGACATTACAGCACTGCTTGGCCGGCGGGTTCATGTGTTGGGAATATCACGGCGCCGTGCCGAGCTCGAAGATGGTGAGGATATACGTTGGGAGAAGGCTCTTGTTGCTGTTGGCGGCAGGCCCATCGTACCTAAAATCAGAGGGTTAAAGAAGAAGGGTGTTTTTCCTTTTGTTACCCTTGACGATGCCAGAAAGATAGGAGAATTGGTAGATAGCCGCCAGAGGGCGGTGGTCATCGGTGGGGGACTTATCGGCATCAGCGCCACTGAAGCCTTGACTCAACGGGGGATTAAAGTCACCGTGATCGAAATGAAAGACCGGGTTCTTAATACCATATTGGATGAGACTGGCTCGTGTCTGGTTGAGGATGCCCTGCGCAAGGCCGGGGTAGATGTTCTTTGCGGGCATACTGTAATCCAGGTCGTCGGTCAGCCGACGAGGTCCAATCAGGTCGGTGGGGTGATTCTTGACAACGGTGTGCAGGTGCTTTGTGACCTGGTGGTGGTAGCTATCGGAGTAATGCCGCGGCTTGAATTGGCTACCGGGACTTCGATTGAAGTGAGCCGCGGCGTGTTGGTTGATCGGCACATGGCAACCAGTGTGCCGGATGTCTATGCCTGCGGCGATGTAGCCGAGGCCTACGATTTCGTTTACGGGGTTAACCGGGTAGTTCCTATATGGCCGACGGCGTATATTGGCGGCCGCATAGCCGGTTACAACATGGTGGGGCGGAAAACAGAATACGATGGTGGGACATCCATGAACTCGCTCTCCTACTTCGGTGTACCGGTGATTTCTGCAGGTCTGGTTGCGGTGCCGGAAGGTCGGGGTTGCGAAGTCATGAGTAAGTTGAACGGTGTCCGCTACCGTAAGCTAATTCTTAAGGACAACCGGATTGTCGGTATTGTCTTTGTTAATGACATAGAACGTGCGGGAATTGTCTTTGGCCTGATGAAGGATGCGGTAGACGTTTCTACGTTCAAGGATGCGCTCGTTGCCGACGATTTCAGCCTGGTGTCATTGCCAGCGCCGCTGAGGGCGGAACGCCGTGACATGCCTGGATGGAACCTGTTCCGTCCGGCGGCAGTTATGGGAAACTGAGATGAGGAATTTGAGACAGCTTAACAACCCGTATGGTGAAGACAAGGTTATTGCCGCTTGCTCTATCTTTGGTGCTATGGATACCTCTGGGCGGCGTTTCGCCGGTAAAGATGTTATACGTGCCATAGCTAACATGCACGTACGTGGCAACGGCCTCGGAGGCGGCCTGACGGCCTACGGTATCTATCCTGACTATGCCGAGTTCTACGCCTTCCACGTCATGTTCGATTCCTGCAAGGGTAAAGAGGCTACCGAGGCTTTCTTGAACAGCAGCTTCAAGGTGATGAAATCCGAGGAGGTCCCGACCCAGCCGCATCCAGCCATTACCAGCCCACCGCTGGTGTGGAGGTACTTCGTCGAGGTAAACCCTGACCAGTGTGCCAGCGTCTCCGCCGACGATTATGTAGTCTCAGCGGTGATGAAAATTAATACCGGGATTGAAGATTCGTTTGTTTTCTCCAGCGGTAAAAACATGGGTGTCTTTAAAGGTGTAGGTTACCCTGAGGAGATCGCTCACTACTTCTGTCTGGAGGATGCCTACAAAGGCTATTGCTGGACGGCGCACGGGCGGTTCCCGACAAACAGCCGCGGCTGGTGGGGCGGTGCCCATCCATTCAGTATCCTTGACTGGACGGTCGTTCACAACGGCGAAATATCGTCTTACGGCATCAACCGGCGCTATCTCGAGCAATTCGGCTACCAGTGCACCCTTGAAACGGATACTGAAGTTGTGGCCTATGCAGTTGACTTGCTGATGCGCCGGCACAACCTCCCGCTTGAGATTATGGCCAAAGTGCTGGCACCGCCTTTGTGGGAACAGATCGAGCGCATGCCGGCTGAGGAGCGCGAGTTCGTGCGTGCCCTGCGCCAGGTATACGGCAGTTTAGTGTTAAATGGGCCATTCGCGGTCGTTATTGCCCATGAGGGCGAAATTATAGGGCTGACCGACCGCATTCGTCTGCGGCCACTGACGGTGGGGGAGAAAGGCGATATGGTTTACCTCTCGTCTGAGGAATCAGCCATTCGCCTGATTTCTCCGGAGCTTGACCGCGCATGGTCGCCGATGGGTGGTGAGCCAGTGGTCGCCCGCATTAAGCCCGGGCGGCGGGCATCACGCAACCGGTCTTCAGAACTGGTGAAAGCTTAGGATGAGTCTAATGAAGACCTTTATGCCATCTAAATTTGTTGTCCTGAGAGATAAGGATCGCTGTATTGGGTGTAAAGTCTGCGTCAACCAGTGCCCTTTCGATACGCATTACTATGATGCCGAGGACGACGAGGTCCGGAGCCGGGAGCAAAATTGCGTTGGCTGTCACCGGTGCGTAACGTTCTGCCCGACACAGGCGCTGACAATCAGCCGGAATCCGCTTGATTACCGCGAGAACTTTAACTGGCGTTCGGAAAACATCGAGGACATATTCAGGCAGGCAGAATCGGGCGGTATGCTGTTGACCGGCATGGGCAATGACAAGGGCCAGAAAATCTATTGGGACCATCTTGTGCTTAATGCCAGTCAGGTGACCAACCCTTCGATTGACCCGCTTCGTGAGCCGATGGAATTGCGGACTTATCTTGGCCGCAAGCCGGACAAACTTGAGGTTTCCGGCAGTGGCCTTAAGACCAAAATGCCGCCGCAGGTGCCGATCGAAGTCCCGGTCATGTTCGCGGCCATGTCCTACGGCGCCATCAGTATTAACGTACACGAATCGCTGGCAAGGGCGGCGGCTGAGGCAGGGACGTTGTGGAATACCGGGGAGGGGGGTCTGCACCCGAAGCTTTACAAATATGGCAAGAACACCACTGTCCAGGTGGCCTCGGGGCGTTTTGGCGTTAATCCGGAGTACCTTAATGTGGCGCGGGTTGTCGAAATTAAGATTGGGCAAGGGGCCAAGCCGGGAATTGGGGGGCACCTGCCGGGTGAGAAAGTGAGTGCTGAGGTCTCTGAGACGAGGATGATTCCCCAGGGCACCGATGCCCTTTCGCCGGCACCACAGCATGATATCTACTCGATTGAGGACCTAGCGCAGTTAGTTTATGCGCTCAAGGAAGCAACCAACTACACCAAGCCGATTTCGGTGAAGATTGCGGCTGTTCACAACTCGGCGGCTATCGCCAGCGGTATGGTCCGGGCAGGCGCGGACATTATCGTGCTTGACGGTGTTCGCGGGGCCACAGGCGCGGCGCCGAAGGTTATACGAGACAATGTCGGCATTCCTATCGAGCTGGCACTGGCCTCGGTGGATACTAGGTTGAGGCAGGAAGGTATCCGCCAGCATGCGTCGCTGGTAGTCTCCGGGGGAATCAGGAATAGTGGCGATATCGTTAAAGCCATTGCGCTGGGTGCCGATGCGGTTTATGTAGGCACAGCGGCGCTGGTTGCTCTGGGATGCCATGTGTGCCAGCAGTGTCACACAGGCAAATGCGCCTGGGGCATAGCCACTACTGACTTGAGACTGACTAAAAGAATCAATCCGGAAATCGGGGCCCAGAGGTTGGTGAATTTACTACGCGGCTGGAGCCTTGAGATTAAAGACATGCTGGGGGGCATGGGTGTTAACGCCATTGAAAGTCTGCGCGGCAACCGGCTCCATTTGAGAGGAGTTGGCCTGACCGATACCGAGCTGAGAGTCCTTGGAGTGAAGATGGCAGGAGAATAATTATGTCCAGAAGTGTGAAAGAACGGAATGCGGTTACCATTGATGCTTGTGGTGTCTTCTACCAGCAGTTAAATGATCAACTTCGTGAGGCGGTGAAGGGTGGTGTTGAGCGTATTGAATTGCGCAACGTCTGCGGCCAGCGGTATATCGGTACCGACCTTGACCGCCCAGTCCAGATTGACGTGCACGGAGTACCGGGCAACGACCTGGGCGCTTTTATGAACGGGCCGCGGATAATCGTCCACGGCAACGCCCAGGACGGGTGCGGCAACACGATGAATGATGGCGAAATCATCATTCATGGCCGGGCGGGGGACATTCTTGGCCTCTCGGCTCGCGGCGGCAAGATATTCGTGCGGGATAGCGTCGGCTATCGTGCCGGCATCCATATGAAGGAGTACCAGGACAAGAAGCCAAGCATCGTCATTGGCGGCACTGCGCAGGACTTCTTCGGCGAGTATATGGCCGGCGGCGTTGTGGTCTTGCTCGGGCTTACTCTTAAAGATGGAGAAAAGCACCGGGCTAGCTTCGTTGGCACGGGCATGCACGGCGGGGTTATTTATCTCAGGGGAGCAGTGGATGACTATCAGCTTGGCAAAGAAGTCGGTATGACCGAACTGGATGAAAAGGACCGTCTGATACTGGCGAAGCTCGTTACCGAGTTTGCTGGGTACTTCAGCCGTGACGTCGACACAATATTGAAAAGCCGGTTCGTCAAACTCTACCCGAAATACCTGAGACCATACGGCCGCCTCTACACATATTGATACTCATGGCGACGATTCTAATGGTTACCAGTGATGTCGGGCAGGCGGCCCGTCTTCGAGTGGCGCTGGCGGTGGATCGGCATAACTTGGTGGTCGCACCGCGCGGGCTGTCGCCGGTAGGTGTTGAGTGGCGCCCTGACCTCATCCTTGTTGACATAGAAGGAGGGGAGGTGTTTGACCCGGCAGTGCTTCATGCCTATTCCAGAAGCGGTCGGCGTGTCCCATCGCTGGCCTTGGTAGCGGAGCGGGATATGTTCCAGTTCCGGAACGGGGTCGCCGACTTCCTCATCAAGCCCGTTCGGGAAACCGAGCTGGCGCTCAGGGTACGGAGGCTCCTCGACAAAAGCAGGGCTGAGGGTGATGACGTGATGCGCTTCGGCGACCTGACGATTAACGCCGACAGTTACGATGTTATGCTGTGCGGCCGGAAACTTGACCTTACTTTCACCGAGTACGAACTTCTCAAACTGCTCGCTTCAAATGTGGGAAAGGTCTTGACCCGGGAAACGATTCTCAACGAGGTCTGGGGGTACGACTGTTTCGTCGGCGACCGCACGGTTGACGTCCACATACGCCGGCTGAGAAGCAAGATTGAGGATGGTGGCCGCTCGTATATCGAGACGGTGAGGAACGTCGGGTACCGCTTTAAGTCGGGATAATTCCGGTGTATTTACTGATCCTTAACGCCTCTGTAATCTGATTGAAACAAGAGGTGGTTAAAATCGAGGCGAGAGAAAGGAGGATCACCAGCGCAGGTGTCAGCGTGAAGGTAGCCAGACTCGCTCTTAAGAATAGATGATATAATTCCCCCGTGGTTCGGGGGGCCACACCGTAAACCGGTTGGCTTGATCATATAAGGAGGGATTTCATGACAACGAACATGGATGAAGCCAAGGAATTCGTATTGAAAAAGGCGAAAGAGCAGAATGTGCGATTCATCAGGATGTGGTTCACCGACATCTTGGGTTTCCTGAAGAGTTACACGGTCACTTTCCATGAGCTCGAGGGAGCACTGGAAAGAGGCACCGGCATCGATGGCTCGTCCATCGAGGGCTTTACCCGTATTGATGAGAGCGACATGATTGCCATGCCCGACCCGAGCACCTTTCAGGTACTCCCCTGGCGGCATCATGAAGAGGGTGCTACCGCCCGTGTTTTTTGCGATGTCCTCTGGCCGGGCGGCAAGCCTTTCGAGGGGGATCCCAGGTATGTTTTGAAGAGGAACCTTAAGAAGGCGGCGGACCTGGGTTTTACCTACTATGTAGCCCCTGAGCTTGAGTATTTCTACTTCAAGAGCCCGACCGAGCCGGAGTTCATTGACCTGGGCGGCTATTTCGACCACGTTCCACGGGAAGTCGCATCCGACCTGAGGCGCGAGACGGTAATTTACCTGGAAGCGATGGGTATTGACGTGGAAAAGAGCCATCATGAAGTTGCTCAGAGCCAGCACGAGATTGACCTCCGCTACACCGATGCGCTCACTATGGCTGATAACGTTATGAGCTACCGTTCCGTGGTTAAGCAGGTAGCCCAGATGCACGGCTATCACGCCACGTTTATGCCTAAACCGGTCTTTGGTATCAACGGGTCAGGTATGCATGTCCACATGTCTCTCTTCAAGGGTAAGAAAAATGCTTTCTTCGATAAAGATGATAAGTACCATTTATCGAAGGTTGCCCGGAACTTTGTCGCTGGCGTACTGGCGCACATACGTGAGATTACCGCGGTAAACAACCAGTGGGTCAATTCATACAAGAGGCTCGTGCCGGGCTACGAAGCTCCGGTCTACATTAGCTGGGCGCGCCGCAACCGAGCTGACCTTGTCCGGATACCGGAATATCAGCCGGGGCGTGAGGAAGCGACGAGGTTCGAGGTCAGGTCGCCTGACCCGGCGTGCAATCCGTACCTTTGCTTCAGCGTCATGCTGGCTGCGGGCCTGGACGGTGTTAAGAAGGGTCTCGAGCCGCCGCCGCCAGTCGAGGAGAACGTCTATGAGATGAGCGCCGCCGAGCGGAAACGGCGCGGCATCGGGGTATTGCCGGGGAGTCTTCTTGAAGCTATCGAAGCCGCTGAGGGGAGCGACCTGGTGAAGGAGGCGCTTGGCGAGCATACCTTCAACTCGTTCATTGAGAACAAGAAGATTGAGTGGGACAGGTACCGCACCCATGTGACCGACTACGAAGTCAAAAACTACCTGCCTATCCTTTAGTTTTCTATAACTGGCTTATCCCGTACGGGGCAAGTCCACCTTGGACTTGCCCCGTATTATTTTCAACACTACAATTGACGCCAAGGTGATGCGTGTGAATACGTTACGTATTGCGCTGGCACAAATAAACAGCACCGTTGGCGATATCCCCGGTAATGGGGAGAAGATACGGGGCTTTATCGACGAGGCCCGCCGGTTCCGTGTTGACCTGGTGGCTTTTCCGGAGCTGGCTATAACCGGTTATCCTCCGGAGGACCTTCTCCTGAAAACGCAGTTTATTTCCCAAAATCTTAAAGAGCTTGATGCCATCCGGCAGGCCAGCAATGACATCACCGTGGTTGTTGGCTTTGTTGACCTTCAGGGTGACCTGTTCAATGCCGCGGCATTCATCAAAGACCGCGAGCTCCTGGGAGTCCATCACAAAGTCTATCTGCCAAACTACGGCGTGTTTGATGAGGACCGGTACTTCCGTCCGGGTACTGCCTATCCGGTATTTAGTTTGAATGGTGCGGTCGTTGGAGTCAATGTCTGCGAAGATATCTGGCATCCGTCGGGACCGGCTTCGATTCAGACACAGAGGGGCGCCCAGATAGTGGTCAATATCAGCTCTTCTCCTTATCACGCCGGAAAACGTACTGCCCGTGAGAAGATGCTGACAACGCGCTCGGCTGACTACACAGCAGTATTGGCGTATGTGAATATGGTGGGTGGTCAGGACGAACTTGTCTTTGACGGTGGCAGTTTTCTGGCCAATGAAAAGGGTGAGGTCATTGCTCGGGGGAAGCAATTCGAGGAGGACCTGGTACTCTGTGATGTCGACCTGGAAGCTATTCTCAGGGCCAGACTTCATGATCCCAGGTTCAGGAAGGAAGCGGCCGAGCAGATGGTTGCGGCCGGGGCTGCCAGGCTGCCGGGCCCGGTTTCCAGACCACCCATACCAGCACGTAAATTGGAACCTTTGGAACCGGTAGCCGAAGTCTACCAGGCATTGGTCCTCGGCACCCGCGACTACGTGCGCAAGAATGGCTTTCAGAAAGTCGCGGTGGGTCTTTCCGGCGGGGTTGATTCCAGCCTGGTGGCTGTCATAGCGGTGGATGCGCTTGGTCCGGAGAACGTTGTTGGTGTGGCGATGCCGTCACAGTTCACCTCTTCGATGAGCAAGAGCGATGCTGAGATGCTGGCCCGAAACCTCGGCATTCAATTCTGGGTGATTCCGATTGAAGAAACATTCACGGCCTATCTGAACACATTGGCTCCGTCTTTCAAGGGGCTTGAGCCGAACAGCACTGAGGAGAACATCCAGGCGCGGATCCGGGGCAATATTCTGATGGCGCTGTCTAACAAGTTCGGCTGGCTGGTGTTGACTACGGGGAATAAGAGTGAGGTGGCCACCGGCTATTGTACTCTCTACGGCGACATGGCCGGCGGTTTTGCTGTTATCAAAGACGTCTTCAAGACAATGGTCTATAAGCTGGCCCGTTACCGCAATGCCGAGGCCGGAAAAGAGTTAATTCCGGGGAGAATCCTGGAAAGAGAGCCGAGCGCGGAGCTAAGGGCGAATCAGAAAGACAGCGATAGCCTGCCGGTCTATGATTTGCTTGACCCGATTCTGGCCGCTTATGTGGAAGAAGACAGAAGCCTGTCCGATATCGTCAAAATGGGCTTTGACCGCGAGGTCGTGCGTAAGGTTATCAACCTGGTGGATGGGAATGAATACAAGCGGCGTCAGGCCGCACCGGGTGTCAAGATTACCCAGAGGGCGTTCGGCAAAGACCGGAGACTGCCGATTACCAACCGCTTTGTGGAATCGTAAATTTGAATTTTACCCTTGGTGCTCCTAGCCGCTGGTCATCCGGTAGCCCTTACCCGGGACGTTAAGGATAAGCCGCGGCGGCTCGTCGCCGATCCTGAGTCGCAGGCGCTTGACGTAGGTCCTCAGCAGGTTAATGTCAACCGCCTCGCCCCACATCCTGCGCATCAGGTCGGCGCTCCTGACCGTCTTGTCGAAGTCCTTCATCAGGTAAAAGAGCAATCGCGATTCGGTGGGGCTGAGGTGGAAGGTGCCGTCGTGCACGGTGACCTCGTTGGTCACCAGGTCCAAGTTGATGCCGCTGCGGCGGATGGAGGTGGGGAGCTCTTCCACCCGGAAATCATGCTCCCGCCGTAAGAGAGCGTTTACCCGCGCCAGGAAATCGCGCGCGTGATACGGTTTGGTGATATAATCGTCGGCCCCCACTTCAAGGCCCCTGACCCGATCGTCCTCGGAATCACGGACGGAAACAATCAGCACCGGTACCTTGGAAAAACGGCGTATCTCGCGGAGCACCTCGTAGCCGTCCCTGTCGGGGAGCATCAGGTCGAGGATGACGGCGTCGAAGCCGGCCTCTTTAAGCGCCTTCACGCCACTGTTTCCGTCACTGACCGCTACCACTTCAATATCCGGCCAGCGCATCTGCAGGGCTGTTTTCTCGGTGGTGGTGATTTGAGGGTCGTCCTCGATAAGCAGTATCCGCATTCCAGAGCACCTCGATTTCCAAGACCGGCCAGTCCAGTCTAGTCGGCTCCGCCGGCTATGTCAAAGCGTCTATCGGCCTCCGGCGATACCGCTCTTGACACTGCATGATATACTGATAATAACTAATCTGCCACTGGTATGGGGGGGGGTATAATGTTCTGTTATTCTGGCAGTCACCTCCGTTACCTGAGTCGTTATCTCCTCAGCCTTATCCTTATCTTAGCCCTGATATTAACTGCCTTGCCGCCATTCACCCCGCCGGCACGGGTATCAGCGGCGCCGCCTCCTCAATTACCAGACAATTCCCCGGGCATCTCGGCTTTCCCGCAAACAGTCACTGCTCGGATTAATCCAGGCCGGGCAGCCGATGTCGTATCGGCATCCGGTAAAATCACCGTCCGCTTTCCGGCCAACGCCGTCACCGTCCAGACCGATGTCTCACTCACCGAACACATGCCCCAGGCGGCGACCGGCTTTGTCGCCCTGAAGCGGTTTGAACTCTTGGCGGTCGATGCTACGTCAGGCGCTCAAGTCACCCGGTTTGCCGCGGCCCTGACCTTTATCATCGGGCACGATGCCGCTGAAGCCTCCTGGCTGAGCAATCATACCCCTGGTCTGTACTTCTTAAACAGTGCCCAGCAGTGGGAAGTCCTGACGGGCGCCTATGACCGCGCCGCTGCGGTGCTTACCGCTTCCGGCAACCAAACCGGCGTCTACCAGGAGCAGGTAGCGCTCACCTCTCCGGCGCCGTCCCCTACACCGACTCCCACGCCGACACCGACGCCTGCTCCAACTCCCACACCTACGCCCGCTCCCACACCGACACCCGCTCCGACTCCAACTCCCCCTACCCCCACCCCTACACCCACACCAACTCCCACTCCTACCCCAACACCTAAGCAAGCGGTCACGGTCGAAGTGAGTCCGGACAAGGATGCCGAACTTGTCTCGAATAGCGGGGCGGTCACTCTGAAAATCCCCAAGGGCGCGGTATCAGCGTCCACCAGGGTCGAGATGATGGAGCATACTCCCTGGGAATCGGTGAAATTGCAAGTTATCCGGCTGGTGGAGCTTAAAGCCACCAGCATTGCTACCGGCGAAAAGATTACCAGCTTCAGCAAAGCTCTATCCCTCACCATCAACCACGATCCCGATGAATTGAAAGGTTACAACCTGAAGACCTTGCGGCTTTACGCCCTTGACGAGAAAGCGCGGTGCTGGGTACCGGTTAAGACCAGCAAGTTCGACCCCAGGCAGAATATGTTAACCGCCGACATCGACCATTTCAGCTATTATGGTGAGATTGTCGACTCGGCGCTGGTCGGCGGTCCTGGTCGGGTGATGGCCGCCCAGGCCGACCTTCACTCCGGCGCCGCCATGTTTAGCTATCCCTTCGAACTGCCGCCGGGTCCAGGCGGCTTCCAGCCCAAGCTGGAGCTCGTCTACAACAGCGGCGTTGCCGATGAGATGAAGAACCTGCGCTCCTGTGGCTCCTGGGTCGGCATCGGCTGGACGCTGAACCCGGGACACATAACTTATAACCCATCCAACGGTCAATACTTCCTTGAGCTAAACGGCGTGGCGTACGATATATGCCCGGTAAGTACCAGCTATGGTAACAACGAATACCGGGCCAATCCTGATGAGCAACTCAAGATAACCACAAGTACCTTCGGCGATACTGTCCAATGGGAGGTAAGGGACAAGAACGGGGTCTACTACCGGTTTGGCAGCGGCGCCGGGGCAAGCCAGTATTCCCAGACAACGGTCGGGCAAACGACCGTCAGGACCTACTATCGGTGGGATCTTAGCCTCATCCGCGATACTAACGGCAACGAAGCCTCATTTCTTTACACTCAAGATATCTTGACCGTACCCTGGGACCCGGAGGACCCTCTTTTCGCCTGGGACACCTGGGTACGCTGTGCCCTACCGTATAGCCTTACCTACGGCAACGTGCAGATGGACTTTGTTACGGGCTGGGATGGTGTGGACAGCCACGGCGGCGTTATACGGAATGACAACCCGATTGATTCTGACGCTAACCACGCTCCGGACTTCATGGATGACCGCCGGCTAGATGCCATTGAAGTCAAAGTCAGCGGCAATCTGGTCAGAAAGTACACCTTCGCTTACAACACGACCAGCCGACAATTCTCTCAGGACTATGGCGGCATCTATTACGCCGGCGAGCATACTCTGACATCGATTACCCAGAAAGGCGCCGATGGAACGTCCCAGCTCCCGGCGATGACTTTCGGCTATAGCGACCTGACGATTTCACGAAGCGGTACGCTCTTCGGGCCGCCAAATGTCGGGGACCCGCAGGACAGCCCGATGACCGTAACCCTGTCGCGCTTGACCTCCGCTAACAGCGGCTATGGCGGCACTGTGAGCTTTTCCTATCAGCAGAAGCCAAGTCCCCTTGTTGACAATATGTGGAGCCGGCAGGTCGTGGCTACCAAAACCGTCAACAGCGGTATCGAGCCGACCGCCACCTGGAGCTACAGCTACACCGGCAATCCGGTCTACGTCGGCCGCGGTGCCGAGCAGAAGTACCGGGGCTTTGCCCAAGTAAGGGAGACCGACGCCGCCGGCAACTACGTTGAGCACTACTTCTACACCTCGGGCACGGTTGGAAATAAAGACGGCGAGCGGCTGAGCGGGCGGGAGTATAGAACACAATGGTACGCTAGTGGCGGTGCTCTTCTCCAAGAGAAGAACTTCGATTGGAACTATACCCTGACCAGTGACAATAAGATCGTCCGTAAAGTGTGGGACCCCAGATACATCGGGTTTATCCCCTGTTATTACTATATTGCGACATCGAGCAACGGATACTTGTATGTTCCCAACGGGGGGGCGGTAGTAAACAAGTTTGACCAGTACGGCAACTTCGTCTCCAGTTGGGGCAGTTGCGGTTCCGGTGATGGACAATTCCTCTGGACTAAGGGTATTGCCGTTTCCAGTGATGGCTATGTCTACGTGGTCGACGGCGGCAACAACCGCATTCAGAAGTTCGACCTAAATGGCAACTTTGTCCTCAAATGGGGGAGTTCGGGGGTAGGCAACGGGCAGTTCATGAATCCGCTGGGCATCGCCGTCTCCAGCGATGGCAGCTACGTCTACGTTACCGAAGCCTACTCTTACTACGAACCGGTTAGCTATCGGGTACAGAAGTTTGACTCCAGCGGCAACTTCATTACTGCCTGGGGTACTTACGGTTATGAGGACGAGCAGTTCAGATATCCCTGCGATATCGCGGTAGCAAGCAACGGGGATGTGTATGTGGCCGACTACGGCGATGGGAGAGTGAAGAAATTCAACGCTAGCGGTACTTTTCTCGGTTATTGGTATTGTAGCGCCGTAAGAGGAATCGCTATCGCTGGTGACGGGTACGTTTACACTGCTAACCGTTGGGACTATGGGAGCTCTGGGACTACTTCTAAGTATGATACCAGCGGCAACCTCATCTGTGGGTGGTCCAATGGCCAGGTACAGGACGTGGCGGTCTTTGCCAATAATCTCTATCAGACTGAGGTAGTACCCAGCTTTAGCAACCACCGCATCATGATGAATGTCGATATGTGGAGAATCCAGCTAGACAAGGTCGAAGACACCATCGGCGACAAGACATCACGAGTACGTTACGACTATGACGACTACGGAAACGTAAAAACTGAGTACTACGATGGTGATACCGGCGCCAGCGGCGACGAGTCAACTACCTGGCGCAGTTACCTTGTCAACACCAGCGCCAACATCCTGAGCAAGCCGCATCGGGAAAGGACCTATACCGGAACACAGACGTCAGACAATGGTGGCTCTAACCTGCGGAAAGACACCATCTACTACTATGACGGTAATAATTCATCTTGGGTGGCACCAAATAAGGGTAATCTCACCCGTCTCGAGCATTGGGTTAATGCGTCAACTTCGGTAAGCACCTACTGTACCTATGACTCCTACGGCAACCGGCTCACTGAGCAGGACCCGCGGGGTAACACCACCACCTGGACCTACGAGACGACTCACTATACCTATCCGGCTACTAAAACCTATCCCATCACCGGCCTTTCCGAGAGTTACACTTATGACACGGGCACTACCAATCTGCTGAGCATGACCGATGTCAATGGCCAGACGACGACGTATTTATACGATACCTTCAAGCGCTTGAGAAAGGTCATAAAGCCTATGGTAGCCGGTCAACCACCTGATACAGAAGAGAGTCCCAGTATCGAGTATCAGTACAATAACTGGGGCACCCTCAACAGCCAGCAGCTCAAGACGATAACCAAGGTCTCGGCCAACGAGTCCCTGTGGCAGAGCCAGTTCTTCGATGGATTAGGCCGGGTGGTGCAGACCCATGCCAAAGGCGAGACCGGCCACACTATCATCGCCTCGACCACTGCTTTCAACAACCGCGGCCTGACCGATAAGCAGTATGTTTCCCAGGATGTCGCTTCCGAAGTGACTACCTACCAGACGCCGCAGGGGAGCTGGAAGTACGTCGCCTACGCCTATGACGGCCTGGGCCGGGTGACCACCCAGACCAATGCCGATGGCACCACTATCAGCCACGACTACTCGAACGCCTGGCAGGACCGGGTGACGGGCGAGCGCGGTTACAAGAAGTACCACTACTTCGACGCCTTCCAGCGGCTGGTCAAGGTGGACGAGCTCGATGCCAGCCACCAGCTCTATGCCACAACAACGTATGCCTACGACGTCCTAGGCAACCTGACTCAGGTGGTAGACAGCGCCAACAATACCACCACCATGACCTACGACTGGCTCTCGCGCAAGACGGCCATGACCGACCCCGACATGGGTAGCTGGAGTTATGCTTACGACAACAACGGCAATCTCACCGGCCAGACCGATGCCAAGAGCCAGACCATCTCCTTGACTTACGATGCCTTAAACCGCCTTACTGGCAAGTCCGGCACCGGGCTGAGCGTGACTTACTACTACGACTCGACCAGCGGTAACAACTATGGCAAGGGGAGGCGGACGGGGATGAGCGATGCCTTTACACCGGACTACGACACACCACCGGTTCCCGGAACGACTTACAAATACGACGTGCGCGGCCGGCTAATACAGGAGAGCCGGACTATCCCTAACAATGGCACTTACACTACATCCTTCACCCATGATGGTGCTGACCGGATAGCCACGGTAACCTATCCCACCGGCGAGACTGTCACCAACGGCTACAACGGCCGCGGCTTACCATCTACTGTTTCCGGGAGCACAGCAGGTAACCTAGTCACCGGCACCCTTTACAACGGTCTCGGCCTGCCGACCGAAATCAACTTCAACAATTCCGTCAGGACTAATTTTGGCTACTGGGGAATGGGCGGTTTATGGGATCCCGCTGGAGGCTATTACGGTCGTCTGGGATGGATTTATACCGCCAAGTATCCCGGCAACAATCCTGTTTTTCAGGATATTACCTACACCTGGGATGCCGGTGGCAACCTTACCCAGCAGAGCGGACATTCTGAGACCGAGGACTTCACCTATGACTTCCTCGATAGACTCACTGCTGTTTCTGGCCCTTACAACCACAGCTACATCTACAACCAGATTGGCAACATCACCTCGATGAATGGCAGCAACTACACCTACGGCAGTAAGCCCCATGCCGTGACGGCTGTGGGCGGGACGAGCTACACCTACGATAATAACGGCAACATGCTCACCCGGGGCAGCCAGAGTATTACCTGGGATATCGAGAACCGCCCGGTCACCATCACCGAGACGAGCTGGTGGAATGCCGGCTGGTCATCGCGCCGCAAGCTCACCTTCAACACCGCCGGCATAAGCGGCAATCTGACCGACTTCCCGGTGCTGGTGCACCTGACCGCAAGCAACTTCGACTTCGCCCTGGCCCAGGCGGACGGAGGAGACCTGCGCTTTATTGATGCCGATGGTACCACCGTGCTCAAATATGAAATCGAGCGCTGGACCTCGAGCGAAGCCTGGGTATGGGTTAAAGTGCCCCAATTAGATGGCAGCTCCAGCAGCGATTACATCTGGATGTACTACGGCAACACCGGCGCCGCCGATGGCTGGGACGCCGCCGCTGCCTGGGATAGCAGCTTTGTCCTGGTGACCCATATGAAGGATGCTCCGGACATCTCCCATGTGGCGGACAGCACGTCATATGGCAACAACGGCGCCAAGACCGCCGCCGGCGAACCGGCTGAGGCCAATGCGAAAATTGGCAAAGGCCAGCAATTTGACGGGGTAAATGATAAGACCAACCACGGGAGCGCCGCCAGCCTCAATATCACCACGCCGGTCACCCTGGAGGCCTGGATATACCCCACGGCGGCCACAGCCAACCAGGCGGTAATCAGTGACCGGTCTAATGGGACGCAGTACGAGCTCAGGTACGAGGGCGGTGGCCATCTCCAGTACTGGTTCCTGGATACCGGCGGGAACTACCGGAGCTACCGGTATACCAATGTCGTCACGCTTAATGCCTGGAATCATATCGTGGCGACCAACGATGGCACCAATATCAAGCTGTACGTCAACGGCGCCAGCGTCCTGACGGCGACCACGGCGTACGCGCCCGGGTCCGGCGGAGGTGCCACGGTAATCGGTGGCACTATTTCCACCGAGATGTTTACCGGGCTGATCGACGAGGCGCGGATTTCGAATACCGCCCGCAGCGCCGACTGGGTCAAAGCAACCTACCTGGCCTCATCGGATAACCTTATCGCCTACGGCGCCAGGGACAGCACCACCACGACCTATGTCTACGATGGCAACGGCCAGAGAGGCAAGAAGACAGTTGGCGGAACAACCACGCTGTACGTCAATAAGTACTACGAGAAGACCGGGGATACCGTTACCACGAGCTACTACCTTGGCGACCGGCTGGTGGCCCAACGCGAGAGCACAACCTTGCGGTATATTCATCAGGACCACCTGACCGGGACTTCGGTGACCACGGCCACTGACGGCTCGTCTCTGGGTAGTATCCGATATTACCCGTACGGAAGTACGAGATCCGGCAGCGTACCTACCGATAAGAAGTTCACCGGGCAGAGGCTGGACTCGACCGGGCTGTATTACTACGGGGCAAGGTACTACGACCCGGTGATTGGGAGGTTTATCAGCGCGGATACGCTTATACCCAATCTGACTAATCCGCAGTCAGCTAACAGATACTCCTATTGCTTCAATAGTCCACTTAAATACACCGACCCAACAGGTCATTGGCCAGATATACCATTGAGTTACGGGGATAAACTCTTTAAGGGCGTTATCGATTCGGTAATAAATACTATTGGCGGTACCGTTACCACCGTTTATCGAGCTATGACCAATCCGGTGGAGCTGGCCACCGATACTGTCTCAGCCGTTATCAACTACAAAGACACTCTAAACTCCATGGCGTCTTACTATGATGTCAGTAAACCCGAGGGTGTAGGGCATCTTATCGGGGATATTGGAATAACGGCCGTAATAACAGTTGCGACAGCAGGTGCTGGTACCACCGCAAGCGTAGGTAGCAAAGCAGCGGGAGTTGCCGGAAATATAGCGAAGGGGACAACGGCGGCCAGAGCAGGGAGTGTAACCAAGCAACTCGCGTTTGATTTTATGAATGAGCCGGCCCTTTCAGGAAAGACGTCGGGGCTGGTAATTGGTCGTGGTGAAGCGTTAAATGCGTATAAGTTTGCTACAGGTGAGTACCGTCTGGGTTGGCAATCGGTCATTGATAATCCAAATCTTGGAGTAAAAGCGGAAATTAGCATAAATCGGGCCTATTTGGCAGAATTAATGAAGCGGAAACTACCAATCCGCGACATTTCTGAGTTTCCAGAAACCAAGGGCTTATTCTTGAAAAATGAACGATGGATGCTTATAAAAGCCGGTTGGCATTATGATAGCGGCTTCTGGATACCACCGTAAGTGCCTGATATAGAGGGTCTATATATGGAATTGTGGGATGCGTTTGTAAATAGCGTTGATAAGAATCTTAAGTATTTAGAGGATGAGTATGGGTTCAAGAAAGTATCCGTACAGTTACCCTTCGTCATATACGAGTCCAGCTTCCTCCGGATAAGAGTTTACTACGAATGTGGTGGAAGATTTGAACTGGATCTTGACATTGAACCATTCGAGAGAATTGATAAGCTAGGGAGATCTTTTGATTTGGCAGGCATAATTCACTTACACAACCTAGTTGAATATAGGAAATATGAAGTACGATATCCACGTACAAAAGAGGAGATAGAAACCGGAGTCCAAGAGCTAGCGAGGTTGCTAAAAGAATATGGGGCGGCTGTATTACACGGCGACTTTTATGATCTAAGAGAACTTGCGGAATTGTCGTACGAAGCGGAAGAAATACTAAAAAAGAATCCGCGACTGGCTTTAGAGAAGACCTTAGACAGATTTGCGGATGAACTGTTCTTAAAATACGCCAAGAAGCATCGCAAGCATACATAGTTGGAATACGCCCTGCATATTGGGATGCCGGCGGGAACCTCACCCAGCGTTACGAAGATGTCTCTTCTAAGACCGCGAACCTCATCTGTGGCCCCCTTGGTAGACTCGCTTTGTTTTCTGTAAGAGCTTTACTTGCCAGCCGCGGCGAGGATTTCCCGGAAGGTCGGTGCCGGTTTGCCGGCTTCCTTGGCCTTGGCCCGCTGGTGCATGGCTACTCCGAAGGCCACCCAGATTAGTATCGGGGCCAGGGCACAGCCGATAACCACCAGCATCATCTTCCCGGTTGTCTTCATTACTTTCTTCGCCTTTTCCATTTCAGCCCTCCTGTTTCCCTTTTTCCCGCCCCGCTCTCAACTTCCAGCCATATCTTAACAGCCAGGAGAGAGCCTTCCATCCGCCTTGAGGCGGGTTTTGTAACAGTGTAAAAGGCTGGTTTGAACCGGCACGTGATGGTGGTTTTGGCCCTTTATGACGGTTGGTGAGCAGGTAATTATGCTTGCCTGGATGTTGACATGGTATGGGGTGGATAATATGATTGCCTCAAAGCCCACGGATGACATAGGAGGTGGTTAATGTTTGAGAAGATTCTTGTCCCGCTGGACGGGTCGGAGCTTTCGGAGCAGGCTTTGCCGGTAGCGGAAGAACTGGTGGGGCGTCTCGGTTCCAGGATTGCTGTTCTTCAGGTCTCTGAGTCAACCGAAAGCGGCCTCTATCACATGCAGGAGCTTTATATCAATCAGATTGCTCAGCGCGTGACTAACCTGGTCAAGAAATACCGGGCCGATGTCCAGGTAGAGCCAGTTATTATCATCGGTTCGGCGGCAGATGAGATTATAAAATACGTTGACCGGAACAACATCGGGCTGGTGGTTATGGGCACTCACGGGCGGTCAGGTATCACGCGGTGGGCGGTGGGCAGCGTCGCCAGTAAGGTCGTTCGGGGTACGAAAACGCCCGTTCTTATGATACGAACCAAAGGGGCAAAGCCGTCAGAAAAAAAGAGGCTTTTGAGCAAGGTACTGGTGCCGCTCGATGGCTCTGAGGTTGGCGAAGCGGCCTTACCGTTTATCACGGAGCTTGCTTTGAAGCTGGAGATGGAGGTTGTCCTTTTCCAGGTGGTGGCGCTGGCCTATCATGTTTATTCCAGCGGCGAGATAGTGAGCCAGGTCCCATACACTGAGCAGGAGATGGAGCCGATAAAAAAGAGCGTTAAATCTTACCTCGACAAAGTGGCGGAGAAACTGACAGCCAAGGGGTTGAAGGTCAGTACCGAAATTAAGACCGGCGCCGCCGCGGAGAGTATTATTAAGGCGGCTGAAGACCTCGGGGTTGACCTGGTAGCTATGTCAACGCACGGCCGCTCCGGTGTCAGCCGGTGGGTATTCGGCAGCGTCGCCGCAAGGGTTCTTCAACAAGGAACTACCCCGCTACTTCTGGTGAGGGCGGCCGGCGCCAGCGTAGATGCCGCCTAGGCGGCTATGGTACGGTAACGCTCTTAGCCAGGTTGACAGGCATGTCGATGGGGCAGCCGCGCTCTCTGGCAATGTAGTACGCAAGCAATTGCAGGGCAGTCACGTTTAATAACGGCGACAGCATGGCCTGAGCAGCCGGTACCCGTATCACGGTGTCAACGAGCTGTTCGATTGCCTCGTCGTTCTCTGTGGCCAGCGCGAGCACCGGTGCACCCCTGGCTTTTACTTCTTTGATGCTTGTCAGCATCGGTTCACGTGTGTCGTCTTCAGGTACGATGGCAATAACCGGCGTCACAGCACTGAGTAGGGCGAAGGGGCCATGCTTCAGTTCACCCGCTGGAAAAGCCTCAGCGTGGACGTAAGCAACCTCCTTGAGCTTCAACGCTCCTTCCAGGACTGCCGGATAGTTAATGCCGCGGGCTATCAGGAAGGCGTTATGGAAATGGCTCAGATACCCGGCCTGTTCCATTATCTGCGGTTCGCTTTCGAGGATGCTCTCGACTTTGCCGGATAGTGCTCGCAGGTCATCCTTGAGGCGCGCGGCGGCATAGGCAGGCGCTTTGGAATAGGCTATGGCGAGCAGATAAAGGGCGACTAGCTGGGTAGTGAATGTTTTGGTGGCGGCTACCGCCACTTCCGGACCAGCGTAGGTGTACAAAGTCTGGTCAGCATATCTTGAAATGGTGCTTCCGGGGACATTAGTGATGGCTAGTATCCGTGCACCAGCTTCGTGGCTGGTCTTGAGGGCACGCAAGGTGTCAGCGGTTTCTCCGGACTGGCTGATGCCGATAAGCAAACTCTCCGGTCGGAGTGCATCGGCGCCCTTGAATTCGGAGGCGATGACAGCCCTGGCTGGGATGCCGGTCAGTTCGCTGATTACCTGCTCGCCAACCAGGGCTGCATGATAGGATGTGCCGCAAGCGATGAGGGTGATGCCGCTCAGGTTGTCGTAGTGCTTAAGCTCGAGTTCCACGCCCGGCTCTACGGCCTTGATGCGGCCGCTAAGAGTGCGGTCGATGACCTTCGGCTGCTCGTGGATCTCCTTGAGCATGAAATGCTCGTAACCTGCCTTTTTTGACTCCTCGGCACCCCACTCGATACGGACTTCTGACCGCTCTACCGGCCCGTCACTATTGGTGATAGTAACGCCAGTATCGGTAGCAACCGCGATGTCTCCGTCCTCAAGATAAACGGCGCGATCGGTGTGTTCAAGAAAAGCCAGAACGTCCGAGGCGATGAAGTTGCCGGCCCTCTCGTTCTTGCCGAGAATGAGGGGGCATTCCCGTCTGGCCCCGATAAGCTTCGGATGGTCGCGGTGCATGACAACGATGGCGAAACTGCCGGACAGGTCGCGCACTGCCCGTGAGACCGCCTCTTCAAAATTACCGCGGTAGTGCTTCTCAATCAGGTGGGATATTACTTCAGAATCGGTATCCGAACGGAAAACGTGGCCTTCTTTGGTAAGATGTTCCTTGAGTTCTGCATAGTTAGTGATTACACCGTTGTGAACGACGGCGACTGTGCCGGTGCAATCCAGATGAGGGTGGGCATTTAACTGAGACACGCCTCCATGGGTTGCCCAGCGTGTGTGTCCGATGCCAGCCCTGCCTTTGAGCTTTGGCGATGTCCTCTCAAGTTCCTCGACGGTACCGACGTTCTTGTGTATAGTGATGCCATCATTGCGAACGGCGATGCCGCAGGAGTCATATCCGCGGTACTGGAGCCGCTTTAGTCCTTTGAGCAGGACCTGCTTGGCTTCCTTATTGCCTACGTAGCCGATGATGCCGCACATGGCTAGGCAATCAAGCTCCTGTCGGGAGTGCTTTCGCTGATGACCCTGAGCGGTCTTACCTGAGAGTAGTTACCGAGAAGCACTCCCGGCTGGACAACGACGCTGTCTTCGATTTCACAGTGGTCACCGATCATTGCCCCGATGTTGACGCTATGGTACTCGCTATCAACCCGGATTGTGGCAGTGCCGCTCCGGGCGGTAAAGCGTCCTCCGATGATGCAGTATGAGCCGATAACTGAGTTCTGGATTGATGCCAAAGGGCCGATTTGTGTGTGAGTGCCGATGACACAGTTTCTGATGTAGCTGAAGGGTGAGACCGTGGCGTTATCCCCAATACTGGTTGACGGCGAAATTACGGCATTGGGCCCGATTTCGCACCCCTGGCCGATTATTATGGGTCCGACGAGATAACAGTTTGACCTGATGATAGTGCCCTGACCGATACGCACCGGCCCTTTGATGGCACAGCCGCTTTCGACCGTGCCGGCATTAGCGGCGGCTGTGTTGCCGAGCGCGGCGCTGTTGAGGGTCAGGATATCCCAGGGGTAGACAACATCGAGCCAGGGTGCCGTTGTTTCCCGGGCAGTCAGCGTCCGTCCGCTGGCAATCATATTTTGAAGAGTGGCGGGCAGGTCGCGTTCGTTTTCCAGCAAACTGAAAATGTCGCGGTCGAGCACGTAGATGCCGGTGTTGACAAGATTGCTCTCTGGTTGTGGTGGCTTCTCGATAATCCGCTTCGCCTCACCTCCATCGACCATCACCACGCCGTACTTAGAGGCGTTTTCCGACTTTCGGACCAGGATGGTCGGGGAATCGGCATGCGCTATCGTTGCGATAGTCGGAGGTTCGATGACATTATCACCGGGAAGGACCATGAACTTTTCAGCGGCCACATTCTCCGCAGTCTTGAGGGCATGACCGGTTCCAATCTGCTGTTTCTGCGTGAGGTAAGTAATATTGACTCCAAACTGCTCCCCGGTCCCGAAGTAGTCCTGGACCTGCTCTTTCTTGTAGCCGACGACCATGACAATGTTTTTGATGCCGTTGCTGGCTGCAGCTTCAACAACGTAGCTGAGTATCGGCCGGTTGGCGATGGGAAGCATTACCTTTGGCTTGAGGGACGTAAATGGCCGGAGCCGCTGGCCTTCACCTGCCGCCAGGATTATCGCCTGCTCGATCGCACCCACCTTTCCCTCCTTTCCAGTACCGTGGAACCGGGTGAAATTTCACCACCGATGAGGGCATCGGGCCAGATATGGCTGTTGCTGCCGATGATGGTGCCCGGGGTGATGCTCACGTTAATGCCGGTGTGAACACCGGCACCTAGGACAGCACCGAATTTGCGGCGTCCTGTGTTAGAACCGCTGGCCGAAATATTAGCTTCATCCAGACGGAGATTGGCGATTTTGGTGCCAGCTCCCAGGTTACAGTCCGGACCGACGACGCTGTCGCCGACATAGCTCAGGTGCGGTATCTTTGAGCCGTCCATTATAATAGAGTTTTTGACTTCGACCGAGGCGCCGATGTGACACCGGTTGCCGATGGACGTGGCCGGGCGGATGGAGCAGTTGGGACCGATATCGCAGTTCTCACCGATGATTACAGGCCCAGTGATGTAGGAACCGGAGCGCACAATGGTCCCTTTGCCGATGGCGACCTTACCTTTCACTACGGTGCCAGGTTCAATTATTCCTCTATGGGCCGTCTTTGCTCCGGGAAGGAGTTCCTCATTGGCCGTGAGCAGGTCCCACGGATGGGTAAGATTCAGCCACCAGTTGATGCAAACGTATTCTACCCGTGTCCCTTGGTCAATGAGCATCTGGATGGCATCGGGAAGCTCGTACTCGCCCCGGGGCGACTGCGGCACTCTCTCAATGGCGCCGAAAATATCATGGGTCAGAAGATAAGCCCCGGCATTGGCCAGGTGCGTTGGTGGAGAAGCTGTCTTCTCATGGATACGTTCCACATAAGCGCCGTCAGTCTCGACGACACCGAGCCCTGTCGTATCCCCGACTTCGAACAGGGACAGGGCAGGGATTTTTTTCTCTATCAGCCGTTTGAGATCGCTGGCTTTGAGAACGACATCACCATTGACCAGCAGGAAGCGGCTGTAGACTTTTTCCCGGACCAGTCGAACGGCGTGGCTGGTACCGGCTTGCTCCTGCTGGGTGCAATATTCGATGCTCACTCCCCAGCGTTTCCCGTTGCTGAAATAGCTGCGGACTGAGTCAGCGCGATAGCCGACGATGAAGATGAATTCTGTTATACCCGCCCGCTTGAGCTCGATTAGAAGGTGCTCGATAATAGGCTGGTTGGCTATCGGGAGCATGACCTTGGGACAGGTGGTGGTGAGCGGCCGCATGCGTTTGCCCTCGCCAGCGGCGAGAATAACAGCTTTCATAGCGGCTATTCTATCACTTTGGGATGGACTTCGGTTAGGAATTTCGGATGTAATGGGCCTTGAATGTGAATATTGACAAAGGGCGGGTGGTGTGGATAATTTGTGTGATTTGCAGGTCAGGAGTATGACATGGCGAACGAGGCTGGTAAGAGATACGTTTGTTCGAAATGTGGTGCCGAATTCATCGTGACCCGCCGCGGAGAAGGTGCCCTTAAATGCTGTGGTGAACCGATGAAGGAGAAGGGCAAGTAAATCTTCTGAGGATTCGACAATAATGGCTAATCAACTGGGTAAGAGATATCGCTGTACGGTCTGTGGCACAGAGGTTCTCTGCACTAAGGCGGGTGACGGTGCGGTCCAGTGCTGTGACAAGGATATGGAAGTGCAGACGCCGCGTCCTCTGCCGTCATCCGACTAAGTCCCGGGTGCGCCTGTCTCCTGCACTGCAACCGCAGGAGGCTTCTGGTGTGGTTTTCCTCTCGTATAATAGCCCTTCTTATGGCTTGTTTCCGTCCGTCCTCCCTGCAGGTGACCGGGTAGTAGTCGCATGGTGAAAGTGGCCCAACCTGTTTTGCTGTCCGATTTGCATGTCCTTGACCTGACGATGGACCGAAGCTTTTTATGTGGCCGGATTCTGGCGGAACTCGGCGCTCGCGTTACCAGAATCGAGTTGCCCTCAAGCCAGACTGGTACCGCGCATGTTTGGGATGGGAATATTGATGACGGGTTGCGGCTGGTATTTGAAAGGGCTGGCGGGTGGGTAAGATGCGTGAATCTTGAGAGCGCATCTGGGCGGCGTGTGTTCGGGAACCTGGCGGCTTCGGCTGACTGTCTGATAGAGACTTTCCGGCCGGGTTATCTGGAATCTCTCGGGCTAGGCTTTAAAGTGTTAAGCGCCGTTAATCCACGTTTAATTGTAGTCTCTATCACCGGCTTCGGTCAGAGTGGTCCGCGGCGTGATTGGGTTTCCTGCGGACTGACAGTTGCAGCCCTGGGTGGGCAGATGTACGTTGCGGGACGGTCTGATAAGTCTCCGCTCAAGCTGTGTGGCGACCAGGCCGAGCACCTAGGTGTTCTGTTCATTGTTAACGGTCTGCTTCTTGCCCTTCAGCGACGCAACCGGACGGGCTGTGGTCAACACGTGGACATCTCCCTTCAGGAGTGTGTCACGGCGGCGCTCGATCACGTACTGCCGCGGTACTTCGGCGAAGGGGTTGTAGCACAGCGGCAGGGGAGTCTGACCTGGAATGGTGCCTTCAACGTCTTCCGGTGTCGTGATGGATACTTTCTGGCGTCTGTGCCCGGTGACCGAGAAGCACTGGTCGAGTGGATGGCAGGGGATGGTACAGCTTGTGGCCCGACAGGTAATAAATGGCGTAACCCGGAGTGCCGGGCAAGGAATCCGGGTGCCATCATGTCAGTGATTGGCCGTTGGATAAAAGGCCATACTTCGAAAGAGCTTTTCCAGAAAGCGCAGTTAATGCGTTTGCCGTGGGCGCCGGTGCTGAGGCCGGGCGAACTGGTGAGAAACCAGCAGTTGCGCTCACGAGGCTTCTTTGTGAGGCTGAGAGTTGGTGACAGCCCAGTAGTAGTGGCGCCAAGAGCGCTACCGTTTCTGGTGCGTGGTAATCCGTCAATCGTTGAAGTTGGAGAGAGTCAGCCGCATCTGACAGACGCTTCCGGTCTGCCATTGTGTGGAGTAAGGATTCTTGATTTTACATGGGTTATGGCCGGACCGTACGCAACGCGGCTCCTGGCTGACTTCGGTGCCGAGGTTATCAAGGTGCAAACTCACCGTGTTCCCGGGTCGGAGACGGCTAACCGTACGCCTTATTTCAAATATTGGAACCGTGGCAAATTTGGTATTACGCTGGATATGGGCCATCCCGAGGGAATCGCACTGGCCCGCCGCCTGGTAAGGCTGAGCGATGTGGTGATTGAGAGCTTCAGCCCGCGGGTGATGGATAACTGGGGGCTTAGTTGGGATGTTATGCAGCGAGAAAAATCTGACATTATCATGGTTAGTATGTCCGCCTTTGGACAGACTGGACCATGGCGAAACTACATCGCCTTTGGCCCGACGGTTCATGCTTTGTCCGGATTAACTTATAGTATGCGCTATGGGCGCGGCGGACCGGTCGGACCAGGGGTTGCCTTCGCTGACCACGTTGCCGGGCTCTATGCCAGTATGGCGGTGATGTCGGCTCTTGAGAACCGGCGCCGGACAGGCCGGGGCGCTTTTATCGATCTTTCACAGTTCGAAGCGATGTGTGCTCTAACGTCGGTGGGGCAAAATAGTCCGGTTGCGGCACCATACGGAGTCTATCCATGTCGTGGTCAAGACTCATGGTGCACCATCGCTGTGTTTGGCGATGATGAATGGCGTCGGTTGTGTCGGACGATGAAGTCGCCTTCCCTGTCGGGCTCTCTGGAGTTCGCAACGATGGAAGCGCGTCTTCAGAACCGAGTCAGATTGGATGCGCTTATCAGTCGATGGACATCACGGCTGACTGCGGAGGAAGTCATGATGAGACTTCAGGAGGCTCGGGTATGTGCCGGTACGGTACAGAGTGCACAGGACCTTGCCGTTGACGAGCAGTTGAAGGCGCGCGGGTTCTTTGTCAAGTTGCCCGATTCTTATAAGGGAGAGCTGGTCGTGGACGGGACGCCGCTTAAGCTTTCCGATGGACGGGCCGTTTTCGATCGGCGGGCGCCGGTATTGGGAGAACATAACGATTATGTATACTGTGACCTGCTCGGGATGGGTCACGATGAACTGGCTGGCTATATTGAGCGTGGAATCATCTATTAGGTTGCAAGAGCAGTCTTGGTGACTCAGGCGGATGTCATTCTGATCGGTGATGTGGTCACCATGTCGCCGGGGCAGCCGCGTGCTGAGGCGGTAGCCGTTAAAGATGGGGCAATTGTGGCAGTCGGTACAGCCTGTGAAGTATCGGCTCTGGAAAGCCCGGCGACGCGTGTGATTGATTGCCGGCGCTGGACGGTCGTGCCCGGGTTTATCGACGCGCACTGTCATATTCTGGCTTCAGCGGCGGCGCGATTGAGTGTTGATTGCTCGCCCCGGGCGGTGCGCTCGATAGCCGATATTCAAGCACGGATTAGAAACAGGAAGAATGAGCTCCCTGATGGTGCCTGGATTCGTGCCGTCGGGTATAACGAGTTCTATCTCCGGGAGAAGCGTCATCCGAACTGTCATGACCTGAACCAGGCAGTCCCTACGAGTCCAGTCCGGTTGATACATCGTTCCGGGCATGCCTGCGTCCTCAACAGCCTGGCGATGTCTCTTATCGGGATTGATGCTTCCACTGAAGACCCACCGGGCGGGATTATTGAGCGCGATCTTACGGGAGAGCCGACTGGTCTCCTACTTGGGGCAATGGACTACTGGGACAGGTACCTCCCACGGCTTGGTGAGGGTGATGTTGTTCAAGGGGTGAGCATCTTCGGTAATGAACTTCTGGCCGGTGGCGTCACCTCGGTCGTGGATGCTACGGCAACTAACAGCTACGATGAGTGGCGCGTGCTGGATGGATTCTGCCGGTCCGGGTATCTGAAGAGCCGTGTTTCGATGATGGTAGGCCCTGAATCGATGGGTGATTTTTGTGAGTGCGGCGCGGCATTTGGTACTATGGGTATGGTCAGGCTCGCCGGTGTTAAGATAGTGGTTGATGAGACTACTGGTGAGGTCTTCCCGGCCTCCGATGATCTGGAAGGCGCACTGATGTCGGCCCATATGGCTGGCTTTCAGACAGTCCTGCATGCGGTGGAAGGCCGGCCACTGGAGGCGGCGGTAAACGCGCTGACCATGATTCTGTCGAAGGCACCCAAGGTCGACCACCGGCACCGCATCGAACACTGTTCGCTGTGTCCGCCGGAGATACGGCGGCATCTTAAAGAACTGGGTCTGGTGGTCGTGAGCCAGCCGGCCTTTATTTATCAGAATGGCGAGCGCTACCTGCAAACGGTGGCCAGCCGTGAAATTCCTTGCCTTTACCCCTTCGGGGCGTTGGTTGGGGATGGTGTGGTTGTCGCTGCTGGTTCTGATTCGCCGACCGGCGCCGTCAATCCGTTGATTGGAATATGTGCGGCAGTGACCAGGAAAACGGAGAATGGTGAGGTGGTCGGCGCTGAGCAGAAATTGGAACCGGAGATGGCACTGGCGCTGTATACGCGGGATGCCGCCTATGCCACTTTCGGCGAGGGTAGTTTCGGCACTCTGACACCCGGTAAGCGGGCAGATATGGTTGTCTTAAGTGATGACCCGTTATCATGCCCGCATGATGCTCTCGGGAATATAAGAATAGAGATAACGCTGGTTGATGGCCGGGTCGTCTACGAAGGCGGCTAGTCCGGCTTCCCCCACTTCTCGCGGCAGGCTTTGCGCAGTATCTTGCCCATGGCACTTCGAGGCAGGGAATCAACAAATACCACCGAGCGGGGCCGTTTGAAGCTGGCTAGCTTCAAACGGCAGAATTCCATCAATTCTTCGGCGGTGCAGGTCTGCCCTTCTTTGCAGACGACCACGGCGCGCGGCTGTTGTCCCCATTCCAGGTCGGGGACGCCAATGACAGCGACTTCCTTGATCTTCGGATGGGTATAGAGAACGTTCTCGACTTCCTCCGGCGAAATTTGCTCTCCGGCGCGCTTGATCATGTCATCGCCGCGCCCAGCCAGGAAAACGTAGCCTTCGCTGTCCATCCAGCCCATGTCGCCGGTGTGGAGAAAGCCGTCCTTGTCGAGGACCTTAGCGGTCTTCTCGGCGTCGCCCCAGTAGCCGCTCATAATCATTGGCCCCCGGACGGCGATTTCGCCAAGCTGTCCCGGCGCTGCCGGCTTGCCATCAGCGTCAATCACCCTCATCTCAACGCTGGGTAGCGGGCGGCCGATGGAGTGCTTGAGACGTTCCAGCTTCTTCTCCCGCTCCGGTCCTGAGGCGGGTATCTGGTGGTCTTCTGGACTAAGGACAGTAAGGGTTGCCGCCGTTTCCGTCTGGCCGAAGGCATTGACGAAGCGCACATCAGGCATTACCTGTATCGCCTTCTCAATGACTGGGAAGGGCATGGCGGCGGCGCCGTAGGTGACCACCTTAAGACTGCTCAGGTCGTACTTGGGGAAGTCCGGGTCGTCAATAATCTGTTTGAGCATGGTGGGTACGAGCAGGGAGCGGTTAGCTTTCTGGTCCTGAACGGCTTCAAGCCAGTCCTTGACCTCGAACTGCCGCATCATGAGCATAGTGCGCCCGCCGTAGGTGGCGGTGAGCATGCTCTGAAAACCGGCGATGTGGTACAGGGGGAGGCATAGGAGGTTTCGCTCCTCAATATCGGGGCTGGCTGGTTCCACTTCCTGCAAAACATAGGCGGTAAAGTTGCTATGGCGCAGAGAGACACCTTTAGGGCGTCCGGTAGTGCCGGCGGTGTACATAAGCACTGTCATATCGTCCTCGGCAACATCGACAGATGGCGGCTCCGGTGATGATGATGCCACGAGCTCATCGTAGGACAGCATTTTGGGGTGTTTGACATCGATGGATACGAAATGCTTGACCGCGGCTTGGGGTCTGATGCTGTCCACCAGGTCGAGGTAGCGGCTGCCGGCGAAGAGACAGACCGGCTGGCTGTGGCCGAGGAGATAGACGAGTTCATCTTCTTTAGCGCGGTAGTTGAGGGGGACGAAAATAGCACCGAGCTTGGCTGAAGCGTAGTAAGCCTCGACGTACTCGTTGCAGTTGACATCAAAGACGGCGATGCGGTCGCCCTTGCGGATACCAAGGCGGCTGAGGGCGCCGGTCAGGCGGTTTACCCGTTCGGCAACTGTCTGGAAGGAATAGCGCTCTTTTTCGAAGGAGATGAGGGTGCGGTCGGGACAGATGGAACTGGCAATGTCGAGAAAGTCGACGGTAATCACTATTATCTCCTTACTCTATCCTTACGGTTGTTGATGAAACAGCGTGAACTAGAGATCAATTTCCTTGAAGTCCTGGGCCACAGTAAGCCGTGCCCCGGTGACTGCTTGAATCTCGTCAGTGGTCAGCCCGGGGTAGCCTTCTTTAAGGACGAGGCCGTGCGGAGTCACCTGTATGACAGCGAGGTCAGTGATAATGAGGTCAACGACGCCCCTGGCCGTAAGCGGGTAGGTACACTCCTTGACAATCTTGGGCCTGTTGCCGGCAGTGTGCTCCATGGTGATGATGACGCGTTTGGCGCCGACCGCCAGGTCCATTGAGCCGCCGATGTTGCCGACGCCGTGCGGATAGCCCCGGTCGGGGTTGAGCCAGCTGGCGAAATCGCCTTTCTCAGATACCTGGAAGGCACCGAGGATGGCCAGGTCAACATGGCCACCGCGGATTATGGACATTGATTCGACAATATCGAAATAGCAGGCACCAGAGAGTTCGGTCACTGGCTCACAACTGGCATTTATCAGGTCCTGGTCTATTTGGTCGCCGGTGGCGAGCGGACCAGTCTTGAGCATGCCAATCTCAGCCTGGAGGATGACATCGCGTCCCTCAATCCAGTTGGAAACAATAGTTGGGATGCCAATGCCCAGGTTTACATAAGTGCCATCGTGGATCTCTTTTGAGGCGCGCAGGGCGACCATCTCACGGCTTAATCCTTCAATAGTGAGAGTACGCAAACTCAGTGACCTCACTTTCAGCCGGCTGACGGGGTAATGTTCAGCCGGTCAACCTTGACGACTCGCTGTACATAAATTCCTGGGGTATGGACACAGTCCGGGTTGATCTCGCCGGGATTAACCAGTTGTTCGACTTCGGCAACAGTTACCTTGGCGGACATGGCCATGACGGCGTTGTAGTTACGTGCCGTCTTACGGTACATTAAGTTGCCCTCGGTATCGCCCTTCCATGCGTGTACCAGGGCGAAATCAGGTTTCAGTGCGGTTTCAAGGACGTGTTCCCGGCCATTAAAGATACGGGTCTCCTTGCCTTCGGCGACTAGGGTACCGGCGCCGGTCGGGGTGTAGAAGGCGGCTATGCCAGTGCCACCGGCCCGCATTTTCTCAACGAAGGTACCCATGGGATACACCTCGACAGCAATCTTGCCGAACCTGACGAGTTGCTCAAAAAGGTGCTGGGCGCCCCTCTCCGCAGAACGATAGAAGGGGTAGTTGCCGATTACCTTTTTGACCTGCCTGTTTTCAACAAGCTCATTGACCTCAGTGGCGCCGACACCGAACGATTGAATGATTATGGTCAGATCCTGAACGCCGAGCCTGGCTAGAGCCTTTGTCAGGTAAGTCGGTGTACCGCAGGTGAAAAAGCCGCCCAGGGCCACGACTGCCCCGGACGGGATATCGCTTACAGCCTCATCGGGAGATGGATAGACTTTGTTCAATCCGTAGCTGTCCTTTCAGGTTAAGGCAGACTGGAGTTCAATCGAAAGGATATGGTAACATCGTGTCCCAACGAGTGTCAACGATTGGCGGAATCAGTCGAGGTATTAATAGGTCATGGTGGAATGATCATTAGTAAAGTAACCCATCTGACTAATTGATGTTGTTCGGGGATGTGATCGGACGGATATTTGTATCACGTGCTAGCTTGTCTGACGATTGTGTTCAGGCAGTCTTCAAGACGCAATCCCTGCACAAGCGGCATGTCGAGCCCCCGGTTGACCGACTGTTTGACGAACCAGAGCACAGGCGGGGGCATTAGTGATAGCTTTCCGGCCAGTTGTCTGGTTGACTTCAATAGCTGGCGGCGCGGCACTATCTGGTTGATAAGCCCGATACGTAAAGCCTCGTCGGCTTTTATTCGTTTTCCAGTCAGCACCATTTTGAGGGCTGCCCCCCGGCTAGCGGTACGCGGTAAGAGCTGGGTGGCACCGGCGCCGGGAATGAAGCCGAAGCCGGTCTCAGGTAGGGCGAAAACGGCGTCGTCAGAAGCAATACGGATATCACAGGTAAGGGAGAGTTCAATCCCCGAGCCAATGACGTAGCCGTGGAGAGTGGCGATTGTTGGTTGTGGCAGGGTAAGGAGGAGGTGGTAGATATCACGCTCACGGCGTATGTCGCGGGCGGTTGTCGGCGATGGAGCTGTCAGAAATTCGGTGAGGTCGGCGCCAGCGCAGAAGGCGCGGCCGGCTCCCTTGAGAATGACTGCCCGTATTTCAGGATCATCTTTTATGGCTGTTAAAGCTTCCCACAAATCATCCCGCATCTGGATACTATAGGCGTTGAGAACCCGTGGCCGGTTCAGGGTAATGTAAGCGATGTCCTGTCGTTTCTCAAATAGAATGGTTTCGAAAGCTGTAGGCTTGGCCAATGTCTAGTCTCCGGTGAAGCGCGGCGTCCTCTTCTGGCGGAAGGACATTACCCCTTCGGTACGGTCACTGGTTGTTTGCAGGAGGAGATAGAGGTCACCTTCAAGCCGGAGCCCCTGGTCCAGCGGCAGGTCAAGTCCAGAGTTGATGGCTTCTTTAGCGTATCTGATGGCTGTGGAGGCTTTTGCGGCGATTTGTCCGGCTAGTTCAGCAGCTCGAGATAAGACGCGCGATGATGGTACCACTTCATCAACAAGGCCCATATCCAGTGCCCTGGCGGCATTGATGGTCTCTCCGGTGAGGAGTAATTCCATCGCCCGGCCCCGGCCGATGAGGCGGGGTAGACGCTGGGTGCCGCCATCAGACGGGAGCATACCGTGTTTAATGCCGGGAAAGCCGAAAAACGCCTGTTCCGAAGCTATCCGTATATCACAGGCGAGGACAAGTTCGAGGCCGGCATCAAAAGCGTGACCGTTAATAGCGGCGATTACCGGAATGGTGAGGCTGGCAATGCTGGATGCAGGTCTTGGCAGATTCGGGCTTTTTATGGTCGGCTGGAGTTCATCTCCAGCGCAAAAGTATCGGCGGCCGGCGCCAGTCACGATAGCACAGCGTAAACTGCGGTCCTTTTCAATTTCGAGACAGACATCATGGAGGCTCCGGACGGCAATGGCGTCGATGACGTTCTTGGCCCGGGGTCGGTCGAGACGAATGGTGATAATGTGATTGGTCTCCATGCTGGCAGAGATTATATCAAAGGGGATCTAACCCCTGCCCACTTCCCTCGCAAGGAGGGGGAAGTAAGAGGATTCAAGAGGGCCATGGCCCTCTTGAATCCTCGAGTTGTGTAGACTATACAATCGGACTGTGCCTTTTTAAGTGACCGGTGACTTTAGTCATTTGCCGGGTGACTGAGTGATTGATATTATGTCTGCCATCACGCTGGAGGTGCTGTCTTGGGCAAATTCAAAGTCACATTTCTTCCGGGGCAGGTTGAGGTGGAGGTTGATAGCGGAGTTACGATTATGGATGCCGCTAAAAAGGCGGGCGTTAATATCAACAGCGTTTGTGGTGGTGAGGGTGTCTGTGGGCAGTGCCGCGTGCAGATAGTTAGCGGCAATGCTAAAGCCAGCAGTCATGACCTGCCGTTCTTCTCCAAGGAGGAAATACAGAGCGGCTATGTGCTTGCCTGTCAGACTCAGGTGCGTGATAACCTGCGGGTTGTTGTTCCCCCGCAGTCCCGCCTGGAGGAGGAGCAGATTCTCACCGGAACTCAGCCGCTTTCTTATAGCCAGCCGGAGAAAGTTACTGTAGCCAGGAGACCTTACGATCCGGCGGCGTTGTTTGCCCCACTGGTGAGCAAAGTCTACTTGCCGATGCCTGGGCCAACTATGGACGATAACATTGCCGATACCGGACGTCTGACCAGGGAATTAGCGAAACGCTTGAGCTTCCCTTCTTACGAGCTTTCCTATAATGTTCTGAGGGAACTGCCCAGAACATTGCGTGAGAGCGGCTGGAAGGTGACGGCTACGGTGGCTTTCAGTGATGCTAATGGGAAGGTATTCCAGATAGAGCCGGGTGATACCAGCGAAAAGAACTACGGGCTGGCGGTTGATGTTGGCACGACTACGGTAGTTGTGCAGTTGGTACATCTTAAAACGGGGAAAGTGCTGGGCGTCGAGGGCAGTCATAATCTCCAGGCCCATTATGGGGAAGACGTGCTTTCAAGAATCGCTTATGTGTGCGGCAAGGGGTCTCTTGATGTACTTCAGCAGGCAGCGGTAAAGAATATTAACAGCCTGGTTCAATCCCTGTGCGCCCAGAAGGGAGTCGAACCGGATGATATAACAGCTATCGTTGCCGCTGGCAATACGACAATGGCCCACTTGATGACAGGGCTGATGCCGTGCTCGATACGTAATGAGCCCTACGTGCCGGCGGCTGATGTTTATCCGAGAGTAACTGCCGGTGATATTGGTATCGAAGTCAACCCCGGGGCGGTGGTTGAAGTCCTGCCGAGTGTTTCGAGTTATGTTGGAGGGGATATTGTGGCTGGAGTCATGGCCTGCGGTCTTTCGGACCGGCCTGAGGTGACCTGCCTTATTGACGTAGGCACCAATGGTGAAGTTGTCATTGGCAACAACGAGTGGATGGTATGTTGTTCGGCTTCAGCCGGTCCTGCGTTCGAGGGGGCCGGCATGAGAAGCGGGATGAGAGCGACCCTGGGGGCCATTCAGAGCATTCAAATATCTGGTAATGACGTGAAGTATGAGACCATCGGTAAGGCCAGGCCGCGCGGCATTTGCGGCTCCGGCGTCATCGACCTCATTTATGGTCTGGTGGAGAACGGCATTATCGACATCGGGGGGAAATTCCGACAGGGTCAAGGAGGGAAGCGACTCATCGGGGACGATAGCCAGTACCTTTTCACCGTGGCTTTCCCCGAGGAAACAGAGACCGGTGAGGCGCTGCTGGTAGCCCAGACCGATATTGATAACGTTCTCCGGTCTAAGGCGGCGGTTTATGCTGCGATTAAGTCGCTGGTAGACTACGTGGGAATTGGCTTTGATGGCCTTCACACGCTCTACGTCGCGGGCGGCTTCGGCAACTTCCTTAACATCGACCATGCCATCGGGATAGGACTTCTGCCGGACGTGCCTATTAACAATATCCAGTTCATCGGGAATAGTTCACTAATGGGGGCACGTATGGCGCTCCTTTCAGTGCATGCCCTGGAGAAGGCAGTGAGGGTCGCAAGAGGCATGACCAACATCGAGTTGTCAGCCTATGCACCCTTTATGGATGAATATATAGCAGCGCTTTATCTTCCCCACATCGAGCGGAAGCTGTTTCCCTCGGTGACCTATTGATTTAGTATGTTCGATAGACGCTATTTTGAGAAGGTCTTCAGCGGCGAGGACCCGTGGGGCTACCGGACCTGTCAGTATGAGAAGACCAAACACCAGCGGCAGACAGAGCTGGTCAGGCAGTTTGCCTGTTCGCCCGGGAGCATTCTCGAAATCGGATGCGCTGAGGGGGCTCATACGGTAATGCTGGCTGATGCTTTCCCCGGAGCTTCGATTCTTTCAATCGATATCTCACCGAGGGCACTGGAACGCGCCCGGGCCGCCTGCCGCGGCCGGAGTAGCGTCAGCTTTCTTGAAGCCGACCTGACCGGGCCGTTTGACAAATGTGGTCTCGCCGAACGGCGCTTTGATGTTATCATCCAGAGTGAGTGCCTCTACTACATGTTCCCTACGCTGTTTGTCCGGGCGAGGCTGGTTCGTTATTTCAATGACCTTACTGGTACAATGAAAACAGGAAGCATCTTTGTTACCTCCAATGGTCTGCATCCTGTAACCAGACTGGTAGTTGGTATGTTCTACGAAATGATGAAGCGCCGCGCCGACCTTGTCCATGATTCCATCCACCGTGAATGGAATGAGGTCCGCGGCAAGTACGGGACTTATGACCTCAAAGTCTTCAGGTTGCGTGGATAATGCATGGGCGCGGGCATATTGACTGCTGAAGCGCCGGCGATGGTTAAATTTGCTTGTCTTGCTGGCTGGCGGTGGTGGTTGAAACATGGAAGCGACAGTTGATGGATTGGTTTACCGGCATAGTAAACCTGGCGCTGGAGGCAGTAACAGATGCCGCCTTCCCTGTTCTTATGGCATTGTTTACCGTGGCCGCATTGACTGAAGTGGGCATCCCCTTTCCATTCGTTATTGATACTGTCCTTTTTTACATCGGCTATAACACTGGTACGGTCCCCCTCAGAGTATTGGCGATTCTATTGGCCCTGTTTCTGGGAAGAGTCTTCGGTTCCGGGATAATTTATGCACTCGCAAGACTGGTGGGAAGACCATTTACTGTATGGCTGACACGCCGGTTTCCCAGAATATCCGGAGGACTTGATAGCTTAAAGAATCGTCTGGCCGGTAGAACTCCTGGCCGTGGCAAGATGAAAGTCTTCGGCCCCAAGATAATGGCTGGTGTGACGGTATGCATACTGCGGTTAACTCCCGGCCTGCTGACCGGAGTCACCGTAGCCTCCGGGTTAATTCATCTGCGTTTCGATGTTTTTGTTTTTGGCGTACTGCTGGCGTCTCTGGCGGCGGATGGTGTCTTACTGGTATCCGGTCTCCTGGCGGGGCTGGGTATTCAGTGGCTCGGCATAACGCCGTCGTGGTGGGTGTTCCTTATTACCGTGGTGGTGGTAATGGGGACATTCTGGGCGATCCAGCGCTATGTTACTAAGCGCCGTCGCCATAGTGGTTCAAATGGCTGACTTCTGCACGTAGATGTATAGATAGAGCTGTAAATACGTGATAGGCACGTTGACAGTGCAGGGTAATAATCGATAACTAACTGAAATTCTCTGGGAGAGGGGATCCACCAATGTCAACCAGAGGTATGGACAGGGTCTTATACAGCGTGGGCAAAATAGAAAAGGCGCTGTCTTTCTACCGAGACATGGTGGGTATGAAGGTGGTTGGCGAAGCAATGCTTGGACCGGTTGAGGTTACACGTCTATGGGGACTGCCGGCATCAACCACGGCGAGGGCTGTTTTTCTCAGGGGTGAGCTTCAGGACACGGTCACCGAGCTAATCGAGTTTACTCCGAACTCGGGCAGGCAGATTCGGAACGGTCCCGGAGACCTTGATTGGGGTATATATGACATCGCCTGGTTCGTTAAAGATATTCAGTACTGCTATCGCGAGGGCCTGGCGAAAGGTTACAGATTCGTTGCGCCGCCGGTCCAATATCAGCCGAACTGGGTGCCATGGCAGGTGAAGGAAACGGTGATGCTGGGGCCGGATGATGCTGCCCTGGTCCTTTTTGAGCGCATGACTGACGAAGCTAAACAGTATGACCGCCAGTATATCAGGTGGAATCATTCAGCTTTCATTGTGGAGAGCGTTGCCGAGGCAAAGAAGTTTTTTTGTGACCTGCTCGGTCTTGACCTTAGAGGGGAGATGGACCTGCCAACGGGTATCGTTGATAGTGTTCTGAATATCCCGCCGGGGACTCCATGCAAGGGGGCATTTGTCGAGAGGAAAGGTGCTAACACCTGCATCATCGAGCTTCTGGAAATGAAGATACCCGGTAAATCCCTGGCCGGTATTGCCAAGCCGCCGAACCTCGGCATCTTTGGATACTCATTTGAGATAGATAACCTTGATGCTTTGCTGAAGGCGTCGGTAAGGGCAGGATTTCCGGTCTTTTCCGGTCCGGTTGAGGTTACAACACCTCTTCATGGCAGGATGGAAGCGGCAATAATTTCGGGTCCCTACGGAGCGATGATTGAGCTATTCCAGCGCTGAGTAGTCAAATAAAATAACGAGTACCATATTTTCAGTACCAATGATCCGTTCGATGCCTCGCTAATGGGTTATGAATATGCCAACATCCACCAGTATATTGCGGCTATTAAGGAGGAGCTTGATCCGAAAAACATTGCCAGCCCCGGCCGTCTGGTCAATATGAAGAACATTGAGAGGATGGTAACTCAGCGGGCGGCGGCAGAGACAGCGCATCCGCCAGCTCCGGATCTGTCAAGCAGAGCGGGTTCAGCCGTGCCGGGACATTAAGAGACATTTTGAGTGTGACTTATAGTTCGTTAAGGCGCGGTGCTCTCTTTAAGCTTGATTTGGAGGAGCAATAGGACTTAATCCTTTGAGGTTTTGACAGCAGCCAGAAAGTCGTCCGTGCTGAGTGCGGGCATAGTGAGTGTTCGCACCGTGCCTCTCGATCCTAGTTGTACAGCGACGTTAGTCATTACCGCGTCGTTTGGCGCCTCAATAATACTGATGAAATCGTACGGCCCAAGAAGAGAATACTGAGACAGCACCTTGACTCTTACAGGCTCACCCTCCTTGTTGACCTCTTTTATTCTGCCGGGTTTCTCTCTGATGGTCTTTACGCCCTTCTCAGTCAGGTTTGTCAGCATAACATAGATAGGCATGAT
The DNA here is from genome assembly GCA_040753815.1 of Chloroflexota bacterium. Classification (GTDB taxonomy): domain Bacteria; phylum Chloroflexota; class Dehalococcoidia; order GIF9; family JBFMDU01; genus JBFMDU01. The sequence continues at coordinate 319,624 of JBFMDU010000021.1, forward strand.
GTTCACCTCCCCATCCGATATTGCTCCCGTTACTTTCTGATGCTGGGTATCCTAGCACCACATACATGGCTAATGACTGAGGTGCCCAACCAGCTTTATCCTCCAGGAGGTATAACACTTGTTTGTTCACCGGCAGGAACGACAGGCTGCTCAATCATCCATTCGTCACCGAGAGCAGCACGCCACTCAAGCATTTCCCGTCTAAATACTTCATAGTCCTTCTGAACTATATCGAACAGTCTGAGGTTTTCCATGGCGATAGAACTGAGATTGGCAACTGTCTCGACGAAATTGATATCATCCCTGGTAAAGCGATACGGCTTTGCCGTATATACCCTGACTACTCCGACGACCTCTCCCCGGAGCCTCATGGGTACGGAAAGGATAGAGGCAATCCCTTCCTTCTTCGCCTGTTCTCGATACAGGACCCGCTCGTCCTCGCCGGCATTCAGTACGGCCACCGACTTGCCTTCCAGGGCGCCGGCGATGCTTTTATCGGTCCTTACCGGCCCTTTTCTGAGATACCAATCACTTAGTCCATAAGCAACGGTGTGAAGCAATACATTTCTGTCTGGTGTAAGAAGCATCAGTGAGCAGGCTTTTGCTCCCGTAGCTTTAGCTACCTTCTCAACAATAGAGCGCAGAATTAACCTGGGAATACGTTCTGAGTTTAGTAGAGCCGTTACGTCAAATAAGGCCTGGTAGTAAGCTTTTTGCGTCGTCTTCATTACTCCACCTCCTTGCCCTCTAAAAGCTCCAGTTTGATAAATGACGTCGCAATTTCAGAGTAGTCCCGGCTTGAGCTTTTGTCAATGCCTGTTATAGTATAGAAAGACCGGTACAGTTGAGGATTCGTCTCCGTGCTCGGAAGCTAGAGATTAGCTAGGCCAGTCTCTTAACGGCTTTCTCGATACGTTCGAGAGCTTCTTTCAGCACTGAGCGCGGGCAGGCGAAGTTCATCCGCCAGAAGCCGATTTCCTTGGCACCGAAGATGGTGCCTTCCTCAAGGCCGACTTTCGCTTCGGCGAGCATGAAGTTTTTTGCTCTTTCACCATTGATTGGCAGACTGCGGCAGTCAAGCCAGACGAGGTAGGTGCCCTGGGGCCGCATGACTTTGATGCCCGGAATCTTGGACTCAACATAATTGGTTAGATAGACCAGATTACCTTCAAGATATTCTAGAAGCGCCTCTAACCACATCTCGCCGTATCGGTAGGCGGCCTCGGCGGCAGCTATGCCGAAGATATTAGATAAAGCCAGGCCGCACCCGATGACTTCATTGTGGAAACGCTTCCTAATGTCAGGGTTTGGGATGACGATATTGGACACGGTCAGTCCGGCCAGATTGAATGTCTTGCTCACGCCGGTGCAAATAACTGAATTATGGGCAAATTCCGGACTTATCGTGGCGAAGACGGTATGGGTGAAACCCTGATAGACAATATCGGAGTGTATTTCATCAGAGACCACGATGATGCCATGCTTGATACACAGCTCTCCAAGAGCCGTTAGTTCCGCCTTTGTCCAGACACGGCCGCCGGGATTGTGTGGACTGCAGAGTAGAATAAGCCTGGTACGCGGGCCCAGTTTTCGCTTCAAATCAACGAGATCCATGACATAGCGGCCGTTTTCAAGCCGGAGTGGGTTGTCCAGTATTATGCGGCCGTTGCCGGTTATGGCGCTGAAGAAGGGGTAATAGACCGGTGTCTGGACTATGACCTCATCACCCGGCCGGGCGAAGGCTTTAACCGCTAAGTTGACCGCCGGCACCACGCCGGGAGTAGACTCGACCCATTCTCTCTTAACTTCCCACTTGTATCGCCGCTTCATCCAATTGATGAAAGCTTCGTAGTATGAGGGCATGCGCGCGGCGTAACCATAGATGCCGTGATCGGCTACTTTACGTAGGGCCTGAATGACCGGTTCCGGAGCGCGAAAGTCCATATCAGCCACCCACATCGGGATAATGCCCCGATAGCCGAGCCGCGCTTCGGCAAGGTCCCACTTTACTGAACCAGAGTTGCGGCGGTCGATGACGGTATCAAAATCGTAGCTCATGGTGCTTTTTCTATTCAGGACAGTCATGGTAATCTAACAGAGGCTGTTTCTGGATGTCAAAGTGTTCTGCCTTTCGTGCTAACCAGATTGCTGGATTGGTTATTAATATTGACGTGGAAGGTAACCACTATGGTGACCGTAAGTGACCAGGGCATTGACACTAGATACCTGTGCTGAATATATTTGAGAGCGTCTTTTGCCTCAAAAACAATCATAGTGGAGGGTTCGATGGAGTTTGATGTCATTATTGTAGGTGCCGGTGGTGCGGGCGTGGTGGCTTCAATAACGGCGGCGGATGCGGGTGCCAAGGTTTTGAACATTGAGAAGATGCCGAGAATCGGCGGCGTTTGGGCAACCCGCGGTGGTAGTTTCACCGGTGCCTGTACTAAGCTCCAGTATAAGACAGGTCTCTTTAATGATTCCCCATCACTCTTCTACGCCGATTTGATGCGCTGGCCAAGTGCCCGCGCCTGGAGCGACCCCGAGGTTCTCAAATTCTATTGTGAACATGCCGGAGAGGCAGTGGACTTCCTTGACGGTCTAGGCGCTTTTGCACCACCATGGGACAAGGCGATACCGGGGCAGTATGGCGACCCGTGGTCGGTACCCCGGTCTTATGCGCTCTTTGGCCCGGTACTACGTTTTCTTGAGCCGCTCTATAAGAAGCGGGTTGAACGCGGCGACCTGGTGCTGAGAACGAGCACTTCAGTACTGAGACTTATTCAGAAGGATAGCAAAGTGATTGGCGTCAGGGCTAAAGGAGAGGATGGTAAGGAAGTAGACTATATGGCCGGGGCGGTGGTCATTGCCACCGGCGGCTTCGGGAGCAATCCGGAACTGGTCAAGAGGAATCTGCCAAAGGCATCAATCGTCGTGAGCCATACGCCGGCCTTTGCCCGCGGTGAAGGCCTGATGATGTGCGAGAAAGTCGGTGCCGCCATTGTCAACATGGATCATACTTTACCGACAGGGCCCTACGGCGGCGGTATTCCTAATCCGAACGACCCAACCCGTGAAATAGCCCACGTGAATATGGTGAAATACCCAGGAGCTATCTGGGTAAATTCCCAGGGCAAGCGGGTAGTAAGAGAGGATATCGGCGGCTATCTGCCGCCCCTGAGGGAAGCCATCGCTGGTACACCGGACCTGGTTCTTAACGTTATTCTCGACGCTAAAATCCGTGCCAGCAATAAGACAATTTTATCACCGATATTTGGTGTGCCTGAGCGGCCGTGGGAGTGGTTCGACGAGAAAGCTAACGAGGGAGTCATCATTAAGAAGGCGGACACTATTGAGGAATTGGCAGGCAAGCTGGGCATTCCAGCGCCAGCCTTAGTAGAGACAGTGGCCAGATGGAACGAGTTTGTTGAGAACAAGAAAGACGAGGAATTCGGGCGGGAAGAGCTGTCCTTTAAGATTGAAAACCCGCCTTTCTTTGGCATCAAGACTGGTACTATGGTCATCGCGAGTTGCGGTGGGCCAACGGTAAACAGCCGCATGGAGGTACTTGATACGACCGGGAAGACAATAGCGGGTCTTTATGCTGCGGGTGAGGTGATGGGTTACCAGGGGACTGGTACAGGGTGCTATGACTCCGGTAATATTGTCTTTGGCAAGCAGGCCGGTCTGATGGCGGCCTGGCACGCTAGAACTAGGCGGTGATATCGATAAGGAGGGGAGTTGGATTATGAGTGGCACCATTGACAGGATTATCGTCAGCGTCAGCAGTCTTGAGGAATCACTGGCCTTTTATCGTGACTGGGCCGGGATGAAAGTGAGGGGTGAGGAAGACCTGTCTCCAGAGGAGTTAGTCGGGCTTTATGGACTTTCTTCAAAAACGTCAGCCCATTCCGTATACCTATTCAACAGCCTTCAGGAAACGCTTATCGAACTGGTACAATTCAAGCCGATGACGGGTAAGCCGGTCCGGAAGAAAGGTAAGGACTGGGACTATGGTATTTATGACATCTGCTTTTTGGTTGAAGGCGTTGATGCGATATATAAGAGTCTGACGGATAAAGGATTCGGCGCAGTACATGCGCCGGTGGAATACAACCCGCTGGGTGATCCGGTCAAGGAGGCCGTCATAATCGGACCTGACAACACCCATCTTGCCCATCTCCAGCGGGTGACAAGTCCGTTGAAGGACTCCCTAGGCAGGTACATAAGCATCGCTGATTCCGCCCAGATTGTGCCCGATATGGGCGAGGCATTGAACTTCTACCGTGGCATTGTTGGAATGAGTTTGATAAACCGCATCACATTGCCGCCAGGAACGCTCGACGATATCCTTGGGGTGCCGAAGAAGACCAGAGCCGAACTGGCTTTTGTAGGCCGTCCGGCCAGCCGCGAGCCGATGGTGGTACTCATTAACCTCTCCGTGCCCGGGAAGCATCTGGCTGAAGCGGCGTGGCCGCCTAACCTTGGGGTCTGTGCCATTTCCTTCGAAGTGCCCAATCTAAGCAACCTTGTGGCGGCGGTAAAGGGTGCCGGATACAAGGTTATCTCCGGACCGGCCGACATTCGTAAAGCTATTTACGGGCGGATGCGGGCAGTTATGGTATCCGGCCCGGCCGGTGTAATGGTCGAGTTCCTGGAGCGGTGGCCGACTAGCCCGTCCAGATGATATAGAGGGCATGCCGGGCGCGGCTTATAGCTGTATAGAGGCCGGTATCCGACCAGCGTTCATCTCTCAGGTCAACATCCAGTAAGATGACGACCTCGGCTTCACAACCTTTGAATTTCATGTGGGTGTGGTAGTGGATAGTCTTTGGCTCTTCTTCAGTAGCGTCGCTTATTATGAAGTTACCTAAATTCCGGTTGTTGCCGATGCAGGTGTGCTCCATCGAATGTCCGCCAAGAACCACGATCTGAGAAGGTGATAAACCCTCTTCGTTGATTAGCCGGTGAAGGATGCTGCGCAGGAGATGGAGCCGCACGTTAGGGTAGGGCGAGCGTTCTTCGATGACATTTTCTCCTTCAGGCGCGTTCTCCCATAAGCGCATCCAGGCGGGGCCGTAAGGTTTAAGTCTGTCGAACACTTTTCTAGTATTACGGCAGTTCCTGGTAAGAGTAAGTAACGGCTGGTGGAAGGGGAATTGCATCTCGCTTCCGTAGAGATTCTGCCGCGGGTCATAGAAGATGTAGAAGTATCCATCCGGCTTGACCAGGCTGGAAATAGTGACCCAATACTCAGTAAGAAAATCCTGGCCTTCGTCGACGATTACTGCATCGTAGCGGATGGGGTGCTCCTTAACAAGGTCGAAGAAAGCCTCCGGGATATCCCGTTCCCAGTAGGCGGGGTCGTCTTTGCGCATCGGAGGCAGGCAATTATGCTGGCGGAGTTGCAGCATACAGAAGTCGTGATAAGTGCTGACGGTAACACGCGGACCGACGTCAGCCAGTGTGGCTGCCAGGCGCTGTCCTATCATCTGGTTGTATGCCAGTAATAGTACTTTGTTTCCTTCACTGGCGAGGTCACGGGCCTTCTTCACCGCCATGATTGATTTGCCTGAGCCGGCACAGCCTTTAATCAGCGCCTGCTTGAAATCGTGGATGAAGTCCAGCAAGATGCACTGGTTTTCTGTGAGGGCGAGAATGCGCCGTTCGGTCTGGCCGATGCGGTCAACCAGAGTTTGTCCGTATTCACAGTAGGGCATGATGGCGCGCCGGATACGGTCATTATCGAGCGAGTCAATCGGTTGGACCGGTTGCCTGGTGAAGGCGTGGAGGATGTCTAATACTCTATCCTGAAGATGAAGCAGGTCGCCGCCAGTCAGGCAGATTTGAGGGTCGGCGCTTGAAGGCAGGGTCTGGAGGGGTGTGAAAACATCGGGGAAGCAGACGGCATAGGCAAGAGGGAGGGGTGGCACCTTTTTCATGTGCTTTCTTAAAAAACCTAGGAGCTCGTGCATGGATGTCCGCGCCTGGACGAACGGGTCCCGAATAGGGCGCCTGTTTTGTGACCAGGCTCCGGATTCGCCGTCATAGCTGATAGCGCCCCCCTTTACTTCGAGGACAAGAAAGCCGCGCGCGGGCGAGTAGATGAGGTAGTCGATTTCGCCCTCGACGAACCGGTCTTCGAGGTTACGTGTCAGGAGCTTGAAAGAGTGGAAGACCATGAAACTGTCGTCGAGGCGGTCACGGAAAACAGGGAAGAGTTCCCTTTCTGCCCTGCTCTCAACTTCGTCCGGCAATGTAGCCGGGATCATCCGGGCCACGGCTGGTGCACCCTAATATCCTTCATAACCCTAATGATACAGGCTGGTGGTGTCAGGTTAAAAGCGGGGCGTTGTTTCCTCGGAGTATGGAGCGTAGAATCGCCGCAGGCTTTAGTTTTCTGGTTTCCAGGGAGGTTCTTATGGCAGTCAGGGGTGTCCACAGCGTTAGTCTAAGCGTAAGTAATGTTGAGAAGAACCTGGAGTTCTATCGTGATTATGTCGGTATGAAGGTAGTTAAAGACGAGGAACTTGCCGGAGATTGGGCAAGCCGACTCTGGAAGTTGCCGCTAGGCACGAAAGCCCGGCGAGTGGCGCTCAAAAACGAACTCCGTGAGACTTTCCTGGAGCTGGTTGAGTTTAACCCAAACACCGGTCGGCGCATCCGCGAAGGAGCTAAAGCCTGGGACTATGGTGTTTACTGCTTCACGTTTCTCGTTGAGGATATTGACAGGCTTTACCAGGAGCTTGGCGCTAAAGGTTACAGGTTCGTTTCAACGCCGGTCCAATACCAGCCGAACTGGGTGCCGTGGCCGGTGAAGGAGGTTACCCTGATCGGCCCTGATGGCGTCCTGATTGACAACTTTATGCGGGTCAAGGCGGATAACCATCCCAGAGCGGACAATATCGTCCGGCTTGATCACAGCGCCTGGATGGTGGATGACTATAAACGGATCAAGGAGTTTTTCGGTGGGGTGTTGGGACTCGACCAGATGGGTGAAATGGCTTTACCTGATGGCTTGATTGACGACGTTATCCTGCTTCCAAAGGGGCACCATGTCAGTACCTGCTTCTTTGGTAAAAAAGACGAGAACTCGATGGTGCTTGAGTTTCTTAACATATCGCTTAAGGGAAGATCTTTGGCCGGAACAGCACGGCAACCGAATCTGGGAATATTCCAGTATTCCTTCGAAGTAGATGACCTCGCCGCCGCTCTAGGGAAGTGTCGTGAACGTGAGTTCAATGTCATGTCCGGACCGGTGGATTGGGAAACGAAGCGGCACGGTAAGCTGAAGGCAGTCACGGTGGAGGGGCCGGTTGGAGTGATGATTGAGTTATTTCAGCGTTTTAATTGATGGGCGAGTGGTTGTCCGGTTAAGTCTTGCTTCGGAGGCGGTTTCAGTCTCGAACTTCGCTCGCTCGGATTCATACCAGGCGACGGCATCGCCAAGCAGGTTTCGGATTGGTAACTGATAGGGGCAGCGTTCCTCACATTGGCCGCAGGCCGTGCACATAGCGGCCTTAGACATGATTTCCCTGGCCATGCCGGTGAAGAGGCGCTCGCGAGGCAAGCGCTTCATCAGACCTCTCATCGGCAGGACTGCTGATATGCGGATGCCCTGCTCGCAAGGCTGACAGTAGTCACAGCGGCGGCAAAACTGGTTGCCCATCTCGCGCCGCATCCGCTCAATCTCGTCCATGTCAGTTGTGGCGAGATGGTGGTTGCCGTGGACAACTTCCATGATTTCGTCGATTTCATGAGGGTGTTCTATGCCGACGATGGGGAGGACATTAGGGTATTGGAGCAGGTATTTGAAGGATAGAGCGGCGTTGGACAGAATACCGCCTTCGAGCGGCTTCATGGCGATAAAGCCCATGCCGCGCTCTTTGGCCAGCGGCATGACTTCGAGAGCCGGTTCGGGCGTCATGAAGTTGAAGGGGAACATGACTGTTTCGAACTGACCGGACTTGACCGCTTCCTTGGCGGTATCCTTATTGTGGCAGGTAATGCCGATGTGTCGTACCAGCGCGCGTTTTTGAGCATCTTTGAGCACCGCCATCGGACCGATTGGGGCAAGGACCTTGTTGAGGTTGGTCAGGTCGTTAACACCGTGGAACTGATAGAGGTCGATGAAGGAAATGTTAAGCCGTTTCAGGCTCTGGTAGAGATGGGCTTCTATGCCCTCACGGGTACGCTCGGTGCTTTTAGTAGCGATAATCAGCCCATCACGGCGGTCGGTGATTGCCTTGCCAATACGTTCTTCGCTATTGGTGTATGCCGCGGCAGTATCAATAAAGTTGATACCGTGGTCGAGACAGCGGCGGACAATGGCGATAGCTGTTTCCTCAGAGCACCGTTGTATCGGGATGCCGCCAAAGCCAATACGGGAGACCATCAGGTCGGTTTTGCCGAGGCGCATTTTAACCATGTTTGTCTGCAGGTGGTCGCGGCACTGCCGGATGTTTTGAGCGACTCCAGATGGCCAGCAGTTTATCAGAAGAGGTTACGACGCCGTAACCGGTCTCGATGCTTCTGAGAGTTGCTTCGTGTAGGACGGGGTTCTGACAGGCGCAGCAGTCACCGGCGACAACCACGTAGTAGTCGTGCATGTAGGCATCGCGTGCAGTAGTCTCGACACAGGCGTTGGTGGTATAGCCGGTAATGACCAGCGTCTTGATGCTGTGGTTATGCAGGACCATATCGAGGTCGGTGTTGAGGAATGCGCTGTAGCGGTGCTTGATGATGACCGGTTCGCTGGGGAGAGGCTTCACGCGGTAGAAGTCAGCGCCCCAATCGTTCTCCCAGCACATCCTCACATCAAGTCCTGGCCAGATTCTCTGCCACCTTTCCCTTATGACCGGGGAGAGAGTGAGGTTGCTGAACCAGTTGCGGGCGAAGAGGATGAATACTCCGTATTCGCGGGCGCCGGCGATAAGGCATTCAAGGCGCTCGACCATATTATCGACTGGCTTCCAGGCCGGCGTGTGTTTAGCCATGAAGCCTTCCGGGTGGAGGAAGTCGTTCTGGATGTCCACTACAATGAGTGCAGTATGTTCAAGGCGGGCTTTGTCTTCGATTGAGGTAAGTAAAGCTTTCATATCTCGGACTCTTGAAATGCCCCGGTTCGTGCTGCTTAGTTTATCATATCCTCTATACAGACTGGGATGTTCCGGCTAAATATAGACACGTCCTGGACGCGTATAGCTCACTGAATAAACGCAAGAATGGCCTCAGCAAATACTTCGGGCGCGCTCAAGGCTATCAGGGCATCTACCCCGGGCAATACTCTCGCGGTGCAGTCGGGTATAAGCTTGCGGACATCCTCCATGTGCTTGTAGAAAAGGTCGCCATCACCGTTAAGAAGCAATACCGGACATTTTACGAGCGGTAAGCGCGCCTGCTCATTATATCTGAACACTGCGAAGTGACCTTCTTCTCCACGAGGGCCGGCGGTAAGCTTGCCGAGCAATGCCCGATACCAGTTCTGCGAGCCAGCGTTAGGTGTAAAAGTCCGAAACCGGTTGTACTGCTCGGCTAGATATTCGGCGGTATATTCCATTGGTCTGAACTCGGAATCGGTCAGCTTGGCCTTGCGGACTTCCGGAGTATAATACGGGCATCCGTGCAGTATTAGTCGGTCGACTACCTCAGGATAGGCTGCTGCCACCTCAACCGCAATGGACGCTCCTGTGTGGTGTCCGGCAATAACTGTCCTATTAATTCCCATGGCGGTCAAGAAGTCCTTGACTGTTCGGGCATAGTCCGGTATTTCAAACACGCGGGGTGGCGCGTCCGACATTCCATATCCCATGCTGTCCATAGCGATAACACGGACCTTCTTGGCCAGGATGGGCATCATCAAAGAATATTCATCCGATGACGATGGTGTCTGGTGGAGAAGCAATAGTAGCGGTGGTCCCGAGCCGTCTTCGCGGTAGTGTATCTGCCCCTCGGGTATGTCCACATAACCTTTTCTCATATTCTTCTAATAACCCTCCAATATAGCCTGGTATTTCTATTCTTCACAGGACTGACAAGGTCGCTAAAGCGTTTTTCTAGGGCATTGAACGAGGGGGCTGGACTATCATAGTCCAGCCCCCTCACCTTCAGGTGGTTAGAAGGTTACTTATCCAACCACACGTATTCAAATCGCTGGCCCGGCCCGTAAGCCACGTTTTGCATCACAAATCCCTTAACGTACGGCTGCCAGCCAGAGGCAAGGGACATGGCGCCCTGTGGAACTACTGGCACCCCAGACAGAATAAGACGCTCAATCTGCTGGCACATCTGAATTCGCTTGGTCATATCTGTTTCGATGGATTGTGCAGTGATAAGTTTATCCACCTCGGCATTAGACCAGAAGGCAAAGTTGCTTATCGAACCGGTCTTAAAGTCCCCAGCCACTTCATCAGGATCGTTGACCATGGTGCTCAAGCCATCTGCGTAGATGTCGTACTCACCAGACTTCTTCCGTTTGTCGGCTTCAGCATAAGCCAGTGGGGTCAGCTTGACATCCACGTTCAATGTCCGCCGGTAGTAGTCGGCTATGACCTGTGCAAAGCGGGACAGTTCAGGTACGGTCCAACAAACATACTCGAGCTTAAAGCCACCATCGAGCCCGGCCTCTTTGAGTAAGGCCTTTGCTTCAGCAATGCGCTGGTCCATAGGCTTATCCCAACCAAGGATTTTTTCCACCTCGGTTTTAGATAGGCCATACGTCATAGGCATGATAGCGATGGATGGGTCTCGGAAGTTATCGGCACCGAAGCCGCCGATAACTGCCGCTTTCATATCGGTCACTAAAGTCAGCGCCTTACGCACCCGGACATCATCCAGTGGTTTCCGTTTGGTGTTGAACCAGATGACCTGTGGGTTTTGACGTCCCCATGCAATGCCAACATCCGGGGCCTGGCTTCGTATCCGCTCGAGTGTCTCCTTGTTGGCAATGCCGGAAAGGGCATTGGTCATATCGATGCGCTTGGTTATCAGGGCATCGGCCTGTGCCGAGCGGTCGGTGATAATGTAATAGTTGACGCCGTCAAGATAAGGCAAGCCCTGACCTTCCCCCCTTTTTAGTATCACCGCCAATTAGAGTCCAGCGCCCACCGCTACGAATTCCTTCGGGGTCAGTCCGCCAAGAGAGCTGTGAGGCCTGACCCCATTATAGTCCATCCGCCAGGCT
>JBFMDU010000022.1:0-7002 GCA_040753815.1 Chloroflexota bacterium
TTCTTCGAGCTTCCTCATAATGGCGTAGCAGGGCGTGCCGTCACGGGTGAGCTGGGGGATTTTGATGACGATGTTGGGCGCCCACTTGATTATGGCCCGCGCCTGCTGGAGCATTTCGTCGGGAACGCCGCTGGTGACCTCGACGCTTACCGGACGCGGTTTGATGAGATTGGCGATTTCCTTGGCGCCGGTCTCCAGGTCAAGAAAGCCGTCCCGGAGCATGATTGACGGGTTGGTGGTGATGCCGTCCATCAGCCCCATGACCAGCCACTTCTTGATGTCGGTCACATTGGCGGTATCGAGATAAATGTCCATATATCGCCTGTACCTTTAATCTTTTCCCTGAGGGTGACAATTATACCCGAAAGGGCAAGGCCCATCTATGACTTCCTGTTGCTACTCCTCGAATTCAACACAGCAAATGTCGGGCAGGTAGCGGTACCGGTTGTTCCAGTCGATGCCGTAGCCCACGATAAACTTGTCCGGTACGGTGAAGCCGAGGTAATCGATGTTGAGCGGCATTCGCCGCCGGGACGGCTTATCGGTCAGGGCGCACACCTTCAGGGAAGCCGGGTTCTCACGGCGCAGAATGTCGAGAAGATAGGATACCGTGAGGCCGGTATCGACGATGTCTTCGACCACCAGCACGTGGCGCCCCGTTACCGGGCTTTTCAGGCCCTTTATCACGCTGATTTTGCCAGAAGTCTCGGTGCCGATACCGTAGCTTGAAAGCTGGACGAAATCGACCTCTAGCGGGATATCCAGCCGACGTATAAGGTCGGCTATGAAAACGAAGGAGCCGGTCAGGATGCCGACAATGAACGGAGTTTTATCCTGATAATCGGCACTGATTTGCCGTGCCAGCCGTTTGACAGCGCTGGAAATGCGACGCCGGCTAATGAGGAGCCGGGTGGTAGGCGGTCCGCTCATATTTAATACTCTTGGTTCCGAACGCGGAGTATAGCACATCGTTACGGTTCTTGGTAGGGAGTCTTACCTGCTGAGAGGTACATATTTGTAGGACCGATTGACAGCTATCCACCCGCGACACTAACATTATTGCTCTGTTTGAGCTGACGCAGTACTAAATACGGAGGACACAATATGGACTGGGGAATGGCTAACCGCATGGCACAGTTGATACAAACCGATGGCCGCTGTCTTTTCATGCCTATCGATCACGGGTATTTTCAGGGACCGACGCGCAAGCTGGAGGAGCCCGGTAAGACAGTGGCGCCACTGGTCCCCTATTCCGATGCCATCTTTGTGACGCGTGGGGTACTTCGATCCTCCATTGATCCCAAGAAATCGAAGCCTATCATCCTCCGCGTTTCCGGTGGGGCGACCATGGCCGGCAAAGACTTAGCTAACGAGGGAATAGCCGCGGCCATGGAAGAGGCCATTAGGCTTAATGTCGCTGCGGTTGGTATGTCTGTCTTCGTCGGCACAGATTACGAGAAAGAGTCCCTGCTAAATCTGTCCAAGCTGGTTGATGAGGGGGAGAAATACGGCATCCCGGTCATGGCCGTTACTGCCGTCGGCCGCGAACTGGAGAAACGTGATGCCCGCTATCTGGCGCTCGCCAGCCGCGTCTGTGCTGAGCTCGGTGCCCGGGTAGTCAAGACTTACTGGTGCGAGGAATTCGATAAGGTTACCCGCGGCTGTCCGGTGCCGGTAGTCATGGCGGGCGGTCCCAAAACGGAAAACGAGTCCGAGGTCTTTAGTTTCGTACACGATGGGATGCAGAAAGGTGCTATCGGTGTCAACCTTGGCCGCAACATCTGGCAGGCTGAACATCCGGTGCCGATGATACGTGCCCTTCGGGCAATCATTCATAGCAGAGCTACGCCCAAAGAAGCCCGGGACGTTTACAACGAACTCAAGGCGAAGCAGCAGAAGAAATCTGCTTCTACCGTCTGAGGTAGTCTTTGCGCACCGCCGTCTGGTACAGCAACCGTGACGTCAGACTTGAAGAACGTCCTAAGCCACAAATTGGCCCCGGTGAAGTACTCGTCCGCATTGAGGCCAGCGGTATCTGTGGTAGTGATGTCATGGAGTGGTACCGCCGCGGCAAGGCGCCGCTGATTCTCGGCCATGAGGTGGCTGGAACGGTGGCGGAGGTTAGTGACGGCGTAAAGGACTGGAAAGTCGGCGACCGCGTCGTCGCTTCCCATCATGTCCCGTGCGGCAGATGCCATTACTGCCGTACCGGCCACGAAACTGCCTGTGAGACCCTGCTCAGCAAGACGAAGTTCGACCCCGGTGGCTTCTGCGAGTTTACCCGTCTCTTCCCAATTAACGTTGAAAAGGGCCTATTCCACCTTCCGGATAACCTTACCTATGAAGAGGGTACCTTTGCCGAGCCGTTGGGCTGTGTTCTGCGCGGACAGCGCCGCGCTGGCGTAAAGCCGGGAGCAAGCGTCTTGATTATAGGTAGCGGTATTTCAGGTTTGCTTCATATCCGCCTGGCCCGGGCGACGGGGGCTGCGCTAATTGTGGCGACTGATGTGTCAGATTACCGCCTGAACGCAGCCAAGCGCTTCGGAGCCGATGCTGCTGTGCACGCCAGAAATTACAGCCCCAATGTATTTAGAAGTGCTAACAGTGGACGTCTAGCCGATATCGTCATCGTCTGTGCCGGAGCGGTTTCAGCGGTGGAGCAAGCTCTGGAATCGGTTGACCGCGGTGGGTCGGTACTCTTCTTTGCGCCGACTATGCCCGGAGAGACCGTTCCTCTTTCAGTTATTAACACCTTCTGGCGCACCGATGTCACCCTGACCACTTCTTACGCCGCCGCTCCCGCCGACTTCGTCGAAGCACTTGATCTCATGAAAACCGGCAAAGTCCACCTTAGGGACATGATTACCCACCGCCTCGGCCTGGCGGAAACCGACCTCGGATTCAAGCTGGTGTCCGATGCTGGAAATTCCATAAAAGTCATAATCGAGCCTTAGGGGCACCTTAGCGGTATCTTCTACTGTGATTATTTGTTCGAGCTATTTCTAGCATCTGCCACGAGATGTTGCATGAGATACTCTGAACAGTGTCTCTGGCCTCTATCTACCTGAGATGGTTTTGCTCGGATTCCCGGAGATGCTTTCCTAGCCGTAGAGTACACCAAGGAGCAAGTTTGAGCTTCAAAGCATCGACATACCGCTGGAGAAGTAGGTGGTTTGGCTTTTGTCTGTTCGAAAGTCGGCGCTTTGCTCGCTCGTCCAATAATACCTCCAGCAGCTCCCGCAAGCCGAATTTCTCGAAGCCGAAGGTGGGTGGTGGAGCTGAGGGGACTCGGACCCCTGACCTCCTCCGTGCAAAGGAGGCGCTCTCCCAGCTGAGCTACAGCCCCACGAGGCAAGCGCCATTCTAACGCACGACCATCCCATCGTCAACGCCAATAATTGACCGCTCGCTCGACTACGGTTATCCTAAAAGACGCCATGCAAACACCTGAGACGTTATCAGATAAACTTCAAGAACGGGCCCTTACCTACATCCAACATCATGCGTTGATTAAACCGGGGGACTGCATTGTTGTCGCCGTATCCGGCGGAGCTGATTCAGTCTGCCTGCTCAACATCCTGAACAGCCTCCGGGATAGGATAGATATCAAGCTCCATATCGCCCATCTCGACCACGGTCTGCGCGGTGCTGAGGGACAGAAAGATGCTAATTATGTCAAGTTGCTGACAAGCGACCTGGGACTTCCAGCAACAATCGGAAGAGCCGATGTCCGTGCCTGGCAAACGAAGATACATTCCTCCCTTGAAGAAGCCGCTCGCGAGGCCCGCTACCGTTTCATGGCTCAGGTCGCCCAAAAGGCCGGAGCGGCCGCAGTCGCTGTCGGCCATACTTTCGACGACCACGTAGAAACGGTACTTCTTCACATTATCCGTGGTACGGCACTGGCCGGTCTTCAGGGACTTCAGCCAAGCACCAACCTCACCTTCGCTCACAAGACGCACCTGCGAATCATCCGGCCTCTGCTGACCATCACGAGAGAAGAGACCACTGACTACTGTTCAAGTCGTAACCTCAACCCAAGGACCGACGCATCTAATATCGACCAGCGCTATCTGCGCAACCGCGTCAGACTCGAACTGCTCCCCTTGCTAAGGCGGGTCAATCCTGAAATCGACCGGACAATCGCCAGACTGGCTAAAGCCGCATCCGAAGCCTACTCTCTCCTGCAGAACCAGACCATGGACGTCTGGCCAAGGATCGCCCGCATGGGCAAGAAATCGGTCGTCTTAGATAGGGCAAGAATGTTGGCAGAACCCACAGCCATTCAGAGCGAGCTTGTCAGAATGGCCATCATCAAACTGCTGGGAGAGAGCCGTGACTTTGCCGCCAGGCATTTCGAAGCAGTAATTCAGATGTTTTCATCTCCAGCCGGACGGACATTGAATCTCCCCCACCAAATCCAGGCTGTTGCCCGTTATGACTCAGTTATCCTAAAGATAGGAACTGCTGGAGAGTGCCCATTCCCACCACTTAAGAAAATAACACGGTTCAAAATCCCCGGCATCACCACATTACCCGGCTGGCAGATAATGGCAACCGTGTCAGGCAGAGGTTGGCGTATACGTCAAAACCCACTGACCGCGGTATTCGACATGGATGCCACCGGCGACCGTCTCACCATTTCTGCACGCCAGCCCGGTGATCGCTTCCAGCCGCTAGGAATGCCCTTACCCAAAAAGCTCCAGGACTTTATGGTCGACAGCCATATACCACGTGAATGGCGTGACAACATCCCACTGGTACGATCGGGGAATGACATCATCTGGGTGGTTGGCTACCAGGTCGGTCACCAATTCCGTGTCATGCCAGCTACAAAAAAGTTCCTGACCCTCCGGTTCCAGCAGACCAGGCGAGCAAACCGGAATCTCCTGAGCGCCCCGGCTAACGCAAAGCACTCAACCTGACCGGTTTCGGGGAAACCAGCTCTTTCCTGCCACACGGCGGGACGGCCAACCCTACGCAGGTGACGTGACAGTTAGCGGTACAGTCAGGCACCGGATAGAAACGCCCATCAGTACTACGGGACACAAAAGGAAGCGCCATTCCCTCGCAATGCGGTATCCCGGGCGAATCACTTTCCTCGGCAGACAACTCCTGACATGAAGCATGGGTCATTCCTCTTACCTCCGCCAATTGCCGTAACCGCTGATGGAAAGCGACGCGCAGGTCACGCCGGAGCAGGTACCCACCACCCGCCCAGTACTTTACGTACTCGTACTCCCTTTCGAAGCTAGCGGCAGCATCCGGTGAAATGCTCCGAATTACGTCGCGAACAGCATTCCATGACCCAGTACGACACCCAGGTTGGCTACGTCGTGTTTTCATCAACCGTCCTGTGCTGACCACAACATGCCTCACACTCGCGGCGGTAAAAACATCCATCAAACTCGCAGCCACATCGTGCCATCGCTCACCATACAAAGCTGAGAAAAGCTGGGGGAAAGCTGGGTCGAGCCTCACCACAGTATAGACGCCACATCGCGACAATTCGGCTACCGAAGCAATCCTGTCCTCGAACGACGGAGCCTCCGGTGAAAGACGGGCAAGCATCTCTGCCGTCCCTTCAATAGTTACGGCCACTGACTTACGTGGGTACTCTGCAAAGCCAGGAATCTCCAGCAGAAAGCGCGCGTCGCCCTTGGTAGTCACCCCAAACGAAATGCCATACTCAATCAATAGCTTCACCAATGCCGAAGTCTGCGCACGCACTTCCGGCACGCTCTGACATGGATCGGAAACGTTGGATAGCGACACCGGTGGGCAAAGCGACATCCGCCGCAGGTCACGCTCGACCAGTTCCGGCAAATTGCCATAGACGACAGGTCCATCAGAGTAATCCGAATAGACGGCCTCTCTGGCATAACAATAGACACACTGATGAAGACAATGGGCCGGGCCTGGCGGTGTTACATTAATAATCCAGCAATGGAAACACTTTCGCTCCGGGCTTGAATAAGGGAAGTCGTGAAAGGTAGAGGTCTTCTTGGAAACAACGCGTGCCGGCATTACATTTGACCGTTAGAGCCAAGAACGGAGCCGCTTGAAGGCGGCTAACCTCTCCATATCGCCAATTCGAGCGCGACGGATGGCGTCATGCAGGACCTGGATAGTGGCCTCGTAAGTCTTCCGGTCGACCGGATAAGGCGTACCGTCCTTACCGCCATGCGCAAAGCTGTAACGGGCGGGGTCGCGTGTACTAACCGGCGCCCCGTATACCAACTCAGAAATCAGACTGAGCGCCCTTAATGTCTTCGGCCCGACGCCGGGAAGGGCTAACAGCGCTTCGAACCCCTGCGGCTGGCTTTCGTAGGTACTGACCAAGACACCACGAATGCGGTCTGGATCAACATCCTGGAGGGCAACAAGATGCCGCGACGGCATGTCCAGCGTCCTCAATCTCTTGAACTCAGAAAGCAGTTTGTCGGGGTTCTCAGAAGATATCACTGAAGCGATAGTCTCCCTGGCCACGCCGCTTTCCTGAGCGACAAGGTTAAGTACTGTATCGCGCTGTTGAGAGCATATTGCCGCATGCGGCTCGCTGACAAAGTCTCCCACCACCTCCCCAAGCCAGTGGTACCGCCGGGCATACCGGGTAGCTTCGTTCATTCCCTGCTGGACAACTGCCCACTTCCCATCACGGGTGAAGAAAAAGGTATGATGATACAACTGATAACCATCCTGGAGCGCCGAACTATCCACTTTAGCCGACATCCGGCTGGCGTAGACCAGTCTTGAAGGGTCGCACTGTAGCACCGCACCAAAGCCCTCAATTTCCCCCGGCGTCTTCCTCGATGTTCGGCCCTTGCCGCCGGCGACAAACAACCCAAGGTCGCGTTCCAGTCCTTTTACACCTTCCTTAACAGCCCCGCACACAGTGGTGGTAACACCACTGCTATGCCAGTCGTACCCCAACGCACACCCGAAAGCTTGAAACCAGTAGGGGTCTGACAACCGGCGCAATATCTCACCGGGGCCGGACTC
>JBFMDU010000022.1:7102-18032 GCA_040753815.1 Chloroflexota bacterium
CCTTAACAGCCCCGCACACAGTGGTGGTAACACCACTGCTATGCCAGTCGTACCCCAACGCACACCCGAAAGCTTGAAACCAGTAGGGGTCTGACAACCGGCGCAATATCTCACCGGGGCCGGACTCTCCGGCAATGACGGCAGTAATCTCTCACGCCAGCCGGGTCATCCGAGAAAAAAGCCAGGCCGGTGCTTTTCCGCCATGCAGAGGTAAATTGGCAAACCCGGTGCGGATGGCAGTCATTTCTACCCTGCCATAAAAAGCGCGAGACTACGGCCAACTCTCCGCCAGAGATGGCTCTGTGGCCTTCCGATAATAACCTGCGGCCGCGGGCTGTCTGCAATCATGCCCGCAGTCTAGCACAACCTAGTGTCGGAAGTGACGGAAGCCGGTAAACACCATCGCGATATTATACTTATCGGCCACGGCAATAGCCTCGGCGTCTTTGACCGAACCACCAGGCTCCATGATGGCGGTTACACCAGCCTTAGCCAGCAGTTCGACACCGTCAGGGAATGGGAAGAAAGCATCGGAGCCAACGGATGCCCCTTTCGCCGCTTCACCGGCACGATTGACCGCAAGTTGAGCGCTTACAACACGGTTAGGCTGACCAGCGCCCATACCGAGGAGCATCTGGTCCTTAGCGATGACAATGGCGTTAGACTTGACATGCTTGACCGCTTTCCAGGCGAAGAACATGTCCTTAAGCTCAGATTCGGTCGGCGTCCTCTTGGACATTACCTTCGGTTTGAACTCCGGCTCGCCGAAGGTATCCGCCGTCTGGAGAAGCAAGCCGCCGCTTACACGGCGCACATCAAGCATTGGAGACCTGGCAAGAGCCATCAAGTCAGACAATTCGACAAGTCGTAAATTAGCCTTCTTCCTGAGCATCTCGAGCACCTTAGGATCAAAGCCTGGAGCGATGATGGCGTCAAAGTGCGTCTTGTTAATTTCCTCGCCAGCGGCAAGTGTTATCGGTTGATTGCAGGCGACGATACCACCAAAAGCCGAAACCGGGTCGCCAGTCAGGGCGCGGCGGTAGGCTTCAGCCAGGTCTTTGTGACTGGCCAGGCCACAGGGATTAGTGTGCTTGATAATGGCCACTGTTGGCAGTTCGAAATCTTTGACTACATTCGCTGCGGCATCCAGGTCGAGGTAGTTATTAAAGGAAAGCTCCGGACCATGCAATTGTTTGGCCGCAGCCAGACCACTGGCTCTAGCGCCAACCGTCTGCTCGGCGTAGAAAGCGCCTTTCTGGTGAGGGTTTTCCCCATACCTGAGAACCGCCACTCTTTTCAGAGCAATCGTCCTGTTCTCAGGGAACAAATCACCCTGCCATAGGTACTGGGCAATAGCGGTATCGTACATGGCCACGTGCTGGAAGGCCTTCTGCGCCAGCCGCTTCCGCTCATCAAGACCGAGCCCACCTTTCTTGACTCCCTCCAGCACTACCGAATAGTCGGCCGGGTCTACCACTACAATTACCGATGGGAAGTTCTTGGCCGCGGCACGAATCATAGTCGGCCCACCGATGTCGATATTCTCAAGGGCCTCATCCAGACTAACGCCCTCTTTCGATACCGTCTGGACGAAGGGATACAGATTGACCGCAATCAGGTCAATAGGCTGAATATTGCTCTTAGCCAGTTCTTCAAGGTGCTTGGGAAGATTTCTCTTGGCTAGTATACCGCCGTGAACCGCCGGATGTAGGGTTTTAACGCGCCCGTCAAGAATCTCCGGAAATCCGGTGATTTCCGAAACACTGTGCACCTTAATACCAGCGGCCTCAAGACCCTTCTTGGTGCCGCCCGTGCTGTAAACATCCACACCCAGGTCGCAGAGACCCCTAACAAACTCAGCGAGGCCGGCCTTGTCAGAGACGCTAACGATAGCCCGCATGTATCCTCCTTATATTCATTTGATGAGTACGCATTCCTCTTCGGATGCGGCCTTTATTACCTCTCCAATCAACCGG
Source organism: Chloroflexota bacterium (assembly GCA_040753815.1). Lineage (GTDB taxonomy): Bacteria > Chloroflexota > Dehalococcoidia > GIF9 > JBFMDU01 > JBFMDU01. Next base: position 9,079 of record JBFMDU010000022.1, read on the forward strand.
GATTCCGGTAAAGCTTTGATGAGACGCCGGGCATTAGCCGGAGAAACAACAAAGACCATTCCGACGCCCATGTTGAACACATTGAACATCTCATCCAGCTTGATTCTGCCTTTCTTACGGATTAACTCGAACAAAGGGAGGACGTCCCACGTCCCCCGGCGAATTCGAATCGCCATACCATCCGGCAGAATACGCGGGATATTATCTATCATCCCACCGCCGGTGATGTGGGCGATTCCTTTGACCATCCCCAACACCGGCTTGAGCCGGTTATAGTAGCAGCGGTGCGGTTCCAGAAGGGCTTCGCCCAGTGTCCGACCCAGTTCAGGATAAAACACCTTTAGCTGTGACGGGTCGCTATCGAGTTTAAATATCTTCCGCACCAGCGAATAGCCATTGGTATGAAGTCCACTGGATGGAAGCCCCAAAACGACATCACCAATCTTAATAGCCCGGCCGTCGATAATCTCGCCCCTCTCGACGACTCCGGTGATGAATCCTACCAGGTCGTACTCACCTTCCGCATACATGCCGGGCATCTGCGCCGTCTCACCACCTACCAGCGCCATACCGACCTCGCGGCATGCCTTCGCCATCCCCCTGGCTAAACTTACCGCCACCTTAGTATTGAGCTTGCCCATAGCAATGTAGTCAAGAAAATACAGCGGTTTAGCGCCGCAGCAAAAGATATCGTTAACGGAGTGACTGACTATGTCGATACCGGCTCCCTCGTGCCGGCCCATGGCTGCGGCAATCTTGAGCTTGGTGCCAACGCCATCGACGCTGGACACCAACACCGGATCCCGATAGCCTTTGAAATTGAACATACTGCCGAAAAAGCCGATGTCAGCCACGACCTTCGGACTGAAGGTTGTCCGCGCCTCTTCGGCAATCAGGCGCTTGGTATACCCAGCTAGGTCGAAGTCCACCCCGGCCCTGGCGTATGATCCCTTACTTGGCATCAGCGATCCCGGCCGGCGATGTTTCGAGCGCCAGCTTGTCCATCTCAAGCTGTACCGGCACCGGATAGTCGCCAGTGAAACAGGCCAAACAGAATATCTCTCGCGGCAGACCGACCGATTCGATCAGACCATCGAGGCTGAGATAACCAAGAGAATCCGCGCCAACGAAGTCCCTTATCTCAGGTACTGACTTCTGAGCGGCGATAAGCTCCCACCTTGTCGCCATGTCGACGCCGAAGAAGCACGGATGACGTATCGGCGGCGCGCAGATTCGCAGGTGCACCTCTTTAGCTCCGGCTTTCCTCAGCATGTTCACTACTTTAGGAGTCGTCGTTCCCCGGACAATGCTGTCATCAACGACAACTACACGTTTGCCGCCGATGATTTCGGGCAAGGGATTGAACTTCAGCTTAACGCCGAGGTCGCGTATCCGTTGATCCGGCTGGATGAAAGTTCGCCCAACGTAGCGGTTTTTCAGCAATCCCTCAATATATGGGATTCCAGACGCCTGGGAATACCCGATACCGGCGGCTGTCGCCGAGTCAGGTACTCCCATGACGACATCAGCATCTACCGGATATTCCCTGGCCAGTATTCTACCCATAGTCTGCCGGCAAGGATATAAGAGTTTTCCCTGAATCGTACTGTCCGGACGGGCAAAATAAATGTACTCAAAGATGCAGATAGCCTTTCGGTCCGATTCTTCCCGGTAGCTCTTTACACCATGCTCGTCAATCATGATGATCTCGCCTGGTTCGACTTCCCTCAGGAACTCGGCGCCGATGTGGTCTAAGGCGCACGTCTCAGAAGCGATTATCCAACCTCCATCATAAGCCCCAAGGCAGAGCGGCCGGACGCCTAGAGGGTCGCGCACTCCGACCAGCTTATGTTTGGTAAGAAGAGTGAGCGAGTAGGCCCCTTTGAGCCGCCGCATGGCGTACCTTATCTTAGCCACCAGTTCCCGCTCGGGGGAAGCCAGTATGAGATTAGCTATGACCTCGGAGTCCGTAGATGTACTGAAGGTAAAGCCCTTGGCGCTCAACTCGTCCCGGAGTTCTTTGCTATTGACGATGTTGCCATTATGGGCCAGTGCGATTTCATCGCCACCCCACGTGGACATAAGCGGCTGGGCGTTGCAAAGCTTATTGGAGCCCGTCGTCGAGTAGCGGTTATGCCCGATAGCGATAGACCCAGAAAGATGGGACAGGTCTTCTTCAGTGAACGCCTGCGAGATGAGGCCCATACCGGTGCGGACGGATATCTTCTCCCCATCGCTGGTGGCAATGCCGGCGCTTTCCTGACCACGGTGCTGAAGAGCAAAAATCCCGAAAAAGGTTAAACGAGCGACATCCACGCCCGGGGCGTAGACTCCAAAGACGCCACAGTTCTCGTGTAAGCCCTGCATGGCAGACTGCCAATTATACGCTTGGGGAAAGCCTCGGTCAACGACGAATGACACGATGAAGCCACGTTTGAGCAGCGCTTACTGCAGACTCGTCAAGACGGAGACGGTGACCAGCCCCCGGCAGAATAACCAGTTCCTTGGGGTCGCCTGCGGCCTCAAACAACCGTTGAGCATGGTCAAGCGGCACAGTATCATCTTTGTCACCGTGCAGAATCAACACCGGGCGCGGCGAAATTCGTCCGATACATTCAACCGGTGAAACTGCACCAAACCCTCTAGCCCATTCAGGCAAATCTATCGGAAAGTCATTGTCACGGATAAGGCCAATCTTCCGTAGATACTCGACGAACGGCTTAGCCTTAGCCGGATCAACCAGTCCGCTGAAGTCTGCAGGACTGGCCATCAACACTACAAAGCTAACGCGCTTCTCTTCAGCGGCAACGCAGGCGGCTACCGCACCACCAGCGCTCGACCCCATCAATCCCAGTCTTCCAGAGTCCACCGTATCCAGTGAATCAACATGCTTAACCACTGCCTTCAGATCACGCATCCAGCCAAGGATATCCAGATTGCCACCGCTCCGGCCCGCGCCGCGGAAGTTGAAGATAGCCGTGGCAAAACCGGACTCACAGAACCGCTTTGCCAGTTGAGCATACCGTAGGTCCGATGGGTCGTATTGTGCCGCTGGGATGCCATGACAAATACACAAAGCAGGAAAACGACCGTCCCCGGATGGGATATATACCTCGCCGGCTATGCTAAATCCGTCGACAGTTACTGCCAGGTCCCTTATTTCCATAAGACAGGTTGCTCCTTACAGGATATATCCGAGCCAGGTCAACCCCAGCAATCCCCATGCCACCACCAGAAGCAATACCCAGACCGGCGTATTCCACGACATGACTGCTCTCCCATCGAGAGGACCTATCGGTAAAAGGTTGAATGCGGCCAGCCAAATGTTGATATTAAACCCAAACACCCCGATTAGACCGGCCATCCCACCTAAACCAGCTAGAAAATAGAATAATCCGGCTAGCACTAAATTCGAACCTGGCCCTGCCAAGCTGATAATACCTTGCTCCCTAGGTCTTGTATAAGCAAGAATATACACAGCCCCTGGTGCAGCGAAAATAAATCCAGGGTAAAAAAGTGTAAGAACTGCTGTGGCAAACCCAATAATCAGTCCCATCTTCCAAAGCCTGAATTCAGCCCTATACCCATATCTCTGAGCGACAAACTTATGGGCCAGCTCATGAAAGACAAACCCAAATCCAACCCCTATTAGGCTCACTACTAATAACTGTGGGAATAGCCCCAGGCCAGAACGATAACTCCCCATGAAAAAGATGGAGAAACACAGACCGAGCACAATCCACGCGATAGTGAGTTCCTTAACCTCAGCTTTAGAAAACATGTGATTTCCCCCTTTAAGTCGTGGCAAACATGAATAGGAATTCCCGGTTACCCGAGTCCCCTAGTACCGGTGAGGCCGTCAGACCGCTAAGAACAAACCGGTTGTCCGCCAGCCATACAACAAAACGACCAAGTATCCGGGCGTGGACTTGTGTATCCCTGATAACACCACCCTTGCCGACCTCCGCTCTCCTGCCTTCAAACTGCGGCTTTAACAGTACCACCATCCGGCCCGGCTTCCGCAAATGCGCCGCAACATTGGGTATGACCTTCGTTAATGATATGAACGAAACGTCTATAACCGCTAAATCCGCCAGTTCCGGTAATTCGAAGTCATCGCGGGCGTTGACCCGCTCCATCACCACTACTCGCGGATCCTGTCGCAGACGGTAGTCAAGCTGACCGTATCCAACATCAATAGCATAAACACGCCTGGCGCCTCGCTGGAGCAGGCAGTCGGTAAAACCACCGGTCGAAGCGCCAACATCAAGCACCACCAGCCCGGTGACGTCGATACCAAACTCATCCAGAGCATGGGCCAGCTTGAGGCCGCCACGACTCACGTAAGGCATACGGCCAACCAGCTCAATTATGGAGTCCTCAGGCACCAATCTTGCCGGCCTTGTCGCCACCCCGCCGTTAACGAGCACTTCGCCAGCCATCACTATAGCCTGTGCCCGGCTCCGTGTCTCAACCAGCCCCCTGGCTACCAGAAGGTTGTCCAGGCGTTGTTTCGCCACTCCCCTAGAAGAGGCCGTCACCTATGTAGCCGACTCCGAGCAGAAGCTGGGTGATAAGAATAACGAGAACATTGGCCCCGAGCGCTGGGACCAGACGCGATGGATTATCATACTCTCTGGCTCCGTTTATCGCTTTCATGGCAAACGGAATAGTCAATAACCCGAGCAGTGCCGCCGGCGGTAGTCCAGGCAAGCCGACCAGTCTTGCTACCACACCACCGGCTATCCACACATACATCAAAATGGTGAGACCAGCATAAAGATAAGAGGCGCTTTTCTTACCCATAATTATGGGAAGAGTCCGCTTGCCGCCTATCATGTCGGCCTCGACATCCGGGAACTCGTTCAAGAACAGTAGGTTGCACACCAGAATGCCCGAAGGTATCGAAGCCACCACAGCAGGCCAGCTATAAAATCCAGTCTGGACGTAGTAGGCACCAAGTACCGGCAAGGTCCCGAGACCGAGGCCGGCGGTTATTTCTGCCATGCCATAGCCAACCCTTGTCAGCTTTTGGGTATAGATAAGGACGCAAATAGCGCCGACTACAAGAAGCGGAAGCAAACCCCAGCCTGAGACGAGCAGGAAATAAGCCCCTATGGGCACCGCTATCACGAACGTGACAATTCCATAAATCAGCGCCGCCTTTGGCGAAAGCATGCCCGCCGGAAGCATACCGCTTCCTCCGCTGAACGGAGTACGCACTGTGTGCAGGTCAACTCCGCTCTTATAGTCAAAGTAATCATTCAGCACGTTAACGCTGATATGCAGTGATACCAGGCCGACCATCGCCAACAGGCCCCGCCACACACTGAAGTGGCCGTCAGTCCAGGCTACTGCTGTGCCCAAGAATACCAGCACAACCGATAGAAGCAAAAACGGGGGGCGGGTCTCAAAGAAGTACAGCTTAAGTTTGTTCATTTGGCAACACTCCAAAAATCTCAGTCAGCATTCACCGGCAGTGTCCGCCGGATTAAGGGTATAGATTATCACGTGACCACGCCGATGACAAACAACACCTCGTCCCGTCAGTTACGCCGATACACATCGCCGGACATAGCCTTGAGCGCTCGCTCAAGGTCGTCGGGCAGACCGACCGTGAACTCACGGTACTCCCCGCTTGACGGAAGACGGAAACCAAGACGGAAGGCGTGCAGAAACTGCCTGTCCAGGTTCGGCGACCTGACTCCATAGACGCTGTCGCCGACAACCGGAAAGCCGATGGCCGCCATATGTACGCGAATCTGATGAGTCCTGCCGGTTTCAATTGCGGCCTCGACCAGAGTGAAATCGCCCAGATACTGCTTAACGCGGTACCGCGTATGCGCCTCTCTTCCGCTCTTCACCACAGCGATGCGCTGGCGCTGGGACGGGTGTCTACCCAGCGGCGCCTCGATTATCCCCTCCCGTGGAGATAGTCTACCTTTCACCAGGACAAGGTACTCCTTCGTCACGGTGCGCGCCTTGAACTGCCCGACCAGATTTTCCCTCGCCGACTTGCTCTTGGCCAGGACCATTAGCCCGGAGGTGTCCTTGTCAAGACGATGTACGACCCCGGGGCGAAGCGAACTTTCGGTAAAAGCCAGATCCGGACAATGATGGATAACTGCATTCAGCAGTGTGCTGTCCGGATGACCGGCCGCCGGATAGACCACCATCCCGGGCGGTTTGTTCACCACCAGCACATCATTATCTTCATAAACTATGTCAAGCGGCAGGTTCTGTGGGATCAGCGGGCTTATCGGTGGGGGCGGGAGTGCCACCTCGATAACATCGCCTTCCTTCGGACGCGAACCTGGCTTCACTGTTTTACCATTAAGAAGCACCCTGCCCTGCTCAATAAGCTTAGCAACCAGGGAACGCGAAAGGCCGGTACACTGACTGGCGACATAGCTATCAAGCCGCCCGGTCGAGCCAAAAACCTTCAGCCGGAGCGTTTTAGAATTAATATTTTTCTCGACTCTGTTCAACCCTTCTCAAAACAAACACAAAGAAGTAGATAAGTATCAGACTGCCAATGGTGATAGCGGAATCAGCGATGTTGAAGAACGGCCAGTGGAAATCGCCCCACAGGTGAACGTCAATAAAGTCAGTAACATATCCCAGAATAAATCGGTCAATCAAGTTACTGATAGCGCCGGCCAGGACAAGACTTATGGCAACCAGCGCCAGGCGGCTTGGCGGTGACAGAAACCGGTAAAAAAGCAGAATAGCTATAACACCGGCGGCGCCGACTACCGAAAGCACGACCCTTTGGTCAACGAAGAGACCGAATGCCGACCCTGTATTCTGCACGTACGTCCACTGGAGCCGCCAGAACACGGGTATCGATTCACCGGGTACCATGTTGGCCCGTACCACAAGCTTGGTAAGCTGGTCAAAGATGATTACCGGTATTGCCGCCGGCAACAGCCAGCGGCGCATGCGGCTACCTTGCTCTGGGACTGACATCACGCTTGCGCTGTTTATCGTATTGCATTATGACAAAACCGCCCCAACTAATACACCCCTCGAACAATGCGGTTCATGATTATACTAGCTTGACACAGAGCGTAAGGCAAGTCGTACACAAACACCGGTGACCATACCTCACCCACTCATTGACTTACCCCATATCGGACGCTATACTTCAGAACATATTCCCAACTTTTGGGAGGTGCTTAATGAAGCTGTCCTGTCTTCAGGAGAACCTCAATAAAGGCCTTAGCATCGTCAGCCGGGCTGTCGCCGCCCGAACGAGTCTGCCGGTCACCCAGAATATCCTTTTAGCCACTGACGAGTCCCGGCTCAAGCTGACAGCTACCAACCTGGAGATGGCGATAACTTGCTGGATTGGCGCTAAGATAGATAAGGAGGGCGCAATTACCGTCCCCGCCCGCCTTCTCACCGAGTTTGTCGCCTCCCTGCCCAATGATAACGTCAACCTTTCCCTATCGGAACGGACCCTTCATCTCAAGTGTGCCCGATTTGAAGCGCGCCTCAGCGGCATCACCGCCGAGGACTTCCCACCGATTCCAAAGATAGGCGATGGCATTAACACTAAAATCAGCGTTGAAGCTATCCGTGAGGCAATCCGGCACGTTGCCTTTGCCGCGGCTACTGAAGAATCAAGGCCGGTTCTCACCGGTGTTCACTGCGACTTCGATGGAGAAAAGCTGAAACTGGCGGCAGCCGATGGTTTCCGCCTGGCGGTTTATACAGCATCACTGCTTTCGCCGATTCCGACCAGAACAGCCGTAATCATCCCGGCACGCACTTTGAATGAGTTGAGTCGCTTTCTAACAGATGATGAGGAGGCGGTAGCCATCAGCATCAACCAGCAAAAGAGCCAGGTGCTCTTCCGGCTCAAGAATGTGGAACTTGTCTCCCAACTGCTGCAGGGAACCTTTCCCAACTATTCCCAGCTCATCCCGCAGGGATATTCAACACGGGCGGTTGCTGACGTCGCTGAGTTCTTGCGGGCCACCAAGATGTCGGCTATCTTCGCCCGCGACTCCAGCGGCATCGTCAGGCTCGTTATTAGCGCCGGAGCCGAGACCAAGCCCGGCAAAATGACCGTATCCGCCCGCGCCGAGGAGATTGGTGACAATACGGCAGAAGTCGATGTTCTTGTCGACGGCGACCCGGCTAAGATTGCCTTCAACTTCAAGTATATGACTGACGTGCTTGGCATCCTGAGCCAGAGCCAGGTAGCCCTTGAAATCACTACCTCATCCAGCCCCGGCGTTATCCGCCCCGTCGGCACCGACAATTACGTACATGTCGTCATGCCGATGTTCGTCCAGTGGTGATTAGCTTCGGCTGAATGTAACCCTTAATGTCTGCACCCATTGTGGTTTGACTCTGTTTTCCGCTTAGCTTTCCTACTCTTTACGCATTTATCACCAGCCCGTGTCAGCCATCGTGCTTAGTGGTATCATATACTCGCTGGAGGTAAGGAGGTTTGCAGTGAAAAAGGACTTAATAAGATGACTACCACCAAACGAGAGTTGGGCTTAATCGTCGAAGAACTTTCCGATGACGAACGCCGCATAATCTTACGGTTTGCTGAGTGGCTTCGCGACCAGGAGGAGCAATTCACCGAAAACGAGCTTGCCATCTTGCGCAGGGGAGAAAGACAGGTTCGCAAAGGCGACTTTGTCTGGCGGCGCGATGTCAAACGAACCGAAGTTTAGAGTAGCCTTCTCAAAGGACGCCTTCAAGTACTACAGCGTCGACCTTCCACAGAGAGTCGCCTATGTAATGGTAATTCTGCCGCGCGGACAGGCATACAAGGCATACAAAAAGTAATACTTGTCCTAGAGTCAGTCTGACGTTTCCCCCGTAAACAGTATCACTCCCAATTAGAGTTCTCCGATAGAATTACGTATGACAGGAGGACTCGACATGGTACGCAAGAGGTACACCGAGGAGCAGATCATCCAGGCACTTAAGGA
>JBFMDU010000023.1:0-43194 GCA_040753815.1 Chloroflexota bacterium
CAGAATGCTGGTAGGAAAGACGAACGTCCTCGAAAGGGGATTGGAACTAGTGCTTTTCTTTGCGCTTTTAAGGGCATTTCCACAGGACGTAGGAAAGACGAACGTCCTCGAAAGGGGATTGGAACACGGTCACTAGACCACGGACTGACATTTAATTCTCTCGTAGGAAAGACGAACGTCCTCGAAAGGGGATTGGAACGTGGCCTGGTGAACGTGCTCGGTATCGGCAACAACTGCTACAATTGAGAAAGCTGATAGGGGGATTGACCGATGACTCGTCACTTTAAAATTGTGGTGGAAAAGGCGGCGGATGGCTATGTGGCTTATCCGCTTGGTCTTAAGGGCATTGTAGTAGGACAGGGTGACAGCTACGAAGATGCGCTGAATGATGTTAAGTCAGCCATTCGATTCCATATCGATACATTTGGTAGAGAGAAGAATTCTTAGAAGCCTACAATAAGACATAGCTGACACCCGGCCTTCTCCAAAACACTATGTTACTCCGGTCAAGTTACCCCCCCCTCCCCCCGCACGGGGGCGTGGATTGAAACCAGAATTGACGGGTAGTGCCATTATGGGTATACTAAATGGAGATACTATTGGGAGGTAATCAAGGTGGCTAAGGTAAATGTGTCTATCCCTGAAAACGTGCTCCAGGAGCTGGACAAGGCGGCGCGTCAAGCGTCTACCAGTCGTAGTGCCTTACTCTCCAAGGCCGCTAGGAAGTTCCTTCAAGATCTCGAAGAGCAAAGACAGGTTGAACGGCGGCGGCAGGCGGCCCGCTCCATCCGCAAGCTCGCTCAGAAAATCGGCCGGTGGGACGGCACCTCGGAGATACTTAAATGGCGCGACGCTCACTAGTCATTGACGCTTCCATCGCGGTGAAGTGGTTTTCCGCCAAAGGCGAAGATAATGTCGCCAGAGCTTTAGAAATCATGGACGGCCACGTGGATGGCGAGCTTTTACTTACTGCACCTGACCTCCTATATTATGAGGTGGCCAATGCCCTCGTCCACAAGAAAGCCCTTACTGACGAAGAAGTCCGTCTGGCTCTGAGGGATACGTTCGCTCTTGGCCTTCAAACGAGCGTAGTTGATGTGGATCTCATGACCCTTTCCATAGAGATGGCCAGGAAGGCCGCTATCACGGTATACGATGCCTGCTATGCCGCATTGGCCCACCAACGCAAATGCCCCCTGGTAACCGCCAATCCCCGTCACCAGGCACAGGTCTTGAATTGCGAGGTAATCCCACTCGAAAACTGGCGCCGGTAGCGCCTTCCTACGGGCCTTCTTAATGATTGTCCGCATTCACGACCCAGCGTATAATGGCGCTAACCTGCTATTAGCTACGCTCTTATTTCCTATCCGCTGGAGCCGTCTCTGACGTGAAACAACGCCTCCTGCCGCTGGTCACCGGGCTGATACCGCTGTTTGTGGCGGCCCACTTCGCCCACCACCTGGTAATAGCCCTGCCATCCCCGCTGATGCCGATGATACGGAGCGAGTTCGGTCTCGACTACACTCAGGCCGGGTTTGTGCTTTCCGCCTTCGGTATCGCCTACGGCATCGCCCAGCTTCCGGCCGGCTGGCTGGCCGACCGCATCGGCCCGCGGATTCTCCTGGTCGCCGGCGTTTCCGGCGTGGCTGTAATGGGCATCCTGTTCGGGCTTTCGCCAGTTTACGCCGGTCTGCTTATCTGCCTTGTCCTGATGGGCATCGCCGGCGGCGGTTATCACCCATCCACGCCGCCTCTTATTTCCGCCGCGGTGCCGCCACAAAACCGCGGGCGCGCCCTCGGCCTGCACATGATTGGCGGGGCCGCCGCCTACTTCCTGGCGCCGCTTTCGGGAGCCGCCATCGCGGTATTTCTTGGCTGGCGCGGCCCCTTCCTCGTCCTCGGCATCCCGGCGTTTCTCTTCGGGCTGGTGCTCTACCGGACTCTTGGCCGGCGTTTGCCCCAGGTCAAAGCAGCCCCGTCCTCAGAGACCGCCAGGCATAAACCAGTCAAGACCACCGACCGCCGCCTTGCGGCGTTTATCGCCATGAGCACCTCGGCGCAGGCAGTCACCGGCTCGGTGGTCGCCTTTATGGCACTGTTCATTGTTGATGCGCACGGCGTCTCAACGGGGGCGGCCGCGGCTATGGTCTCCCTGACCGCTCTGGCCGGGCTATTTGCGGGGCCGGTCGGCGGCTGGCTTTCCGACCGTTTCGGGACAGTACCGGTGGCGACAGTCGTCTGCCTGCTGGCCGGTCCGATGATTTTCTTGCTGGACCTTTCGCCCACGGTAGCCGCGGTGGCGGTGGTGCTCCTGGCTATTGGCACTATCGGCCATGTGCGCATGCCGGTGACGGAGAACTACCTGGTATCAAGCACATCCGACCGCACCCGCTCCACCTGGCTCGGCGTCTATTACTTCGCCGGCATGGAAGGCTCGGGAATACTGACGCCGGTCGTCGGCTTCATGATTGACCGCTTCGGCTTTCAGACCAGCTTCGAGGTGATGGCCGCCGTGCTTATGGTAATTGTGGTTGTTTGCGCCGCTCTGCTATGGCGCCGCCCGCTTACCGGAAGCTGAGCTCGGTGCGCTTGATGATTTCGTCCTGGACCTGCCGGTCGAGGTGGATGAAGAAGGCGGAGAAGCCAGCCACGCGCACCACCAGGTCGCGGTACCTGTCCGGGTGGAGCTGGGCGTCGCGCAGGGTCTCGGACTTGACGCAGTTGAACTGGACGTGGAAGCCGCCGAGGTCGAAGTAGGTCTTGACCAGCGAAAGCAGATTGCGGCTGCCCTCGATTCCGGCCAGCGCCGATGGGTGGAATTTCATATTCAGGTGGTTGCCGCCCCACTTGGTGGTATCTATCACCTGGGCCGCCGATTTGACCAGTGCCGTCGGGCCGTTCTTGTCGGTGCCCGGCTGGGCGGAAACGCTGGCATCGGTAAGCGGGATACGGGCCTTTCTCCCTGACGGCAAGGCGCCGGTGAAGCGGCCTACAGCGAAGTGGACGGTGACCGAGTAGGCCTCGGGCTTGGAGGGACGTCCCAGATAGTCCGGGAAACGCTGGTGGAACTGATAGCAGGCCTCAAAGACGCCCTTAGCGATAGAGTCGGCATAGTCATCATCGTTACCGTACTTGGGGGCATCGAGGCACATCCGCTGGACATCCTCGTAGCCGGCAAAGTCGGCGGCGAGCGCCTCCTTCAGCTGTTTGATGGTCAGCTTCTTGTCTTCGTACACCAGCCTCTTGATGGCCGCCAGCGAGTTAGCGGTATCGATGCCGGCGACGAAGGTGGTGCCGTTGGCCTGGTTGTAGCGGATACCGCCGTCCATGACGTCTTTGCCGGCGGCGATGCAGTCGTTGGCGGTGGATGAGGCGAAGGGCAGGGGGAAGTCACGCATGATGTTCCAGGCGGTGCGGCTGACGGTTCGCTGGAGGGTTACGAAGTATTCCAACTGCTTCAGGTAGGCGGTGTAGAACTCGTCATAACTCTTGAAGGTCTCGGGGTCGCCGGTATGCGGGCCGAGCTGGTTGCCGGTCAGCGGGTCCTTGCCGTCGTTGAGCGTTAGCTCAATCATCTTGGCGGTGTTGAAGCCGCCCTCCCACGGGGTGGCTGAATAGCCGGGTATCTGGGTCTGGACACAACCGATGATGGAGATGTTGCGGGCCTCCTCCAGCGGCATTTTCTCGTGATGCAGGTGGCTGGCGATGGCCTTATCAATGTTATGCATGGCCGGCTGGCCGATGCCGGTCTTGACCAGGTCGATGCACTTCATTAAGAAGTCGCCCTGCATGCGGTTGTGGTAAAGGAGGTCAACCAGCGGCTCGGGCAGGCGCAGCCTCTGCTGGGCTTCGAGCACCAGCCAGTCGAGCGGTGTGGTGGCATCCTCGCCATCCGGGGTGTAGCCGCCGAGGCAGAGGTGCTGTCCGAGGCGGCTCTGCGACCAGGCGAAGCCGTGCGGCGGCAGAACATGGGCAAGGCCGTTAATCTTGAGGAAGTAGTACTGGAGAAGCTCGATGGCTTCTTCATCGGTGAGCTTTCCGGCCTCTTTATCTTTCTTGAAGAACGGGTAGGTGTACTGAGTGAAGCGCGATGGCGGGCAGTTCAGGACGAATGGGCCTTCAATCCAGACGCCGAGGTGAACGAACCAGACCGACTGGAGGGCCTCGAAGAAGTCGCGGGCCGGGTCGGCCGGCACCCGGCGGCAGGTACGGGCCAGGCGCTCAATCTCGGCCCGGCGCTTGGGGTCGGACTCGCGCGCCGCCATCTCCTCAGCCAGCGCGGCGTAGCGGTTGGCCAGAGTAACCAGGCCCTTCAGGGCCATGGAGGCCGCCTGGTAGAAATAGAAGCGCTTGATGTCCTCGGGACTGCCGATATCGAGCTTCGACCGCTGCTGGTCGATTTCGGCCAGCAGGCCGTTGATGCCTTTAGCCAGAATCTTGTGGTAGTCGGGCGTGACGTCGTTATAGCCGCCCGGGGTATACTCGGTGCCGCAGCCGCACTTCTGGAGGAGGCCGATATCGACGCCGTGTGTTTGAAGGATGACATCGCGGGTGCGGTTGAAGACGTTTGATTCCCACCAGTACCCGGCGGCCTTATCAATCCAGGCGCGGTCCTCTTCAGAGACGGCGGCCTTGCCGCGCTGGAGGCTGAAAGACTCGGAGCGCTTCATCCAGCGGCAGCCGACCTCGGGTATGGGGTAGCCGCCGTATTCAAACTGCGTCAGGGTTCCGGCCAGGGGGTTATCATCGATGAAGATTTTCTTTTCCCGGCACAATCTTTCAAAAACGCGGGCGCGCTTGATGATGTTAGGCTGGCCCTCGAGCTCGCGGTAGACCTCAAGGGTAATCTGGATTTTCTGGGTATCGATGCGCGGCGCGGCGTGAAGTAAACGGTCTTTAAGGCGGGCGGCGCGCTCGCTCAGCAAGGCATCCTGTATGACCTGCACCATGACATACCTCCCAACAAGACACGGGCAATCAGGTAACTTTCACCCTAAGTATAGTCTATCCGGGTGGTGCCTGTCTACGACTTAGGTCTTATTCTGGTTCCCTCTCCCTTGTCGGGAGAGGGTAGGGTGAGGGTGAGCTTGGTTAGCTTGCGCCATCCGCCGCCGGGACCCGTTTCAGCGCCAGCACCGAAGCTATGCCGCAGGCATTGGCCACGGCAAAGACCATCCAGGCGACGTTGTAGCTCTGGTTGATATCGAAAATCCAGCCGGCGAACATGGGGCCGACCATGCCGGCGAAGGTGGTGCTGGCAAAGAACCAGCCCTGAATAGCGCCGAAAGAGGTCCGGCCGAAATACTCACGCGTCATTGCCGATGAAAGGGCGACACTTCCTCCATAGCCTGTGCCGTAGAGGAAGATGAACAGGCCCAGTGCCCAGGCCGATGGCGCGAATAGGACTACCACCAGCCCCAGGGACTGAGATAGAAAGGTGATAGCAAAGGCGTACCTGCGCGGGATGCGGTCGCCGAGGTAGCCGTAACCGATCCGGCCAATGTTGCTGATAATTGCCAGAGTCGTGGCCAGCAGGGCGGCGGTGGATGGTTCCAGCTCGACGCTCTGGAGAAACGGCGCGATATGCAGGATGACGGCATTCAGGGCCATGAAATAGATGGAGTAGGCGACGGCCAGGAGCCAGAAGGTATTTGTCCTCAGTGCTTTCCCTGCAGTGATTCCATCGGCGGGTCTTTTTTCACCTTTGCCGGCGGGTTCGGCTGTCTGGAACAGCGGCGACGGCTTTTCGCCGTCCGGGTGGTACCCGTAGTCCTCGGGCCGATGGCGAAGGACCATGGCCAGCGCCGGCATGATGATGCATATCCCGATGCCAACGGCTAAGGAGGCAGTGCGCCAGTCCCAGGTCAGGATAAGCCAGGCGATGACCGGCAGGATAAGGCCGCCCAGGCCGACGCCGGTCGAGGTAATGCCCATGGCGAAGCCCATGCGGCGGCGGAACCAGTTGCCGATGACTGCCTGCAGGGGGATACTGCCGATGCCGCCGACGCCGGCCGCCATGACGGCGAAGGCCAGGTAGAAAACGAAGATAGAGCTGGTGAAGCTGAGGATGATGAAGCCGGTCCCGACCAGGATGGATGAAATGAGGACAACTTTCCGCGAGCCGAAGCGGTCGACAAAGCCGCCGATGATGGGAGAAAGGACCCCGACCAGGACACCGGTGATGGCAATAGCCGACGAGACTTCCAGATAGGACCAGTTGAATTCGGCGACCACCGGCTTGATGAACAGGGTCAGGCCATAGATGGCGGTGCCGCCGCCGATAATGTTGACGGTCACCGCGGCAAGGAGAATCCACCAGCCGTAGAAGACGCGGGGCCCGATTTCAGTCGTCAAGAATCTCTCCGTACAAACGGCCAATTATACGACTGATGGTTCACGTAGGTACAGCCCCACCGCCAGGTCTCTCGCTATCGCACGAGATGACATGAGAGAAGGGCGCACGGAATGACATGAGAGAAAGGCGCACGAGATGACATGAGAGAAGGGCGCACGAGATGACACGGGTATAGATGTCATTCCGAAGGAGCGTTTTTTAATATTGTCATTCCGAAGGAGCGTAAGCGACTGAGGAATCTGGTGGGGCAGGTCAGGCAATGTACGTTCCCCTCCCCGGATTCCTCGCATTCGCTCGGAATGACATGGGAGAAGATGCCCGGAATGACAAAAGGGAGAGGCGGCGCTTACGCCTCCAGCACCGTGAACCGCGCCTTCAGGCCTTCGATGTCGACCTCGTAGCCGCCCGGCGCGTTCTTCATCACAGTGAAAGCAACTCTCTCCCGCTGATTGGGCCTGAGGCTGACATCTTTCAGGGCTTCCACGATGCCGCTGACCTTGAGCACGATAGTATAAGCGCACTGGCTCAGGCCGATATTGGTGACTTCGGCGGTAACCGTCAGCGGAGTGCCGGGGCGGGTGGTCTTCGGGACTATCCTGAGCCCGGTAATGCGGAGCAGGCAGGCCGCTTCGGCGGTCTCACGGCGGACCACCGCTGTCGGCTGGCGGCGCCGCCTTATTTCCAGAACCATGAAGGCGATGCCGTAGAAGACGGTGGAGGTGATAACAGCCAGCAGAAGGTATACCCACCAATCGAAAGTGAATATCTGGATGGGCAACGGCGCCGGCGCGGCGGTGACGGTGAAGAAATCGCCCAGGTCGCCAAGCTGGACCGGGTAGTTGCCGCCGCTGGTCGGGACGATGGTGAACCGCACCTGCTGGCTCTCCCTTGGTGCCAGGTTCAGCGTCTGGTAGGTATCCAGGACACCGGGCACGCTCAGCCGGAGGACGTATTCGCCCCTCATGCCGCCGATATTGGCGATAGTCGCCGTAATGGTCACGCTTTCACCGGCCTTGACCTGCTTCGGATTAATGCTGAGGTCGCGCACGTTGAACACGGCCGGGGGCGGCGCCGGTGCCAGCCGGCCAAATACCGCGAAAGGCGTGAAGTGGGTGGTCTCGCCGGCTTCATGCCCGACCTCGGCGACGAAGCCGGGCGGGATGCCCGTGGCTACCCAACCGACGTCATCGGAATAGTAGGCGACGAAGCGGTCGATGGCGTTAGGATACCTGGCTGTATCCCACTCGAAGACGAGGGAAATGGGCCGGTCGAAGGATACCGGCGTCGGGACGTTATTGACCAGCGCCCTGACCTCGTATATCGGGCTTAACCGTATGTAGCCGGCCGGCGCCGGCTTATCGGCTACCGGGGTGTCGGTCGAGGCGACCGGGATGACCTCAATTGCGTTCAGGTTGGCTACCGTCGCCTGGCCGGCGGGCACGCCAGGTTGGGGTAGAATGCTGATTTTAACGCCGTCCGGGATGCTGATTTCAACGGTCTTCTGCTCGTTAGTGACGGTGCCGCCCTTGGTGACGGTCCCGTCCTGTCTTATGGCAATCTGAGTGCTGGCGGCAGCTCCGGTTGTCCCGCCGCCGACCTCTACCGGGACTGGCTTGGGTGGTGGGGGTGGCGGCGGTGGTGGTGCCGGAGGCTCCGGCGCCGGTGGAGTCGTCACGACTATCACCTGACGGCCGGCCAGCCAGCCCAGGCCGGGGGTCTCCGAGGCGGTCATCATCGGCATACCCGGGACGGCATCGGTGTAATAGAAGGTGGCCCGGCTTGACCCGGCCGGTATGACAATACTGGTGATATCAGGACCTGACGAGCCAGATAAGAAATGCCCTGAAGCCGAAGTCGAGGCAAGGGAAATGGTGACCGGCTGGGACAGGATGACCGGTGTGCCGCGGCTGTAGCGGACTTCTATCGTAATCGGGCCGGATACGGTGTCCGGCTGAATGGGGTCGGGGGTGTTGACAAAGACTATCTGCACCGTCGAGCGGCCGGTGATGTTGATGGTCACGCCGGCCTGGTTGGAATCGGCCAGCGCCGGCTGGACCAGCCCGCAGACGCCAAGCAGGAAGGCCAGCAACAGGGCCGGCGCGGCTTTCAGCAGCCTTTGTCTGATTCGTTCCATCCGCTTTCTCTATCCCGCCTGCCCGCGGGTTTCGTAAATTAAAGTAAGCACACGCCATGTTGAAAGCTGTCAGACGGCGGCAGGCGGTACCGCCTGCCCGAGCAGGATGGATGACCTCTGGCCCTTAAGCTAAGCGCCGGTCTCTATCAGCACCCGGCAGGCCAGCTCAATCTGGACGTTGCCTTCCTGGCCCATGTCTTTGACCACCACCCATGCTTCGTACCGTTTCCCCGGGGCGGTGACGCTGGCCGGCATGGTCACGGTCACCAGCACCTTCTTCGATTCCATCGAGCCGACCGACGGGTTGGTGTCATCGATGCGTATCCAGTTAAGGTACTCACCGGGCAGTTTCTCGTACCCTGCCTTGGTCTTGTCGGCCGACCTTACGGTAACCGTGAAAGTGGTCGGTTTCTTGCCGCCGTTATGGACGGTCAGCTCGAAATCGGCGAAGTCACCGGGATAGACATTGCCAATCTCGACCATGGACGGGGTGATGTAGTTGACATCCTCGCGCCCCGGTTCCTTCGATGGGTCGACCCCGATGCCGATACTGCCCCCCGGTGGTGTTGGGGAAGGCGGGGTTGGCGAAGGCGTGGATGGTGCCGGGCAGGCTGTTGCCAGCACTGCCATCAGCACCATCCCGACCAACGCCATTTTCAAACAGGTGTTTATCAAGCCTTCGGCGCTCGCTTCGTTCCCGTTTCAAACATCCAGTTGAAACCATCCTACACTACGCCTTCGTAGCTGTCAACAGTTGTCTGTTATGCGACCACGGTGGCGGTGAAGGTCAGCGTGCCGGACTTGGCGGTGTTGTCGCTCATCTCGCTCGGCGCCTTGAATTGCATAGTGAACTTCTTGGTGCCCGAGGTGGCCAGGTTCGCTACGAGGTTGGCCGTATTGGAGGTCGAGAGGTAGGTCCACGAGCTGGCGCCCGAGGCCGCGAAGCCCAGCATGTACTGGTCAGTGCCGACCGCGCTGGCGTCGATGGTCCACTGGGTGCCGCCGGTCAGGTTGGTCATGGTGCCATCGATGTCGCAGGCCACAGCGCCGGCATTGGTCAGGGTCCAGTAGCAGTCGCCGTCGGTAAGCCCAGTGGCGAAACTGGCAGGTGCGGTAAGACTATTGGCGCCGGCACCGGTGACATAGCGGATTTCATCCTGGGCGACCAGTGTCCAGGCGCTGAAGGTCGTGTTGTCAACGGTAATCGCCAGCCGGCCCACGGTGACGTTGATGGTGACCGTGGCCGTCTTGGCGGCCATGACCGCCTGGGACGGCACGAGGACCGCCACGAGAGAGGCGACGATGATGCCGATTGCTAAGAGTCTCCGGTTTTTAATGAACTTCATTTTGGTCTCCTTTCCTGGTGTCTAAGCCCTTCCGACCTCCCAGCGGTTCTCCCGCAAGGCCGTTATCTTCAGCCGCATTAAGCGGCGAACACCCTTGAATATCGGATATTTCATTCGTATCCATGCTCAAAGAATAATCCCCTGAAGTAAACAGGCAGGTGACCGGCAGTGACGTTCCGGTGGGAATACGGTGGTGAATCGGTAAATAATCAATAATTCTCATCATATTGCCACCGCGGTGAGCGTCACACTGCCTGATTTGGGGGTGTCATCAGTAAATTCCGAAGGCGCGGTCAGGCTGAGCCCCCAGCGCTGGGTGGCACTCACGGCCAGGTTGCTCTTGAGCGTTGTCGCCACTGTCGTCACCTGGATGCTGTAACTGCCTCCTTCGAGTCCGGCGTACAGGGTGTACTGGTCGGTGCCCAGCGTGCTCCCCAGCGTCCAGGTGACGCCGCCGGTCAGGTCAGTGCCGACGATGGTGATGTCAATGGCCGTCGAGCCGTTATTGGTCACGGAAAAATAGGTCAGGCCGGTGGCTACCACGCCGCCCTGCGACATGGTGCCGAAGTTGTAGGTAGTAGGCAGGTTGGAGATGTCCTCGACGGCGGGGGTGTAGGTGACCACGATGTAAACGTAGGTACAGCGGGTCTCGCGGGTTGATGTGCCGCCGGTGGTCTTGCATTCCGTTAATTCCACACCCGCCTGAAGGGCGTTTACCTGCGTCCAGGTCCAGGCGGCGCTGGTATTCGGATTGGTATTGTAGCTGGTGCTGTACAGGGCATATGACGTCGTCGTCTGGGTCGCGGTGCCGCGGTATTCCACGCCGTTTGTCTTGATAACGGTATTGACATTGTTTCGGGTCGGCGTACTGACGGAGCGGGCCTTGACATAGACGGTCACGTTGGAAATAGTGCCGGCCACGGCGGAGTCCTGAAGATTGTACAGGTCGTACTCCCAGGCGGTGTTGGTGGCATCGAAGACATAAGTGGTATCGGCGTCATCAAGGGCGCAGGCCTGGTAGCCGTACGTAGAACCAACGATGTCAGCGATGCCCGTAACATCACCCGCGGCGTTGGGGACGAGGGTCAGGGTATCGGCGCGTACCGGCTGTGCCGGCACGTAGGAAACGAGGCCAACAGCCATAATAAGAACGAGCGCACCGGCCAGGCGCCATGCCCGGTTCCGGCTGATAGCCAGTGCGGACGTCACGTTCATTACCCCTGCTTCTCCGCGAGCTTCCTGCGGCCGGAGCCGTCATCGGTGATGGCCTGAAGGACATACTTACCGTTGTCCGGCGCGGTATAGACCACCGCCGAGCCGTCGGCCAGCCACACCGGCCGGAAGCCGTCCTCGAGGCGCTTGGTCTCCTTGCCGTCCGGAGTCATGAGATATACTGACCACTTGCCGGCGCGGTCGGACGTGAAGGCGATGAGCTTGCCGTCAGGTGACCAGGTCGGCCAGACGTCGGTGCCGGGGTCGCCGGTCAGCCGCTTGAGGCCGCTCCCATCGGCGTTCATGACATAGATATCCGATTTGCCCGGGCTTTCACGGTCGGAGGCGAAGGCGATGAGCTTGCCATCGGGCGACCAGGAAGGCGTTTCGTTCCAGCCCTTGCCGTCGGTCAGCTTCTTGAGTCCGGAGCCGTCGATATTGATAATGTAGATATCAGACTGGTCTTCCTTGCCGGCGCCGAAGGCGATGAGCTTGCCGTTCGGCGACCAGGCCGGCCAGGAGGCTTCCAGTCCCTTGAGGTCGGTGAGCTGTGCCGCACCGGCGCCGTCCACGGACATGACGAAGATAGCGGTGTCCTTGCCGGCTGTGCCGTGATAAGCAATCCTGGTGCCGTCCGGCGAAAGGACGGCCCCTTCGACGTAGCCGCCCGGGTTGCCCAGAGCTTTGCCGTTACTGCCGTCGGAGTTAACTATTGAGACCTGCCACTTGCCATTCTTCTCGGTGGTGTAGACCACTTTGAAGTTGCCCGGGATATTCCTGGCGGCGGTGAAGGTCATGTCGGCGCCGTAGGCGATGCCCATGTCAGTGCCGGAGGCGGCACCCATGTCGCCGCCGGCGGCTTTGGCGCGGTAATGATAGACACCCGGGGTAAGACCGGTCACTTTGGCGCTGAAAGCGCCGCCGGCCGTCTTCTCTTCGGGTTTCGTAGCCGTGCCGTACCTGGTGTCCG
This sequence comes from Chloroflexota bacterium, assembly GCA_040753815.1. Classification (GTDB taxonomy): domain Bacteria; phylum Chloroflexota; class Dehalococcoidia; order GIF9; family JBFMDU01; genus JBFMDU01. The sequence continues at coordinate 12,018 of JBFMDU010000023.1, forward strand.
GGCCGTATTCGAAAGAAACAGACACCTTAACCGCGGCACCCAGCGATTTCAAGTTGCCGTTCAGGGTGGCTGATTTCTCGGTGACCTCGGTGGCGGCGGCGGTCTCCACCGCCGGCATGGTATCCAGGGTGGTGAAAGTTGCGTCAGCGCCGTAGGCGACGCCCCTTTCGCCGCCGTCGGCTCTGGCGCGGAAGTGGTAAACGGTATTGGCGGCCAAACCGGCGATATTGACCGAGAATTCGCCGCCGGCGGTCTTCTCTTCGGGCTTCGTGGCCGTGCCGTACTTCGTGTCCGGGCCGTACTCGAAGGAGACGGTTGCTTTCGCGGCCAGACCGAGCGAGCTTAAATTGCCGTTCAGGGTGACCGTGTTAAACGATATATTGCTGGCCGGTCTGGTAGCTACTGCCGGCGCGGTGCTCAGGGTGGTGAAGGTAGCATCAGCGCCATAGCCAACACCCTTATCACCGCCATCGGCCTTAGCGCGGAAGTGGTAGGTTGTGTTCGGTCCCAGGCCGGAAAGTGTGGCCGAGAAAGACCCGGATGCTTTCAGCTCTTCGGCTTTGGTGGCCTGGCCGTACTTGTCCGTGGTGCCGTATTCGAAGGAAGCATTTACCGCGGCCGCCGCGCCGGGCGAGGTCAGGTTGCCGTTAAGCACGGCGGAATTGATGGTGACGCCGGTCGCGGCTCCGGTGGTCACCTCCGGCTTGGCCCCGGTGGTGGCGAAAGTGACGTCACTGCCGTAGCCGGTGCCCCGGTCGCCGCCTTCGGCTTTGGCCCGGTAATGGTAGGTGGTGCTGCTCTTCAGGCCGGAGACTTTCAGACTGAAATCGCCGGCGGCGCTCCTGGCGATTTTCTGGGTGGTGAGGCCGTACTTATCGGTTGAGCCGTATTCAAAAGAGACGCTTACTTGGTCTGAGCCGCCGAGGGAAATAAGGGAGCCGTTCAGGGCAGCTTCGCTGGCGGTGATTTCAGTGGCCGGGCTGGTATTCACCGTGGGTGCTAATTTCTGAGTGGTGAAAGTCATATTTTTGCCGAAGCCCACCCCTTTGTCGCCGCCGTCGGCTTTGGCCCGGAAATGGTAGGTGGTGTCCGGCTTGAGCTCGCTGATGACGGCGCTGAAATCGCCGGCTGCGGTCTTTGCCTCGGGTTTGGTAGCCGTCCCGTAGCTGTCCGTAGCGCCGTATTCAAATGAGACGTTAACCGCTTGCGCCAGGCCGAGCGAGACCAGGGTGCCGTTAAGGGTGGCTTCGATGGTCGAGACCGCTGTGGCCGGGTTGGTGGTCACAGACGGAGCGTTGCCGATGGTGGTGAAGACAGCATCGTTACCGTAGGCCACGCCTTTATCGCCGCCGTCGGCTTTGGCGCGGAAATGGTAGGTGGCGCTGGACGTCAGGCCGGTGATGCTGGTGGTGAAGGTCCCGGCGGCGGTCTTTTCCCCGGGTTGAGTGGCCGAGCCGTAGGTGGTGGTCGGGCCGTATTCGAAAGATACTTTGACCGTAGTGGCCGCGCCCAATGCTGTCAGGTTGCCGTTGAGAGTTGCCGAGTTTACGGTCACGTTGCTGGCGGTGCCGGTGACGACGGTTGGCGGTGCGGCGGTGGCGGCGGCTTTAGTGGTAAAGGTGAGACTCTCGCCGTAGCTTACGCCTTTATCGCCGCCGTCGGCTTTGGCCCGGAAGTGGTACAGCGTGTTCGGGGACAGGCCGGAGAGTGCGGCGGAAAAAGCACCGGCGGCGTTCTTTTCCTGGGGTGGGGTAGTCGAGCCGTAGACGGCGGTCGGGCCGTATTCGAAGGATACTTTGACCGCGGCGGCCGCACCCAGTGCCGTCAGGTTGCCGTTCAGGGTGGCGGCATCAGCCGTAATGTTGCTGGCCTCGCCGGTGGTGACGGATGGTGGGGCCGGCGGGGTAGTGGTGGTAAAGGTCATCGCGTTCCCGCTGGCGGCGCCGCTGGCACCGCCGTTAGCCCTGGCCCGGAAGTAGTAAGTAGTGCCGGGATTAAGCCCGGTAATATTGGCGCTGAAACTGCCGGCGGCTGACATGACCTTAAATGGAGTGCTGGTCCCATAGGTTGGCGCTGTCCCGTAGTCGAAGAACACGGCAACCTCGGTAGCTGAACCAAGGGATGTCAGTTCGCCGTTGAGAGTGGCCGAACTGGTAGTGACGTTGGTAGCCGCGCCGGTAGCAACCACTGGCGGCTCGGCGGCATTGGCCATCAAGCCAGGGAAGGTGGAAACCAGGCTAACGGCAAGGAGCAAAGCGAGAGACGCTGAAACCGCACGGCGCCCCTGCTTCAGGATTACGATGTTCTTCACGTGCTTTTCTCTGCCTTCTTCGTCCCGTCAGCGGCGGGGTTTTTATTTCGATGCTGTGTGTATTCTAGAAGGCAGAGGTAAACAGGCAGGTGACGCGGAGTGACGGTGGGGTGCTGTTATGGTGGGACTTCAGGTAAAAGTTGGTGACGAAATAGTAAATAAGGTGTGTGCAGGTTACAGCCGCTTCCCCGGATTCCTCGCATTCGCTCGGAATGACACGGGAGAAGATACCGGAATGACACAGAGGAAAGGGCCTGGAATGACACGTATTGCTAGTGTCATTCCGAAGGAGGACTTTTAGTATTGTCATTCCGAAGGAGCGCTTTTAATATTGTCATTCCGAAGGAGCGTGAGCGACTGAGGAATCCGGGGTGGGATATTACAGCCTTACGAGGGGCGGATGAACTTGTAGCCGATGCCGCGCTCGGTGAGGAACATTTCCGGGCTGGACGGGTCGCGCTCGAGCTTATTACGCAGTCTCTGGACGTACACCTTGAGGTAGTCGGTGGCGTCGAAGTACTGTTCCCCCCAGACTTTCTCCAGGAGCGCCCGGTGTGTCAGCACCGTCCCCTCGTTCATCACCAGGTAGGTGAGCAGGTTGTACTCGGTCGGGGTGAGCTTGACTGGCTGGCTTTCCCGGGTTATAACTCGATTGGCGAAGTCGATGGTGAGATATTGAGTGATGAAGGGCTTGACCCCGCCCTCGAACTTGAAGCGCTCGGCGCGGCGCAGGACGGCCCGCATCCTGGCCAGCAGTTCAGTATGGCTGAATGGCTTGGTGATGTAGTCATCGGCACCCGTCTCGAGGCCCTTGAGCTTGTCCATCTCGCCGGCGCGGGCGGTAAGGATGATTATAGGCTTGTCGGTGAAGTTCCGGATGTCCTCCAGGACTTTGAAGCCGTCCATATCCGGTAAGCCGAGGTCGAGGATGATAAGGTCAGGTGACTGGCTTCTGGCCATTGTCAGGCCCTGCCCGCCCTCGGCGGCTCCTGTCAGATGGGCTTCCGGCCAGCGGAGTCTGAGGACCAGAGAAACGCTTTCCACGATGTCCGGGTTGTCTTCAATCATCAATACTTTTAACATGGTCCTCGTTTACCTTTGATGGCCTTGTCGCGAAGCCCCCGGTATAGTTGACGGTTCTCTGAAGCCTTCTTTGAGGGCGTCCCGGGTTCTGCGATAGTCACTCCGGCTCTGTCTCCGTCGGAATCCTGTCGAGCTCGGTGACCGGCAGTGAAAAAGCGAAGGTACTGCCCTCGCCGCGGCGGCTTTCAACCCAGATGCGGCCGCCGTGGGAGGTAATAATCTGTTTGCACAGGGCCAGGCCGAGACCGAGGCCCTCGTAGCGGTCACGGTCGGCTTCAATCCGGTAGTACGGTCGGAAGAGCCGCTCCTGCTCCGCTGCGGCGATGCCCGGGCCGTTATCTCTGACTTTCACCACGAGCCGCTTCCGGTCGTCTACAAGAGAGAGCCATATTTTGCCTCCGGCCGGCGTGAACTTGCTGGCATTGCTCAGCAGGTTCATGACGACCTGCTCCAATCGCTGGCGGTCGCCTGCGACCAGCGGGACACTTTCGGCGAGTTCAAGGGTCAGTGTCTGGCGTTTGGCGGCGGCTATCGGACGGAAGACAGCGGCGATATTTTCCAGAAGCGGCCGGATGTCAATCAACTGCATTTTCAGGGAAAAGCCGGTCTTTTCCGACTTGGCCATTTCAACAAGTTCGACCAGCCTAGCCTCCAACTTGCTGGCCGCCCTGACAATGTTCTCGGCGAGTTTTCTTCGTGCCTCATTCGTCTCCCCCTGCAGTTCCTCAACCAGCAGGCCGCCGGAAGCGACGATGGCGGTGAGCGGTGTCTTAAGCTCGTGAGCCAGAGTATTTATAAGAAGTATCCGCTCGCGCTGTTCTTTTTGCAGTTGGTCATAGCGCTCCTGCTCATGTTCGCGGATGCGCAGGTCAGACAGGGCGCTGCCGGTTTCGGCGAGTATTTGCTTCAGCGGCTGGACACTCCGGTTATCATAAGCACTGGACCGAACGCTTGATAGCCTGACGACCCCGACGACCTCGTTGCGTGAGAACACGGGGGCGAAAACGCTCGACTTAATGCCGCCGGGAGCCGGGGTTTCCTTTCTAAAAGGAAACAGGCGCAGCTGTGCTGCCTTGACCAGCAGCTCACGGTGCTCAACTACCCAGCCGGTGGCGGTGTCTTTAATGGGATAGGTGTAGCCGACCGAAAGGTCGGTAGCAACCTGCGTGGAAACAGCCCCGATGACTGCGTTTTCGCCATCGATCCACTCGAGCGCAATCAGGTCGAAGTCCATGAGCTTGCGTAGCTCGCGGACAAGGCAGTCGAACACCGCTTCCAGCGGAGCGCCGGAATCGATAGCATCGAGTACGCTCTGCGCGGCCCCAGCAGAATCGGCCTTTTTCTCCATCTGGGTCATAAAGACCTCACAAAGATTATAAGGCTGAATAGCAGAAAGGACAATACGCGGTGTTTCGTATGCCATTCTACAGGGGCATCCTTTGCGTGTCATTCCGAAGGAGCGCCAGCGACTGAGGAATCCGGGGTGGGGTATGGCAAGGTGCGTCCCCCATCCTGCCAGATTTCTCGCTGACGCTCGAAATGACATACATGAAACGAAATGACATAAAACGTGTCATTCCGAAGGAGCACCCTTTACATGTCATTCCGAAGGAGCGTTAGCGACTGAGGAACCTGGTGGGGTGTTAGCTGATATAATGCCGTCCGTGGACACGCTTGACCGCATCCTCTTCCGGGTGAGCAAACCGGCGCGATATGCCGGCGGTGAATGGAACGCCGTTGTTAAAGACTGGCCGTCGGCCTCGCTGCGGGTGGCGCTGGCCTATCCCGATATCTATGAAGTCGGTATGTCCAGCTTGGCTCTGCCGATACTCTACGATGCTTTGAACCGCCAGCCGGGCGTGCTGGCGGAGCGAGTCTTTGCCCCGTGGACGGACATGGAGGCAGTCCTGCGGGAGAAGGCGATGCCGCTTTTCAGCCTCGAATCGCGTCGTCCCCTGCGGGACTTCGATGTTCTCGGGTTTTCTCTGAGTTATGAGCTTACTTATACTAACGTGCTTAATATGCTGGACCTTGCCGGCGTTCCGCCGCTGAGCGAGGAGCGCGGCGACGGATATCCGCTGGTTATCGCCGGCGGCGGCTGTTGTCTCAATCCCGAGCCGATGTCTCCCTTTATCGACCTTTTTGTCATCGGTGAGGCGGAGGACGTTATTCCGAAGCTCGTGCCGGTACTGCGCGAGTACCGCGGCTATAAGAAAGAATTGCTCCGGGAAGCGGCTAAATTGCCCGGCGTCTACGTTCCCTCATTCTACGAGGTGGCCTATCTTCCGGACGGTACGGTATTGAGCGTCACGCCGAAGGACGGCCGTGTTCATCAGGCAATCGAGCGGCAGGTGGTGAGCCCTCTGCCGCCGCTGGTGACAGCGCCGGTGGTGCCCTACATTGAGACTGTCCATGACCACGGCCCGATTGAAATCCAGCGCGGGTGCAGTCGGGGATGCCGTTTCTGCCAGGCGACCACCATCTACCGGCCGGTGCGCGAGCGCTCCCATGACGAGGTGGTCGAGGCGGCCGGCGCCATTATTGGAAACTGCGGCTATAGTGAGCTTTCTCTGGTCTCGCTCAGCTCCGGCGACTACCACGATATTAGCCAGCTCATCCGGAAACTGCTTGACCGCTATCGTGACCGCGACATCCGTCTTTCTCTGCCCAGTCTCCGTCTTGATGCCTCGTCGGTAGAACTTATCGGACTTCTGCCTTCGAAGCGCAAAATGACCCTGACTTTCGCTCCCGAGGCGGGGACGGAAAGACTGCGTACGGTTATCAACAAAGTTATCCCTGAGTCAACGATACTTGATACCATGGCCGCGGCCTCGCAAAAGGGCGGCGCTAATATCAAGCTCTATTTCATGGTTGGCCTGCCTACGGAAACGGATGATGACGTCAGGGGCATTGCCGACCTTGTCGGGAAGATATGCGGGCTTCACCGCCCTTGCGGCGGGCGGCCGCTCCGGGTTAAGGTCAGTCTGGCGACGCTTGTGCCCAAACCTCATACCGCCTGCCAGTGGTCCGGCCAGGAGACTGAAGAGAGACTGTCCGGCAGAATCAATCTCCTGCGGCAGGGTCTGCGGCGCGCCGGCGTACCGCTTTCATGGCATGACCCGAAAGTCAGCCAGCTTGAGGCGGCGCTGTCCCGCGGTGACCGGCGGGTGGGGGAGGTGATTTTGAGAGCTTGGCGCTCCGGCTGTAAGTTCGATGCCTGGCGTGAGTACTTTAACCATCAGGCCTGGGTTGACGCGTTTGCCCGTCAGGGCCTGAGTATGGAGTTCTTCGCCAATCGCCAGAGGCCGGATGATGAGGTCTTCCCGTGGGCGCATATTGACGCCGGAGTGACATCGGGGTTTCTCAGGCGCGAGAGGGAGCGTATGCTGCGGGTTGAGGAAACGCCCGACTGCCGCCGGGACACCTGCAGTGCCTGCGGCCTCCAGCGATGGCAGGAGTCGTGCCGCGAGAAATTGAAGGACTCTTCTTTGCTTTGACCGTGTTGCTTGCCCGTGTCACAGGGTGATGTTAGAATCCAGAAGTCGTTCGGATAACCGTTCCTATTGATTACTTTTGGAGGCGTAGATGACTACCGAAAAGGAAAAGGCGCTACAACTGGCAATTGACCGCATTGAGAAGCAGTTTGGCAAAGGCTCGGTGATGAAACTCGGCGAAGCCACGGCGCGGATGCAGGTATCGGCAATCCCTACCGGCTCCCTGTCGCTTGACCTCGCCCTCGGCATCGGCGGCATCCCCCGCGGCCGCGTTACCGAAATCTTCGGCAGTGAGGGCTCGGGCAAGACGACACTAGCCCTGCACATCATCGCCGAGGCCCAGAAGCTGGGCGGCAATGCTGTGTACGTTGATGCCGAACACGCCCTTGACCCCATCTACGCCGCCAGTATCGGCACCAGGGTGGATGACCTGCGCGTCTCCCAGCCCGGTACCGGTGAGGAAGCCCTTGAAATCACCGAAGAACTGGTCCGCAGCGGCGCGGTTGATGTCGTCGTCGTGGACAGCGTTGCCGCTCTGGTGCCGCGCGCCGAAATCGAAGGCGAGATGGGCGAATCCCACGTTGGCCTTCAGGCCCGCCTTATGTCACAGGCCCTGCGCAAGCTCGTCGCCGCCATCGGTAAGTCCAATACCGCCGTTATCTTCATCAACCAGCTCCGCGAGAAGGTCGGCATTGTCTTCGGCAACCCGGAGGTCACGCCTGGCGGCCGGGCGCTCAAGTTCTACAGTTCGGTCAGGATCGACCTCCGGCGGACGGAGAGCATCAAAATCGGCTCCGAAGTGGTGGGCAACCGCGTCCGCGCTAAGGTGGTCAAGAACAAGGTGGCCCCGCCGTTCCGGTCGGCTGAGTTCGATATCGTCTTCAAGAGAGGCATCAGCCGCGAGGGCGACCTGATCGACCTCGGCGTCAATTCAGGCATCGTCAAGAAGCAGGGCAGTTTCTTCATCTACGGCGATACACGCCTCGGCCAGGGACGTGAGAACGCCAAAGACTTCCTTAAAGAGCACCCTGAGGCCGCCTCTGAAATCGAGTCCAGGATACGCTCATCGGCATCCGGCAAGAGCCTCTCAGCCGATGAGCAGGAAGCCGCGGATTAGTCTGGCTGCTACATCGCTGGCAGGCCGCTGGTGAAAATTACCTCGCTCGAATCAGGACGCGGCGGCAAGCGCATCACCGTCCACCTTGGTACCTCCCGGCGTATCTCACTCGATTCTGAAGCCGTCGCCGCCGCCGGGCTGAAAGTGGGCCAGGAAATAGATGTAAAAGCCCTGGCCCGTCTCAGGACCGGCGGCCGGTTCCAGGCGGCCCTTGAGACCTCTCTCCGTTTTTTGGAATACCGGCTGCGCAGTGAGAAAGAAGTCCGCGACCGTCTCAGCCGCAGTGGTTATTCAAGTAATATCATCGACCGTGTCGTAACCCAGTTGCGCGCCCGCAAGCTCGTCGATGACCGGACCTTCGCCAGGTTCTGGTGCGAAGGCCGTACCGGCAGAAGCCCGCGCGGCCGGCGTCTGGTCATTAGCGAGCTCGTGGCCAAAGGTGTTGCCCGTGAGACCGCCGAGACCATGACGGCTGACCTGGAAGATGAGGCCGCGGCCTATGAAGCGGGGCACAGAAAAGCTCGCTCTCTGGCCGGACTTGACTACAACGCTTTCCGGAGGAAGCTCGGCAGTTATCTCCAGCGGCGCGGCTTTGACTATGAGGTCATTACCAGGACAGTAAAGCGTCTCTGGCACGAACAGCCGTCTTAGCTCAGGCCGCACTCGTTGTGATATACTTGCTTCGACCGCAGGCACTTGCGGTTTCCTTATAGCCCTATAGAACGAGTTCGGGGGTATGGCAATGTTAATCAAGGACGTCATGACCTGGAATGTGGTAACCGTTCCGTCCAGCATGCCCGTGCTGGAGGCCCGGAAAATCATGGATGCCCATGGCTTCAACCGCCTGCCGGTGGTCGACCGGGGCAAGCTCGTCGGTGTGCTCAGCCGGCATCGCGTTGACTCAGCCTCGCCGTCACCGGCCACGTCGCTGAGCGTCTGGGAGATAAACTACCTTCTGGCCAAGATACTGGTCAAGGACGTCATGGTTAAAGATGTGGTCACGGTCTCTCCGAACGATACTGTGGAGCGCGGTGTCCAGATTGCCCAGACGCGGCGCGTCGGTTCGCTCATTGTCATTGAAGACGGCCGCGTTGTCGGCATCATGACTACCAACGACGTCTTTTACCGCATCCTCAACAAGGTGCTGGGCATCAATGAGCCGGGCGTCCGCTTTGAAGTCAGTAATTGCGCTGACCCGAAGAAAGTCGCTGATATTATGGGCGTGCTGGCCAAGTATAAGTCGAAAATTGTCACTCTCTACTCGATCCCGCCGGCCGAGGGAGAAGCCCACAACCTTATAGTCCATATCGACGCCGCCGACGCGGCGCCGGTTATTGAGGACATTAAAGCCCTGGGTTACAAGGTCGAGTGGGTCGAACGTTAGCCGGCCGGAGTCCGCCGTTAACAGGCGCTATCCTTATATTATCAGCCTAGTTTTGGAGGTCGCTAATGCTGGTACGCGATGTAATGACCAAGAATGTAATCACGGTATCGAGCAACACTTCTCTCGGCGATGCCAAGAAGGTTATGAAAGAGAACAATATCAGCCGCCTGCCGGTACTTGAGAACGGCAAGCTAATCGGCATTGTAAACGAAGACCGCCTGGAGTCGGTCTCGGCTTCCCGCGCCATGGCGCCGGTACCGTGGCAGGTCTTCTACCTGCTCTCAAAGACCACGGTCAAGGATGTCATGGTCAAGGACGTTGTTACCGTCAGCCCTGATGCTACTGCTGAGGAATCAGTAGCGCTGGCCCAGCGGCGAGGTGTCGGCGCTCTGGTTGTGGTCGAGGATGGCAAGGTGGTGGGTATTGTCACCACTACCGACCTGTTCAACGGCATCGTCAACCGTGTTCTTGGCATCGGCCGCCCGGGCACACGCCTCATCATACCGAAGGCCGGCGAAGGTGATGACGTGGAGAAAATCTTGAATGTGATTAATCAGCAGGGCATCGAAGTCATCACCATGTTTACCATCAGCTTGCCGCGGAGCCGCCGTAAGGAGTTTATTATCCACCTCGGCGCCAGCGATGTCAGTGCGGTAGTCCAGAAGCTTAAAGAGCTCGGCTACCAGCCTCAGGTGAGGAGCCGGTAGCACGCGTTTTCCGGGTCAAGTTGAGGGCCAGCGTAGCTCAGGGGTAGAGCAGCGGTTTCGTAATTCAGGAACGGGTTTACCCAATAGTCACTTTACGTTTGAATTAGAACCTTTGTGTTAGTTGCTAAAAACCCGATTTGAAGCTAAAGTCACTTTATGTCACAATCCGTCCCAAACAGTTTAACGCCAAATTAACGCCAACTTTTCAGCTTTGACTTGAAGCTAACCTAAAATAATGGTGTATACTAAGGTAACTATGAAGCTCATTATGCTCACATCCCTAATCTTGGCAGCCATGCTTTTAGTTGGTTGTGCCGCTCCTGCTACTACCCCAACGCCTACTTCTGCTCCAACACCGACGCCAGCACCAGCACCTACTGTCACCGGTACCACTACACCGACGCCAGCGTCTACACCGCCCCCCACTCTTACACATACCCCAACACCAACACCGACGCCAACGCCGATCTCCCCAGATTTCCGAAATATCAAGTGGGGAATGAGCCGGTCTGAGGTTAAAGCTAGAGAACAAGAGGGAAAGTTCTGGGAGGAGAACGCGACTCTACTTGGCTATTCAGGTATCACAATAAATCGTTTAGATGTCTTGTTGGTTTATTTATTCAATAAAAACGACCAAGTCTATGGGGCCAATTACGTCATCGCACAAAAACACAGCAATCCCACTGAGTACATTCGGGACTTCGAAGCTTTGAAAGCATTGCTCGTTACTAAGTATGGCACACCCACACAAGACAAGGTAGTCTGGCTTGACGACCTTTACAAAGACAAGCCTTCAGACTGGGGCATGGCTGTAATCACAGGTGACTTGCAATATTTTTGCACGTGGGATACTTCACCTATCAACACAGTGGCGCTCTACCTGAAAGGCGATAATTATAAACCCTTGTTCATGATAATGTATCAGAGCAAGTTCATATCAAGCGACACTGGCACCAAGACCAAGGGATTATAAACCTCGCCCTGAATACCCGCCTAGAATCGCATCCTAGTGCATCTTCAGTGCCCTTTGGAAGTCCTCATAGGACATACCCAACTCACCGGCAATCACTTCCGCCATGCTCTGATTGTTTGCCCTGGCCATAGCCCTTACCGTGTCAGGGTCAAGCCCCATCTTTGCGAAGGTTGCCTCGATTATTGATTCCTTTGCCAGTTCCGGAAGGCTTGTATCTTCCCCCCGGGCTGACCGCACTTGCGATATAAAATCGCTGCCAGGATGCTCCGCCTCGTACTTATTTATTATCGCTTTCAAGTCAGCATCCGTGAGGTCACTTGCCTTAGCGTCAGGATCGCCGGTTATAATGGCCGCCAGTTCGTCATTGGTAAGCACCTTCACGTCATCATGACGGAAGATGTACTTGGTGTGCTGTTCTAGCCTCTCAATTCTTTTTTCAAGATTCACTTCAAACCCCCCTGTACCTTGTTTTCAAGCTCGGTTAATCGCTTCTCCAGGTTTGCCACTTCTACAGCCCGTAACCCTATTGAGATTAGGTAGCCCGCGGTACGTGAGCGTATGAATACATCACCCTCCCCGGTCTCCAGCACTTCCTTTATCAGCCCCGCCAGGACGGTCAGCAAAGCATTGGCCGTCCGGATTTCTTCTGGCGTGCTTACCCGTATAACCTTGAACCCTACAGCCTCGCCAGCCCGCCTTGCCCGCTGCCATTGTCTCTGATATTCCTTTTGTCTCACGGAGTCCTTAAAAGGCATTGTCACACTCCAAAATATGTCTTATTGGCAGAAGCCGTATCTGATTCTTCCATGCCCACCGGCTTCATTCTTATAGCGCCTGGATTCAAGCATCTGTTCTTGTGCCTGGAGAGGGTAGAGCGTGAGACATTGTATTCAGTCTCCAGTTCACGGAGAGGACGGCCACTCTTTAGAGCCTCGTTTATCTCAGCTACCTTTTCATGCTGGCATACTAGGCAATTAGCCTCGGTTGTCTCAGGCTCGTTGTCCAGTAGCAAGCTATCATCACTAGGCTTTGAGTGAGACGTCATGCTGCCCTTTTGGAAGCTCGACAGAATACCGATACACCATTGGAAGTAAGCTAGAGCCTCGGTAGCCTTGCCGTGAGAACGTTCTCCAGGCTCAGCCATAACCAAAGTGGGACACTTGAAGTCAGCCGGTAGTAATTCCTTTGGTATGCCCCAGACAGCGCCTTGAAAATGCCCAGGGTCATTGTAAAGGTAGCACTCCCCACCATCACCCTCCCACGTAGCCTTGCCCATTCGGGCAAGTTCCCTTAACGGCTCCAGCATTGGTTGAAGCTGTGCTACTACATTGTCCCGCGCCTTCAAAAAGCCGTCTATTGCCTCCCCCTGTTTTTGGACTCTAGCTTTCACCGCTTCGGCTTTGTCCCTTAGTGCCTGGCGCTGCCCGGCAATTTTCTTCAATTCCGTAACCTCAGCCTCAGCGGCAATCTCAGCCCTTACCCTGGCCAGCTCATTCCTTAGCTTGCTAACGTCCTCTCCAGCTTCGAGAGCGTTAACGATTCGCTTTTGAATTGCCTTGATTTCACCTATTCTATTGTCTGTCATTCAAATCACCTCTCAATTTTATTTTTGGTGGCGGTAGGCTGCCTGGTAGAAAAGCGTGGAACCCGCCTGCTGTCTTCTTTATGGAGGCGACAGCAACCAGGCAGCCTATACCGCCATGTAATTACCGCCCTCCCACGGCAATGTCCGCCGCCCGGTCAGCCGTTGCATCGTCCATACCCTGTTGTAGGAATGTCCGTTTGAAGGATGCTTTGAGTGATGCTCTGACTTCAGGATCAGGAATCCCCAGCTTGGCTAGGCCGGCCTTGTAATCGGACTTGGCTTGCCCGATTAACCCTGACAAGTTTTTGAGATGTATGTCCTCTGAATTTGCCGATTCCCGCAAGTTGACTTCAGACATACTCGTTTCACTGTCTAGGATAGCGTCACCCTCCCGGACTTCCCGGATACCCGCAAATTCAAGTTTACCGTTCCTTAGTTTGAATACTTTTAGTCTCATTCTTACCTCCCTTTTATATGCCTTAGGACTAATAGACCGCTGCTTTCATTCGTGTTTTTAACCTCACTCATAGCTAAGTTGGCGTTACGATTGGCGTCATTTCGTCTGGGTCAGTCCTCCCCCGGCACCACCTCAGCCGGAAGGCTGAATCCCGCCTTTGCTATCTCAGCAACAATGGCGTCACGCACGGCAGGGAAGGGGATAGCCTTCTGGCCGACCGACTTCAACACCTTCGAGAGAATAGTGGCAGGCACGTCGGCCCGGTGGACACGTACCATGAAGGGGTCGTAGCCCTCTAAGAAATCGGCGTTGGTTTTCGGGATGGCCTTGGCGATGGAATGGAACCATCGGCTACGATAAACAGCATGGCGCCTGGCGTTACACCGATCGCTCCAGTCACCGTCCCTGACGAACCCGAGCACGTGGACAGCGGCCGATTCGAACCCCATCGCCCACGGGTCCAGCTCCGGCGCCCGGCGCATCAGCTGCTCTTCAGTCATGGTCTCAGCGGCGTGGATGCACCGGGCTTCATATCCCGCGTACTCCTTGGCGAACCGAACCTCGAGCGGCGTTCCGCTTTCTTTAAATGTATCTCTAGAGGTTTCTTTAGCGCTCACGTAACTAGCTATGCGAGGTTTCCTAGTCTGGGGTGATTTCCTTTCCCAGTCTAGGGTGATTTTCTTTCCCAGTCTAGGGTGATTTTCTTTCCTAGTGAACTAGGGTGATTTCCTTTCCCAGTCTGCCAGTCTGTGTGACTGGCGAGGGAATAGCATGACCGCCGCGTCGAATCTCTTACGACCTTGAGAAAGCCCTCCCGCTCCAGTCGACGAATCGCCTGCTGCACACTCTGGCGCGAAAGCCCCGTTTGTCCCTGGAAATGACTCAGCGATATGCCCGCCGACTGCCTGCGAAACCCGATCGTTCGATCAATCACGACCAGGAGGACGGCGTACGCGCTACCGCTGAGCTTCGCGCCGATTAGAGCCTCGAACAGGCTGTTCTCTATCCGTCGAAAGCCGCCCTCACTGTTGCGCATTGGCGCCCGCCTTTGTGCCTGCCAGTAGCGCCTCTACCGCTCGCCGCGACACGCACATGCGCTTAGGGCCGATAAAAATTACGGGTACCGGGAGCCTGTCGAGGCGACCGAGCCGGAAGGCGAGGTTGCGGGAGCACCCGGTGGCTGCGGCAAATTCGGGGATCGTCATCGTAAATCGGTCTCCGCTACTTGTCATCACTCGCCTCCAAACTGGGCCAGATAACGGACTCTGATACTCCCAGGGCACTTGCTAGCCGGTTGCGGACTTTGCGGGTAGGATAATGACAGAGACGCTCAACGAGAATAATCGTGGCGCGTGAACAATGTGCCTTCTCCGCCAGTTCTGCCTGGCTATAACTGAGCCGCCTCCTAAGCTTCCTCAAGAAATTTTTTCTCATTTGTCCCACCTCCGTCTCGACAATTCTAAGACGCTTGTGGTATACTAAGAAATGGTGAGCGTGATATGAACGTGATACTTGAAGAATTAAGAACCTCCTGCAGCTTGGAGTATGCCATTTTAGATATGGAGGATGCGGGTATGACGAACGCAAGTGAGCATATTCTTACAGGGTCACTCCCCTTCAGGCAGCTTTTAATTCCCCAGCATATCTACCTGATAGGTGATTCTCTATATTATCGAAACGATGTTGATTACAGCCCGGAGAGGGTAGATGATACGGGTGCACTAGATGCTTTTGTGAGAATAAAAACGGATGATGATATTCTGCGTTTCGCCCGCCGATACGGGCCTCTCGGCCTCTGCAAGCATGGACTTCCGCCTATGCATAGGGGAAGCTGGTATCGGGACGTGATTCAAGATGGGGAGTTGGTTGAAGTTATCCGTATGGACGAATGGGAGCCTAGACTTGGAGGCAGTGAACGGGGATGGTGCCCACCCGTCAGCCCCGAACCCATAAAAAAATGGCTGGAATACTCCAGTCTAGCACTCTCTTATCTAACCCTTGCTGCTTCATTCAAGCGAGATAAAGTAGAGTTGAAGGGTATCGGTAAATTTTTCTTGAGAGACGGAATAAACGAGTGGTTAGGCGATGCGGGTATAAAACTAGAGCTGACTTGGGACAGTCAAGAACCTACCCTTACCTTAACTGGCGGAGGCATTTTTGGTGCTCTTGGTGTCCAGTTACTAACGGCAGTAACCGCTAATACACTAGCAGTCTGTAGCGGTTGTGGGAAGCCTTATTTAAGGGGAGTTCGTAAACCCAAACCAGGGCAGCGTAACTTTTGCTCAAATTGCAGGTCAAGGGTAGCCGATAGACTAAGGCAACGAGATTTACAGAAAAAACGAAGGGAGGCACAAAATGAGAGGGTCAATCCGTCAAAAAAGCAAAGGCAGCTGGCAGCTCCAGGTCTACACCGGCCCAAGGCCGGACGGCAAGCCCCGGCGCCACTTCGAGACCGTACGAGGCCGCAAGGGTGACGCCCAGCGCCGCCTTCGTGAATTACTGAGCAGTCTTGATAAAGGCGTCTATACCCCGCCGGGACGCCTGACAGTGACAGAGCACCTCAGGAGCTGGCTTGGGGGGTACGTCAAAACTAACTGTTCCCAGCGCACGCTTGACAGCTATCAAACCATCATAGAACATCACCTGATCCCCGCCTTGGGCCAGGTCCAGCTAAAGCACCTTAACCCCCAGGCAATACAGTCTTATTATGGCAAGGCTTGTGAAAAGCTATCGGCCCGGACAGTCCACCACCATCACCGCGTATTATCTCAGTCCTTAAAATACGCCGTCCGGCAAGGTTATCTGGGCCGCAACCCCTGTGAGCTGGTAGACCCCCGCCCTCCCCGCGCAAGAAAGCCATGCGGACACTAACTCCAAGCGAGGTTGAAGCCCTTTTAGAGCACGCACGGGATAGCTACTATTACCCGGCAATCTACACCGCCGTCAGTACCGGACTTAGATTGGCCGAACTTCTAGGCTTGCGCTGGAGGGACGTTGACCCGGATATTACGATGTCTTTATCGGTCAGCCGCGTGCTCTACAAGCGCCGTGGTGTCTGCCAGTTCAAAGAGCCTAAAACAGACCACAGCCGCCGCCGGGTAGCCATGACGCCTAAGCTGGCCTGCTTTTTAAGAGAATACCGGGCGGAGCGTGAGCGGCTGTATTGTGAACTGGGGAAACCGCTTACCATTGACGACCTTGTATTTGCCAGCGTCGAAGGTAAGCCGGTTGACCCAAGCGTGTTAAGCCACAACTTCAAGAGAATAGCCAGGAAAGCCGGACTGGAAAACGTCCGTTTCCACGACCTGAGACATACATTTGCCAGCCTGATGCTTCTACGCGGCGCCAAACCCAAGGTTATCAGTGAGGCCCTGGGACATGCCAGCGTTGCGTTTACAATGGATACTTATAGCCATATAATTGACGGCATGCAACAGGACGCCATGGCCTTACTGGACGGGGTACTCCCGGCCGGGACAAGCGTTGCCAGAAAAAATAACGCCAATTTAACGCCAACTATTGACATAAAACTAGCGTCAGCCCAACTTTTAGCTTCAGAGCCAGCGTAGCTCAGGGGTAGAGCAGCGGTTTCGTAAACCGCCGGTCGGGGGTTCGAATCCCTTCGCTGGCTCCAATTGATTACCAGCCGATGCAAGCACTAGCCACCGACGCCCTACCAAGCTGTGCTATGGTAAAATATTGCTATGAAGACCCGCGAGGATATCCTGGCGATACTTACCGCCAATAAGGTGGAACTTCAGCGCCGCTTTAAGGTAAAGCGCATCGCGCTGTTTGGCTCGTATGCACGAGGGGAACAGAGGTCAGACAGCGATGTCGACATCCTCGTAGAGGTTGACCCATCCATCGGGTTGGATTTCGTGACTCTGGCCGAGACCACCGAGGAGCTTCTCGGCCTTCCGGCTCACATCGTGTCCCATCGCGCCATGAGCTCTCGCAATATGAAGGCCATAATGGCCGACCTGGTCTATGTCTAAGCGGCCACCCCATCTCCTCATTGAAGATATCTGGGAAGCCATCGCCCGTATTGAGCGCTACGTCGCTGGCATGACCGCGAAGGCATTCCTTACTGATGACAAGACGTCCGATGCCGTGGCCCGCAACCTGGAGATAATTGGTGAAGCCGCCAACCGCTTGTCCGATAACTTCAAGCAAGAGCATCAAACCATCGAGTGGCCTAAAATCGTCGGCCTCAGGCATCGGATTGTTCATGACTACTTCGGCATCGACCGCGAGATTATCTGGCAGATTGTGCGGGAGGACCTGCCCAAACTGAAGAGCAAGCTCAGGCCACTTCGTAGGGAACCTGAGCACGGCATCGAATAAACTGCTTCGGCATCCTTAAACCGCCGGTCGGGGGTTCGAATCCCTATAACGGAACAGGGGGTGGATATGGCTTACTACCATAACCTCAGGGAGTATCTTGCAGCGTTGGAACAGTCGGGAAAGCTGGTGCGGGTCACGCGCCCGGTCAACAAGGATACCGAACTGACCCCGCTGGTCCGCCTCCAGTACCGTGGATTGCCCGAAGAGCAGCGCCGTACTTTCCTCTTCGAGAACGTTATCGATAGCGCAGGGCACAGGTATGCTATTCCCGTGGCCATTGCCGCCCTGGCCGGGTCACGCCAAATCTACGCCATCGGTATGCAGTGCCAACCCGAGGAAATCGCCAGCAGATTTGTCAAAGCGCAAGCTAACCCTATCTCACCGAGCTTGGTGTCCAGCGGGCCGGTGCAGGAAGAAGTCCACCTTGGTGACCATCTTCTTGAGCACGGCGGCCTCAGCGAGTTCCCTATCCCTATCGCCACCCCGGGGTTTGACCCGGCGCCGTATATCACCGCGCCATGCGTGATTACCAGAGACCCCGATAGCAGCATTGGCAACGTCGGCATGTACCGCGCTATGGTCAAAGCGCCCGACCGCACCGGCCTCAACTTCTACACTGCCATGCAGGGCGGCTACATTCACTATCGCAAGTACCAGAGGCGCGCTCAATCTATGCCCGCAGCCATCGTCATCGGCGGGCCGCCAAGCATCAGCTACCTGGCCACTACTTCCCTGCCGGTCGATGTTAATGAACTGGCAGTAGCTGGCGGTATTGCCGGGGAACCGGTTGAGGTCGTCAGGTGTAAGACAATTGATCTCGAGGTACCCGCCCATGCCGAAGTGGTCATCGAAGGTCTGGTACCTACAGACCAGCTCGAACCGGAAGCGCCTTTCGGCGAGACAACGGGTTTCGTCGGTCCTCAGGACATGAACCCCTTCCTCCGGATAACCTGCATTACCCACCGGCGCAGACCCGTCTGGCTAGCCGCCATCAGCCAGTACCCGCCGAGCGAGAGCACTAAAATGCGGCAATTTGTCGGTCAGGCAACGCTCCTACGGCACCTGCGTGATGAACTCAAAATGGACTACGTCCTCGAAATCGGCTTCTTCGAGGAGGTCTGCAGTGGCCCGCTGACGGCAATCAGGATGGCCGGGACATCGCTGGAAGCTGTCTGGCGGGCACTTGAAGCCGCCGCCAAACGTTATCTCCCCGCTAAGATTCTGGTCGCGGTAGACGAGGACGTGCAGGTACAGGACATCGCTTCAGTCCTGCTGGCGGTGGTCTTCCGCACCCAGCCTCACCGCGATTACCGTATCGAGAGCTTTCCTGCCCGCAGTTTTGGCGACTACTCGCTGGAGCCGGTTGACCGTCTCGCGGGGCGCCAGCTTTCCGACTCCGACCGCCCGACCACCTCACGTCTCCTTATCGATGCCACTATGAAGTGGCCTTATCCGCCGGTTTCGCTGCCGAAGCGTGAATTCATGGACCGGGCAATCAGTATCTGGCAAGAGCTTGGACTACCGCCTTTGAAGCTTACGCCGCCGTGGTGGGGTATTAACCTGGGCTATTGGAATGAAGAGCACGAACGGCATGCACTGGCGGCCACTGCCGGAAACCATTACCTGGCCGGCACTGAGTACGCTCGCCGGCGGGAATACCATGTTGAAGGGCAGACCTAGCAGATAGCTATAAAGCTGGTTACTCAGAGGATGTGGCGGACTCTTTAACGACTTCCTGGCGGCAGAACTTGACCAGTTCGGCGAACTCGCGGATACGGGTGGCGTTGTTTTTCTCCAGGAAGCCATCGTAGGTGAGGCTGATCCAGGGCTTATGGTAGCTTTCGGCGAGCTTTTCGGCGACCGCCGCCACAATGCCGCCGGGCATACAGCCGTGAGGCATGACCGAGATGACGCCGGCAAACTCCGGGCTCTCTATCCAGTCAATACCGGCGCCGATGCTCAGCACCGCTTCACTGCCGCACCGGGGAGAAAGGTAAGGGCTGGTCTTTGACAGCAGGTAAGCCGTGGATGGCTCGTGGCCGTTAATCAAGTCCTTGAACTGGCCGTGCACCAGGTGCTCATCGCCTTCCAGGATGCGCTTGGCAAGATAACTTTTTAGAATCTTCCGGAACTTCCGGAACCTGATGGTATCCTCAAAGTTACGGTAGGCGGCGTACTTAATCCACTCTCCTACCGGGGAGACGATGACCTCAAGGCCGGCTTCTTCACAGGCCCTGACCAGGTTGTTATTGCTGAAAGTGTTGGAGCGGAGGAAAATTTCACCGTTGATGCCGACCAGCGGCCGCCGGGGCAGGTTGGTGTCAATAGCCGATTTGAACACGCCAGCCGCCTGTTTCAGAACAGGCAGGAAGTCCTCCTTCCGTCGAATGGCATCGCAAATCTTCCGGATATACTCATGGAAAAGATTGTCCGCCAGTCCTTTTTCTTTCTCGTAAGACCGCGTTCGCCATAGCAGCCGTTCCAGCCCGTCCACAGCTAGAATTGCCCTGAGGCCGATGCGCATGGCGGCGCCGTCGATACCCATGTCGCGGTAGGCGTTATTCGAAACAGTGGCGCGCACTGGGACATCGAAGCCCTCGCCCTTCAGGACCCGGGCATGCTCCATGGCGTATTTGCCAAGACGACACGGCCCGTAAGAACTACCCATCATCACCTCAACGTCCTTAACCGCGCCCGGATTCTCATGGAAGAACTTAAGAAAATCACCGAGAATAACGCGGTAAGGCAGGCACTCCGTACCTGATGTCACCTCGTTGGCATACAGAAGACTACGCTCATCCGGCGGTGGGAGCCTGATGACCCTGGTGCCAACGCTCTCAAGGACGGCATGGACGACCTCCACGAAGGGCGACATATAAGCCATTACCAGCGGTTTATCAGTATTCAGCAGGGAAGTCACCTGGCGGCGTATGTCCTTAGCGAACACCTCGCGCGGCTTGCCGGAGCGGGCGTAGCTATTAATCGTATCGACGAAGGCTTCGAGCCGGGTGACAATACCCGCTTCGGCGGCGTGCTCATCTATCTCCAATTGCCCCATCGGCTTGCCGCCCATGATGTCCTCGAGAAGCCTGAGGATAAAAGAGTTGGGGCCACAGCCGAAGTTGGTCAGCGCCAGCCCGAACAACTGCGGGTCGGCGGCAATCATCTTCGCCGCGGCGATAAACTTGCCTTCGTATGACCAGTAGGGCCGGTCTGAGTATTCCTTGGGATTGACCGTATTCAACGGCAGGAAGTCAACCGGTATCGGTATGACGCCAAGCTGGGCCAGCTTCTCGGCGATGCCGAGGTTGGCGCCGGCGTCCTGGGACATGTAGGCGCGTGAGAGAAGCACCACGCCGAGCTGGTTATTATGATGTAGTTGCTCCAGTAATCTGGTGCCAAGCGCCGTCCGGTCCGTCTCATACTTCTGCTGGGCGGCGATGCCGGCCAGCGCCGCTTCTTTGCCTTTACCGCGGCTGAACCCCATCAGGACGGCGGCGTCAGCGAGGTTCTTGACAACTTCATCGTTGCCAAGACTGAAGTCCAGAATCGGTGAAATCAGCTTCTTGCCCAGGCCGAGTACTTCCCGTACGATGAACGGCGATGCCTGGACCAGCGGGCAGGAGTACTTCTGGTTCTCGTCGCCGTCTTTGGGAGCAAGCCGTATTGCGCAGGGGTAAAGAATGTAGTCGGCATCTTTCATATTGGCGGCATGTCCGTGAGCCAGCTTAAGCGGGAAACAGCTATCGGTGTGGGCCACCTCCACCGACCGCTCCATGATTTCCTTGGTCGTCTTGCCGGAAAGGACCACCTTAGTGCCTAGCAAGTTCAAGAAACCGATAAGCAGAGGTGCGAAGTCGTAGACCAGGAGCGCCCTGGGAATGCCAACCACTGGCCCGCTGCCGCCTTCCTTAAGCTCGCGGAACAGGAGTTTTTCACGTTCGTCGAAGAAGGTCTCCCTTCGGGTCTGGGCCAGGGCGCTGTCATACTTGTCACAGCGGCTTCCGTAGAAAGTCGGCTTCTCGCCGGCGACTTTCATTTGAGTAATAGTGCAGTTGTTGTCGCATGACTTGCAGATGAAGGTGGAGAGGCTCGGCTCGCTTTCGATAATCTGCTGGAAGCCTTTGAACTTCGATTTCTGCCTGGACATTGCTTCCATAGCCAGCTGAGCGGCGCCAATAGCGCCGCTGACCTCGCGGTGCTCGGCTACGGTCAGTTTCTTGCCTTTCAGTTGCTCCCGGAAGGCGGCAACGACTGCCTCGTTGTAGAAGACGGCGCCGGTGAGAATAACTCTATTGCCGAGCTTGCGCGTACCAACTACTTTGGAAAGATAATTCCTGGCGATGGAGTTAGCCAGACTGGCGGTGATTACCTCGAGTGAGACTCCTTCCTGAAGGGCTGAAGCCACAGACTGGCCCATGAAAGCGGCGCACCTGGTCCCGAGATCGATGGTATGCGGTGCTTTGAAGGCCAGGCGGGCGAAATCGCCATTAGTCACCCGGACACCGAGCATCTCCGCCAGCTCGTCGATGAAGCTTCCGGTGCCGGCGGCGCAGGCCTTGTTCATCTGATAGTCAACCACGGTGCCGTTCCGCTTGATGACCAGCTTGGAGTCCTGGCCGCCGATTTCGATGATATCGGCATCGGGGTCTATTTCCGCGGCGGCCCGTGTCTGGGCGGTAATCTCATTTCTGATCAGGTCCGCCCCGATGAAACTGCCGACCAGGTAGCGGCCCGAGCCGGTAACCCCGACCCCGGCCACCGTGACGTTAGCCACGCCATCTTTCAGCAGGTTCCGGAAGACCTGCCGGACGGCGTCAACCGGCCGGCCGGCGGTCATGATGTAGTTTTTGGCTAATATCTTTTCGCCTGACTCGTCAAGGACAACCGCCTTGGTGCTGGTGGAGCCGACATCAACACCGAGGTAACCGCAGCAGGGGGTATTCACCACCAGCCCGGCCACCGGCTCGGGGACTGCAGTCTCTTCCAGCTTTGCTGTCTCGAAATAACGCTGGCCGGTACCGGTATCCGGCAAGAGACGGACGTCGGAATGCTTGCCGATTGAAAGCAGGGCGTCGCCGAGGGCTTCGACGTGGAGGGCATCCTCGGGAACGATTACGCGGACTTCGCGGCCGTTCCTGGCCGAGAAGACTTCGTCAAGTGCTCTGACGATGGCCCCATTGGCGGCAACGCCGCCGACGAAATAGACGGGCTCTTCAAAAGCGCCTTTTTGCAATGATGCGACCATGCGGGCGATGCTTTCGCACAGCGCGTAGAGCATGGCCGGCAACTGGACGCCTTTCTGCTGAAGATGTATCAGGTCGCTTTTAGCAAAGACACTGCACCTGGCGGCGATGCGCGGCACGTTGCCCTCGCACTCGAGCGCCAGCCGGGCAAAATCATCCATACTGATGCCAAGCCGGTATGCCTGCTGTTCAAGGAACCGGCCGGTACCGGCGGCACAAAGGGGATTGGAGGCCACTTTCCATGGCTTCTTCAGGCCGTCTTCAAGCTGAATGACGAATGAGCTCTGTCCGCCAATCTGGACAATAGTCCCGGCATCAGGGTGGTGGCTAAGAAGCCCGGAGGCTATGGCCAGGGAACTGCTGTATTCGGTCCAATTAAGTTCCCTGGGGGCGATGGCCTTTCCCGTACCCGACACACCAATGGCTGTAATCCGGCTGAGGTCCCCCACCCTGCCAAGCAACGCATTAACGGCCGTCCTGGCATTGGAAGTGATTCTCTCGGTATCGTACCTGACAACCTTGCCATCGCCGCCGATAAGGCACAGCTTGACGGCGACGGCGCCAATATCCAGACCGGCATAGTAGTTCATATTACCGAGCACCAAACCTTGGGGCACGTTTTATCGCCCGGGCAATGATGCAAACACATCATACATTCAAACTAGCACCGGGCAGCCGATGGCAGCCAGCGCGAACCATATTATACGAAATTATGTGAAGAACCTCATCCCTTCTCACCAATTCATCACAAAATCATGGCCCGGTGATTCTAATCTCAAACCTCCCTGTCCCATTTGTGAAACCGGCTTTGACAATGTTGTAGGAAAGCAGGTGGTCAATTTGCCCGATATGTAAGGCCTTATTGAGCATCATGTGACGGCTCGCTTTATGCCTTTGCCGGGAACGTGAGCGCCGCCTTCTAAACTCGAATTAGAAACGATCGAGTGAGGCGGCGAAATGAAGGAACTAAAGGCAATAAAGAGAGCGACCCGGAACCTGGTACTGGTTGCCGTTATCGTCCTCGGTCTCACCCTCAGCGCCGCCGCTACCGTCCAGGCCGCCGCCCCGGCCGCCGCCGTCAAAGTCGCCGTCCTTGACACCGGGATCGATGCCACCCATACCGCACTGAACGGCAGAGTGACCGCAAGCATAAACCTGACCGACTCCAGGACCGAAACCGATGTTCAGGGACATGGCACTCATATCGCCGGCATCATCGCCAGCAATGCCGGTAACGTTGAAATCCTCAATATCAAGGTTGCCGGCGACAACGGCATTACCAGCCCGGAAACGATAGCGAAGGGCATCATCTGGGCGGTCGAGAACGGCGCCAGAATCATCAATATAAGCCTTGCGGTCAAAGAGACCAGCGAGGACCTTGAGAAGGCCGTCGCTCTGGCTATTGAGAAGAGAATTGTCGTCGTCGCTGCCGCCGGCAACAGCGGCGCCGCCGCTCCGGCCTACCCGGCCGCTTACCCCGGAGTCGTCTCGGTCGGCGCTGTCAACAGCCAGGGGAAAATCACTGCCTGGTCCAACGGCGGGACCGCCGTCAGCACCACTGCCCCCGGCGTCAATATCCTGTCCACTCTCCCTGGAGGCGAGTGGGGCGTCAAGAGCGGCACCTCCCAGGCTGCTGCCCGGGTAACTGCCAGCATCGCCGCCGGGCTAAGCAACTAAGTTGCACGCTAGAAGTCGTACCTGCCGCGCTTGCCCCATAAGTACCACAGTACACCGGCGAACACCACCACTGTGCCCACAATAATCAGTACGAATACCCACACCGGCATCACGCCGACCCTGAGACTGCGAACGGCCGACCAGGCGCTCTGGTTGCCGGCATGGTCGATGGCCCGTACCCTCCAGTAGAAGTCGCCGAAGTCAAGCGTTTCCTTGGGGCCAAGCGAATAGGATGTCTCCAGAAGCCCGGATTTGGAGATAAGCGGGCTGGTAAAATCGGCCGCACGGCTCAACTCGAAGACATAGCTGATGCCGCTGGGGTCCTGCACTGCCGACCATTCAAAGGTCACCGTGGCCCCGCCGAAAAAGGTGAAGCGGACATCTGTCTCGGGTGTGACAGGCTGTGGTGCCGGCGGCGGCTCGCTTTCAATCGAGAACGAAAGTTGGAAACTGCTGCCGGCGTCATCGCTTATGACGACGGTTCTGGGGCCGGCCTTACCTTCGGCGACCGTAAACTTGGTCTGGAAAGAACCATCGCGGGTTGTTGTTGCTTCAACAGCCGCCGGCTTATTGTCAAAAAGTATGCTGATGGCGCGGCTCGGGTCGAAACCGGTGCCTCTGACAGTGATTTCGGTGCCGAGCGGGCCGGCCGGCGGTGAAAGTGAAACAGTCGGGTTGATGGTGTAGTTCACTGCCGGCACATCGCTGATGTTGGTAAAAGGTCCGCCGGCACGGATAGAGTGGTTGCCTTTATTGCGCAACGGTATTGACACGGTGACTGTCCAGTTGCCGCTGGCATCGGCAATTACGCCTTCCTTGATGAGCGAGCCGTCAAAAGTGATCTCGATACCGGTCTCGTTTGGTGAGAAGCCTTTGCCGGATACGTTGATGATACCGCCGACAGCCCCGGAATTCGGCTGTATCGTGATTGAAGCGGCGGTGGAAAAGGTGGCATTGTTCACTTCGGAGGCGAGGGTGCTCGGGCCGTAGGCAGCAAAGGTGTGGACGCCTTTGGTTGTGCCTGCCGGTATTACATAAGTATGGGCCCATGAGCCTTTATTATCGGCTCTAATGTCGTTCTTGATAACGTTCCCATCGAAGGTTACGGTGATGCCGGCTTCATACTGGACGAAGCCGCTACCGTTGATGGTGACCGATGTGCCGGATGTGCCTGAAGACGGATTGATGTTTAACCTGGGACTCACTGTAAATATCAGCGGCACCGTCTCAGCGGGCTGTGTCGCCGACCCGCGGGCGGTAATGGCGTGGTTGCCCCTGTCGCTTGGCGGACAATCAAACGAGAGCGACCAACTGCCCTTATTATTAGCGTTGGTGGATACGGCAAGCTCCGTCCCGTCGTAAAGGACCCTGATGCCGGACTCATTTGTAGAGAAGCCTGTGCCATGAACGGTGATTTTTGTACCGGTTGCGCCGCTGGTTGGTTCAAGACGGTCCAGGTTCGGCAGTATCGTCAGGGTGGTGGAGGCTGTGCTGTTGTCTTCCAGGTCTTTGAGAATGACGGTGTGGGCGCCGCGGGGTGCTTCGGGTACGGTGAACTCGATAGATGCGGCCGTAGTTACAGTCACGCCGCGGGCAAGCAGGTTCGCGGGGATTATGGATTCCCAGTATAGCTCATAGCGGTCGCCAGCGTAGTCAACGCTTCCGGTAAATCTGACTGATTCTCCAACACGGGCTTGGGATGGTGAGATTCCGATGGCTGTCGCGGCGCCGGCTACCGGCAGGACGGGGAGAGACATTGAAATGAGGCTGAACAGGATAAGGCCGATGACGGCTTTTCTTATAGTCACTTCGTAACCTCCGAAGGTAGCATTAAAAGCAATCGTGACGCACTCACGCTCTGCTTACGTATAATAATATAAACGTAAGCAAAGTCAAGGAGGTTTAGAAGCAACTCGCTCGGGTGTGGACTATGAGTCCTTGGCGAGGTTGGTCAGGAACTCCTGGTTGTTTTGGGTTTTTGCCATGCGTTCCAGGACGCGCTCGGTTACCTCGGTGGCGGTCGGAGAGTCCTCGGCAATCATGGCTGTCATGCGCCGCAGGAGCCAGACCTGCTTCAATGTCTGCTGGTCAAGCAGTAAGTCCTCGCGGCGTGTGCCGCTTCTGGTGATGTCTATGGCCGGGAATACCCGTTTCTCGGCCAGACGGCGGTCGAGGTGAAGTTCCATGTTGCCGGTGCCTTTGAACTCCTCGTAGATGAGGTCGTCCATGCGGCTGCCGGTATCAACCAGGCACGTGGCCAGAATGGTAAGACTGCCGTTGCCCTCAACGTTGCGCGCCGCCCCGAAGAACCTCTTGGGCGGGTAGAGGGCGATTGAGTCGATGCCGCCGGACAGGGTTCGCCCGCTGGGCGGCATGGCCAGGTTGTAGGAACGGGTAAGGCGGGTGATGCCGTCAAGCAGGATGACAACATCCTTTCCGCCTTCAACTAAACGCTTGGCCCGTTCCAGGGCGAGCTCGGCGACTCGAGTATGGTTCTCCACCGGCTCGTCGAAAGTGGCGGCAATGACTTCAGCCCGGACGTTCTTTCTCATATCGGTGACTTCCTCGGGGCGCTCGCCGATGAGGAGGATCATGATGTGGACGTCGTTGTACTTGGCCACGATGGCGTTGGCGATTTGTTTGAGAAGCATCGTTTTGCCCGCTTTCGGCGGTGAAACGATGAGTCCGCGCTGGCCGCGCCCTATCGGGGCGACCAGAGTTATCAGCCGGGTGGCCAGGCTGTTCTGTCCCTCCGCCAGGTCGAAAAGATGGTCGGGGAAAGTCGGGATAAGCTCGCCGAAGTGGGGGCGTTCTTTAGCCCGCTCCGGGTCAATGTCGTTAACCGCCTCGACCCGGAGGAGCGAGTAGTACTTCTCTCCCTCGCGCGGCGCTCTCGCCTGTCCGCAAACCGTATCGCCGCTCCTCAGGCTGAAGCGGCGGATCTGCGAGCTTGAGACGTAGACGTCGTTGGGGCTTGGCAGGAACCTCTCCTGGCGCAGGAAGCCATAGCCTTCGTCCATAATCTCCAGTACGCCGCTCAGGAACATCAGTCCCTGCTGTTCGGCCTGTACCTGGAGCAGTTTCATAAGCATGTCCTGCTTCTTCATTGTCGAGAAGCCCGGGATATTCTGGTCCTTGGACAGGTCGATCAGTTCCTCGCGGGTCTTTGCTTCTAGTTCGGAATAGCTCAAATTCATCATTTCTTCTTTACCCCCATTAGCCCACCCTTACCTTCACCTATCAGGCGCGAAGAGGAAACGAGTCGTCCTTTGAATGCTCATACCTGCCTCTTCTGCGCGGACCAGGGAAGTTATAGTGAACCTAATTCAGTATTTCCTCCTTATTATGAAAAACAGTCTCTGTAAAGCTATTGCAGGCTGAGGGCCGTCTGCGCGCCCTCGATTAGGGTCTCCTTGGCGGCCTTGATGAATCCTACGAAAAGCGGGTGCGGTTTGTCCGGCCGCGACTTGAACTCGGGATGGAACTGGGAGCCGACCATCCATGGATGGTCCTTGATCTCGGCGATTTCGACAAGCTGGCCGTCCGGTGAAAGTCCGCTGGCTATCAGGCCGGCCTTCTCAAGCTCGGGACGGTACTGGTTGTTAAATTCGTAGCGGTGCCGGTGTCTTTCGTATACCACTGCTTCCCCATATACCGCCGCCGCCTTTGTCCCCGGCGTTAGATGGCACGGATAGGTGCCCAGTCTCATGGTGCCGCCCATCTGCCGGACATGGTGTTGTTCCGGCAGGAGATCGATAACCGGGTACTTTGTCCTGGGATTGAACTCGGAGGAGTTGCAGTCATCGCACTTGAAGACGTAACGCCCGAACTCAATTGCTAGCACCTGAACGCCGAGGCACAGGCCGAGGTACGGCACATTTCGCTCCCTGGCGAACCAGGCCGCCATCACCATGCCTTCGATGCCACGGTAGCCGAAGCCGCCGGGGACCAGAATGCCCTGCACCGATTTGAGCAGAGTCTCGGCCCCCTTGGCCTCGACTTCTTCGGAGGATATCCAGAGGATGTTTACCTGCCGGTCGAGAACCCTCGCGGCGTGGCGCAGTGCCTCGCGCACCGAGTAGTAAGCATCGGTAAGCTCGGTGTATTTCCCAACCAGCGCCACCGTGACCCGTTCCTTGGGGGACTTTAAGTCATTGACCATCTGACGCCATTCGTTGAGGTCGCCGTCCTTCGCGGCCAGGCCCAGCCTCTCGACAATGAGCTTGCCTGCCCCGGCATCTTCGAGCAGTAGCGGGACTTCATAGATTGACTCAGCGGTCGTCATCGGGATGACCGCCTCGCGGTCTACGTCGCAAAAGAGTGATATTTTGGCCTTGACGCCTTCCGGGATTTCCTGGTCGCTCCGGCAGAGAATCATGTCCGGCTGGATGCCGATGCGTCGCAGTTCGTTGACGCTGTGCTGGGTTGGCTTTGTCTTGAGCTCAGCGGTAGTGCTGATGAACGGCAGGTAGGTGACATGGACATAAAGGACGTTGTCCCGTCCTTCGTCCTTCCTCATCTGGCGGATGGCCTCCAGGAAGGGCTGGCCTTCGATGTCGCCGACAGTGCCGCCGACCTCAACAATGACCACATCCGCCCGGGATTCCTCGGACACCAGCCGGATGCGGCGTTTGATTTCGTTGGTAACGTGCGGTACTACCTGGATGGTCCCGCCGAGGAAATCGCCGCGGCGCTCCCCGGCGATGACCGCCGAATAAATCTGGCCGGAAGTCACATTTGACGCTGACGTCAGGTCAACGCCGATGAAGCGCTCGTAGTGGCCCAGATCGAGGTCGGTCTCGGCGCCATCCTTGGTGACGAAGACCTCGCCATGCTGGTAGGGCGACATCGTTCCGGGGTCGACATTGAGGTATGGGTCGATTTTAAGCGCCGAAACGGATATGCCCCGGCTCTTGAGAATGCGGCCGATTGATGCGGCGCTGATTCCTTTGCCTACGGAACTGACGACGCCGCCGGTTACAAATATGTATTTAGCCATAGAAGTATCATGGTGTTAAAAATCTGCCAAACGAAAAACTGGGCAATGGATAACAGAAACACGAGAGGCAAAAAGTGCGGGTTTCTTCTTATTATATTGACCTCATGTTGCGCCTGTCAAGACGCAAACGGAAAACTTGTGTTGCGCGGTAATTGGCCCCTCCACCCGTACCCGGGGTTGCTGTTGGCTTACTTGAGATGGTTATCCAGGAGCTTCTTCAGTTCCGTCTTGGGGCGAAAGCCGATAATCTGCTCCGCTGGCTTGCCTTTCTTGAAGAGGATGAGCGTCGGGATGCTCATGATGCCGTACTGTGAAGCCAGGGTAGCGTTCTCGTCAACGTTTATCTTGGCAAAGTCGACTTTGCCCGAATATTCCTTGCTGAGTTCTTCGACAACGGGCGCTACGGCGCGGCAGGGCCCGCACCACTCGGCCCAGAAATCGACCAGCACTGGAAGCTTTGCCTCCAGCACCGCCTGCTTGAAATCCGCCTGATTGATGGCAACCGGTCCGGCCATAGTTGTTACCTCACGTGGTTATTTGGTTGGCGGTCATTATACCATAGACCGCGGTGTGTGACCTAACTTGAGGCAGGCCAGTATCCAGTCTTCCAAAGTGTGTGCCACCAGGCGGTCGCCAAGATAGTAGCTGGTGGTGACGGTGTCGCCAGTTTTTTCGTAGTACTTGTTCACGTAAAGCGTCGTTGTCCCGCCGACTGTCTTCTTGCCTCTCTGGCCGTTGCCGTCGTAGACATAGGTCGTGGTGGTACTTCCATCATAGTACGACGCAAGCTGGTTCTCAATAGTCCAAGTGAGAGTGTGTGAGCCACGGGCGGTCATGTTGCCGTTGTTTATACTTAATGTGGGTTGACTTTAGCCGAGTCACGTTGGTGCCATTGAGCCCATCGACTGTCGGTTGGAAACGTCAGAATCAACGCCGCAGTACCAAGAACCAATGGAGGTAGTGAGACATACCACAAACCACCTAGTAGTTGCAGGACAGTAGCATAGGCCACAACCGACTCAAATAAAGCTATCCGGAAAATATGACCAAGCAGGACACGAGTATCATTATGGGTATTGGCCGTAGCCGGCTCTTTGTACCAGCCTGTAAGCCTTGGCCATAACATACCAGTAGCAAGACATCCAGTCGTAAAGAGACCTAATATAGTAGTCACAATAAACACGGCAGAGTTATCGTCTTTAAGGGATGGTTCAAAACCCAACAGTGAAAGAGTCCACCAGAAGGGGATTGAAACTATGGCAGAAGATAAGAAAATCGCCTGCACGGCCCTCACAAACAGCAGTTGACGGCGTTGCAATTGGTTAATCTCAACACTACACATCGATAGCTCTGCTATCAACCCCAAGCCTTGTCGGGTACTTCTGAAAAGTCATTGCCTAAGCACGGTATAGATTGTGTAAGCAGAAGCTAGTGCGAACAATACTCCAGATAGCCTCAGGAACCATAGGAAGAAGAAACGTAATGCTCTTGGGGTTTGAGGCTTGTATTCGTCCTGCCACATTGCGGTGGCTTTTAGAAGCCTCTCCAGCACGGGGTTGAAGGTTCTATCTGACCAGTCCAGCAACCGGTTAGCCAGCACGACCAGACTGATACCAACAATGAGGAAAATACTGCTGTAACTTATTATGAGTATCTTTGCGACCGGCGTCATCTAGATGCCCCACCCCATTAATTCTCGCAAGGACAATCCAATCTTTTTCACTATAATAACCCCAATCCTCTCGCGGCCTCTTCATCTTCAGGATTTGTGTAGATCAGTCTACCTTGCTCATTCCTGTT